>PLWZ01000086.1 GCA_003151235.1 Acidimicrobiaceae bacterium
AGAACAAGCCCGACGATGCCCGTCGGGCAAAGCCCGATGCGGCGAAGGGACCGAAGCCGCAGGCGAGACAGGGTTCGGCCGTCCGGATCGTGTTCCTCGGCGGCTTGGGCGAGATCGGGAGGAACTGCGCCTGCATCGAGATCGACGGGCGGATTCTCGTCCTCGACTGCGGGATCATGTTCCCGGACCCCGACATGCCCGGCGTCGACCTGGTCCTGCCGGACTTCTCCTACCTGAGGGAGAACGCGGCACGCGTCGAAGGCATCGTGCTGACCCACGGCCACGAGGATCACACGGGCGGGCTCGCGTTCTTGCTCCGGGACCTCTCTGCACCCATCTACGGCTCCGAGCTCACCGTCGGGCTGGCTAGCAACCGGATACGCGAGGCCGGGTTGTTGGAGAAGACCCAACTGATCGCGGTCCGCGACGGCGAGCGCCGGCGGATCGGGCCCTGCGACGTGGAGTTCATCCCGGTCACCCACTCGGTGCCCCACGCGTTCGCGCTGGCCTTCCACACCCCCCAGGGGATCGTGCTGCACTCGGGGGACTTCAAGCTCGACCTCGAGCCGGTCGACGGGCGCCGGACCGACCTGGCCCGGATGGGCGCGCTCGCCGAGGACCCCGGCATCCGGCTCCTGCTGGCCGACTCCACCAACGCCGAGGAGCCCGGATTCACCCCGTCGGAGTCGACGGTCGGGGAGACCCTCCGCCAACTGTTCGCGGCGCGGGCCGGCCGCCGGGTGATCGTGGCGTGCTTCGCGAGCCACATACACCGCGTGCAGCAGATCGCCGACGCTGCCGCGGCCAACGGCCGCCGGGTGGCCTTCCTCGGCCGCTCGATGCTCAACAACGTGGAGCTGTCGCGTTCGCTCGGCCTGCTCACGATCGCCGACGACGTCGTGGTCGACGTCGACGACATCGGCAAGCTGCCGGCCGGCCGGATCTGCGTGATCTCGACCGGCTCCCAGGGCGAGCCCATGTCGGCGCTCTCCCTCATGGCGGTCGGTGAGAACCGGCGGGTCCAGATCGAGCCCGACGACGTGGTCATGATCAGCGCCCACCCCATCCCGGGCAACGAGTGGTCGGTCGGCCGGGTCATCGACCAGCTGCACCGGCGGGGTGCCGAGGTAATCCACTCGGGCAAGGCGTCGGTGCACGTGAGCGGGCACGCCCGGCAGGGCGAGCTCCGCACCCTGCTCGCTGTCACCCGGCCCGATGCATTCGTGCCGGTGCACGGCGAGTACCGGCACATGGTCCACCACGCGCAACTGGCCGTGTCGATGGGCGTGCCGGCGAACCAGGTGGTGCTGTGCGAGGACGGCGACGTCGTGAAGCTGGACACGAACGGCCTGGCCCGCGACGGCAACGTCCCGGCCGGCTACCTCTACGTCGATGGCACGGTCGGTGACGTCAGTCACGGGGTGCTGCGGGATCGCCGGATGCTGGCCGACGAGGGCGTGGTCATGGTGGTGGCCAACGTCGACCTCCATTCGGCCCAGGTGATCGGCACGCCCCAGGTGATCACCCGGGGCTGGGTGCACGCCCCGGAGGCCGAGAACTTGCTCGAGGAGTCGGTTACCGTCGTCACCGAGGCCCTGGCCAAGTCGCTGGCCGACGGTGCCCGGGACGTGGAGCTGCTGGGGCGGGCCGTCCGACGCTCGCTCGGTGCCCTGGTCAGCGAGCGGACGCGTCGACGCCCCATGATCATCCCGGTGGTGATGGCGGTCTGAGCCCCCGAGGGGCCGGGGTGCTGCGGGTCAGACCCGGGCGAGGTCGATGCTGCCCCGCCAGAGCAGCGGGTCGAGCTCGGCGGCCGGCATGGGCTTGGCCAGCAGGAAGCCCTGGGCCCGGTGGCAACCGAGGCGGATGAGCTCGGCCATGTCCTCGTGGTTCTCGACGCCCTCGGCGACGAGGTCGAGCCCGAAGGCCTCGCCCAGGTGCACGATCGCCTCGACGATGGCCTGGTCGGCCGGCTCCTGGGCCAGCCCGATCACGAAGCTCATATCGATCTTCAGTGTGTCGATGGGGATCCGCTTCAGCTGGGCCATCGAGCTGAACCCGGTCCCGAAGTCGTCCATGGCCAGGCGGACGCCGAGGGTCCGGAACTCCTCGAGGATCACGATGGCCCGTTCGATGTCCTGCATGACGACGTGCTCGGTGATCTCCAAGCAGAGCGCCGAGCCGAGCAGGTTGGCCTGGCGCAGGCATCGGCTGATGTGCTCGGTGATCCCGGGTGAGGAGAGCTGGGCCGGCGACATGTTGACCCGCATGAGCAGGTCGAGGCCGGGGTAGCGGTCCCGCCACACCTGCATCTGACGGGTCGCCTCCTCGAGCACCCACCGGCCGAGATCGACCACGAGGCCGGTCTCCTCGGCCACCGCGATGAACTTGCCGGCCGGGATGATGCCCCGCTCGGGATGCTCGCAGCGCACCAGCGCCTCGACGCCCAGGATCTTGCCCGTGGTCATGTCGATCTCGGGCTGGTAGTAGAGGCGCAGGCCACCGTGGGCGAGCGCGTCCCGCAGCATCATCTCGGTGTCGGAGCGCTCGTCGATCTCGAGCCGGAGCACGTCGTCGAACATCACGGCCCGGTTGCGGCCCTGGGTCTTGGCGGCGAACAGCGCGACGTCGGCATTGCCGAGCAGCTGCATCGCGCTCATCTCACCGGGGTGCGCGATGGCAATGCCGACGCTGGCGGTGTGCGAGACGTGCTGGGAGCTGACCTCGAGCGGCTTCGAGACGAGTGACAGCAGACGGTTGGCGGTGGCCATCGACCCGAGCTCGCCGCCGGTGCCGTTCATGACGACCAGGAACTCGTCCCCACCGAGGCGGGCGGTGAAGTCGCCCGGCCGCACCGACATGCGGATCCGATCCGCGATCGTGAGCAGGACGCGGTCGCCGGCCAGGTGGCCGAGGTAGTCGTTCATGTACTTGAACCGGTCGAGGTCCAAGAACAAGAGCGCGGTGGTGTTGCGGCCCGATCCGAGGCGGCGTTCGAGCTCCTCGATCAGCGCGCGCCGGTTGGGCAGCCCGGTCAGGTCGTCGTGCAACGCCATGAAGCTGAGCCGGGTCTCGGCTTCCAGCCGAGCGTTCACCTGCACGAGCATGGAGGCGACGGCCTGCAGTGCGTTGACCTCCGGTGTCGTCCACTCGACCGCCCGGAAGTGCAGGAACCCGAAGCTGCCGTCGGTGACGTCACCGTTGACGAGGGGGACGACCGCGCCCGAGAATTCGCCGACCGCGCTGCCGTCCTTGACCCGCCCGTTGTAGTCCTCGTTGGCGTCGGACTCCCGGATGATGAACGGCTCCTTCAGGTCCTTGGCCTGGGCGAACATCGGGTCCGAGTCGAACGGGAACGCCGCCAGCGGATCCGGGTCGGGGATGACCTCGCGTTTGGGGTATTCGGCCACCAGCAGGCTGAGGCCGGCCATGTGGTCGTTGCGGCGGAGGAAGGCGACGTCGGCGTCCAGGAACTCGGCAACGGTGCCGAGCGTCCAGTCCATGGTCTCTTGGAACGACTCTGACGTCGTCTGCATGAGGCGACGGGCGATCAGGACCACGAGCTCTTCGAGGCTCCGTTGGTACTCGGCCGAGGACTGGGCCCAGGTGGCGCCGCACATCGATGCGAAGACGCGGATGACCGCCGTCTCCCGGTCCACCCAGCTCGCGCTGGCCGGGCGGGCCACCGCGAGGGCACCGAGGACGGGCCCCGGGCCGGTGCGGACCGGTTCGGCCCAGACCGACCAGCCGGCGCTGTGACGACTCTCGACGAACCCGAGTGCCCCCTTGGAGGTCAGCCGCTCGGTGACCAGCTTGACCACGTCGGCCGTGATCTGTTGGGGCGCGCTGGTCGAGAGCCACTCGGTCGGGATGCGGCCGACGGACGCGTCCGCGCTGAGCGGGATGAGGGCGACCATCCAGGCGTCGTCGAGGAGCTGCGCCAGCCCGTCAATGACGAACTGGGGGTCGACGACCTCCACGGGGGTGCCGTTCTCAGACATCGCTGCGCTCGAAATCTTCTTCACGCCTGCCGCCAGTGCTTGCCCATTGGCTGAACTCCGATTGCCGTGCAAAGTCTAAGGGGGGTCAATTCTTCAGATGGGGATGATGACCGCGCGGTAACTAAGCCCGATACTGGCCAGTAGCAGGCGTGTGACCTGGGCCGGAGCGACGTTGACTAGCGGGGCTGGAAGAGGTGCTTCGAGAAGAGGTCCCCGAGCGGGAACCGGATGCTCCGGAAACTCGGTGGGGGCGCCCGGAAGAGCCTGGCCGCGATGCACAGGCACTCGTCGTCGCCGAGCCCGACCGTGGCCCTGAACCGGGCGTCGAGATCGGCCAGCTCCGCGGACCTGGCCTCACCGACCAGCCCGGCCCGGTCCCCGTCGTCGAGGGCGAAGATGAACGCGGGCGAGACCGGCTGGATGGCCAGGCCCAGGCCGGTCGCCGCGAGCCACACCCGCTCGACGGCCTGGCCGCCCGAGACGTACGCGGCGGGCGTCGAATCGGGCACGGTCACGACCGCCAGGGCCGAGGCCGACGCCACCCCGTTGCGGGTCGCGTCCCCGAGCGCGTGGCCGAGCTCCCAGCTGGCCAGCTGCTCGATGACCTCGGGCCGGCGCAGGATGGCGAAGGTCGCCAGATCGGCGGGGTCGAGCTCGAGGGTCCGGACGTCCAGGCCGAACTCCAAGGAGTCGTGCCCGGGCCAGCGGAGCTCGTGCATCATCTCGCGGTAGAGGTCCGGGGTGAGGAAGCGGAGTTGGTCAGCCGAGCCGAGCAGCTCCGCGCAGGCCTCGATCCGGGCCCGGTCGGTGACCAGGTGTAGGCGCCCACCCTCGGCCGCTGCGGCGCCGGCCAACGTGTCGGCGTCGGCGCTCGCGATCGGGCTGGCGTCCCCGGCCCGGCGGTTCGAGCAGCGCGACTCGATGTGGCAGGCCAGCTCGGCCAACCGGTCGTCGCTGCCCTCGTGCAGGCCAAGGCTCGCGACCGGGCCGCGGTCACCGAACGGGAAGAGCTCCGCTTGTCCGAGCAACCCGTCGGCGGCGGCGCGGCAGCGCGCGTTGAAGAGGGCCGCGCCGATGGCGAGGTAGCTGCCGCGGAACGACACGTCCATCATGTCGGTGCGCTCGGGCACCAAGAAGATGTCGAGCCGGTCGTCGGAGCCCTCGAACCGCCACGGCTGCATGTTCCCGCCCGACGGGGCGAGGCCCGCCGCGAACGCGAGCTTGGTGACCGAGTCGGCCGGCTGCGGCGACGCCTGGGGCACGCCGGCATCGCCGATCGGTTCGGCAGCCGGCATCGGATCGGTGGCCGATGCGATGTACTCATCGATGTCGATCCGAAGACGCCCCGAAGGCAGCGACTCCCCGGTGCCGATCCTGCGCACGACGGCGGCCGCGGTCGCGGCGCCGAGGATCACGTCACTGCTCAGCTGCGGCCACGTCGACACCGTCTTGCCGATCTCGACCATCGAGGCCGCGCCACGGGTCGAGATCTCGCTCGCATCGAGGACCTTCAAGAGGAACGGGATCTTGTCCTTGATCGACAGCCCGGCCAGATCGTGCAGGCTGATGTCCCCGAGCAGGCCGTGGAACAGCTGCCGGTCCGGCTCGAGATCGAAGCGCTCGACGTCGAACAGCCCGCGGTCGCTGGTCGCCATGATCACGGGCACCCGGCGCTGGCGGGCGATCTCGCGTACGAGGATCTTGATGTCGAGCGAGTCGCACTCCTCGATGACGAGATCGAGCCCGGCCATGAATCGATCGGCGTTCTCGGTTGTGAACCCGGCGGGGAAGACCGATACGCCCAGGTAGGGATCGATCTCGGCGATGCGCTGGGCCGCCAGCACGGCCTTGTTCTGGGAGATGTCGAACACCGTGCCCGGGAGGCGGTTGAGGTTGGTCGTCTCGAGGGTGTCGAAGTCGGCGAGCCGCAGCTCGCCGCACAGGCCCTCCATGGCCAGGGCGTGGGCGATGGCGTGGCCGACACTCAGCCCGATGATCCCGACCCGCAACCGGCCGAGGCGGGTCTGCTCGGCCGGGGTGACCTTCAGCCGGTTCCGGTCGACCCGCAGCGTCCGATAGCCGCGCGGCCCGACCATCCGGACCAGCGTCTTGCGCCATGGGTAGTAGGCGGAGCGGGGTTGTTCGCGCAGGAGCTCGTCGTCGACCGGGGGGACGAGCTTGGCCAGCTCGGATCGCTGGACCGCCACGTGGTCGAGCACCGTGGTCGGGCGGCGCTTCAGCTGCTCGATGATCGCCCGGTCGGACCGCTTTCGGGTGTCGAGGATGATGGGGCGCCAGCTGGTGACCGGGGGGCCGTCGATCTCGGGGGCGGCGGTCGTTGCGGCCAGCCCCCGGCGCTCGCGTCGTAGCTGCTGCATCTCCTCCGCGGTGGCGGAGTCGATGATGCGGGAGCGCCGCCAGACCGCGAGCAGCGTGTTGTAGTCGTGGTTCGGGAACGGAGCCGGCTCGTTGCCGAAGATGATGCCGCCGGAGCCGACCACGTCGGCGGCGAAGCGATCCGACATCGTGCCGACGCAGTACTCGGATCCGAACCAGTCGAGTGCGTGCATCCCGCACCGGAAGATCGCCTTGAACGAGAGGTGGCCCCCGTGCACCGAGCTCCACGCGCCCTTCGTCTCGATGAGGCCGTAGGGGAGGAACGAGGTGACGGTCTCGGCCAGGCGTTCGGCCTCGGAGGTGTGGGCCATCTCGGCCAGGGCGGCGCACTGTTCGGGTCGCTCGAGGGGCCCGTGGCACCGGAACCCCGCCACCATCTCCCCGCGGGCATCCATGCCCACGAAGAACATGGAGACCGCCGCACCATCCTCGAGCGACTCGCGGCCGAAGACCTTGGCCAGCTTGTACTTCTTGTATTGGCGTTCGCCGCCCTCGAGGTAGGCGCGCCACAGGTCGGGCCGTTCGTGGGGGTGGTGGACGCCGAACCACAGGCCGGTCGTGTCGTCGAAGAACGTCGCTCCGAAGTCGTACAGCTGGCCTTGGCTAACCATCCACGTTCCCTGGGTTCGATTGGTCACACGGGGCACGAGCCCCCAAAGATCATCGCGTCCTCGCCGTTGACCGGATGCGATGTACGGCTGAAATGACTATCGAGGCTGCGCTCCGAGGATCCCGTCGAGCAATCCGTCCAGCGCCCCGAGCGTCGCCCGGCTCGCCGCCTCACCGTCGGTCCCTCCCCGTGCGATGCCGACAAAGTGCCGACCGCCCTCGATCTCTGACACGACGACCCGGACCGGGGACGGGCTCGGCGAGCCCTTGGCCGTGGAGACGGAGTCGAGGGTGACCCGCACGTCGATTCCCAGTGCGATGACGGCCTGAAGGGTGGCCTCGGCGCTTCCCCGAACCTCCCCGGCGCTCGATCGACCCGCGCCGGACCGGTCACCGCGGGCGAGCTGAACCTCATATTCGCCCGGCCCGCCGGTGGCCACTGCCGAGGTGTAGACGATCCGCTGCCGAGCCGGTGCGGAGGTGGTTGAAACGTGCTGGCGCCGCTCGACGGTGACCACCGGGTCGGGCTGGCTCGGTACCGGGTCGGGATCGTTCGGTACCGGGTCGGGATCGTTCGGTACCGGGTCGGGATCGTTCGGTACCGGGTCGGGATCGCTCGGTGCGTGCAACGCCTCGAACTCGAAGTCCACGTCCAGTCCGTGGGCTTCCACAATGCGCCGGGCGGCTTGTTCGACGCTGGTGGAGAGGTCGGTGGTGAGGATGCTGATCGTCTCCCGGTCGCTCTCGCGACCGACGCGGGCCACGTGTACGACTGGCGGCAGCAAGCGCAGCTCGAGCTCTAGGTACTCCCACAAAGAGGCGCTGAGGTCGGTTCCATCCCCGCCGTGGTCGGGTGCTCCCGGCTGGATCCTGCCCACCGCGATCCGGCGCAGCTCGACCGGGTCGACTGTCTCGTGGGGCGTGGTCGCAGCCCCGAGGCTCAACCGGACCGTGGCTCGGTCGCTTCCGAGCTGTCGGTACACCCGGGCCAGGAACGGGCTGACCGCATCGAGGTCGGCATTGGTGAGCAGGGCGGCAAACCGCCGCTCCTCGATGCGCGAGGCCACATCGCCCCGGCGAAGGGACCGCCGGAGTGCCCGACCGAATCGGCGAATGTCGTCCACGGTGGGCTCACCCTCGGAACTCGCCAGGTCCAACACGACGAGGGTATGGAGCCACCCGTGCCGGGCCGCCCGCGCGCACGATGCCTCGAGGAGCCCGTCGAAGGAGTGCTCAGTCAAGAGCCCTGTCTGTCGGTCGAGATGCCTCGAGTGCCGGCTGATACACAGCCGCAGTGCCAGCACACACAGGTCGAGGATGGTCTCTGCGACGTGGGACGGCACGACGTCGGGCTCTGCATGAAGGACGCGCGGGCCTGCCGCCACCTTCTGGGCGAGCTCCTGGTCGACTGGCGCCCGGTGCAACCGGTAGAAACCCCCGCCGATCGAGCTCTCGAGGCGGATGATCGCATCGTCGAGGCGGTACAGCTTGGCGACGACCTCGAGGGCTTCATAGACGAACGGCACGCCGTCGGCTCGGTTGAGCCGACGGATCAAACCGGCCAACTCCTCGCCGACCTGATCCGTTCGTACTTCGAGGGTGTCGGTCAACTGTCACCTCCCCGGCGTCTTGACGCCGCGACCCAACCCGACAAAAACAGTATGTCCCGTGAACGCACCCCGAGGTATCGATCCCCCACGCGAGACAGCAGGTAGGACCATCGACCGGGGGCTGCGACCGCGTCCGGTTCAGTGCATGAGCCGGAGTTGGGTCATGGGTCAGTTTCAACCCTCCGCGTACATTCGGCTTTACGTCGGCAGCTCCATCGAGCAGTTTCACGCTCCCTCAGACCGAGGGACCGACGGCTTTCGCTGGTCGAAAACATAGCGTTCCGCTGTTACAGCCCATCCTGACGCACCATCCGGAGTTGCACCGGGATCCGCCCGTTCTGTTCGTAAACGGGGGCGTCCTCGGTCGATTCGTGTCGCTTGGCGAGATGATCGAACTCCCCCAGGTACGTCCATTGCCGCTCTCCGGGTTTGAGTGTGGTCCCCTCGCAATGGTCCTTGGCAACATCGGTAGCGATCCTGGAAATGCGGGACCGCTCTTCTTGGGGTTGGTACGCCCCGCCGGCGAAGAGGCGTTCGTGTCGGGGGAGGAGATCCGGCCGAACCTCGGCCAACCACCCGAAATAGTGCTCCTTCACTCCCGGCCGAAGGTGCAACGGGGAGGCGGCCACCGACGTCGCCCCGGCGTTGAAGCTTGCCTCGACGACAGCGCGAATCTGGTCGTCGCGGTCCGACAGCCCTGGGAGCACCGGTGCCACGAGGACACCGCAGGATATGCCGGCATCGTTCAGTCGACGCACCGCATCGAGCCGGCGCTCGGGTGGGGGAGTGCCCGGTTCGGTCAGCTTCCACACGTCTCGATCGAGCGTGCCGACGGACAGGTCCAGTCTGACCTCGGTCCGTGCGGCCGCCGCAACGAGAAGCGGGAGATCACGCAGGACCAGCGTCGACTTCGTGAGGATGCTGAACGGGTTGGCGGCGTCGGTGAGTGCCCGGATGATCCCCTGGGTCAGGTGGTACTTGCCCTCAGCAGCCTGGTACGGGTCGGTGTTGGTCCCCATGGCGATGTGCTCGCCCAGCCACTTGGCAGAGGCCAGCTCGGCGCGTAGTCGTTCGACCGCGTTGATCTTGACCACGATCTTTTGCTCGAAATCGGCCCCGATCCCGAGCCCGAGGTAATCGTGGGTCGGGCGAGCGAAGCAATAGGTGCAGGCGTGTGAGCAACCCCGGTACGCGTTGATCGTGTATTTGAACGGCAGGCTTCCGCCTGGCACCGAGTTGATGATCTTGCGTGCGTTGACATGGAGAAACTCGAGACCTCGGTACTCGCCGGTCCCGACATGGCGGTCGGCTTGCCGCTTGTCGGGGAAGAGCGCTCCGGCCTGGTCGTCGGCGGCGAGTGGCCAGCGCAGGCGGTCCGAGGATCCTTGTGGGGTCATAGCGGTACTGTAGCGAACATGTGTTCGTGCGACCACGGACCCCGAAACCGCTGGGGAAAGTCGCGTCAGGCCAGGTGGGAAGGGCTGTCAGGATCCCTCGGTCCGGCGAGGCCCGGCGGTAGCGTGCACTAACCGTGACGACCAAGCGCTCCACGGCCGCCCGACGCGGCGCGTCCCGATCGAAATCCTCTCGGAGCGGTACCGGGCGCGGCCGGACTCCGGCCAAGCGATCGCGCTCGGCCGAGTCCGTCTGGGACGCGACCTTCTTTGCCGACCACTCGGCCGACCTCTGGGCGATCGGGCTCGCCACCGTTGGTGTGCTTCTCGCACTGGCGCTCTACGGCGATGCCGCCGGGGCGTTCGGTGCCGCGGTCAACCGGGGCCTCGGTGCAGTCATCGGCTGGATCAGGTACCTGGTCCCGCCGGTCGGCGTGGCCGCGGCGGTCGCCGTCATTGTCGGACGCCGCCACGCCGACCCACTCAGGGCGGGCCTTGCCGTGACGCTCGGCCTCCTCTCGACGTGCGGCCTGGCCGACCTGGCCGGGGGGTCTCCCCAGGCGACGGGTCCGCTGCCGGCGCTGCGCGGGGCGGGGGGCTACATCGGCGCGGTGTTCGGCCACGCGCTGCAGCGGGGGGCCGGCACCGCCGGAGCGACGGTCATCTTCCTCGCCGCCTTCGTCGTGGCGGTGGTGTTGTCAACCGGGGTGTCGTTGAGCACGTTCTTCGCCGCCGTCGGCTCCGCCGGGGCGTTCGTCGGGCGGACGGCGCGCTCGGTCGGAACCCGCCCGGCCAAGGCCGCGCCGCTTTCTCTCGTGCCCGCCCAACCCGCTCGAGCGGTCGCGCCGCCCATCCAGGACGAAGAAGAAGAGTACGAAGAGGAAGAGCTCTACGCAGAGCCCGAGCCCCGGGTCTCGCGGCGCAGGGTGAAGGCCGAGGAGCCGGTGGTCAGCTCGGTGTCGGGCGACTGGCGGCTGCCCCCGCTAAGCCTGCTGCACCGCACCCGTGAGCACCGGCTCGACGAGCGGCAGCTGGATGTGGCCGGCGAAGCCCTGGTGGCAGCCCTGGCCGCCCACGGGGTCCTGACCCGCCTGGTCGACCGGACCGTCGGGCCGACGGTCACACGTTTCGAGCTCGAGCTCGGCGCCGGGGTGAAGGTGGCCCGGGTCACAAGCCTCCACCGGGACATCGCCTATGCCATGGCGTCACCCGACGTCCGCATCCTGGCCCCGATCCCCGGCAAGTCGGCCATCGGGGTCGAGGTGCCGAACCACCAGCGCCAACTCGTCGCGCTGGGCGACATCCTGGCCTCCGACGAGGCCCGCAACGCCCGCCACCCGCTCGATGTGGCGCTCGGTCGTGACATCTCGGGCCGCGCCGTCATGGTCAACCTGGCCGACATGCCGCACGTGCTCATCTCGGGTGCCACCGGCGCCGGCAAGTCGTCGTGCATCAACTCGCTCATCACCTCGATCCTGTTCCGTTCCACCCCGGACCAGGTCCGCATGATCCTGGTCGACCCGAAGAGGGTCGAGCTCGGGCACTACAACGGCCTGCCGCACCTCTTGACCCCCGTCGTGGTCGATCCGAAGAAGGCTGCGAACGCCCTCGCGTGGGCGGTCAAGGAGATGGAGAACCGGTACAACCTCCTCGCCGAGTACGGCATGCGGGACATAGCCGGCTACAACGACGCGTTCGACGCCGGTGCCATCGGCCCCCGACCGGGCTCGGCGGCTGACCTCAAGCGTCGGCTCGTCGAAGTGGCCGAACGGGCCCGCGGGAACCGCGCCGAGTCCGAGGAAGAGGAAGAGGAGTACGAAGAAGAAGAGAGCGACGAGGACGAGGCCGGTACGCCCGAGCGGCTGCCGTTCATCGTGGTCGTCGTCGACGAGCTCAATGACCTGATGATGGTGGCGGCCCGGGACGTCGAGGAGTCGGTCGTCCGCATCGCCCAGATGGCACGGGCGGTCGGTATCCACCTGGTGCTGGCCACCCAACGGCCGTCGGTCGACGTCATCACGGGCATCATCAAGGCCAACGTCCCGAGTCGCATGGCCTTCGCGGTGTCCTCGCTCGCCGACAGCCGGGTGATCCTCGACCAGCCCGGTGCAGAACGGCTGATCGGGAAGGGCGACATGCTTCTTCTCACCGCTTCTTCGAACGTGTCGCGCCGGCTCCAGGCACCGTGGGTCTCCGAGGAGGAGGTCCGCGAGGCCGTTGCCCACTGGCGCCGCCAAGGGGGAGCCAGCGAGCCGATCGTCAGCATCGCCGAGGTCGAGGAGCGCCCATCGACCAGGGGCGGCCCCGACGGCGATGACGATGAGCTCCTCCAGGTCGCACTCGAGCTGGTCGTTCGCAGCCAGCTCGGGTCGACGTCGATGCTCCAGCGCAAGCTGCGGGTTGGATTTGCTCGGGCAGGGCGTCTGATGGATCTCCTCGAGCGTCAAGGTGTCGTCGGTCCGTCCGAGGGCTCGAAGGCCAGGGCAGTCCTCATGACCCCCGGGGAACTCGACAACCGTTCGGCGTAGTAGGCAAATGTCGTGAGATTTCGACGGGGGGCGTCGAAGTCGACGGATCCGCAGATTCCGCCGCCTCCCCCGCCTCCTCAGCCGATCCATGTGTCGGTGATTCGTCCCGCCGCCGATGCGCCTTCCGAGGCCAGCGGAGCGCGCCCCGCCATGCCGGAGCCGGCAACCCTGGCCGTGCCTGTCGTTGCCCCGAACCCAACCCCGCCCACCCCTCCGGTCGCTCCGGCCGCTCCAATCCCTCCGGCCTCTCCGGCCGCGCCCGCCATTCCGCTCACGCAAGCGCCCGCAAACAGCCCGCCACAGATCCCCACCGCCACACCGGCGCCCGGGGAGCCTGACCCGGCTTCAAGCCTCGCCCGGCTCCAAGCGCCGGTTCTGCCGCCGGGGTTTGCCGAGGTACCGGCATCGGCGGGATCGGCGGTGCTCGTCGCCCCCACCCCCCCAGGCCCGGCTCCGGAGGCGCCGGTGACACCGGTGACGCCGGTCACGCCTGCGGCATTGACCGCCGAGTCGCCTCAAGAACCTGCCGAGAACGGTCGCCGCGCTCGACGCCGCGAGCGAGCGAAGCTTCGGAAGGCTCATCGGCGACGGGTGATGCTCATCACGCTCGGAATCGTCGTCGCAGTGCTCCTGGCGCCGGCGATCATCGTTTCGAGGAGGCTGCAAGACCCGCCGCCGATCGCGGTGGTCCGCTCGACGATGCAGTCGTCGCAACTCGTTTCGGGGGTCCCGCCAGTGCTGCCGTGGCCGGCCGGGGTGCAATCGGCACTCGCGATCCCCGCGTTAGGCATCGATGCCCAGTCAGGGCCGGAGGTCCCAGCCCCGATCGCGAGCGTCACGAAGCTCATGACCGCGTACGTCGTGCTGACCGACCATCCGCTGCAGATCGGCGAGGAGGGTCCTTCCATCACGATCACGCCGCTCGGCGTCGAACTCTGGCAAGAGGCCGTCGGAAGCGACCAGGCGAACATCGAGGTGCAGGTCGGAGAGGTCCTGAGCGAACACCAGATGCTCGAGGGCATGCTCGTGCACTCGGCGAACAACATCGCCGACCTTCTTGCGATCTGGGACGGCGGCAGCATCTCGGGATTCGTGACGAAGATGAACGCGGCAGCGGCTGCGCTCGGCATGACCCAGACCAGCTACGCCGACGCGAGCGGGTTCTCGGCGCAGTCGACCTCGACGGCGGCCGACCAGATCAAGGTCGCGACCGCCGACGTCGAAGACCCGGTGTTCGATCAGATCGTCGAAATGACGAGTGTCACGCTCCCCGTCGGTGGCACGAACGGCACCTACACCCCGTTGCTCGGCACCGACGGCGTGGTCGGCGTGAAGTCGGGGTTCACCTCGGCCGCGGGAGGGTGCGACGTGTTGGGCCTCCTCCAGAGCATTGACGGGATCCCGCTCGAGGTTCTCGCAGTTGTCGTGGGCGAGCACGTCGGCGAGGACCCGATCACCACGGCGGGTCTGGACGCTTTGTCCGTGGCCCGCCCGGCGATGTCAAGTGTCCGTGCTGTCGACGTCGCACCGGAGGGGACACCGCTGGCGGTGGCAACGGCCGGGGGCCATTCGGTCCCCGTCGTGGCCGGCGCCGATCTGTCCCTCCTGGCGTGGCCGGGCCAGCGGATCGCCGAATCGCTCGATATCGCCAGCAGGCCCACAGCTGGGACGGCGGCCGGGTACCAGGTGGGCACCGTGAGCGTGAGTTCCGGGCTGCAGCGGGTCCAGATGACCGTTCGCACGGGAAAGCGTCTCCCGTCCTTGACGCTCCTCCAGCGCGTATTCTGACGAGGTGCTTGCCAGGGCCCCGGCTTCCGCGGCCAATCTCGGTCCCGGCTTCGACACCGTCGCCATGGCGCTTGATCGCTATGTCGAGGTCGAGGTTGAACCGGCCCCTCGCCTGATCGTCACGAGCGAGGGCGAGGGCGCCGGCATGTCCGACGACGCCGGCCACCTCGCGGCGCGCGTCGCCATGGATGTCGTAGGTCACGACCGGCTTGCCATCACCGTGCGTTCGCAGGTCCCGGTCGGTCGCGGACTCGGATCGTCGGCGGCGCTGGCCGTCGCCGCGGCGGCTGCGGCCGGGGCCAAGGACCCCCTCGCGATCGCCGCGCAAGAGGACGGGCATCCCGAGAACGCGGCGGCGAGCTTCGTCGGCGGGCTGGTCGTGGCGACCAAGGTCAGGGGCGCGGTGCGGGTCGCCGAGATGCCGCTCGACCCACTCCTTGCGGTGGTCGCCATCGTGCCCGACCGGCCCCTGTCGACGGCCCGGGCCCGCCAGGCCCTCCCGCACCAGGTCGGGATGGCCGACGCCACCTTCAACCTCGGCCGCTTCGGCCTCCTGCTGGCCGGCCTGGCCGATCACCGGATGCTGTCACGCGAGGCCGGAGAGGACCGTCTGCACCAGGACTACCGCAGCCCGTTGTTCCCGGAGGCCCCGAAGCTCCTGAACGCGCTGCTTTCGGCGGGAGCGCTCATGGCGTGCTGGTCGGGCGCCGGCCCGACGCTGCTCGGGCTGACCACGGTCGAGGACGCTCCCTCGCTCCGTGAACAGGCCACCCTGGCCATGGCCGAGGCCGGGGTGATCGGTCGGGTGTTGCTGCTGCACCCCGAGCGGGCCGGCCTGGTTGTCGGGGAAGCGGCCCGTTTGCCGGCGCTCGACGACTGGCCGACCGGCCGCAGCCCGGTGCGTCGAAACCCGCGTCCGAGCACGCCGTCGGGCTCGAAGGCCATCTTCGACTTCGACGAGAACAGCTAGGGGCCGGACCTACACTCTTTCGGTGCCGTCCAAGTTCGCCATCTTCACCTACGGGTGCCAGATGAACGAGCACGACTCGGAACGGCTGGCCGGCCTCTTGGTCGCCGACGGCATGGAGCCGACCCAGGACCTCGACGCCGCCGACCTGGTCGTTTTCAACACTTGTTGCATCCGCGAGAACGCCGACAACCGCCTCTACGGCCAGCTCGGCAGGCTGAAGGAGCTGGCCGACCAAAAACCCGAGCTCAAGATCGCCGTCGGGGGTTGCCTGGCCCAAAAGGACCGGGAGCTGATCCGGCAGCGGGCGCCGCACGTCGACGTGGTCTTCGGCACCCACAACCTCACCCGGGCCCCTGAGCTGCTCCGCCGCAGCGCGATCGAGGGGCCGATCACCGAGGTGCTCGACGCCCCGGACCCGGACGCGCCGCCGGCGCATCTCTCACCCCCGCCGCTCCGTGAGCTCCCGTATGCGGCG
This sequence comes from Acidimicrobiaceae bacterium, assembly GCA_003151235.1. Lineage (GTDB taxonomy): Bacteria > Actinomycetota > Acidimicrobiia > Acidimicrobiales > RAAP-2 > Palsa-461. Next base: position 15,773 of record PLWZ01000086.1, read on the forward strand.
TGGATCACCATCCAGACCGGGTGCGACAACTCGTGCGCGTTCTGCATCGTGCCGTCGGTGCGCGGGGGAGAGGTGAGCCGCCCGCCCGGCGACATCGTCGCCGAGGTCGAGGCGTTGGCGGCCCGGGGCGTGGTGGAGGTCACCCTGCTCGGGCAGAACGTGAACTCGTACGGTCGCGACATCACGCACCGGGCCCCGTTGTTCGCGGATCTGCTCCGGTCGGTCGGCTCGGTGGACGGGATCGACCGGGTCCGCTTCACCTCGCCGCACCCGAAGGACCTGCGTCCCGAGACCATGACCGCGATGGCCGAGACCCCGGCCGTCTGCGAGCAGCTCCATCTGCCCCTGCAGTCGGGCAGCAACCGGGTGCTCTCCGCGATGCGCCGCGGCTACACCGCCGAGCGCTATCTCGAGCGCCTCGGCGCGGTACGAGCCGCCGTCCCGGATCTCGCGGTGAGCACGGACATCATCGTCGGGTTCCCCGGCGAGACCGACGACGAGTTCGCCGAGACCCTCGACGTCGTGGCCGAGGCCCGCTACGACAGCGCCTACACGTTCATCTTCTCGCCGCGCCAGGGCACGCGGGCCGCGCTGATGGACACCGATTTCGTGCCCGACACCGTGATCGCGGAGCGCTTCGAGCGGCTCCGGGTGGTCGTCGAGCGCTCGGCGCTCTCCCGGTACGAAGCACGGGTCGGGCGGACCGAGCGGGTGCTCGTCGAGGGCCCGAGTCGCAAGGACCCGGCGGTGCTGGCCGGACGGACGCGGCAGGGCAAGCTCGCCCACTTCGGGCCCGGCCCCGACGGGGTCGTGCCAGCCATGGGGTCCCTGGCCGACGTCGTGATCACCGGGGCGGCTCCGCACCACCTGCGCGCGGAGCTGGTCGAGATCGTCTCGGGCCCTCGCCACCACGCTCGGATCCCGGTCAGCATCCGCTGACGGCCCGACACGACTCTGCTCGCGGACCGGTGGTGCTCGTCGGCACCACCGCGTCGGGCAAGTCCGATGTCGCGTTCGCTCTGGCCCGGGCCCGGCCCGGTGTCGAGATCTTCTCGGTGGACTCGATGAGCGTCTACCGGGAGATGGACATCGCCACGGCCAAGCCATCGGTGCAACAGCGCGCGGAGGTGCCCCATCACCTCATCGACCTGGCCGATCCCGACGAGGAGTTCACCGTGTCGATGTTCCAGCGGGCCGCCCGCGACGCCATGGGCGACGTCGAGGGCCGCGGTTGCACGGCGCTGCTCGTCGGCGGCACCGGGCTCTATGTCCGCTCGGTGGTCGACGACCTCGCCCTGCCGGGCCGGTGGCCGGAGGTCGCAGCGGGGCTCGAGGCCGAGGCGGACGGGCCGGGCGGCTGCGCCTCCCTCCATGAACGGCTGGCCGCGCTGGACCCCAAGGCGGCCGCGCGCATCACCCCCGGGAACCGGCGCCGGATCGTCCGGGCGCTCGAGGTCACGATCGGTTCGGGACGCCCGTTCTCGTCCTTCGGCCCGGGCCTGGACGCCTATCCGACGACCCGGTTCGTCCTCGTCGGGATCCCGTTTGACTCCGCAGCGGTCGACCGCCGGATCGAGGAGCGTTTCACCCGGTGGATGGACGCCGGTCTCTTGAGCGAGGTCCGGGCGCTGGCCGCCCGCCCGAAGGGGCTGTCTCGGACGGCCCGCCAGGCCCTCGGCTACCGGGAGCTCCTCGAGCACATCGAACACGATGCTCCGCTCGACGAAGCCGTGCAGCGGGCCGTGCAGCGGACCCGGGCGTTCGCCCGGCGCCAGTGGGCCTGGTTCCGCCGCGACCCGCGCATCTCGTGGGTGGGCGGGGACGAGGACCCCGCAGCGGTGGTCGGGGCTGCGCTCGACGGCCGGTGAGCGAACGGTCGGCGAGGCCCGGGTGCGAGACTAGGGCCATGGCATCGGTCGGGACCGGGACGCTGCGGCTGTCCAAGCACGAGGGGGCCGGCAACGACTTCTTGGTGCTGCTCGACCCGTCCGACCAGATCCGGCTCAGCCCGGCCGAGGTGCGCGGCCTCTGCGACCGCCGGCGCGGGGTGGGTGCCGACGGCGTGATCCGGGTCGGCCCCGGGGACGGCCGCGCCACCGTGTCCATGGAGCTGCACAACGCCGACGGCGGGATCGCCGAGACCAGCGGGAACGGGTTGCGATGCCTCGCCCAGGCCGCCGTCGACGGTGCCGTGGTCACCCCGCCCCGCTTCACCGTGGCCACCGGCGCCGGCGTGGCGACGATCGACTACGAGGCGTCCGACAGCCCCGGGTCGGCCCGGGCCACCGTCGACATCGGCGCCGTCCGGTTGGTCGGGCCGGCGTCGACCGCCGGGGGCCGGCCGGCCCAGCGCGTCGACACGGGAAACCCGCACCTCGTGGTCCGCTGCGAAGACCCGGCCGCGATCGATCTGCCGGTCCTCGGCCCCGAGCTGGCCGCCGATTACCCCGAGGGGATCAACGTCGAATTCGTCGCCGCCGGTCCGGGTCCCGACGAGATCACCATGCGGGTGTGGGAGCGCGGGGTCGGCGAGACCTGGGCGTGCGGGAGCGGCAGCTGCGCCGCCGCGGCGGTCGCGCGCGCATGGGGCCTCGTCGGTGCGAACGTGCATGTCCGCAACCCGGGCGGCACGCTCGAGGTGTCGCTCGGTGAGAAGGACGGTGACCCGGTCCTCCTGGGCGGTCCGGTGCGGCGGGTGGCCGACGTGGTGGTCGACCGCAACGTGCTCACATGAGCGAGCAGTTCCCCGGCAGCCTGATCGAGCGGTCGTTCCGCGAGCGCATCGTCCTCGTCGGGGTGGCCCTGCCCGGCACCGACCCCGACGACGTCGAGGCCGGACTGGACGAGCTCGCGCTCCTGGTCGACACCGCCGGTGCCGACGTGGTGGCCCGGGTCGTGCAGCGCCGGGACCGCCCGGACCCGGCGACGTTCGTCGGGCGCGGCAAGGCGGCCGAGCTCGCCGAGCTCAGCCAGACCCTCGACGTCGACACGGTGGTCTTCGACGAGGAGCTGACGCCGGCCCAGCAGCGCAACCTCCAGGCGATCCTCGGGCGCACCGCCATCGACCGCACGGCCGTGATCCTCGACATCTTCGCCCAGAACGCCCGCACTCCCGAGGGAAAGGCCCAGGTGGAGCTGGCGCTTCTGCGATACCGGTTGCCCCGGCTGCGCGGGAAGGGCCACGCGCTCAGCCAGCAGGCCGGAGGGATCGGCACCCGAGGCCCCGGGGAGACCCAGCTCGAGGTCGACCGGCGGCGCCTGGTCCGCCGCATGCAGCGGTTGGAGACCGACCTGACCCACCTCGGCCAGACGAGGGGCGTCCAGCGTCGGGCCCGCTCACGTTCCCGCAACCGCGAGCTGGCCCTGGTCGGCTACACCAACGCCGGGAAGTCGACGCTGCTCAACCGGTTGACCGGAGCCGGGGTGCTCACCGAGAACCGGCTGTTCTCGACGCTCGACCCGAGGACGCGCCAGCTGTCGCTCCCCGGGGGAGAGACGGTGCTCCTGACCGACACGGTCGGCTTCGTCCGCAAGCTGCCCCACCAGTTGGTCGAGGCCTTCCACTCGACGCTGCAATCCATCGCGCTCGCCGACCTGGTCGTCCACATCGTCGACGGCTCGGTGCGCGACCCCGACGGCCAGATGACCGCGGTGCGCACCGTGCTGAGCGACATCGGCGCGGCCGACATCCCCGAGCTCCTGGTCATAAACAAGGCCGACCGCGCGCCCGAAGCGGCCCGCCTGGTGGCCAAGAACGAGGATGCCGTGTGCATCTCGGCCCTGACCGGGGAGGGGATCGACGGCTTTCTGCGCGCCGTGGCCGACCGGGTGCGGATGAGCGACCGGGTGGTGCGCCTCGTGATCCCCTATGCCCGTGGCGACGTGTTGGCGGCCGTCCATCGCGAGGGTGAGGTGGTCGACTCCGAGCAGGGCGAGGAGGCGGCGACGCTCACGGTCCTGCTCGACGACGCCGGCCGGGCCCGGTTCTCCGAGTTCGTCGCGGCGTCGTGACGCCGACCAAGGGCTTCGAGCCGCCGCCCTATCCGTACCACCGGCTGCGCGATCTCGAGAAGCTCGCCCAGTCCCACGACGGCGGGATGGTCGACTGCTCGGTCGGCACGCCGTGCGATCCTCCCGCCGGCTTCGTGCTGGAGGCCATGGCCACCTCGGGCACCGAGCGGGGCTACCCCGAGTCGGCCGGCAGCCTGATGCTCCGCAACGCCGCCAGCGGTTGGATCGAGCGGCGCTTCGGCGTGGCCGTCGGGCCCGACGCGGTCAGCGCGTGCGTCGGAACGAAGGAGTTCGTCGCCTCGGTCTCCCAGTACCTGCATCTGCGCGACCCCGATCACGACGTCGTGCTGTACCCGGCGGTGTCGTACCCGACCTACGCGATGGGCGCGCTCCTCGCTGGGTGCCGCGCCGTCCCGGTGCCGCCGGCCACCGCCGACGGTTCCGGTCTCGCCCTCGACCGGGTGGACCCGGCCGACGCCGAGCGGGCCCTGTTCCTCTGGGTCAACACGCCGTCGAACCCGACCGGCGGCCTGAGCGACCTCGAAGAGGCGGCGGCCTGGGGGAGGGCGCGCAGGGTCCCGGTGCTCTCCGACGAGTGCTACGGCGAGTACACGTGGGCGAGCCGCCCCCGTTCGATCCTCGAGCACGGCCTCGACGGCGTGCTGGCGATCCATTCTCTGTCCAAGCGATCCAACCTGGCCGGGGTCCGAGCCGGGTTCTATGCGGGCGACCCGGCGCTTGTCACCTACCTGACCGACCTGCGCCGCCATGCCGGGCTCATGGTCCCGGGCCCGGTCCAGGCCGCCGCCGCGGCGGCCCTCGGTGACGACGGGCACGTGGACGCGCAGCGGGCCCGGTACCTCGAGCGGCTGGAGTTCCTCGCCGAGGTGCTCTCCTCCGCCGGGTGCCCGGCCCATCTCCCCGACGGCGGCTTCTACCTCTGGGTGGCATCCCCCGAGCGGCTGGGAGACGGGTGGGCGTTGACCGAGGAGCTGGCGAGGACCGGCGGGATCCTTGTCAGCCCCGGTGAGTTCTACGGGCCCGAAGGGGCGAACTTCGTCCGGGTGGCGGCGGTCCAGCCGATGGAACGGCTGGCGCTGTTCGCCGATCGCATGAAGGCCGCCGGTCGCCTGGGCGACTGACGCGGTTGGGCCTGGTCCGGGGCCATCGGGGGCCGGTCACTACAGTCTGGGCATGACCGGAATGCCCGAGGACTACAAGGCACTGGCGCACGCGGTCGAGGACCTCTACGACCACATCGCCGACGTCCGCACCGGCGACAAGGAGGCGACCGAGACGGTCGAATCGGCCATCGACCTGCTCGACCGGGGTGTGGTCCGGGTGGCCGAGATCGACGGGTCGGGCTCGGTCGTCGTCCACGAGTGGCTGAAGAAGGCCATTCTCCTCTTGTTCCGGCTCCGGGCCATCGAGACGATCGAGGTCGGGCCGTTCGAATACGCCGACCGGCTGCCCCTGAAGCACGGCCTCGCGGCGGCCGGAGTCCGGGTGGTGCCGGGCGCCTCGGCGCGCTGGGGATCGTTCCTCGCCCCCGGTGTCGTGCTCATGCCGAGCTACGTGAACATCGGCGCCTATGTGGGTGAGCAGACGATGGTCGACACCTGGGCGACCGTGGCCTCGTGCGCCCAGATCGGGGCCCGGGTCCACCTGTCGGGGGGAGTGGGCATCGGGGGCGTCCTCGAGCCGCCCAACGCCGTGCCCGTGGTGGTCGAGGACGACGCGTTCGTCGGGAGCCGGTGCATGATCGTCGAGGGGGCGCGGGTGGGCCAGGGCGCCGTCGTCGGTGCCGGGACGATCGTCAGCCCCTCGATACCGGTCATCGACGTCGAGACCGGCGAGGAGCTGAGCCGGGGCACCATCCCACCATGGTCGGTCGCGGTGTCGGGCAGCCGCCGCCGCGAGTTCCCGGGCGGAGAGTTCTTCCTCCCATGCGTGCTCATCATCAAACGCATGAAGGAGGGGGAGCGACACGACAAGATCACGCTCAACGCGGTGCTGCGCGAGCACGGGGTCAGCACGTGAGCACGGACCTGTTGGCCTTGACGGCGGAGCTCGTCGCGATTCCGTCGATCAGCCGGAACGAGCGGGCGCTCGCCGACCACGTGCAAGCCGCTCTCGATGGCTGTGCCTGGCTGAGGGTCGAACGGGTCGGCGAGAACCTCGTCGCCCGCACCGAGCTCGGCCGGGCCGAGCGCGTCGTGATCGCCGGGCACCTCGACACCGTGCCGGCGGCCGGGAACGAGACTCCCCGCGTGATCGGGGACACCCTGTTCGGACTGGGGTCCGCCGACATGAAGGGCGGGGTCGCCGTCATGCTCGACCTGGCCACGACCGTCGCCGAACCGGCCCTCGACGTGACCTGGTGCTTCTACGCCTGCGAGGAGATCGACCGCGCCGACAACGGGCTCATCGCGTTGTTCTCGTCCCGGCCCGAGCTGCTGGCCGGTGATGCGGCGATCCTCTGCGAGCCGACCGGCGGCCTGATCGAGGCGGGGTGCCAGGGAACACTGCGGGTCCGGATCGAGCTCGGTGGCAAGCGGGCCCACACCGCCCGCCCGTATCTCGGCCGCAACGCCGTGCACCGGTTGGCGCCGCTGATCACACGGGTCGCCGCCTGGGAGCCTCGCCATGTCGTTCTTGACGGTTGTGAGTACGTCGAGCAGCTCCAGGTGGTCTCGGTCGACGGGGGAGTGGCGGCCAACGTGGTGCCCGACCGGGCCGGGGTCACGTTGAACTTCCGGTTCGCACCCGATCGAGACGGCGCCGGCGCACAGCGGTATCTGGCTGACCTGCTGGCCGAGTTCGTGGAACCGGATCAGGGGGACGAGTACGTCCTGATCGACGAGGGTCCGTGTGCCCCGCCCAAGCTCGACCACCCCGTGCTGGCCCGGCTCTTGAAGGCGACGGAACGGCCACCGAGGGCGAAGCTCGGGTGGACCGACGTCGCGACCTTCTCGTCACACGGCGTGCCTGCGACCAACTTCGGTCCGGGTGATCCCGAGCTGGCCCACCAGGCCGACGAGCACGTGGAACGATCGTCGCTCGATGCGGCGCGAGCGAACCTCGCGGCCCTGCTCGGCGGTTGACCTACAACCTGCGCAGGACCGTCAGCACCTTGCCGTAGATCGTCACCTCTTCGGGCTCGAACGTCATGGGCGCCATTGTGGCGTTGGCCGGAGTGAGCACGGCCTTGCCCCGCTTGCGAGCGAAGGTCTTGACGGTGGCCTCCTCGTCGGGGATCCCGGCCACCACGATGTCACCGTTCTCGGCGTCCTCTTGGTGCCGGACGACCACGTAGTCGCCGTCCAGGATGCCCGCCTCGATCATCGAGTCGCCCCGCACCCGCAGCATGAACGCCGGCCCGGTGCCGGTGAATGTCTCCGGCAACGGGAAAACCTCCTCGACGCTCTGCTGCTGCCCGAGCACCCCGGTGCCGGCGGCGACCTCACCGATCAGCGGCACGTTGCGCACACGGTCGGGCTCGACGGCCTCCTTTGACGAGGGGTCGTAGCGGACCTTGATGGCCCGGGGCTTCGTGGGGTCGCGCTCGAGGAATCCTTCCCGCTGGAGCACCGCCAGGTGTGTGTGGACGGTCGCCGACGAGGTGAGGCCGACCGCCTCACCGATCTCTCGAACTGACGGGGGATAGCCCCGCTCGCGCAGGCAGCCGGCGATGTAGTCGAGCATCTCGCGCCGCTTACCGCTCAGGGTCTCGGCCACTGCGCCTCCCTCCGTGGGGCCCGTCGATCCAGTCCTGGACCAGGGCGAACACGTGTTTGCCGAAACGACGCTACACGGCCCAAACCACGAATACAAACATTTGTTCGGATTTGCTTGACACAAACGCATGTTCGTGGTGTGATGTCTCTGTGGCGAACAGACGTTCGACGATCGGCCGGCCGTTGTCGGCGTGTGGGGGATGGCGACCCTGATGGCCATCGCCCCGTTGCCCGATCGGGAGCTTCTGGACGCTCTCACTGCGCCCCGGCCGCCGCTCCGGCTGCTTTCTAACCCTGGTGAAAGCCGCCGAGCGGCCGACCCGGGCGCTCACTTCGCGTCGGCCTTGCCGGCGGGCCGTCCCCAGCCCGGGTGGTCGGCGGCTCGCCGAGCCCGGCTGCGCCGGACCGGCCTGTTCGTCCTGGTGATCGGGCTTCTCGGTGCACTTGCGGTGCCGGTCAGCGCATTGGCCGGGACCGGCGCAACGACGACCGCGACGCTGACCCAAGGCTCGACCTACGTCGTCCAGCCCGGGGACACACTGTGGTCCATCGCAACCCGACTCGACCCGACCGGCGATCCGAGATCGATCGTCGGACAGTTGGCCTCCGAGACCGGCTCCGACACGGTCGTGGTCGGTGAGCACATACTTTTACCCTGAACGTTCACACCGGCCGGGGGTCGAGGCTCGCGAAGTAACGTCGGTCCGTGCGGTGTCCGTGGTGTTCGGTCGATGACGATCGCGTCGTCGATTCACGGCTGGCCGACGAGGGCGCCTCGATACGGCGGCGGCGGGAGTGCCTCAGCTGCGGTCGAAGGTTCACCACGTTCGAGCGCGTCGATGAGCTTCCGTTGTGGGTCGTCAAGCGGTCCGGCGATCGCGAGCCGTTCGACCGGTCGAAGATCGTGGCCGGGGTGAGGTCGGCGACGAAGAACCGGCCGGTGACCGAAGACGAGATGGCCGAGCTCGCTCAGCAGGTCGAAGACGCTCTCCGGGAACGGGGCAATGAGCCCAGTTCCCAGCAGGTGGGCCTGGCGGTGCTCGAACACTTGAAGGCGCTTGACGATGTCGCTTATGTGCGGTTCGCCAGCGTGTACAAGGGCTTCGAGGACGCCGGTGACTTCGAGCGCGAGGTCGGGCTTCTGGCCAAGACGACCGAACCCAAGCAACGGGGCTGAGGATGTCCGAGCTCCTCGAGGCCACCCCCGACGTCGTCCTGGCCGTCTACGCCCACCCCGATGACGCCGACGTGGCGTGTGCCGGGACGCTGGCCCGGTGGGCCAAGGCGGGGAGCGAGGTGCACGTCGTCATCTGCACCAACGGCGGCAAGGGGACGCCCGACCCCGACGTCGAGGTGGCCGCGTTGGCCGCCCGTCGGGCCGAAGAGGTCGCCGAAGCCGCCGCGATTGTCGGCATCGTGTCGCATCACGGCCTCGGGATGACCGACGGTGAGCTCGAGAACACCCGGGAACTGCGGGCCGAGCTGGTCGGCTGGATCCGCCGGGTGCGCCCGGCGGCCGTACTCGGCCACGATCCGACGGCGGTCTTCTTCGCGCAGCACTACTTCAACCACCACGACCACCGCGGGGTCGGCTGGGCGTTACTGGACGCCCTATCGCCCGCGGCGGCGCTGCCGCACTACTTCCCCGAGCAGGGCCCGGCGCACCAGGTCCCGGTGGCCTATCTCTCCGGCACCCTCGAACCCGACGTCTGGGTCGACGTGAGCGACACCATCGACGTCAAGGTGGCGGCGGTCGGTTGCCATCGCAGCCAGCTTCCCGAGTCGGGAAATTGGGCCGACGATGTCGTCCGGGCCCGGGCGGCCGAGGAGGGCTCGCGGGCCGGCGTCGCGTACGCCGAGGGTTTCCGGCGCCTGTACATCGGCCCCTGATCGGCGAGGACACGGTGCCCGTCGATCGCTCGATGGAGCTCGTCCCGGCGGTGCTGCACGTCGACATGGACGCGTTCTTCGCGGCCGTGGAGCTGCTCGACCACCCCGAACTGGCCGGCCAGCCGGTCATCGTCGGCGGCACCGGCCGGCGCGGCGTGGTCGCCTCGTGCACCTATGAGGCCCGGCGCTTCGGTGTCCACTCGGCCATGCCGATGTTCCGGGCCCGGGACCTCTGTCCCCACGGTGTCTTCCTCGACGGGCGCCACGGCCGCTACAGCGAGATGAGCGAGCAGCTCCACGAGGTCTTCGCGACGGTGACCCCGCTCGTCGAACCGATCGGCCTCGACGAGGCGTTCCTCGACGTGACCGGTTCCCGTCGCCTCTTGGGCTCGCCGGTCGAGATCGCGCACGCGCTCCGGGCCCGCATCTCCGACGAGCTTTCGCTCCGCTGCTCGGTCGGGATCGGTCGGAGCAAGCTCATCGCCAAGCTGGCCTCGGAGGCGGCCAAGCCGAAGGTCAGCCGGGCCGGGGTGGAGGTCGGGTCCGGGGTGCACATGGTCGCGGCCGACGAGGAGCTGGCCTTCCTGCACCCACTGCCCATCGAGGCCCTGTGGGGCGTCGGCCCGGCCACGGCCAAGCGACTCCACGCGCTCGGGATCACGACGGTCGGCGACATCGCCTCGGTCGGGGAGGCGGTCCTGGTCCGCCAGCTCGGTCGGGCCCACGGCGAGCACCTGGCCGCGCTTGCGTCGGCCCGCGATCCAGCACCGGTCGTCCCGGGGCGGGCCGCCAAATCGATCGGCCACGAACAGACCTTCCCGACCGACATCACCGATGTCGGCGTGCTTCGGGCGAAGATCGTGGCCATGTCGGACTCGGTCGCCGACCTGCTGGCCCGCGAGCACCTGGCCGGGCGCACCGTGACCCTCAAGGTTCGCTTCGGTGACTTCACCACGCTCACCCGGTCCCACACGCTCGACATCGGCGTGGACGCGTCGGCGGCAATCTCGGCGGTGGCCGACGCCCTCCTCGAGGCGGTCGATCTCGTGGCCGGCGTTCGACTGCTCGGCGTCAGCGTCTCGGCCCTGGCGGCCCGGGATACGACCCGCCAGCTTTCCTTCTCACTGGAGGCCCGGCCGAGCGACCTTGTCGACCGCGGCTCGGTCGCGCAGACGTCGTGGGACGAGGTCGCCCAGGCGGTCGCCGCGATCAGGACGCGGTTCGGGAAGTTGGCTGTCGGGCCGGTGTCGACCCTCGACGTGCGGACCGACCCGCCGGAGTGGTGGGGCCCCTCGCGAGACGGCCAGTCGGCCGAGGGTGCCGGCTAAGCGACGGTGACGAGTGTGCCGATCGGGGTGAGCGGGTAGACGACGGCGGCGTTGGCCGGCGGCATCTCGACGCACCCGTTGCTCTGCGGCCATCCGTAGCTGCCGCGGTCGTAGCCGTGCAGCGCGTCGCCCCCGTTGAAGTAGCTGACCCACGGAATGCCCGGGTCGCTGTACTTCGTCCCGTCGACGTTGGTTCCCGTCATCGTCGTGGTGACGTAGCGGGCGAACACGGTAAAGGTTCCCTGCTGGGTTGCCGCGCCGGGCACGCCGGTGTTGGCGAGGGTGCTGTAGTCGACGACGCCGTCCTGGTACACGGTCACGGTCTCGGGGTCGTTCTCGGTCACGTACACATACCGGTAGGGGTTCGCGTCGGGGTGACCGCTCGACGCGTCGGCGAGCAGGTCGGTCCACACCTGGGGTCCGGGTTGGCCGTCGGTCTTCAGGTCGTGCTGGTCCTCGAAGTCCATGATGGCGCCCTTGGTGATGACGTTCATCTCACCGGCGGTCCAGAGCGAGGTCAGTGACGTCGGCTGGTTGGCCCAGCGCCATCCGAAGGTGCCCTGCTGGACGTCGGCCTCTTGGGTCGGCGAGGTCATCGGGGTGGTGGGCGTGAAGCTCAGCGGGAGGTAGCCGAGTTGGGCCAAGAGCTGTTGGAGGCGCAGGATCGAGCCGGTGGCCACGCTGAACGGCACGGTTGTCGAGCTGGCCAGGTGCACACCCTGGTCGCTCACCACTCCGGTCGACCCACCCGGGATGAGGATCGACTCGGTCGCACCGGGGACGAGCGGCGCCGCGGCAACAAACTCGAGCTCGGAAGGGGAGACGAGCGACCATGCGCCGGGCACCTCGGGGGCGAGGGTCGGCATCGGGCTGGTCTGTGCGAGCGGCGCACTGAAGGACACGGTGATGGTGGTCGCGGAGGCGACGGTCTGCGCGTTGGGGGCGGGCGTCGTGGCTACGAGGTTGAATGGCAGGATCGTCTTCGGGGTGGTGACGTCCGCCTTGGCCGGGTTGTCCTTGGCGATCAAGACGAACGCGCTGGTGCCGCCACCCACGACGACGAGGGCGGCGATGACGGCCAGCACAATCGGCCATCGGCGCGCGGGGGTCCGGCGATGCGCCGGCTGCCTTTGCATTGCGAACAAATGGTAGTCGGATGGGGGCGCTGCTCGTGCTCACCCGATCGGGGTCTGCGGGGCCGCTTTTGTCCCCGAAAAATGGGGGTTCGGCCGGGCGCCGGACACGACCGGGCGTCAGTTCGCGGCGGCGCTGACCGCCTCTTCGACCGTTTTCAGAACCGCTGGATCGGTCACCTTCTCGCCCCCGGCGGTCCGGATGTAGAAGGCGTCGACCACCTCTGGCCCGATGGTCGAGACCCGGGCCGAGACCACGTCGAGGGCGCAGTCGAACAGGGCCTGGGTAACCCGGTGCAGGAGCCCGACCTCGTCGGGGGCCCGCAGCTCGAGGACGGTAGAGGATGCCGAGGCGTCGTTGTCGGTCACGACGTGTGGGGCGATGGTCCGAGCCGACCAGGGGCGCCGCTCACCGGCGTAGGCCTCGGCGCGGGCAGCCAGGCGGTCCTCAAGTTCGAACCGGTCGGCCAGGACTGCGTCGAGGTCTTCGCGCAGCCGGGCCGAATCTGGCCACGATCCCCGGGGCACCTCGACGGTGAACACCTCCACAGCGACGCCGTCGGCGCTGGTGGCGTCGGCGCTCCGGACGTCCAACCCATGCAGGGCCAGGATCCCCGCGACCGAGGCCAGCAGTCCGGGCCGGTCCGTCGCGGCGACGGTCACCTGCGGTGGATCGAGCACGACCGCGGGCCGGCCGCTCTCGCGGACCTCCTCCATGAGGCGGTGGTGCCCCTCTGTGACCCAACCCGAGCCCCTCGGCAGAGGTTTGCCCTCGAGATGCGCTGCCGTCCGGTTCACGAGTTCGGCCACGAGGCCGGCCTTCCAGGGGCCCCAGGCCGAGGAGCCGGTGGCGAGGCCGTCCGCCTCAGCGAGCGCGCCGAGGAGCATGAGGGTGCCCACGTCTCCGACGGCTTCGGCGACCTTCTCGATGGTGACCGGATCGTCGAGGTCGCGCCGTGTGGCCGCGTCGGGGAGCAGCAGGTGGTGGCGCACCATCGAGACGAGCACGTCGGTGTCCCGGTGGGTGAACCCGATCCGCGCGCCGATGCGAGCAACGAGGTCCACGCCGACCTCGGTGTGGTCGCCCGGGTAACCCTTCCCGATGTCGTGGAGCAACGCGCCCGCGACGAGGAGATCTGGGCGTTCGACCCGGTCGCTGATGGAGGCCGCGTGCGCCGCCGCCTCGAGGAGGTGCCGGTCGACCGTGAACCGGTGGTATGCGTTGCGCTGCGGCTTCGACCGCACGGGGGCCCATTCGGGCAGGAGACGGGAGATCAGGTTCTGCTGATCGAGCGACTCGAGCGCCGCGATCGCGGGCCGGCCGGCCAGGAGCACCCTGACCAACGCCTCTCGGGTCTCGAGCGGCCATGGGTCCGGCGCCGGGGGCATGCGGTCTGCAAGTCGGTGCAGCGCCGACTTAGCGATGGGGAGATCGCGTTCGGCGGCCACCGCGGCGAGGCGAAGGGCCAAAGACGAATCGTCGACGATGGAGGCGTCGCTCGACAACGCAACTTCGCGGCCCACGATCTCGACGCCTGGCTCGACCTCCTTCGGCTCGGTCGGAACCGGCTGGCGTGACCGGCGACGAGCGAACCGTTGCTCTCGTGCCGGTTGCCACGACCGTTGGCGGCGCCACGCGTCGTCGACCGCCCACGCGATGGTGCGCCCCATCTTCGATACCGATGCCATCAGGTCGTCAGCGCTCTCGTAGGCGAGCAGGGACGCGATCTGGTCCTGCTCCTGGAGGAGGAGCTTGTCGAGGGCTCGCTCGGCTCGGCGGTGCAGTTCGACCCTTATGTCTGTGAGCCCGATGACCGCAGGTTCGATGGATTCGAGGTCGACGTAGTCCGCCAACTTGGGCGCGTAGACGGCCATGGCGCTTAGCACGTTGGCGTCCCGCAGCCCGCCGTGGGCCTCTTTCAGATCCGGTTCGAGCAGGAAGGCGAGATCACCTTGCGCTCGATGCCGCTCGGTCATCTGTGCGAAGAGCGCTGGCAGCCACTTTTCGCCCAACTTGGAGCGCCAGAGGGACACGGCTTCTGCGAGTAGCGGGTCGGCGACTCGGGCCTCACCCCACACGAGCCGTGCGTCGAGCAGCCCCAGGGCGACCCGCAGATCGTTCTCGGCCGCCGCCAGGACTTCGGCCGGCTTGCGCACGCTGTGGTCCAAGTGGACCCCCTGATCCCACACCGGGTACCAGATCGCATCAGCCACGGTCCCGACGTTGCGGAGCCCATCGTGCACCAGCACGACGTCGAGGTCGCTGTACGGGCACAGCTCACCCCGCCCGTAGCCACCCACGGCTAGCAGGGCCAATGATCGGGGATTGTCCCCAACGGCTCTTTCGGCCAGAGCCGCCAACCAATCGTCGGCCTCCCGGGCGTAAGCTCGGCAAAACGCCATCCCGCGCAGTTCAGGGCGTTGGACCAGTCGTTGGCGACGTTCCCTCAGGGAGACATCGGCCATGGCGGGAACGTAGCAGCGGGGAACGGGAGAGCGGTATGTCTAACAAGCCAGTCAAGGCAAAGGGTTCGGGGCTTCGGAAGCTCGACGGGGCCCTCGTGGTCGCCGTGGGCGTCGTCGGGGTCATCGTGGCCTTCGTCGTCCTGCACTTTGTCGTCAGCTTCGTCTGGGAGGTCGTGAAGATCGCCCTGATCGTCGGCGTCGTCGGCGGACTTTTCTGGGCGCTGACACGGCGACGTCGCCGCTAGGCATTTGGCAATAGCGCCTGATCTTGCAGGCGGTTGGAGGTTGGCGGCTTCACCACAGCTAGTGGCGCGGACCCTGTTTCCGCTGCTCATCTCACGGGGTGAAAACCTCTCTCATCGGTCGCGCTGTCAGCGCGGCGCTTGTCAGCACGGCGCTTGT
>PLWZ01000009.1 GCA_003151235.1 Acidimicrobiaceae bacterium
AGGCGCCGTGCCGCCTGAAAGACAGAACTCGTCGGTGCCATGCGGCTTTTCAGAGGAGATACCAACCGGGGATCGCCGGCCGCACCACACCGAGGAGGGACTCCCGATGAGTCACACACTCGAACATATTCACCAGGAGGTCGGATCATGAAGACCTTGGCCATACGCCTGGAGGACGACATCCATTCGCTCGTGGTGCTCGTTCCAAGGGAGGTACGCCGCCTAAGGGCTGACGCACACCTTCCACCCGGCAGGGGCTCCCTCGACGCCGCTTTCATTAGCGACTCGAGCCCCTGCCATCAACCACCTAAGAGAGAAGGAAAGGAGGTGAGTAATGGATGAGACAGAACCAACGACACCACGTGGTGGGGACAAACAAGATCACACAAACCAACGAGAGGGTGAACCAAAGGTCCAGCCACGCATCTATGTGGCCAGCCTCTCCGACTACAACGCAGGACGACTCCATGGCACTTGGCTGGACGCCGATGTGGAGGCGGCGGACTTGGCCGAAGGCGTGCAGGCCATGTTGGCGAGCTCGCCCGAACCCGGGGCCGAGGAGTACGCCATCCACGACTACGAGGGCTTCGGACCGCTCCACCTCAGCGAGTACGAATCACTGGAGAGCGTGTCCACGATCGCCCAAGGCATCAGCGAACACGGACCGGCCTTTGCTCATTGGGCGGCGCTGGTCGAAACGAGGGACGTCGAAGCGCTCTCCCAGTTCGACGATGCCTACCGCGGTCACTACCCCAGCCTGGCCGAGTACGGCGAATCGCTCCTGGACGACATCGGACTGGGCCAGGAGTTGGAGGGGGCCGTGCCAGCATTCCTGGAGCCCTACGTACGGATCGACGTGGAGGCCTTTGCCCGCGATTTGGAGCTTTCTGGCGACGTCACGGCCTGTCCTGGAGACGGGGGGGTGTACATCTTTGAGGGAACGGTTTGAACGTTGTGGAATGGTCAACGGCCCTATGCTTTTACGCGAATGTCCTGGTAAAATGGGTGGTAAATGGAGATTTACCACTTATGACCTTGGAGCAGGCCAAGGCTTTTGGCCTATTTCTGCGGCATCGGCGAGAGGCGCTCGGGATGAACCGGTCCCAGCTAGCTCGCCTGATCGACACCCGAGACTCGACGATCAATCGGCTGGAAGCCGGGACCATCAGTGCGCCGCGTCCGGACAAGCTGACTCGCATCGCCGACTATCTGCGCTTGGATTTGGCCGACGTCTTCGCCATGGTCGGCTACGCCGTGCCCCGGCAGCTGCCGGCCTGCCTGCCATATCTGCGGGCCAAGTACCCAACCCTGCCCCAGGAAGCCATCGAGGAGATGGTGTCCGATTTCAAAGAGGTAGCTGCCCGCCACGGAGTCACTCTCGATCACCAGGAGCGACCCGATGACCGAGCCAAAGCCAGAAGCCTTCGGCCAACTCAAGAAGCCCTCAAAGCGCTCGGGAAGGACTTCGCATGATCCAACGGAAACGACGACTCCGATGAACCCGACGCGTGCGACCTTGGAACGAGCACATCCAAGGGTCGCGCGCGGTCAGAAACACTCCACCCTGAACATCTTCGAACGACCGGTGATCTCAGCCGATGAAGCCTTCGGCATTCTCGGCATCGATCGGGGTACCGGCTACAAGGCCATTCGTGAGGGCACCTTCCCGGTGCCGGTGCTGCATATCGGAAGGCTCATTCGCATTCCAACGGTGGGGCTACTGCGCTTGCTAATGCTCGATGACGCCCCTCCGGGAGTCGAAAGGAAGGAGGACTGAAGAGACATGCAAGGCAGCTTTGTTCGCAAACGAGGGTTCACTTGGACCGCCTATTACTACTTGCCCGACGCCAACGGCGGACGCCGGCAACGTTCCAAGGGCGGCTTCCCGACGAAGGCCGCCGCCCAGGCCTACCTCACCAACAAGGTCAACGCTGTCCAGACCGGCGAATACGTCGAGACGATCAAGCTGACCTTTGGTGACTACCTGACCGGGCATTGGCTGCCGATCATGAAACGTTCGATCCGGGCGAGCACTTTGGATAGCTACGAGCGCATGCTGAAGCTCCACGTCATCCCGAGGCTCGGTGGGCTGCAGATACAAGATCTCACCAGCGGACACCTGGACAGCCTCTACACCGATCTGCTGAATGGTGGGCGAGCCGATGGTTCGGGCGGGTTGTCGCCAAAAACCGTCCGCTATATCCACAACACCGTCCACAAGGCATTGAGGGACGCCCAACGTAAGCAACTGATCCATCGGAACGCGGCCGATTCCGCTGATCCACCGAGGATTCATCAATCAGGCTCGGAGTCGATGCGCACCTGGACCGCCGAGCAGGTGCGGGCCTTTCTCGATGGCCTGAGGGGACACCGGCTGGTGGCTGCCTACACCTTGGCTGCCACCACCGGCATGCGCCGGGGTGAGGTGCTCGGATTGCGGTGGCGCGACGTTGACTTCGAGGCTCGTCGGCTGGCTATTCGACAAACGATTATTAGCGTGAATTACAAGGTGACGTTCGGCACGCCCAAGACAGCTCGGGGCCGCCGCCTGATCGCCGTCGACGCCGGCACCGTGGCTGCTCTGCAGGCCCACCGTCGCCGGCAGGACGAAGAGAGGGCTGCTCTTGGTAAGGCCTACGAGGAACTTGATCTGGTATTCCCCAAGGTCGACGGCACGCCGACAAATCCCGATTTCTTTAGTCAGTGCTTCGACCGGACCGTGGCTCGGCTGAAGTTGCCCCGTATCCGGCTGCACGACCTCCGGCATACCCACGCCACCCTGGCCCTGTCGGCGGGAGTGCCCCCCAAGGTGATTTCAGACCGCCTCGGTCACGCCACGGTGGCTTTCACTCTGGACGTCTACACCCACGCCATTCCCCAGATGCAGGAGGACGCCGCTGACCAGATAGCCGAACTGATTTTCGGACCTGAGGATGAAGGGAATAAGGAGGAGAAGCCAGACCAATCCGCGTGACCCGCGGGGAGAGGAGCGTCCGAATGGCACCACGCCAGGAGCGTCGCGTCGTCGTTAGAGGTGTTCTTCGGGAAGAGCCGGACCTTCGATCTATTGCTCCAGTTCACTGCCTGGGCTAGCGCTCCACTGGAACTCGATCAAAAGCCGCGTCACAATCATCTATTGCTCAGTTCAAGGGGAGTCATATGGATGAATCCGAGGAGGCCATCGCTGCTGAAAGGGAAGGCGATTGGGACCATGCGGTCGGGATCTACACGGATCTGCTTGCTCGGGCCACGTCGGACAAGGAACGGGCTCGTCTTCATCTAAAGATCGGCAACTGCCTATTTGAGGACAGCAAGGCCGATGCCGCCGACGACGCGCTCGCGAGCGCGGTCCTACTGGCAGAGTCCTGCCGTGATTCGGAGATCCTCGGACAAGCACGATTGGTGCAGGGGCGCGTCGAGCTGGAACAGGGACATCACAAGCGCGCCCTCGATCGCCTGACAAAAGCCCGGGAACTCCTCGGCGATTCGACAGATGTGCTCCTCGTTTTGTGCACCGCCAAGCGAGAGCGAGGCGAGCTTGGGGAAGCCGAGGAGCTGGTCAGCGAGCTCCAGGCCCGGACGCTTTCCTCTCGTGAACAGGCAGAGACGCTCGACGAGCTCGGGGCGATTCATTTGGAGCGAAGCGATTTCGCCGCTGCCGAAGCCGTGCTGCGAGAGGCCTTAGACCTTGATCTTGAACTGAACACCGCCTATCAGACCGCCCACACCCGGCTACAGCTCGCACAAGCGCTGATGGGTCTGGGTGAATCTCGGGAGGCCCGCCAACTCATCGACGACGCTGCGGACGCCTACGAGGACTCCGACCGCGGTCTGTCCAACGTCTACACGGTCTTGGGACAGTGGCATGAGGACGCCGGAGACTACCTGGGTGCCGCCAAGCAATACCGCCGCGCTCGAGATCTTGACCAAGAGTCCGAAGACGCCGTCGGCCAAGCGAGGGCCCAGCGGAAACTCGCGCGTATCCACCGCCTACGCGGCGACAAAGATCGTGCCCAAGACGCCCTCGAGGATGCCGAACGGTTACTGACGGGATTGGACGACGATCTGGAATGGGCGGCCCTCTATATGGAGGAGGGCCACCTCTGCATCGCCGACACCGATTACGACAAGGCGATCGAACGGTTCAACAAAGCGCTGGCCGTTGCCGAGGCGGACGGCGAGGAGCGTGCGATCGCCGTGGCCAAGCGTGGCTTGGCGATGGCCGTCTGGCGGGACGGACGACCGGAACAGGCCGCGACCTTGCTGCGGGAGGCTTTGCCCGTCTTACAAGCCCGAGGCGACCTTCGCGAGCTCAATGACCTTTACGACGACTTGGGCGAGGTGCTCATCGATCTCGACGAGTATGACCAAGCGCTCGAATCGCTCGATCACAGTCTCGAGCTCGATGAGCAGCTCCACACTACCGCGAGCAAGGCACGCACGCTCCTTCTCATGGGGCAGGCCCATCTGAGACGAGGCGATCGCCGCCTGGCAGGTGAGCATCTCCAGCAGGCGCTCGATGTCTATCGCGAAGCCGATGACGAGGAGGGAAAGGCGACGGCGCTGTGCGTGCTTGGCAACTGGCTCAGCGAGGAAGGCCACCTTGATGACGCGCTCGACAAATTCAAGCAGGCGCTACGCATCGACTCCCGTCAGGAGGACACGGTCGGCATCGCTCGGGCCCAAAGAGGAATCGCCGGCATCTATCGTCGCCGCGGGGACTTCGAACGCGCCGAAGAAGCACTGAGAAGCGCCGAGATCGAACTCAAGGGCAAAGAGGACCCCATGGAGGAGGCACTGCTCTCCCTCGAGCTCGCTCGGCTGGCGATCGACCGATCCGAGTGGCGGGAAGCAGAGTTTGAGATCAAGGCCGCTATGCGGACCTTCGACCAGACACGCAGCCCAGTCCAACGGGCGGTGAGCGATCGCTTGATGGCGGCTGTCTATGCGGCGGACCCCAAGTCGCGCATGAAGGCCTTGGAGCTGCTCGAGCAAGCTGAGGTCGTGCTTCGCGAAAAACACGACTTTCCCGAACTCGACGACCTCTACGACGACCTCGCGGTTCTCTACCTCTTGCTCAATCGTCCCGAGGAGGCGATGACAGCAGTAGGACAGAGCCTCGAAATCGGCGACCAGATGGACTGGAATCGGGGCAACGGGGAGAGCCTGGTCATCAGGGCGAAGATCAATATGTACCTGGGCCGAATGGTTGACGCCCACCGTGACCTCGACGACGCGATCGACTGTTTTGAACAAGCAGGCGACGACGTCGGCCAGAGCGAGGCGCATCTATTGCTGGGTGACTGGCACGTCGCCAACGGCAAGCTCGATGAAGCGGTGACGATTTACCGCGCCGCCCGACGCATCGATCGCTGGCATGGTGATCTTCGGGGAGTGAGTCGAGCCTTACGCAAATTGGGCGAGGTTTATCTAAAGCGCCACGAGTTCAGCCGAGCCGAGGAAGCGTTCGATCAAGCGGAGGAATACCTGAAAGGCACGGCCTCTGTTGAAGATCGAGCGCACCTGTCACTGGCGAGAGGCCGGCTCTTCAGTGCCCAAGGTAATCACGAAAGCGCCGTGGGCGAGTTCACGAGCGCCCTTAAGGATTTCGACACCTTGATGCTGGAAGATGAAAAGGTCCGCACCTACAAGGAATTGGTTTCCTCCTACCACGCGCTCGGTGAATACGGCTTGGCGATGGAGTCGATGCGGAAAATGGGTCTCGAACAAGCGGCACTGTGGGGCTCGCTTCTTGATAGCTTCGAGAGCGAGATTCGTGTCGCCACCCAATCGGCATTTCTTCGGGGTGACTACCGAGCTGCCATCGCCGGCGCTTACTCAGCGCTTGAGTCTGCTCTTCGAAAACGAACTTCTGGGACTGGAGGATTGACAGAACGATCAAACGCTAGCGAGTTTATTAAGGCCTGGTACCGGGTGGACGCACGAGGGCTAGGGACTTTGGACGACAAGACTCTTGAACAGCTGTCTAACCTCGCGACTGCGGCGTTCAACCTCTTCAGGAACCGATCTCTGCACGGGGGCCAGCCACTATCGGGTGTCGACGCCTTCGTTGGAATATCGATTGCTCAGTACTTGCACTCAACGCTCGACGTGTGAGCTCGTTGTAAATTCCACCATTTTCATCGTCGACACACTGCACTAAAATGGAAACCGCAATATCAAGTAACTGGTCATTTGAATGTCTGCAAAGATCGAAGAAGGTCAACTACCACCCGACTACGACCCCGAGGAAGCAGGGATCCCTGAGATCGCCCTAACGGCCGCTGAGGCCTACGAAGCATTGTCCGGCGTCTATAGACCGATTCATGGTTACCGTGAAGCGGATCGAATCGCGTGGGAGTCTCTCGGGCGTCTTCTCAGTCTGGACCGCTTGGTCGCAGACGAGCCCATTCCGGACAAAGATGCGACCAGTGCGATGAGCCACCTTTCGGCCCTCCTGCCATTCGATGCACACGAACGGAACAAGCTCGTTGGTCACATGGTGACTCGAGAGCATCCAGATCGAAATCTATTGAAGTTCGGTTCTCCGGAGGCCTGGTATCTCTCAGCGGATGATCAAGACTTGGCGTACCTCGGCCGATGGCGTCGTTGGCTATTCGAGGAGGCCGCTAAGCCGGAAAACGCAAGCGGCGCACACGCAATTCTCGAGTCGCTGGCGGATTTCCGTAGAGCGATTCGCCAGTGGACTCCGTCGTGGGTTCCCCCAGTCGAGGATCATTCGCCGCCGGTTTGAGACCCCTACCGTTGTCGTGGGCCCACTCTCGTGGTCGACAAAGCGGTCGGATCAAGTTCCAGGCGGGCTTCGGTCAGGTGCATGTCGCTCAGGCGACAGAACGGCAATTTCGGTCTCTTCTTGACGGGTTTTTCCCACCCTACGGTTATGAACGGGGTCATCGGGGCCTCTGGGAATTGGTCGACGCGGATGGTGTTGACCTTTTCAGCGGCATGCCCTAGGTCTGTGTCACCGGTCAACAGCATCAATACGTCGCACCTTTCCGGCGCTGCTAGCGCCTCATAGACGAGCTCGACTCCTACGAGTACATCTATTCCGTCCTGCTTTTCACCGACTGGGCGCTTGTTCTCCCAAATGATGTGATTCGGACGGTCCCGCACTTGGACCTCGATGCCTTCCTCTGGATTCGACTGCTCTTGCCAAATTCGCTTAACCGGTCCATAGGTCGTGTAGGAGGGCCAAGTTTGGATCTGTGGGATTCCACAACACATGACAATTTGCAGATCGGGATTATCGGAAACTTCTGCTGGTAGCAAGCGGGCTCGGACGCATTGGGCAATAGCGAGGCGGCCCAAAGCTACCGGGTCGACCACACACTTGATCTGATGACCTGTCTCAGCCAGAGCTTCCGCTTCACGGACTAGAAAGTACGGCTTTACGTGTCCGTACAGGTTGGCTTCGTCGACAAAGAGCACGACCTTCGCCACCGAATCCGAGCCTCCTCACTTGGATGAGAGCCCCGTTCATCCGGGGGTTCGGCGAACGCGTAGGTCAGTCCTCTGACATCCATGTTCCCCTCACGCAACCCGAATGACGGGGGTCTCGGGACGGCATGCTACTGGCCGGCCGGGGCTCTTGACTGATCGCTTCGGGTGCGAGATGATGACCATGCCCCTCCGCAGCCGCTAGCTGCCGAAGGGTTTGGGAGTCTTGCCCTCCCTGTCAGGAGTCCGCCGTGCGGACTCAGCCCGAGATGCGGGCAGCGACGATGGCGTCGTTATGACAGGGAGGTGCTTCGTGGAACATCCACCGCGACGACGGACCACTCTTTCACTCGGGTGTTCGGGCATCGAACCCCTGCGCGGATTGACATTGGCGTGGCGCGTACGAGCCGACCCGAAGCTCCTCGATCGGAACTCCGGAGAAGTCCCCGTCCATAAGACCAATGGCTCTTTGGTCTTGACCGTGTCAAGCAGCGGTACCGCCGTTTTCCTTGCCCGCACGGGCGTCCTTAAGCGCGAGTTCTCGGCACTCTGTTGTTTGTCCCGATCTGGGGGGCGTGGACCCCATCCTGCGGAGACTCCAACTCCCGTGCTTGATCCGAGTGCCAGCGAGTCACCGGCTCCGTCCGATGGGAAGCAGCTATGAGTCCTCGCTGGGCTCAATATCTAATCCATCTTGCAATGGCAAAGCACGAAGGTGACCAAGTGTTATCGACGCGAGTCTTGCCAACTGCGGAATCTCTGGATTGCATCGACGCAGAGGAGCCTCAACCATCAGCGGTTAAAGACAGTGTGGACCGATCAGTGGCTAGCTGCGCGGAGTCGATCACGTTGTTGCGGTATTCGAGCAAATCAGACAATCAAAAGGGGATGGCGGGTCCATTTCAGGCGGCCCCTCCTGACGACGAATGTCGGGATTTTCCCCTTGACTTCCCGCCAAGAAAGGAGGTAGGACCGCCGCTCCAAATTAGCAAGGCATAGGCAAGGACCGACCAGGACTGGGGATGAGGCCCCGCCTGGCCGGCCCTTGGATGCAAGAAGAAAACCAGCTCCCACCGCTCAAGTAGAAGGAGGTACTTCGTTGCAATCAGACAAGATACCTGCCAGGAATTGGCTCCCGGCACCGGTGAAGACCGGTCTCGTGATGGGGAGCGTCATCCTGGCGTCACTGACGCCCGCTCCTCTGGCCGTTGCCGGTAGGACGGATCTGGCGGCAGCGGCTGTTGTCCGATCACACGCCGCGATCTACCGGGCCACCATTCCAGCGTCCACCTTCAGCGAAGGGGTGCTGATTGATCCGACGCTGTCGACGGCGACTGGGTTTTCGTCGAGCGCCGAACAGATCATCAGCTCGGTCCTGAGCTCGTGGCCGGGACCTCCGGTACCCACCACGACCACCGGCCCTACGGTGCCACAACCCGGCATTCAGGCGTATGTCCGTCAGGTCGAGACCAACTCCTTCGATAGCAGCAATCCGAGCTTCTACATCGCGATTCCTGCGGTGCCAGGCCTGAAGCATCGTCCGAATGCCGCGGCTCCGAACTTCTTGAGCCAGGACCCCACCTGGATTCGAGCGCGGGCGCAGGTCGCCAACGTCTCCGAGTTGGCGACGAACGTGGCGAATCAGGGGGCCACGGAGGTCGCGAACTGGCAGCTCGAAGCCTGGCAGAACTCAGAAATCTACGGAGGCGTATCGGCCTTGGCGGAGACCATGCCGTCCGGTCCGAAGCGGATCGTTGTGTGGTCGGACCTCGAGCAAAACGAGGCTCCTCAGGTCGCCGGAAACCTCCGCCAGGCGGCCGTCTTGGTCGTGCAGCCGTGCAACGACACCGCGGCCACGTGCCAGGGGTACGCGGCTTCCTTCAAGAGCTTCCTGAAATCACTGGGAGCCAGCTCCATCCAGTTCATTCGTCCAGAGGACGCCGCTCAGGCGGTGCCCGCCTTCATGAAGGAGACCTCATGAACGCATCTACCGAAATCGCGTTGGGTGTTGTAGGGGTGCTTGCAATCGGAGCCGGGCTGTACGTCCAGGAGCGCCACCAAGAGCGTGAAAAGGAAGCCCGCGACGTTGCAGCTAATCAGGCCAAGCAAATGGAGGAACTTCGCGAGGGGGACGTTGCCATGATGCGAGAGCGTGGCTTCGAGGCCGCCGGCGGGATGATCATCCATCGAGCCCGGCCGGTGATGCTGCCCTTCCAACAAGCTGCCACGGCCGCCCGCGACCTAATCACGCGACTTCAAGGAATTCTAAATCGGATGCGCCAACAGATGTTCGAGGGCGGCGAATGGCACATCGGGTTTGTGGTGATCATGGCTGTCCTCAGTCTCGGCTGGTTGTTCCTCTTCTATCTGATGAGGAATCTCGACATCTCGGTGATGCGGGCCGTTGGTTACTCGGCCGGCCTGTCCAACCTTCTCGGCAGCGTCATCGCCCTGACGATCAGCTTCTTGGGCATCGTGGTCAGCGGTTTCCTGGGTATGCACACCTTC
This sequence comes from Acidimicrobiaceae bacterium, assembly GCA_003151235.1. Taxonomy (GTDB): domain Bacteria; phylum Actinomycetota; class Acidimicrobiia; order Acidimicrobiales; family RAAP-2; genus Palsa-461. The sequence goes on from PLWZ01000009.1 coordinate 9,967, forward strand.
CTTCCCAAGATCGATGCCATGCGTCGGTCCCTGAGGGTGACGATTGCCATGCTTCTGGTGGTCCCCGTCATCGCGTTGGTAGTGGTGGTGTCCACGCTGGCCCCCTACCGCTCTCAGGCCACGTTGGGCCCACAGGTGAGCAACTACCAGAAGACCCTCCAGGAATTCGAGAACACCACCCCGCGTGACCCGGTGGAAATCGCGGTAACCCAGGACGACCTGAAGGCCGCCCAGCAGCGCCTCAACAAGGGCAAGACAATGGACCGGACCCTGGCTGTGACGATCCCCCTCGGGGAACTCCTGCTGAGCCCGACCGCGGTTTACGGTGCCGAGCTGCTCGTTGCTCTCGAGCTCATGCGTCGGATCTCGGCGGCTCGGCACCGGGAGCAGGCGGCCAATGACCGAGTGCAGGCCCAGACTCAGAATGTCCTGACGTATTTGGTCGATGTTGCGACGGCGGCGGGATACACGCCGGGGGATGTCGAAGGGCTGATGCTTCCTCCCGAGACACTGGATCTGCCCCCAGCTGGTAACGAGCAAGAGCCGCCCGTTTCCCAGGATCCCTCAGGCGGTGAGCCGGGCGATGAGCCGTTGACCACTGACCAGGGAGGCGTGCCTGCCAGCTCTCCAAACGTCGGACAGCCAGGGATCAACCCTGACCCGCCCGGACCGACAGGAGAGCAGCGACCCACGTTCCGGCCACCTGATCCCTTCGATCTGACCTGAATCCGAACACCACCAAAGAAGGAGAAAGCGAGAACATCATGTCTGAATACTCCGTTTCTTCCGTCGAGCTTCGCCTCCGTGCTCGGAGGCTGGAAGTGGCTCGAGATCTGCTTCTATCCCAGGCGGATATCAGCTCGCTGAGTCTGGGCCGGTTGACGACGATGCCGTCATTGAACCTAGAGACGCGTCTCGAGGCCCTTACCGCCATGGAGGGTGGCCTCCAGGTCGTCGGGCAGGTAGCCGCTGGCGCTCTCGGGGAGGCACTTGAGCTCCGGCAGTTGGCTCTCAAAAATAAGAACGCTGGGCAGTTGAAGTCGTCCCAAGAGCAGATGGCCACGGCCGACCAGCACCTTGTCAAGGCCATCGACACCGCGGTGTCGGCGTTCCGCGTCGATGAGCGCCAGCTCACGGCGCGCCTGACAGCCAAAGCCTTGACGAAGTGCGGGTTTCACATCAGGACCGCCCGCGGCGTGCGCTCGAACGCGGTCTGGGCCGAAAGAGGACATCAGATCGTTGCCGCGCTCGTCCAAGACGGCGGCGCGTTGGAGTTGGATACCGCCGGCGTATCTGGCGGCGGTTGCAATGCCGTGATGGAGGAACTGCGCATGACCCTCGACGAGCTCGGAGTGGACGCCGACATTCGGCGGCGCGTCTCCCACGGCGATGACCGCGGCGGGCAGTTGATCCAGAGAGCTTGCCTGGTGGATTCCCAGAATCCAGAGCTCGGGCTAATCAAGCAGTTCGAGGAGGGTTTGCCGTCCAAACAATCTGCCCCGACGGTCATGGTCTCGCGCCGCCGACTCTCATTGGAGGTGCCGAATGAACACTCATGACCGTTCGGCATTGCGCTTGCTCGCTAGCCTCCAACGTGCCGACGCCGCTGGGGAAGCTGTCGTCCTGACGGGCAACACCGCGGACGTCTTCGTGGCACCCAATGGCAAACCTTGCCGTTTGCCTCATCTTCTGGCCACCTGGGCGTCGGATAGCGGTCGAGGATGCGTCATCCATAGTCTCGGCTCAGGCACCCGCCAATTGCCGGCTCCCGGCTGCAGTCCTCTGCCTCTCCGATTGCCGGCAGCCGACGCCCACCCCTCCCGGGCGATCGAAGAAGTCATCAGGGAGCTGATGACACATGGTCAGCCGGCGCTCCTAGTACTGGACTGGGCAGAGCTGCATCTTCCGGCTGCCGAGGGAATGGTCAGCCTGGAGCTCAACCAGCTCATCGAGATCCTCGGTGAATCAGCAGTGAATCCCGAATTCGCCCGTGCCGGTCACCGGTTGGTGGTCATCGCCCGAAGTGGCGAGGTTGATCAACGACTTCGACGGCTGCCCGGCTTCGTGGTCTTCCACATTGGGCTACCCGATCGAGAAGAACGCTCGGCCCTGATTGAGCGGCTCGCTACCGCTGAGGGTGCCAAGCGCTTACATCTGGATCGTTCACTCACCCCGGGGCGCTTGACCACTCTGACCGGTGGGTTGACGCTCGATGACCTTATGAGGGCAAGAGATGAGACGTCAGAAGCCGAACCGCTGACGTCGGCGTGGATACAAGCACGAAAGAGTGCCTCGCTGCGTCGAACTACCACGGACGGCATGACTGTTTACCCGCCTGGCCAAGGACTGGTCGGCGTCGCCGGTTTGCCGCAAATTCGTCGGCTGATCGATGAGGCCAAGCGGACTGGGAGAAATCCGCGGAGGATCTTGCTAGCGGGACCGCCAGGCGTTGGCAAGACCCTGGTAGTGACAGCCATTGCCGACGAACTTGGAGTTCCGGCTGTCGCCCTGGGCCAGTTCCGCTCCCGCTACGTCGGCGATAGTGAGCGTACGCTCGACGCGGTCCTATCTGCGGTCAACGCGCTGAAGCCCAATGTTCTGCACATCGATGAGTTCGATCAAGCAGTTGGACAACGGAACACCGGCATGTCATCTGATGGTGGGACTTCTGAACGAATCTTTGCGGAGCTCCTGACATTCCTTGGCGACAGCCAGCAGACCGAACGCGTCACGGTCGTAGGTACTACTAACCGGCCGGACGTGCTCGACTCGGCGATGAACGACCGCTTCACGATTATCCCGGTCCTCCATCCATCACCTAGCGAGTCAGTAGCCATTCTGGAAATTGCGGCGAAGCGCGAGGGACGGACCATCGACACGGCGGCAGCTAAGGCCTTGCTTCAGGAGCGGAATGAGCTCACGACTGGGCGCTTGTTAGTCGATGTCCTGGATCGGGCGATGACGTTCTGCGATCTAGATGGGATCGACGATGTGATCGGCGGTCCACACCTCAAGCGGGCGTTCGATGACCTGCTGATGACTTTGGACTTGGCCGAGCACGAGTTGTTGGCCCTCGAGGCGGTTCGACTATGTCGCTTCCGGTCATTCCTGCCGTGGGTGGCGGCGGGCGATCGAGGGGAGGAGGCCTATTTGCCTCCATATGTCGAGCGGTTGCTCGACGCCGACGGGAGCCTGAACGTGACCCGGTTGAACACTCGCCTATTGGAGCTACGAGGCGGTACACGATGAGCACCCCCGCAGCAACACATCCGGGAATCAGCGCGGGCGGAAGGGATCATCGACGCCTTTTCGCCACGGAGGACATCGCCTGCCGGTTGCGCAAGGCATTGGACTCGTGGGATGCCGATAACCATGGTCCGACGAGCAGCCTCACTGGTCGAGGTGCGATCGCCGAATTTGAAGCTGAGGTCGCGAAATATGTTCCTGGGCGACACGTCGTCGCCGTCAGCTCGGGTTCGGCAGCGCTTCGGATCTGTCTGGAAATCGCCGGCGTTGGTCCGAATACCGAGGTCATCTGTGCAGCGTACGACTGGCCTGCTGCCATTGCTGCGGTGAAGAGCCTTGGCGCTCAACCCGTCTTTGCGGCCGTCAACGAGGAGACGTTCACTATCGATCCGGCAGACGTGATGGCGAAGGTCACGCCAAGAACTCGGGTGGTCGTAGCGACCCACGTGTTCGGAATCCCCGCCGACGCCGTAAGGATCAGGAATCTTCTGGAGCCACTCGGGATTGTTTTGATTGAGGACTGCGCTCAGGCGTTCGGCGCTCGACTCGATCGCCGGCCCGTGGGTTCGATAGGCCAGCTGGCTGCCTTCTCTTTTGGCCCTGGAAAGACAATCGATGCAGGGGAAGGCGGTGCTGTTGCGGTCGAAAACGCCGCCGACTTCCTTGCGGTTCTTCGGGCAAGCCAGCACCCGTTACGCCAGTTGCTTCATGGGATTCACCCTCAGACGATGGATGGTTTCCAACAGCGGCTGCACCCAGCTGCTGCGATTCTGGGACTCGTAGAACTCCGGTCGGTAGATGACCGATTGTGTGGGGCCAGACGCATGGCGGTGGAACTAATCGCCGCCCTGCTGGACAGACGTGGGCGACTCGTCGGAGTAGATGTACGGCGTGAACCCAGCTGGTACCGCCTGCCCGTTGTGCTTGCGGATACCGACATCGAGGTGCCAGGCGTCACCTTTGCGGACCCTGGCGCGCAGATCCTCGCGGAGCACGCGCTATCTCAGGCGGTCCGATCCAGCCTGAAGCGCCTCCGGGCAGCCGTGGTGCAGAGACGTCCATGAGGCGACCGGAAGCAGCGGTAGGGGCAGGATCCTCGCATCGTGATCACGGTCACCCGATGAAACGACCATTCCGGGAGGACATCCGAAGGCGTGCAAAGCAAAGGGTAGGTGAGTCGAGTTGTTATCGCTTCTAATCGTCCTGGCATTCCTCGGCCTCATCTACTGGTTCTTGGCTGGCCGGCCGCATCCTGGTCGACTACGTGGCAACCGCGGCTACCTTCGACGAGGGCCTGGAGTTGGCGGTCTCTTGGGTGGTGCAGCCGCACTCTTGATCATTGGATCTCACAGCGGTGCTGTTGAACACCTCCTGTTGTTGGGCGCTCTGTTCCTAGCGGTGCTTCTCGGGCTTGTGGTTGCAGGGTTCATCGTGATTCGGCGAGTTCGCCGATGACTCCTCTAGGCGGAGAAATGGAAAACTTCGATCCGGATTCGGTGCGGGATTATCAGATCGACGCATATGAGCACTGGAATGGATTGGCTTACTACGCCAACCTCAAGTTGCAGCTGGCCACGTCGTACCTTCGAGACGGCGAACCCGACCGGGCCGAGGAGTTCTTGCGCGATGCCCTATCTCTGGCGCAGGTGACCGGAGATGGTCGGTTGGAATACCTCACTAACTGGAGCCTGGCAACCCTCGCTCTCCATAGGCAGGATCCGATCATGGCGCGGACCCACCTCCTGGCAGCCCGTGCCATAACTCATCAGGGGGAGTGGTTTCGGCTTGAGGAGGCCAGCGTCGTCAGACGGCTGGCGTTTCTGGAGATGGAGCGAGGTCGCCTCTACGGCGCCCGAAGGTACTTCATGGACGCTCGGCAGCTGTACAAGGACTGCGAAGCCATCGACGACGAAGCGGCCTGCCTGGTGCAGCTCGGTGATATCGATCTGAGGTTGAGGAGGCCCTATGGAGCACGGGCGCACTACGCAGCGGCGGGACAGTTGATCCGGCCCTTTGGTAGCCAAATGCAAAAGGCCAAGATGACCCGCCGGCTTGGGGACCTGGCAAGCGCGCTCGGTGACCCGGCCGTGGCCCAGGCCAAGTACGTTGATGCGCTCGATTCCCTCGAGGAACTCTCGATCGCCTATCCCAAGGAGGAGGTCGACCAGGAGCGAGAAGCGATCCTTACCAAGCTGGCTGGGCTCGCTATCAGCGAGGCTGATCGGTCCTCCGAAGACTGGACTGTCGAGTTCCCCACAAAGTTGGTCGACGTGCTCCCCGAGCTCCAACAGATTGCCGACATCGGCCTAGTGGTTGACGTTGAGCTCAAGAACGGCCAGACCCTCTGCTGTGTCCTGATCGGGGCGACAGAACTGGGCCTCCTGCTGGCAGGCTGGGACGACGGCCTCGACATTCCCGGCGGTGATCCCATAACCGTGGCGCTCTCCGATGTCGTGCGGATCACGGTCCCCTAATCTGTAATGAATCATCACCGGATACCCAGAGCCACCTCGGAGTCAGTGGTTGAAGAGACGATGTCTTCATTCGCACCCGAGGTGCCAGGAACGCGAACCCCGTAAGGGAAGGAGAAAAGCATGGGTGAGAAGTGCTCGAAGTGCGGAGGTTCCGGTGAATGGTCGGTACTTGGTGGGCTGACCAAGATCGCTTGCCCCAAGTGCAATGGATCTGGGAAGGAGCGTTAGCGATTCGACGCAGGAGCTGCGAGCGCGTCTACGCACGGAACCTTCACAATCCAGGTGCAGGTTGTAGGGGAAGTGGCGTCGGCGCTCTATGGAGTCGCGACCCGGTGTTCGCCTTCTATAGACCTCGGGGTCGACCGATAGCTCGGATTACAATCACATTCTGCTCATGGTTGGGAAGAAAGGACACCTGAACCGTGGACAATGCGACCATGACGGTTCGACGTGCGCCATCGTTGTAGAGCTCGATGCAGTCGTGCCTGTCCGGACCGAGTTCGGCGAATCCTTCAATCCAGTCGCGAACGTGGGACGCGAGCGTGGTATCAACCGTCGTATCAATGTCGAGCCACGCGTTGAGCGCGGCCTCTGCCCCCGCCACGACCCACGACATAGAGGTCGCTATGAGTGAGACTTCAGAATGCGGTCTAGCTCGGTAAAGTTCGTTGGCTGAATCGTGCCATCAGCGATGCATTTCTGGGTGTCGGCTACCCACGCTTCCGCCTCGGGGGTGTGCCAGTCTTTCGCTGCCTTGTCGGAGAGCACCTCGATTTCCTTGGCGCTCACACCAAGCTTGCCCACCCACGCCGGCAGCGCTGGCGTCTGAGCTCCGCCATTCAGCTCTGAGCCGTTTCCAAGAGCGTCGCTGGTGGATTTGCCAGACTTCACTTTGGCTGTCCGAAGCTTCATCTTCCCCCTCGGCCTCTCAATGCTCTCGCGCGCCTTGTCGCGGTTGGCATCACCCGGCCCCTGATGGGGGAACCGCTCACCCGACACGGTGAGCCTCTTCGCGCCTCGTATTGGCGCAGGACCGTAGCACTTTGTCTGCACTTTGACGAAACTGCGAGTGCTTGGCGACAGTGGGCATATATACGCCCATTATCGCATGTCTATGCGAAAGTTCCAAGAAGACCAGCATCCTGTTCGGCTCGTGCCAAGAGCCCGAGCCATGAAGGTGCTCAGCATGCACGACTTCGAATGAAACAGCATGCCTTTCGAGCATAGGGGCCGTTCGGTCAATGGCCGCGGATCGAGCGAACGCCTTCGAAAGGTCGCCGGAAGATCATCAACCGTGTGAGAGGTCGCCTGAGACTCGGCGGTTCACGCCGAAATGACAGGAGACGACAATTTCAGGTCTGGTGATGCGAGGCCTGATGCCGCCGACGGCGTGAGTGAGTGACGCGGTCCACGGAACGAGCCGAGCGCGTAACAGCGGGGTCAGGGGAACCGGTGGAAGTCGATTTCACTCCCTTGGACCGTCAGGGAGCTACCACCGATGCTGTTGCCATTGGCCCAGAATTCGACGCCGGCAGCGAACAACCCAGGCTCCTGTTCACCTGCGAACAGGAGCACCACGCAGCGGTGCCCCTCTACGCCCATTCCCGACACGTAACTCGACATGCTCGAGATGCGTTGTCAGCACGGCGCGCTCGATGCCCTCGTCGTCGATCACAACCAGCCTTCGGGTCCTGATCTCTGCCGAGGTCCCGTTGTCGGATCTGTCATTGTTCGCCGTGTCCCGGTCCATGGCTCTCTCGTCCTCCGTTTTTTCCTCTGAAATCGCAAAGACGTGTGCAGCGCTCGAATCTGAGCCGGCGCCGTACTTCCTGCCCGTAGACATCGCCGGCCGGTAGTCCGAGGTTATGAGCGCACCCTTCCGGCCCCTGAACGCTCTGCCTCCCAGTTTTGGATACCCGTTCGAACGCGAGTTCGCTGCTTGTAAGCGCATGCTTCACTTCATCAAACACGAAATCTTGGAAGGGCATCGTGATTTGCCCACGCAAGTTGACCACGTTGTCTTGCTTGAGACGACCAAAGTAGTAAACACCTTTGAGGCGATACTCCATCTAGCGCTGGATGGCTTTGGAGTGCAGGCTGAGATGCTGCTTCGTCCGATGTTCGAAGCGGTAGTTACCGCGGCTTGGGCTCAGCGACACCCTGTTGACGTCGAGGCCCGATATCCGCTCCATAGGGAGTTCCTGCTCAACTTGTGGGCGCGCGCACGGCGGGAAAGCGGCCTCTACGCGGATATCGGGACACCGGACCCTCTAAGTCCTGAGGATGAGGCGCGAGCAGTCGCCTGGTTCGGTCAGTTTGGGCAGCGAAGTTGGACCGGCCACAGCTTTCGCGAGATGGCTCAGGAATTTGTCGAGCTAGCCGAGAGCCCGAACGACCTTCATTTGGCGAACTACCTGAAGCTTGTGCACCCGTTCGTGAACTGGATGCTGCATTCAAGCGGGCTCAGTTTCTACCGCCTGCTTGCGTTCGAAGAAGAAGGCCCCACCGCGACGGTCGGTCCGTCACGCGTAGCCATCCGGGACGCCATGGACATGGGATGGAATCTTGCCGTTCTTGTTGTGGATGTCTACATGGACCAGTTTGGTCTCGAGCCAGGAGATAGATTTTCGCGTTGTGCTTTGGACGTGTGGGCCGCGTTCAAGGGTCCAGACCTGATCAAGAATCTTGGAAGGAATGACCCGTGTCCCTGCCGGAGCGGCCTCAAGTTCAAGACATGTCACGGGCGGCAAAGCAACTGAGGCCGACGCGGGTCAGATGACGTCTGTGCGCGCATCAGCAGAGTATGCCTGGCAGTGAAAGGAGGGCTCTCACCTAAACGGGCTCATGTTGAAGCATGTCAGTTCTCCATGTTTGAAATTCGATTTGCCATTGCCCTGCGGACGAATTCAGTAGGGTTTCAAGGTCCGAGTTCCATTTTCCGCGTCTCTCTAGGCTTGCCTTACCCAACGAAAGAATGATGGTCTTTGGATATTGGCGCTGAGTAGCACGGATCGCGAATCGATCGCCTACGAATGTCACCAAACCCTCGAGAGCAGTCAGTGCGGCTAGCGCCTCTTTCCGCTCGACTGGTCGGCCACCGTGCACGATCTGGTTGCGAATCGTCACAATGTTGTCCTTCCAGGCTTTCGTCGGACCCGACCGGTCCACATTCCATGCACCCCTAAGTCGGGGAGGGAGCTCGCGACTGGTGATCCTCACGATTCCCTCTCGTCCTCCTACGATCTCGGCTGCAGCGCTGGGACTTGCCCCTTCTTCCCAAAGCAGAAGTTCAATGAGCGTGAGAATCAAGCTCTCGGCGGCCGCGGCTGAGGCAATGACCGATTGCCGGTAGTTTCCGTATCGGTGTAGTTGCACCTGCGCGTCGTTGCGAAACTCAAAGAACGGGCGAGCGAGAATCAATCGAGCAAAGCCGGTATTTACAACGACTTGGTGGACGTGTTGCTCATCCAGCAGGGGCCAACTGAAGTCCACCGAAGAAGGAAACGGGCGAGTGAAGAACATGGCCGGGTGTCCGGGCCCGGGCGGTGCCGGAGGGCCAGGCGAGATGACTGCCGGAATGAGCGGCGGAAGGCGCTCAAGAGTAAGACTTTCGATCGCCGGCCCGCCGACGGAAGTGAGATAAGCCAGCTGCAGCCGCTGGACGAGCTCGAGCGCCCGGCGGATCACTTCGCCGACGAGTCGACCATCGCGCGATCTGACAATAAGCGTTACCCCTGCCACCAAGCGTGTCACCGTCCGGGCAGGGTTCAGGTTCATCTCCTCTTCGTGTTCGTGCACCGATGGAAAGTATGGGGAATTGGTGCACGCTTCGTAGGCTGCTTTGACGGCGCAATGGGCAGGATCGATGGATTCGACCCGCAGAAACTCGACTTCAATGGGGGTGAGTCCTTCAGACCCGGCTAAAGGAGCGTCTCCTAGCAGGATCGGCTGGCCAGCAAGCTCATCGAACTCTGGATCACCAAGAAAGAGATACCTACCGTCGGGGATTCCAATGGCGTCAGGCAATGGCATGAAGACGGCCGCACGGGCCAGCCCATCGGGAATCGGAACTTGTACGGGTTGTTCAACCATCCTGTGCTCGACGTTGTGCGTCTTCGAGAAGGTCATTGAATCTTTCTCGAAGCCGCCATTACATAAGGCTCCACACCGACTGTACTCGGCAGACAGACGGCTCAACCTCAGCGTCGAGCCTCTCGGATAACGCCGAAGCGTCCTGATCCCTGCATAAGGCGAACGGGACTTCAGCTGCGAGGGCGCCAACGAAGTACAACACGTCGGGCGACAAGTCCCGACTGAGGCCCTTTCCTCGACGGGCGCTTACCTCCTCAGCGATCGCGCCAAGAAGAACTCTTGGAACGACATGTGTACGAACCTCAGTCGCCCGTCATCAGCGACCGTCAGAAACGAACACGTTCGCAGATCGGTGATGAGCTCCTCGGCGTCCTTGATAGGAGAGGTACCTCGGTCGAGGCTTCGTCTCTACGAATTGAACACGATCTGCGAGGCGGCGAGAGCTGCGCCGCCGATGGTCATCACGTCTTTGGCAACGTTGAGGAGAGCAATCCCGCCTGAACCGACATCGAAAACCATCCAATGTGTTCCGATGTCCATGCTGATTTGGATAGCTTGTCCGACTAAGACGATCACCAGGCCGACGATTGTCAGTTTGCCGGGTGCCGTGTGGGTAAGCCAGTCGCGACGGTAGTCGCTGCTAGAGAGCGGCTCAGCGGTCACCTCGATGTCATCTTGGTCCTTAAGGTCGAAGGTCCCGGGCGTGACCAGCAGTTGGTCGCTCTCAGGCACACCGCTAGCGACGATCTTGAGCACGATTCTCACTTGGCCAACGGTGAGGCGGACATAAGGCTTCCGAGCGGCACTGGCGTCGTCAAACCAGTTGTTCGGAACCCTTGCCTCGTCAGGTTTGGCGCCGACGGCATCGGCCCGCGCCTTCCACGTAGTCATCGGCTCACCAATTCATGAATGAGACGAGCACAGGCGGAAGATCCTCTCGACGGAATTCGAGACGGCGAGCAATGACGATCGCCGCGTCGATCAAATGCTGCGTCTCATCGGGCAGCGACCTCCAGAGCGCCCGATGGGAGGTCGGCAGCTCGAGTAGCTGTTGGCCGCTCCCACTGACGATGTCGGAAAATTCGGGCCACCGCTCCAGGAGTTCATCGACGGAGTGGACGACGGCCCAGGACTCGACTTCAGCGACCGGGATCGTGGTTCGCATCTGTCGTGCCAGTTCAGAGTGCTGCATGGCTGATGCCACCAGCAGCGCTGGAACGCAAAGGACGCATTGGAAGCGTCGAACGTTCGGGTCTCGCTTGCCATGACCGTTGCAAACCAGCACGCCACAGATGGCACACGTTGCCAATGGATTGCGGGTTTCAATCAGCCCCGGGATTGCACCTGACTGGCGGTCACAGAGATAGCAGATCGTTGCCAAGGTCCCGTTCTCCTCTCCGGGTACATGATGACAGCTCGAACTCGTTCGCTCCATGCGATTCTCCGATTCATCATGTTCGGTTGATCGGCGAGTCGGACACCGAGACGAACACGTTCTAAAAGTGCGCTCCTAGACGGCGAAAGTGTCGTGCGGTCCAGGCCGAGGCAACGGAAGTTGAAGTCGCTCGCCGAACTTCTGAAAAATCTCCAGGTCCCAGGCATACAAGGCATTGGAGGTCACCCGCTCGAGCATTTGGCTCAGTTTCTGGCCGACAAGGTGCTCAACGCGGCCCGGCGATTACGCACTGGCGCCCAGCACCGCGAAGCTCAACTGGATGTAGTCGAGGCTTACTCACGACTCGGATTGGGCGATCCAATCGCGGACTCATCGTCGGCATGGCAGACGATCGGGTGCCGCCACCCATGCCTTCGACGCCGGGGACAATCCTCTGGTTAGGTGGTCGCTTGCAGTTCATCGCGTATCGCATCGATGTAGTGGCGGTGACGATGGCCTTCCAGCGCATCTCCGATGACGAAGCTGAGCCACTGCTTTCCTCCGGTCCACTTCAAAAATGGCCTGGTGGGCGCTGACCTGGTGTTCGCGATCATCAGTTCTCGTTTGGTCGGGGGAGAGGGAGTCTAGACGTACTTGACCAGGGAGTTCTTGACCGAAGCGCTCAGAGGTGCCCTCTTCTAATCGAGATTCGAGTCCTCACGGTCGCCAACCCGCTTACGGTCCACCCACACCCAGCCTGTGGCCCGGCCTGATCATCTTTGATCACGTTGGGCGAGTGATCGCGAGGTTGACCCGGTCGAACTTGTTAGAGACCTCTCACCCCGGGCCAATGAGCTGGAAGACAGCGGGTGACTCAGCGAAAGAAGAGCAGGGGTGTTGGCTCATGGGCTCGGACGACCGCGCGATGAAATCCGTACAAAGTCACTGAACGCCCTAACCCGGCGATGTATCAACAGCTCCTCGCAGTTAGCCGGTAGCGAAGCCAATATCTGCAAGGTAACCAGCGCTGTTGGCCGAGCGCCGTTGTTTTGAACTGCCCATGCCGACAGAATCGTCTCAAGCGTCTGATACTGCGCTCGATGTTGGAACTCGCCGACTGTCTTGATGCCATAGCCATTCAAGATCTCAGTCACTGGGCCAATGTCGTCCTGTGATATGTAGATCTGGTAACTCGAGAGCAGCTTCGGAACATTCTCCGCGTTGATAAGGTCCCTCTCCTTGAGATCGCGCGATCGTTGGAAATGTTGCAACTGGTCGTAAATGAAGTCGAGGTGCATGTCTATGGCGTGAAGATGATCGCTGATGACACGAAATTGCCTTCGAACGCTGAACTCCGTGTCTTGTCTCGGTTTGTATCCGAGCTGATGTTCGATTTCTCCCCATAGCTCCTCTGCCAGCGTTCGCACCTGAAGCTCAAACCAGGGTCGCGGCGTCCGATGACGAGGTGTAAGGCGGACGACATAATGAAGCGACGAGTAACCCGACGTCTTCCTCTCATTCACGCGAAAGTGCGTGGGGCTAAGACCGACTCGCCTTAGGGTGTCGCGAGAAACGTAAGCCTTCGGCGTTTGTTTTGAGTGGAGTTCAAAGTCAGGGGATGATCTGAGCAATCGGTCAACCCAAGCCAACTCCATCGGGAAGTAGACAACGATTCGAGCCGCCAGTACGTCGCGCATATCCTGAAGGCTGAGCTTAGAAAGACCTCCTGGGAATTCCGTTTTGGTTGAGTCGATCTTCCGGATAATCGAATCGATGTACTTGTGTCGAACCTTTACGTCGTAGACAGGGGCCGGCGTCGCATAACTGCGCGAGGACCTATCGTCGTCGTCATCCTCACTGTCGGCGTCCTCATCGTGGTCGTCGCTGGTCCGTAGAGCTAGAAGTGCTTCATTGTGTTCCGCCCAGAAGTCTGTCTCAGCCCATTGAGATAGGACTCCTTCGACCTCCTGCTGTGCTGGCAGGATGACCTGCTCCAAGTACCGGTTATACGTTCTTATGAACCGAGTGAGCGCTATTACCGGTTTGGTGGACATTAGAGACCAGACGCGGCGGCACTAAGGAATTCGTCTTGCTCATTCGGAGCGCCATGCTTATATCGAGTCCGGCACAACTCCGGCGTCATAAAGTGCATCACTGACTTCGACAGCAAACTCACCAAGGGCATCCTTGGTTGGATGCACGGGATGCGCATAGCGGAGAGCACCGCGCATGAGGTCACGGGCTTCGACCCCTTCCGGCAGGATTCCGGTGACCCAGTCAACTTCTTCATCCCCCTCCACCACCTCTGACTTCGCGAACACAAGGACATCCACCGCTACGGCGCGTCCCGCAGGTCGAAGCCTTGTGAGACTTCTGACCGACCCTGATTTGGCAAACAGTTCCCGCGCAACCAAAAGCACCCCGGCGGGGGTTAGAAGCTGCCACTGGCGGGCTAATTCTCGATTGGGAAGACAACGAGACTCAACGAGGTCGCCGACTTCGCGCACGGCGTTAAACGCCAAGACAATTCCCGTCAGCTCGCCTGACTCGCCGGCATCGGGTACTGGTGGTGCTTCTTCACGTCCTATAGCAGGCGTAATTGTGCTCTGACCAGGACTTTTTGTCAATCCCTCTGTGCCTCCCGCTGTCGCCCCCCGCCGACACAAGTGGCCTGTGGATATCGCCTTTCGACCGAAACAATTTTCGGCACACTATCCGACCCACTGGGTGAGAGCGAGGACGATACCTACGGGATGCCATCACCCCAAGGCGCCGTACCAAAGTCGCCCGGGCTAACTCCAACCCAAGGGGCCGCAAACGTTACCTCGACGTAGAACCCGTGTCTCATGCGGTGATGGCCAGCGACACCCTTGTCCTCGAGCTCGTCGGAGACCGCGTAGAGGAGCGCATGGACTCTTCGGAGAGATAGCGCCGCTCGGCCACGGCCCATTCGTCGACCAGCTGACTCACGAGCAACTTGGAGTAGGCGGCCTAAGTCTTCCTACCGCTCGATCGGATCTCCACCCCAGCCTTGAGCAAGGCTCGTCGCACGTCGAAGCTCCGACCCGTAGTTCCGGTCCGATGACCTCGATCGTCCCGCTGAGTAGAACTCAATCACCTTTTCGATGTCGGCTGGCATCAGCTCGGGACGGCGCCGCCGTACGCCCTGTCTCTTCGGGTGAGCCAGCACCGTGGTGCGATTGATTCCGTACTGACTCTGACCACCGATCACCGACCTGATCCCTGGGCAATTCGACTTGAGCCGAATCCGAACCAACTCCTTGAGCAAGGGCCCGGAGCCATCAAATATGATTGTCTGATCACGTAGGACACCGGAGGTAAGGGGCTTTGTCAGAAGATCCGCTGCATGTCCTTGTCAGGAAATCTGAGCGAATCGTGGCCGATTCACAAGGCGTGCGAATCGAAGTTTCGCTCCCGTCAGCGGCCTCTCCAAGGGTTCAGCCTCCAGGGCCCCCTATTGGAGGGCCAGTTCCTCCCTTCCGCGCTCAAATGGTCTACGACGATCCACCGGCCGATCTCGACACCGTGACGGATGAGCAGCGGCAATCACAACTGGATGCCTCAGTTCGCTCAGGACGTCCGATTATCTTCCATCTGATCGCTGGTGACGATTAGCGGTGACGTCAGAAGCAAGCTCCACCTCGGATACTGATCCGACATCTGCGGGATCACAGAGCATCAAAGACACCGCTAAGTGGCTCATTGCTGCGCTTGGGGCGCTCGGGGGTGCGCTTGTAACGTCGCTCCAGCTCAAAGATCTTGGGTCGCTCACTGGAGGCGGTCGGACGCAGGCGCTGATCGGTTTCGGCATCGCCATCGCGGGTGTGCTGGCAGCACTTGTCATGACTGCCCTCGTGTTGTCGGCGAAAGTCGCGACCCTTCAAGAAATGGTCAAACCAAGGTCGTACCTAAATTCCTTCATCTCCGAGAATCCTGAGCTTTTGGCAGGATTCAAATCGATTGAAGAAATAAGCGACCTGTACACCTCGGCATCGAAGGATCGCGTTCGTGCATACCTCGAAATGGAGCAGCTCCTCCTCGAGGGAAAGTTTGGAAGCTCGGCGATGAGGCCAGCTGATACAACGCGCCCCAGCCTTCCTGCACTACCGCGTCAGTCTTGGCTTGTAATCCTCGGGCGCCGGCTAGAGCGGTATCGCACCAAACTCGTCGGTCGATCGAGTGATACCTCTGGATCTGATGACGAAGAGAATTCCGATGAGGTTCTCTCGATAGAAGTCGACCAATACGAGGCTATCTACAAAAGCGCCAACAATCGTCTTGACCTCGTTAATCCGGTGGTGACGACGCTGCTCAATGTCGGGCTCTTTGAGAAGACTCGCCGACAGTGGAAAATTGCATTGCCTGCGATTGTTCTCGGGATGATGGTTGCCGGAGTCGGAACCGGACTTTTCGCCACCGCAGATGTCTCGACGGCGGCAACGACGCCGCCCGCCCTAGAACAGATTCCGGAGCACGCTGTCATGGATCTGACGGCGAGTGGAAAGGAGCAGTTTGCGCCAGAGTTGGGAGCGAGCTGCCCACTATCTGCTCTCGGTGTGATCGTTCTCGACACTTCTGCCGTCGGGTGGGATTTGGTGACTGATGATCAGTCCTGCACCACCGTTCGTCTGATCGTCCCAATCAACGAGGCCGTGCTCGAATCTTGTACTTTGCCGAGTTTGAGTCCACCAGCCACAACACTCGGTCCAAGTGCCGACGACAATCATCGAGCCGCGCTGGTCAACGTTGTATCGGCTAGGGCGCCTCCTACGGAACTTGCAGCTGGTGAACCCCCGACCGGCGGCCCCTGTCCCCCAATTAGATCTCGTTGACCGTCCTTCTCGAACAGATGTTGATGGTTGACGTCAGCCGGTTCTCGATCATGCTCTTAGCGGTACTTGGACGCAGAGAGTGAACCATGGGGCGTTGCAGTCAGCGCGAATGCGGCGCATAGTTCGCAGATTCTGGGACGCCTGGTTATGCCACTTTCGTGTGTGATGTGTAAGCGGTTCGAGTAGGGGCGTCAGAGAACAAGTTGGCGGTAAAAGCTGTAGTGAACAACAGACAATAACGAATCAGTGCGCTCTCTTCCCAAACGAGCGCTTACCGAATCTCATAGCTATGTCACTGAAACCGACCCCTCGTCTGACTGTCTGCACGATTTTCGGGAAATTCAGACCTAGAGCCCGTCACTGACAGCTGCGACAATTCGTTTCACCTCATCGGTGAAATTGCGGTGCTCTTCGACGAGTGTCCGGTAGCCGAGCCCAAGATCATCCGCCTGCAACAACGGACGAGGCTCAGCTAAGTGCAGGCATGCACCCCCCGGGAGGGTGCACAAGGCATTGCATTCGCCTGCACCGTATGATTCGGGAATCAGCGCGCTCAGTTGGATATGTCTGTCAGATACTCATTTCGGGGCGGAGAACAGTCTCCTGAGCCTCGTTAAGAGAGATGACGCGTCGATAGATCCAGACAATCCAAGTCCCGTGCTGTCGGCACTCATCGCGTGTCTCCGGGACCTAGTCGATCTTGACCCGAATGCCCCACGGCCGACACTCATTCTCAACGGGGACATCTTGGAGCTTGCTCTCGCCGAGGACAACGTCGCAGCGATGGTCTTCGACCGCTTTGTCGACCTGGCCTTCGACCCGAATTATCCACTGTTTAATCCGACCATCCTTTACCTCCCGGGAAACCATGATCACCACCTCTGGGAAACAGCCCGCGAGCGTATGTACGCGGACTACGTCGCAACTACCCCAGTCGGTGACGAACTTGTGGCGCCCTACCACGCGACTCGTCTCTTCGTGAACCGCGGCGGCCACGATCTCGAAGCTGAGCTCGTGAACGCCCTCGTCCGGCGGCGTTGGCCGAGAGAGCATTTGCACGTCAAGGTTGTCTACCCGAACCTCGGGTTGGAGAGCACGTATTCAGGCCGTCAAGTGCTCATCCACCACGGGCACTTCACCGAATCGATATACCGCCTCATGTCCTTCGCCAAGGCCACCCTTTTCCCCAAGCAGCCGCTCGGCGACGAGGTCTGGGACTGGGAAGCCGACAACTTCGCGTGGATTGACTTCTTCTGGTCGACTCTCGGACGGTCTGGCAGTGCCGGGCAGGACGTGGGGCTGATCTACGACATGCTCCAAAACAAGGGGGCCATGCGCCGCCTGGCCGGCGAGCTCGGCGAGTTTGCCGGCGATCGCGGCCCTCGTCCTACTCGCGTTATCACCAAGTGGCTCGGTCGGGAGGCTGCAGGCGATTTAGTCGATGTCGTGAGCGGGAGGGAGCGACAGCACCCCGAAGTGGTACTCACGGCGGCGGGTAGGCAGGGGTTAATGGAATACCTTGGCGGCCCATTAGCCAGGCAGTACATCCGCGAAGGCAACGGCCAGACTGGGGAGAAGGTGTCGTTCGTCTTCGGCCATACCCATAAGCCTTTCGAGTGCACGCTAGAAGTACCGGGGTTCTCCGGACCCCTTTCGATCTATAACAGCGGAGGGTGGGTCGTCGATACGCCCGACACGCAGGCGAACCAGGGTGCTGCGGTACTCCTGATCGATGCCGACTGCAATGTAACTTCGCTTCGCATGTACAACCAGGCGTCCTCACCGGCTGGCTACATGGTCAGCCTTTCATCGGTTGCCGATACCACAACCAACGACCTCCGCGAGCGCCTGGCCGCGGGTCTTCAGTTCGACCAGTCACCGTGGAGGGACTTCTCTGAAACGGTTGCCGCCGAAGTGACCCTGCGACACGAGCTACTCCCCAAGATCATCCAACGCGGCCTCAAATATACGGACTGAATCGCGACGACGACCCACGACTGACTCTTGACAGGCTTGACCAAGAGTTCACGACTCCCAGTACTTGTCTCAACTCCACATGAAGGTAGAGCCAGCAATGAGCACGCCAGAGCACTTTGACGCTGTCGTCGTCGGATCGGGATTCGGGGGATCGGTTATGACGTACCGGCTGGCCGAGGCCGGCCTGCGCGTTTGCCTGCTCGAGAGGGGGAAACGATACCCACCGGGTTCGTTCGCACGGTCACCCCGGGAGATGAGAGACAACTTCTGGGATCCGAGCGAAGGGCACCACGGTCTATTCCAGATCTGGAAGTTCAGCGGGATCGACGGCATTGTCTCGGCTGGTCTTGGTGGCGGCTCGCTCATCTATGCCAACGTCTTCATCCGAAAAGACGAAAGGTGGTTCTACCGGCGAGGGCTTCATGGTGAACGCTATGACTGGCCGGTGACGCGAGCGGACCTTGATCCTCACTACGACAGGGTTCGAGACGTGATTAATCTCCAGCAGTTTCCCCTGGGCCGCGAGCCCTACGCCCAGACACCGAAGACCTTGGCGATGAGGGACGGTGCAGCGGCAGCGGGATTGGAGTGGTTCACTCCTGACCTCGCCGTCACCTTCGGTGATCCCGCCAATTCACCGATACCGGGCGAGCCGATACGAGACACCAATGGCGTGACGACCAACAACCTGCACAAGCGGACCCGATACACCTGCCGGCTTTGTGGCGAGTGCGACATTGGCTGCAATTACGGATCGAAGAACACGCTCGACTACAACTACTTAACCCTGGCGGATCGGCTGGGCGTCGAATTGCGCGACCACTGCGAGGTGCGGACGCTCGCACCGCTCGACGGCCATCGTTACAAAGTCAGCTACGTCTACCACGATCCGTTGACCGAAGGACATCGGACGGACACTTCCAAGTTGCCACTCGTGGAGCTGACGACGGACCGTCTGGTGCTCTCCGCCGGAACGTTTGGCACAGCCTTCCTTATGTTGAAGAACCGGGCGAACTTTCCGGGGCTAAGCAACAAGCTGGGACAGTACTTCTCGGGCAACGGGGATTACCTCGGCCTACTTATCGACGCCAAGGAGGAGGTGGACGGGCATACGGTTCCCCGGGTCCTGGCCCCGAGCCATGGCAGCGTGATCACCTCGACAATTCGCGTCCCCGACGCGGCGGATGAGGGGGGCACAGGACCCGGCTATTACATTCAGGACGGCGGCTACCCCGGCTTCGTCGATTGGGTCCTCGAGGCATCGAACGTTGAGGGGTTGTTGCACCGGGCGCTTCGGTTCGTCGGTCACCAGGTGTTTGGCTGGCTCACTCACGACAAGCACACGGACATCGACCGTCAGATCGAGCGACTAATCGGCGACGCGCACACTTCCTCCACCCTTCTGCCGGTACTGGGCATGGGCCTCGACACCCCGGGCGCTCAGTTCTCGCTGAGCAACAAGCAGTTCCTTGAACTGAACTGGAAGGCGAACGACTCATCTGAGTACTTCGACCGTGTGAAGGCGACGATGCACGATCTCGCCGATCGTCTCGGGGCCAGATTCCAGGAAGACCCCCTCGACTACCTCCACAAGAAAGTCACCGTTCACCCCGTCGGGGGGTGCTCAATGGGCAATACGGTCGAGGAGGGCGTGGTCAGTGTGAACGGTGAGGTGTTCGGCTACCCGCGATTTGTCATCGCGGATGGTTCTGTCATGCCTGGTCCAGTGGGGCCCAATCCATCGTTCACGATCGCGGCCCTCGCGGACCGGTTCGCCGACCGCCTGTTGGACCCAAGCCGAACTCCATGATCAGTTTTTGGGTGAGCACGGGATGTGCTCGATGGGAGCAGCGGCTTTAGAGGCATTTCCAGCCGATTTGGTACGGTGCTGGACGCACTTAGCGATGTCGAAACCTTCCTCTTAGGAGGTTGCGAGGTTAAGCCGTCAAAATCTCGGCATTGCCGTAGAGTTTGGACATGGACCTAGCGCCGACCTTCGCGTTCAATCCAAATCCCTCGCCAGCGCCAGCGCCAGCGCCAGCGCCAGCGGGAGCCGTCCCTTCACCTGGGCCCGTTTCGCCTCCACCCACCGACCTCGGTCTGCTGGCCGGTCTACAAGGAAGGTGGGTCGGGACGGGCTTCAATACGATCTGGCGACCGAACGCTCTGGCAAGTGGTCAAGATCGCTTTCTGGAGCTCAACGTCACCACTGAGATCCTTGAGTTTGACCCGATTCCCGGCAGCATTCCGAACCGAGGTCTTCTTCAGACGGACATTCAAATGTTCGGGCTCAGGTACCTCCAGCAGATCTCAGATGCGAATATCCAGCCGCCAAACAATGGCTTGCATGTGGAACCGGGACTTTGGCTCAACGTGCCAGCCACGACGAATCCGATGGTCTCAGCCAGTATCGCTCGGCTCGCAACAATCCCTCATGGCACGACGGTCCTTGCGCAGGGAATTGCGAGCCAAGCGACCGGTGGGCCCTCGATCCCCGCGACCAACCTCAACCCGTTCAGCATCGGTAACCCGACTACGGCGTCGCCTTTTCCAGAACAGAACCTCGCGACCGAGACGGATTTCCGCACCAGCGGACCGGGGCTGACAGGCATCACGCAGTCGATGATTGACAACCCCAACAGCGCTCTCGAGCAAAAGCTCCAAGGCCAGACCGTCTTGTCGACCGTGACCTTGCAGGTGTCTAGCAGCGATCTGCCAGTTGAAGGGGGTGGCCTTGCCAATACGGCATTCCTTGCCGGTGGTGCTGCAGGTCCAAACGCCAACGCCGCTCTAGTTACCGCGACCTTTTGGCTTGAGACAATTCAGGGGACACCAAACG
The DNA here is from genome assembly GCA_003151235.1 of Acidimicrobiaceae bacterium. Classification (GTDB taxonomy): domain Bacteria; phylum Actinomycetota; class Acidimicrobiia; order Acidimicrobiales; family RAAP-2; genus Palsa-461. Next base: position 30,823 of record PLWZ01000009.1, read on the forward strand.
TCTTTCAGCTTCAATACAGCCAGTCCGTCCTGCTCAACTTCAACGGGCTCAGCTGGCCGCACGTCAGCGTCGCGACACTGCAGTTATCCCCCGGCTGACCGCCGCCGGGCTCGGCTAGGGAACCTGAGTCAGCGCTCAGCGCCGGTCGAATTGCCGTGCTTGATACCGGAATTCTGAACTTCTCGCTTCGCTCCGGCAAGTGATGTGTCTCGGTAGAACCACGAACTGGTTTGACGTCCCGATCGTCTCGTACGTCACGGAACCGCAGAACGGCGTCAACGCCATTAGCGCAGCGCTCAGTGCGGAGGAGTACATAGACCACTTTCAGCCTTCGCCTGAATTCACTTGTCGTGCAAGGAGGATTCGGGCGCTCTCGATGTCGTCCAGCGAATCCTGAGGAGGCTGGACCTTTAGCAAATCTTCCTCTGTGGATTGCATCGGCACCAGAAACTTCACTAGTGGTAACAAGAACTTGGGTCTCTTGGTGGACCAAAGGAATTCGACAACCAAGGCAGATCCCACCACAACTAATCCAATAAAATGCCCCACGGCCACGAATGCCAATGATGGGGAACTATGAGAAGGCCGAGCCCTGCGAGAAACGCCAGCATCCCGGCATTGTAAGAACGCCGTGCTCTCGTTTGGTATCGGTCACGTAATTCAGTTTCTTCCCACTGACGGAGCCGAACGATCCGGAGAATCTCCGGGCTCGTTGTGGCTTCTGGGGTTGTAGTCGAGCCTCTCGTCCGGTGTGGCGTTGTATCCGAGTGCGGCGGCGGTGAACTGCAACGCGTAGATATACAGCCCAACTCTTGGTTGCCGACTCCCGGGTCATTCACTCTTACTCCGCCGGACAAGGGGTCAAACGGACGAGCGGGGCATCTAGGACCAGGCGTTTACGTCGTGCGCGCGGGATCGCATCGTTTGGCAGTTATTTCATCGCTCAGCCTTCGCCATGGGGAATTGTCCCTCGAGTGCTTGAAGGACTCGAGTAGCTCCTTGAGTACGGTCAGCTCGTGCGTTGGCAACACCAGCCCGGGGTGGGCGGTGGCTCGTGTGGCGAATCGACTCCCGTCATACTCATCAGTTCTCCCTTATGCGCACGCCGGTACAGGCCCTTTGGATCGCGCTGGTGGAGATGCGCACCACGCGGTCGTTTTCCCCCTCGATAGCAAGTCCTACGAGATCGATCTAAGCGAGTCGAACTTTGAGCGGTTTCGTTCGGCACTGAAACCCTACGCAGAAAAGGCTCGCACGGTCGGAAGGAGATCACCAGATCTCCGGGGGAGCACCCTATTCTCCGGGCATCTCCGGATGAGAAATCTCGTTTCCGAGCATGGGGCCAAGCTGCCGGACACCCGATGAATTGCCGACACCCGGGTCCAGTCGCGGATCTACGCAGGTAACCCGCAACCTCAAAGGGTCGGTCCCAGGGTCTTGCCATGGGCACAATCGATCCAATTCGACTATAAGAGGTAACATTGAATGCAGTGGAGACTCAGATCTATCGCGAATCGCCGTAATTGGGGGCTGGCTTTGCCGGCCCTACGACTGCGGTGTGTTTAGCGTATCTACGGCACGAGGTATGTTGTGGAGGCCAGTATCGGTTCAAGAACGAACATCTCCCCCAAAGCCAGTCGACAATCTTGGGAGCTGGCAGTCTGCGCTTTGTTGATCGATGTCAGTCTCTAAGTCTCTATGCGGGTAAAAGAGAGAAGTCAGTGACTGGCGATTCTCTGCGGAATGAAGGCCTTGAGGTGCTTCTCGTTACGGGTGGGGTCGGTGGAGACGCGGTTCCATTCGCTGCGCTCCACGCTGAACTCATAGGGCGGGGACATCGACCAAGGTTGGCTTGTTCTCCACTTCTAGCGGTTGGATTGCGCCAGCTCGGCATTCCGGCGATAGCGGTGGGGGCGGCTCAGGAACGAATTGCGCTCCGATGGAAACGAGCGCTCCTCTCTTCTACTTGCCGGGGTTGGCTCTCTTGGATGGTTGCAATCGACAAATTCTACGATCCGTGGTCGTTCAGCGCATTGCCCCAATTGGAGCGTTTAGTGTCGGCGTCAGACGTTGTGGTAACTCATCCGCTGGCCGCTGGCGCATATGAAGCGTGCGACGCACGCAACACTCCGTGTATCACACTAGGTCTCTTTCCATGTCTCAGACCTGATCAGGTAGGGCGCGATCTGTCCATCGGCGGTGCCGACGAATACCACGACCGCGTTCGAATCCGTCTAGAGAAACCGTGGCAGCTGACTCCCGGGGCTGGTTTGTGGTCACGTTGGGCTGCAACGCCAGAACTGGTCCTCCTCGAAGAAACAATCGCAGACGGAATGAAGGTCTCTGGGGAGACGGTGGGTTTTCCTCGTTGGCGGGTCGGGGAAGACAGCCTGCCAGTTGAGGTATTAGATGAACGCCAGAGCCCTACGTTAGTAATTTGTCAAGGAACTCTGTTGGGTCGTCAACGACCGTGGCTAAACCAGGCGGCCGTGGCAGCAGGGCGTAGGCTGGGAATGGACATTGCTGTGCTCGGGACGGATCTGGAGAGACTCGATGTACAGCGAGGACCGGATTTGAAGGTCTACCCGTTCAAGCGTCTGGCGGAGTTGCTGCCCCGCGCCAATGTGCTCATTCATCATTTCGGCGCGGGGACGCTGAGGGAGGCGATAGTTGCAAAGACTCCCGCAATCGGAATTCCTGGGCCATTTGATACTTTTTGGAATAGTGATGCCTTCTCCGGTCCCGGTTTAGTCAATGGAAAATCTATCCTGGCTTATCAGCGCGATTTCCGCCACACGGTAGATGAACTTGAACGCTTGATCTCTCTGGTCAACACCGCAAAGTGGGCGACGTCGATGAAGACCTTGGATCATGACCAATCGTTGACGCGGATCGTCGATCGGATCGAGTCATTGGCAAACCGCTAACCAGTGCGTTCTCTCTATCGTTGGCTGAACAATCCTAGGGTTCACACAATTTAGAACACGATTTATTGTCAAGCGGTAATTCATACATTTGCGAGCGCCCAAGATTCGTTGATCGATATCATGAGGAGGAGAAGAGTGATTCCATTGGGATCGCCTCGGGGATGGCGCTCAGCCAGCCGCCGCCGTCGTGCCAGTCTGGCCGGCGAGAAGATTTTCCGTTGACCCGCCTGATGACTGAATCCCCGGAAAATGGATGGGATCCCGAGCTAGTGCGCGAATGGGACTCCCGGACGCTCGATCTCGATGACTTCATTGCCTGGTTGGCTGAAGCGGCGGATCTCAAGAGTGTCCCTGATCCCGAAGCAAACCTGTGCGACGACTTAGGTATTGATGACTTTAGCTACGCTATTTGCATCGTTCCAAGCCTGGATGCCCTGGTACCAGGTTGGGCGCCGGTCGACAACCAGATCTTTCAGGGCATCCGAACTGTTCGGGATCTCTACTTATATTACCTGACCGTCTGTTAGGAGAGCTGTTACGGCTATAGCTGGGGAGGCCTGGAAATCGAGCTGGGGAGGCCTGGAAATCGCGCTCGATCAGCAGATTCCCGATTCACGGGCATCCTTTCACTTTGGATTCGGATCTAACAGGCCACGCGGGCTCAAAAGTTAGCCTGGCCGAACCCAACTTCGTGTTGGCCAGGCAACAAGGGGGGTCTCTTGACTTTGGCCGACAGATCTGCAATAAATAGGCAAAGGAAGAAAAACCGCTGAAGGGTGGTCCGATGAGGTCTACGGATTGGATTAAGGCGGCCGGCAGAACGACGCTCGGGCTAGGCGTCGTGGCAGCGCCCGTTACGGCTTCTCTACTTGCGTTTGATGAAGCTCCGGCTGCCGCTACGTGGCACAACGGGGCCTGCACCTCATATTCGATTTTGTTCAGCGGTGTCGGGTACGGCGGAACAGCGAGAAACTGTCTCTCCAGGGATTCCTCGTCCGCTGGTGTCAGCCACGAATATCTTGGGACTTTCCATCGAACGGACCCAAGCTATGACAGCCCCGACTGGGGCCATATCGAGGTTTCAGTAGCTGGCAATGTCTATAACACTGGTTCTCAGTCGATTTATCCTGGATCGACAATTAGTAAGGCGACTGGCAAGTTCGCAGGCACCCACGGTACGATGGTTGAGCTGTGGGCAGCCCAAGCTCATGGCGACCCGCTTGGTTACCATGGGCGTCTGACCCATACTTTCTGAGTAGGATTCTAACTTTCCAACCCAGGAACCGCGGCTTTCAGACATGGAGACCGTGGGTTCCGGTCGTGATCGTCGATTCATTGGTTCCGGGCCTATCTTCGTATTGTGCACCGCTCGATCTGGTTCGACGCTTCTTCGACTTCTGCTTGATGCGCACCCCAGCTTGTTTTGTCCGGGTGAGACAAATCTTGCGAACATCGTCGGTACATATCGGCGAACCTTTAGCATGGCGTACGGTGACGACTCAGAGATGGACCCGTCGTCGTTAACTCGTATGCGCGAATTGGTCGAGGGGCTGATTGAATCGCTAGCCCCCGATCAAACAGAGATCAGACATTGGTGTGACAAGTCCCTGGTTAGTTGGGAACAGGCGGACTTGTTACTCAAGGTGTGGCCAGACGCAAAATTCGTTTGCCTTTATCGCCACGTCATGGATTTCATCGCGTCCGCGGTCGAGACTTCCCCATGGGGATTCCGTGGCTACGGCTTTCCCGGATTTATCGCGCGGTCGCCTGATAACTTTCCGCTAGCGCTCGCCACCTATTGGTTGGAGCGCACGACAAGAACTGTGGAATTCGCGAAACAACACCCTGACATATGTTGCGAAATCAGGTATGAGGACTTGGTGACCGACCCGGAGACTGTTGCCCTGGGCCTTTGGAAATATCTCGAAATCGAGCCGCAGCAGGGCCTAACGGACGGAATGTTCGAGAACTCACGACCTCGTGGCGTATCGGACTACAAGATCTGGCATACGAAGCGAGTATTGAACTCCTCTATCGGCCGGGGGTCATCTGTCCCGATCGAGTTCCTACCTCCGCAAGTATGCAATGAGATGAATCGAGTTCTTAGGGAACTTGAGTATCAGCAGATAACGAAGTGCTGGGGAAGTTATGGTGCGATACCCGATCTTCCTATTCAAGCTTCGGACGGCGGACGCACAAACGGAGATCCCACTGATCAAGACGGGTCCGTTAAGACGCATTCTCCAACCCCAACAGAGACGACCTGGATCGGCGACGAACTGGTTCTTGATAATCGGTGCTATAGGGAAGACGCAGACGTTGAACGGATCATCGAGAGGTCTGAGGTTTCGGCGGTGCGGCTCAGCGCCCCGGTCGAACTCCTTGTCATAGACGGCGTTTTCGTGCTCCATAGCGAAACGATCTCACCGGCGGACTATCCCGCCACCGACCTCGCGCCTGCCACGGCGGACTCCCGCCAAGCTTCTTCTGCTTTTGGCCGCGCCGTATTAGTCGTATCCCGCATGGCTCTCATTGGGCTGGTAACAGGGGTATTGGATCTTGGCTCGACGATTCGTCGCGCTGAAATCCGCTACTACAACAGCGACGGGAGAATGCCACTGGAAGATACAGACGACGTGAGACCGCAGTTGATCATGGAAAAGTTCACTGCTCTGCAAGCTCGTTTCCAGATCAGTTTTACGCGCAGCTAAGCCAGTTGTGTCGACACTCCCGGGTCGACACAACTGTCACTCGATGGTTGGATCGGTCGCTGGCGACAAGGGGTGCTTACCGCTCCCGTCCGTCACCAGCGATCTGAGCGCAAACGTGGCAACCGGTGATACGGGGTCGTTCAACGATTTACCTGGTGGCATGAGTTCGGCGGTGATCGAAATCGGCGGTCAAATGGCACACTGGGTGGAAAGTGATGAGAAAAGCGATTCAGAAGCCCAGCCATTCCGTAATGTCGTCATGGTCGTCATGGGTGCCTTGTTTCTGGCGGTCAATCCAGTTCTAAATGGACCATCTCTGAATGGAAGGCCGTTCAGTACAGTCCAATCAGCGATATCTGTTGGATTTGCCGCACACTCGACAGTTGATAAGTGGTCAATTGCTACCTACATCACCAAGCACGTTGAAGAACCAACTGGGGGACTACCGGAGCAATCGAGCATCTCATGCCCTACGGTGGAGAAATGCTACGTCCTGGTTCAATTGGCGGCTAACCGATCCATTGGAAAGGCACCTCTTGCCCTCTTCTATCGATCGAATGACGGCGGGACAAAGTGGAATGCAATCCCACTACCTGCAGGGACCCTAGCCACATCCCCCCTTCAATGTCTGAAAGCGGAGCCGGCGTTTTGTATGGTTGGGGCTCAAGATCGTGGAATCCCCGTGCTTCTCATATCGACCGATAGTGGTCGTCGTTGGAGTCATGAGCGCCTGCCAGCGGGGGCCGGACTAATCAGCTCCCTTTCGTGCACATCCCGACGTTCATGCGTCGCGCTTCTGGGAACCAACTATTCATCGGCGGCGCAAGCGAGGAAGGCGGGTATCTACACGACTGCGGACGGAGGAGACATCTGGATAAGAGCGAAAGCAACAGAAGAGAAATCAGCCCTTTCAGTCAGCTGTGCAGAGACCACCTGTGTGGCCACGGGTTCAACTGCGGCCAAGGGGCCATGTCCCTGCACGCCTCTCGGCTTCGTTTTGTACAGCAAGAATCGTGGACAAACGTGGGCGCTCGGAACGCTTCCGAACGGACTCACTATCGGTGGTGCCCTAGCCAGAACCTACTGTGTCGACAGCTCTTACTGTTGGACAATCGGCATTCTGCCGAGTCAAGAACCTTCTTCTGACGCGGATTTGAGCTTTTCTAGTGCCGTTGCGGAGAGTCAAAACGGCGGCATCACCTGGGCGTTGCGGCCGTTACCTCAGACAATCCCTCGACCGATCCTCGAGAGCCTGAGCTGTCCGACGCGTCAGGATTGTTGGGTTGCGGGTGGCGAAGCCGTCCCCCAAGTCTTCCATTCCCCGATTAATCCGTCCAAGCTCATCTTTGACGCGCAATCACCCGTAATTGTTTCAACCCATGATGGCGGTGATACGTGGACCACGATCACCTTTAGTATTCCGCGCAGTGCGCCCGTAGATCCACGAGGCGACATCTATTTCTCAGTTGTCGCTTTGTCCTGTCCAACCAGAACTATCTGCGTAGGTATCGGTCCGTTCAACGAGGACGCTAGACAGACGCCGGTGTACAGCGATGCTCCCTAACTGCAAGTACCTCATGTCCGCACAGCCGGGCTTCGTGGTTCATCGGCGAATGGCGCGTGCGAGCAGACGCAGGTGGCACATCGGGACACTCGGCATCCGGCGACAAAGAGAATGTGTCACTCAGGTCTCAAGAGAGGTGGCGCTGTGATCGTCGAGCACGGTCAGGAGTCCTTGGCCGATATGATCTCAAATGCGCTTGGTACCTCTCGGGTGCATTTTGTCGACGAGAATCAGCATCTCACTCTGGCAGATCTGTGGGACCAAGGTTCAGCAATAGCTGGGCTTGATGACGGCACCATCGCTGTGCTGCTTTCCAATACATCCGAATGCATAGCATGCCTGTTAGGAGCCATTCAGGCTGGTAGCAAGCTGATCTCGCTGCCGGTGCCAGGAAGAGGCGTTGACCTCCAGTGGTACTTGTCCCTTTTGGAGATGATCTGTCAGTCAGTCGGGGCGAGAAAACTCCTGGTTGATCGGGCGCTCATTCCAATGGTTCCGCCGATGATCTCCCTTGACGTTTGTGCATTCGAATCAGTCCTCCAAATGAAGGGCAGCACCAACACGGATCCCGAATCATTCGAGTTAGTTCAGTTCACTTCAGGTAGTACCTCTAGCCCAAAGGGTGTGCATCTCACTCAGAGAAAGATCGCTGCAAACATTTGTGCCATTCTGGAGCGCCTTGAGGTAGGCCCGGGAGACGGGTCGTGCTCCTGGCTTCCTTTGTCTCACGATATGGGCCTCGTCGGGATGACCCTGGCCCCCTTCGTAGCCGGTGGAAAAAGATGGACGGGAGGGACCACGACCGTCGTAATGAGGCCGGAATCATTCCTCCGAGCCCCGCGTAGGTGGCTCTCTGCGTGCTCGGAATACAGATCAACCATCACAGCAACGCCCAATTTCGGCCTCGAGATGGCTATCAAGCGAGGCGGCATCGGAGGGGACTTGGCCGCCATCCGAGCGTGCATAGTCGGTGGCGAACCGATTAGAGCGAGAACCCTTGAACGATTCTGTGAACGGTTCGCCTCAAATGGCTTCGGCCCAGTGGCCCTGTGCCCGGCATACGGGCTAGCCGAAGCAACCCTTGCAATTTCGCTAACCTCGCCAGGCAAATTATGGAAGACCGGAGTAGCAGCTCTCGACGAGTTGTATTCGGGTGCCAATCGGCCCAACATCGTGTCGTCGGGCCCACCATTGAAGGGCTACGAAGTGAAGATAGGAAGCGAGGGAAACGTAGGAGAGGTGCTTGTTCGGGGCCCCTCCCTTCTCGAAAAATATGTGGACGGCAGTGCTGCCCTGGATGACGTGGGGTGGTTCCACACCGGAGACATTGGATTTTTAAGCGACGGGGAGCTTTATGTCCTGGGAAGATCGGAAGATTTCTTTCTGATCGCGGGCCGAAAGGTGTACGCGGTCGATATCGAAAGTCAAATGGACCAACTTACGGGGCTTCGTGCCGGGAGGTCCGTAGCAGTCGGCGTCCAAGGGGAGTTCATCGTATTTGCCGAGATTGAACGTGACTCAGCAATTAGCAACAGCGGACTCTTGGAAACCGTACGGAAGACTCGGGTTGAGATGATTCGTCACGGTCTTCCTGTTCCGGCACAGCTGGTCTTAGTTAAACCGGGGCGCCTGCCAATGACTTCGAGTGGCAAAATCCAACGGTCTGCTGTGCTAGAACAGTGGCAGGAGGGACAATTGGACGTGCTCAACGAGTTCTAAGATTCGTCTCGGAGCTAAAGCATGGTGCTAAAACTCGATTTCGACGAGTTTTGTAAAACGGTGCTAAAGATACTTAAAGATCCCTGGGACGGAGAATGCGACCGCGACACTCGCCTCTTTGAGGATATCAATCTTGATTCTCTTGAGGTATTTGAGTTCCTGATCGTTGTCGAAGCTCTAGCTAACTTAGTAGTCCCATTACCCGAGGTCCCGCTGATCTTTACCTTGGGCGATGCCTATGACTACTACGAGATTGCGTGCGTAGAGGCAAAGTCCGACAAACTGCGCTGATTATACATAGGGGCTCCACGTCTTCCGCTCGGAATACTCCTGCCTCACGTTGATCTATTCATGCACCATGTGGGGCTGCTACCGAAGGCTGGGGGACATCTGCTCTCGCTGATCGCCACCATGCGATCATAAGCAGAATGCTCGCAAGGGGTAATGAATTGTTCAATATGGCAGTCGACCAGCCATGGACATTCCACCCATATGGCGCTAGAAGCGCGACTAGCAGTACCGATCCGATGGCTGCCTGCAGGAGATCCCACCGTCCCCATCGGTGAATTAGTACGACAGGAAGTAAGAGGACCCACGACCAGTGGTGCGACCACGAAATTGGACTTACCAAGACTTCGATAAATGCTACCGCCAAAAGTGCTTCGAGCGGTCGATCCATGGCCCAAAGCTTACGCCCCACTGCCACGCCATGCAGAACTGTGACGAGCACTGCGGCTAGCCAGAGCGATAATTGGATTTTGGGATCCGTAAATGGGAATCTATGGAACGTCGCGTAGAGGGACTGATTTAGGCGGGAACTCGCATTCCCGGTTCTGCTGGGTGAAAACGCATCGTGGAACCAGTAGGTGATCGAGTCGCGCGGAAGAAATACCCAGGCAATCGTTTGGGCGGTGACGAACGTGGCCGTAGCCCGAACAGCAGCCCGACGGTTTCCTTGGATCAAAAAGAACACGACATAAATGATTGGGGTTAGCTTGATAGCGGCAGCTAGGCCCGTTAGGTAGCCCTTGTGTCGACTATTAAGGACCAAGGTATCCAATACCACACATAGGATGAGGAAAAGATTTACCTGTCCGTAATCCAGGTTGCTACGGATCGGCTCGATGGCGATGGTGCATATGGCACTGATAAGGAGCGCCATTGGTGCGCCCCCCAACGCGGTAGGCACCTGAACACAGCGAAGACCCGCCCGAACAATGCCAAAGGAAGAGAGGCCGATCAACAAGAACCATATGTCTTTCGCCACGGCTAAGGATCCGAAAGTAACGGGCGTCAAGGCCAGGAGAGCAAAGGGCGGATAGGTAAACGGCAAGCGGTAACGGGTGAACGTTTCGGAATAAACGGCGCCGCCATGGAGCATGCTTTGTTCCGCGGCACGGTAGATCCGAAGATCGAGGTCCCAATGAGCGCCCCAAAAGATGAGGTAGCAGCCCAAAAAGATCCAGGTGAGGGCTCCTCCCAAGGCCCACCAGGTGGGCAGCCCGCGTGCGGGCCACCATCGTCGTGCGATAGGACGCCCGGGGGAGCCAACCCGGGAATGAACGCAGCAGCGAGTCCGGTCAGCACCCGGACGCATTCGTTAGAGCCTTGTCCAGATCGCGCTATCGATGGCCACCGTGACCAAATCAAGGAACTGTCCGTCAAGGAATCGGTGATTTAGTCGGCGACCTTCAATGCGCATGGTATCCGCATCAGCGCAACTGGCGAATCGGTCATATTGAGCGTCCAGCAGGTCGATATAGATCTTCCGAAGTGGCCAGTGTTTGAAGAGGTAACTGATGAATAGATCTACGGCTCCGAACGGAAGGTTCTCCCATGAGTCAGTTGCGATGGCCAGTTGTGTATGGCCGTCACGGATGTTCGCGGGATGGGCGGTCAGAAGACCGAGAGGCTGTTGGTGGACAGTGTCCATTGCCACAAGTTGTAGGAGTACGTCCCCGCCAACATGGGCGACGAACCTCTCGTAGTTTGGACTAGCACCGAGGAAACGCCATTCAAATGACCGCGGATCCACTTGGCAGTAGCCATAGAGCATCTCATGGTGGGAAGGGCTCACCGGAATAAGGGTGACATCACCGTTGGAAAGGTAGAAGGTGGTGTCGCGATGTGAACGTTGGTTCTCCATAGGTTGACTCCCTATGTGGGCAAATGAACAGAGACGCCGATTCGTACGGTACCGCCCTTCACGCGGTTCGACAAGCGGTACTGCCTCAGGCTGGGGGTGGCGACCGTCCGCCTACTGGTTACCCACCTTGAGGGTTAAGTTCGACGTTGGGTTCATCGTGTGGACTTGGAGTGCTTGCCCGCCGAGCCGGTGGTGGATAGCGTCTGGGAGGCCGCACGAGGTCTGAAGGGATTTGAATGGATAGCCCTCCACTGCAAGGTCGGCGGTTCAATTTGGTTCCGGTGGTTCCAGCATTTTACCGGCCGCTGTATGAGCTTGCGATCAACAGTGAAACTAGTCATCGGTGGCGGTTCCAAGGCGCAATTCCGACTTTTGAGATGTTTCGGGAGTCGGTGTTGACAAACGTGCTCAGCCAGTTCATAGCGGTTCATCGCTCCAACCCTCGAAGAGTGGTTGGCTATGTGTTCGCATATAACGCCCACCACGCGGATGGTCATGCTTGTTTTGCTGCCGTCAATGATCCGGGAGTGGGAGCAGGAGCGTTTGAGTACATTGCGTTATTTGTACGCCATTTATTTGCTCAGTGGCCGTTTCGGAAGCTGTACATCGAAGCTGCGGCCTTTAATGTCGAGCAGTATCAGAGTGCGGTATCGCTGGGTCTTCTCAAAGAGGAAAGACGCCTCATTGAGAATCGGTACTTCGACGGCCAGTACTGGGACGAAGTTACTTACGCGTTGTATCGGGAGGACGCGGTGGCCTTTGCGATAGACCGGCCGTTGATGTTCCCGGACAAATGGGGCCAAGATCCTCCGTCTAATGGTCACTGATGTCCGTCCATGATCGACGAGCTGCAGAAGCATCGGCACGGCACGGCTGAGAGCTCCTATGCCGAGGCACTCCACCGCCAGTGAATGTGGCGGCTGTGCCTGCCTATCCGATGTCTCGGCGTCGGAACTGGCGCGGCAGCGCCCGGTTATGCAGCGCTCTCTGACTGGTCAGATAGCCGAGCCCCCCGAGAGCAGCCGTCGCCGCGATGATCACGTCCCCTGCTTGCAGTGGTAGAGCGATCACTACAGGCAAGAGTGCACCGAGCACCCATACCAGTTGCTGGCGCGTTGCGAAGCGGGCAAAGACCCGGCCCTGCTGTTCTTCGGGTACATAGCGTTGGGTGATCGAGTCGAAGGAAGGCTGTCCAAGCGAACCTGCGACCCCGATCGATAACGCAAGAAACCCCTGGACCTGTAGGTCACCCCAGACCGCCGTCAGGCTGCCAACCACCGCGACCAGCCAAAGTGCGCTGAGTAGAATTTGCGGCTCGCCGAGGCGCCGCCGCAGCCTGGACACAAGCAACAGCCCTAGAAGTGAACCCGCTCCGCTTGCCCCGAGAGCCAACGCGTACCAGAACAGAGACGCGTGGAGTCGGCGGAGACCGAATGCCAGCATGAACACAAAGAAGCCTGCAGTACCCCGAAGTAACGAATTGGCTGTGAGCCCGAGTAACACGGGCGGCTCAGCCAGCGGCTGAAGGCTGGCCAGATCTGGGTCGGATGCACCTTTCCCAAGCGACCGAGCGCGACGAAACCCTCCGCCGAGGGTTTCGGTGTTTGGATCCGACCCACGGCGCCGGCTGACAGGGAGTCGGGCCGCGGCAATCGCTGCAGCAGCGAAGACCAAGGTGTCAAAGATGAGGACGCCCGGAGCTCCAAAGAGTTTCAGGATCGGTACCCCCGGGACGGCCGCCATGAACCCCGCTAGCGTTCCGAGCAGCGTCAATCGCGCGTTCAGGGCTGCATATCCGTGGACGGGAGCGTCCTCTTCGCGGCCGGGCTGGACCTCGATCGGGGATGCATCTCGCATAGCGGTGCCGAGCGTCATCATTTCCGGGACGAGCGCTCCTCGGGTGACCAGATACAGCTTCGAGAGCACCAAGATCAAGAAGGCTTCGGGAAAGAGCCATACGCTGTTGATGCTTAAGGCCATCAACGGGCACAGCAGGCCTCGCCCCACAGCCGCAACCACGGCAGCGCCACGCTTTCCCCCCCGGCTGCGGTCGATCAACGGACCGAGTAGCGGCGCGACCACGGCAAAGGGGGCCAAGGTTAACAGCAGGTATAGCAGCACCTTGCTAGTCGCCTCGTGGGTAGGAATCGAAAAGAAGAGCGAATCTGCCAACGAGATGGTGACCAGGGTGTCTCCAGCTAACATAAGTACCTGAACCAGGGCGAGCCGCCCGAAGGGGACCCGCTGATCGAAGAGGTCGGATATAGCGTGTCGGGCCAGCGCCCGGAGCTGGTCCAGCCGGTCCGAAATCGCCACTCCGCTTACAGTACGTGTCTTGAGACCAGCGAGGGGCCAGGGGTGCTGCCCTCTGCCGACAGGCTTCGACACGTATCACCGCTGAGTGTGGGTCCAAGAAAAGTCACTGACAATAAAGCAAATGGGTCGAGACGTGATCACTTGCGCCCGAGCCACCTGACTCGGTTCCGTTGCATCGTTGCCACTCAAAGCACAGCGCCCTTCCGTCCGTCGTCTTCTTCCCTTCCATCCTCGAGCATCGCCGACGCATCGACCGGGCCCTGTTCGCGGTGGTGATGGAGGCCTATGTCCACGGGGTGTCGACCAGGAAAGTGGACGACCTGGTTCAGGCGCTGGGAGCCCCGTCGGGGATGTCCCGCTCCGAGGTGCCCGGATCTGCACCGAGCTCGACAAGGACCTGGAGTCCTTCCGGACCCGCCCCCTCGGCCATGTCGCCTTCCCCTATCTGTTCTGCGACGCCACCTATCTGAAGGGGCGGGTGAAAGGCCAGGTCTTGGGCCTCGACATCGGCGACTCAGAGGACGGGGCCTTTTGGACGGCCTTCTTGAAGGGCCTGCGGTCTCGGGGCTTGGGTGAGGTGAAGCTGGTCATCTCGGACCATCGCCTGGGCCTGAAAGAGCCCATCGCCAAGGTGTTCGTCGGGGCGTCCTGGCAGCGCTGCCGGGTGCACTTCATGCGCAACGCCTTGGCCAAGGTCCCTCGGGCGCAGTCCCAGATGGTGGCAGCCGCGATCCAGACGATCTTCGCCCAGGCCGACCGCGCTCACGTCCGAGCATGGCTGGTGGAAGTGGCCGGGACCCTGCGAGCCCAGTTCGGAGACGTCGCGGCCAAGCTCGATGATGCCGGCGAGGACTGATCGCCTTCTCGGCCTTCCCCTCACCGCATTGGACCAACTGGTCGACCAATCCCCTGGAGCCAGGGGGTAGTCCGCTGGGAAAACTGTAGGCGCCATAACCCACCGGTTTCTGGGCGGGCATCCACGGGTTGCCGCTTCCGATCTCCTGTACGCACGGGACGCCGCTGTTCTTGCCTTGGCATCGGGCGTACCTCTACTACTTCGAGCAGTACCTGATCGACCAGGAGCCCACAGTGACCCTCCCATAGTGGGATTGGTCTGCTCAACAGGGAATGCCTCAGATCTACGCCGACAGCGCGGCATCAAACCCGCTCAACGGATCGCCAATCGCCGGAATTCCGGACAGCCAGTTTGCTGGACAACAGATGTCCCCTGTCACCGACACCTACCGGGTGCCCGGTCGTCCCGCGGCTCTTCCCCCCGCGGCCCATGTGGCGTGGCTGCTCAGCCTCGAGACTTTCGCCGACTTCTGGCAACAGGTTGAGCAAACCCACAACAACGTCCACTCATGGGTTGGCGGAACGATGGACGAGATCCCCGTGGCCGCCTTCGACCCAATCTTTTGGGGCCCACCACACGATGATCGACCGGATCTGCGCACTGTGGCAACAGAAGCACCCGGGAGCGGGGACCGGCGGTTTAGTTGTAATACCCACGAGCGTTGTTGATTCTCCTGGTCCGCCCACGAGGTGAGCCCCCGGGGACAGTGTGGAGCTGTTCACACACCCACACGACCCCAGGAGGCTCCGTGCACGCTAACGCTCGACTCACCCCGATTGGCAGATTGACCCTGTGTTTGCGCATTGAGCAGGGACGGCCGGTGGCCCACGTGGCGCCGGAGATGGGCATCTCGCGGGCCACGGGCTATAAGTGGTGGAGGCGGTTCTGCGAGGAGGGGGTCGATGGTCTGGTTGACCGCTCGAGCCGGCCGCATCGCTGCCCCCATCGGACTGCCCCCGATCTCGAGGCCCAGATCGCCGAGCTGCGGGCCGAGCTCAAGCTCGGACCAGCCCGCATTGGCTATCGCCTGGGCGGGGCCCCTTCGACCGTGCACCGGGTCCTTGTCCGCCTCGGCCTCAATCGTCTCGCCTGGATGGACCGCCCGACCGGCCGGGTGATCCGGCGCTATGAGCGTGAGCGTCCCGGTGAGCTCATCCACATCGATATCAAAAAGCTGGGCAAGATCCCTGATGGCGGGGGCTGGAGGACGCTTGGCCGCCAGGCCGGCAAGAAGAACAACAACGGGATGGGCTCGACCCGGGTTGGCTATGGGTTCATCCACTCAGCTGTTGACGACCACAGTCGACTGGCCTACTCAGAAATCCACTCCGACGAGCGCCAAGAGACTGCTACCGCCTTTTGGCGCAGGGCCCAGGCCTGGTTCTTGGACCGTGGCATCGCAGTCGAAGAAGTGCTCACGGACAATGGCAGCTGCTATCGCAGCCGCATGTTCAGAGCTGCCCTGGCCGACGTCACGCACCGCAGGACCAAGCCATATCGACCCCAGACCAACGGCAAAGTCGAACGCTTCAACCGCACCATGCTCGAAGAATGGGCATACGTGAAGCCCTGCGCGTCAGAAGCAGAACGCAGGGAGGCCTTCGAACTCTTCTTGCATCTCTACAATCATCACCGCAGCCACTCAGCTCTCGAGGGCAAGCCCCCCATTAGTCGGGTCGACAACCTGGTTGGGTATTACACCTAGTCCCAGTCGACCAGCCTCTAGGCCCTTTCCAACCCTCAACGTAGGGCAGACGCTCGATATCGCCACGCTGGGCTATGAGTATGCGGCCTCAACTAGCACTCGGAGGCCATAGCAGCTATGGGTACTCTCGACTCTTCCCCGGCGACCGTCACCCTCGAAGCCCCTACCGAACAGTTCACGCGTGCTGACCTTGCTTTTCATGGCGTTGACCACTCCAAGGCCAGCTTTGAAGGTCGGATCTTCTTCAACAATCCGGATGCTGACGCTCGGACTGACCCTGGCGACGAAACCTATGTCGGGTCGTTCTGGATCTTCGGGCACGGATGCTGCGCAGGAGACGAGGGACACTGCGAAGTCCCTACCGACGTACGGGCCTTTGACCTCAGGCTTGAGCACCAACTAACCCTGATGAGCGTGCGCGTCGTGGTCACCGACAAGCTCCGGCAACTTGTTGAGCCGGGCCAAGCCTTCACGGTTCGGGTAGTCCCGTGCCTTCGGCCGGAGAACGCCGAATACCTGCCGGACGAGTTGTTACAGAACCTGCTGGTGTTCGATCGCGTCGATCTGTTGACGTTCCAATAGGTGGGGTCCCTGCGCTATGCGGGGCCCGGTGCATGTGTGGAGGCACCCGTCCATGTCGACCTGCGTCAACCGAGCCGGCATCCGGTGCACAGTTGTGGGGGTGAGGTATATATTGTGTACCCACAAGGTGTACAATGCACAGATGGCCCAAACTGTGGTTGTAAGACTGATCGACGACCTCGACGGTGGAGATGCCCACCACACCGTGACTTTCACCCTCGACAGCAAGTCCTACGAGATCGACCTAAGCGAGTCCAACCTTGAGCAGCTTCGTTCGGCGCTGAAGCCGTACGTAGAAAAGGCTCGCACGGTCGGTAAGAGTTCTCCGGCCCGCCGGGGGAGCACCCTATTCTCAAGGCTATCTCCGGACGAGAAAGCTCGTTTCCGAGCATGGGCCCAACTGCCAGACACCCGGCGCATCGTCGATGCCCGCGTTCAGTCGTGGATCGACGCAGGCAAGCCATGACCTCGAAGGCTTTGGTTCCTTAGGTCGGGCACACGGGCAACGATCAATAATTGGGCCGTATAGAGGTGCCCTGAACGTAATCGAGCCTCAAGATCTATCGCGAAGCGCAGTTATCGGGGGTGTTGCCGTCTGCGCAGCGTGCTCAGATTGCTAACCGCCTCGACAGCCGGTCGGTCGTCGTAGCAGATGATGCAGATTGGGATCAAGTCCTTCATTGGGCACTCTCGGTTCGTCCCACGTCGCGCGTTGTTGACAATCTCGCAACTGATCTCAATCACGAGGCGATTGACTTGGCACCGGGGTCAGCGGCGCTCTCGCGGCTGAGCCAGGCCCGAAGCATCAATCCCCATGATGCGATCATCGTGGCTAACTGGGCCGGCGCAAGCGCCCAACTCGACATCGCAAATGGCGTCACGACCAACTTCTCCGAGTACACGCAATTGCTCGAAGCTGGCATGAAGACGGCATCAGGGCCGAGTAACTACCAGGAAATCATCAACGAGATGGCTCGCTACCAGCTGGAACTTGACGGTGGCTGACCTGGGGGTTAGAAGATCCTCACCCCCAAGATCGCCTCCAACCCCACGGTGTCGGGTTCACCGCTGGGTTGCCCAACGTCATCATCCCAGTGTTCATAGATCAAGGTGTCGCCACCGCTCACTGCAACGAGGACGGCCCCTAGCTCACGTCCGTCCTTCGTGACCAGAGTGACGGCAATCTTGCTTTTGCAGAGAATCCCGAGGGCTTCGGCAAAACCAACGGCTTCTGGTGCGAACGAGATCCACAAGTCTCTCCATCCTCCGACGGCCCGAGCCATCTGCCCACTCCCGTAGCCTTGTCCTATGTCCACAAGTGAGCAACCTTGAACATTGGTACTGCTCGTTCGCGGACGCTCGGAACAAGATCATCCACGATGGAGTGATCCCCCCACTGGAATACAGAGCCAAGGGCTCAACCTACGAGGGCCATTACTTCCACGTCGGTGAGAGGTTGTTGCGCGAGACAATAGAAATTCTCTTCGATGCCGCCGGTTATCCTGATCTGTGGCGTTCTTCAATGTCTCGGGCTATCACCAGGGTGCTGAGAGATCTCGATGTATCTGGGGACTAATAATAAGCCTTGGCCTTTTCGACCAACTTTCGTACAATAGAAGGATAATGCAGGACGAACATTTTGAAGATCTAAGGCGCTTCGTTGCCAACACCGTTGGCCAGAGTGAAGAGCGATTGACCAAGCGCATTGACGACTTGTCCAAGAAGGTGGGCGAAGGCTTCGAAGGTGTTGGTGATGCCCTAGAAGCTCACACCAAGGACACCGACGAGCAACTAGCCGACCACGAACAGCGGATTTCCACTCTCGAGCAGGCGGCCTAAGGAGACATGCCGACGGGCTCCGGCACTCCGCCTTCTCCGGCCCTGTCTCCTCTTTCATTTTACGCAGTCGAAGAGCGTCTCGGATTTGCTGAGAAACGGGCCAACGAACTCTTTGCCCTCAACGGTGGTGACCTGATCCACGCCGAGTCCAGCCCACGCCAACAGCTGGTCCAGGAGTTCTTCTTCCACCTCCTCGGAGCTATCGACGTATTTGCGCAATTCGTCAACGAGCAGCGAGTCTTGGGACACGATCCCCAAGACGTGTCGATCGGATACTTGCACGACAAAATCACGCCCACGACGGATCCCCTGGACAGAGCTCTTCGCGAACTGTACGTAAATCCGAAGCGGAGTCCACTTCCCTCTGACCCCTACAGCGATGACGGCTATCTATACCGCGCCTACAACTATCGGCATCACGTGACGCATCGAAGGATGAATCCATGGCTGTTCCGGATGGGCAGCGTGCCGCCCGTGAGTTTCATACTTGACCCTCGAGTCCATCCAGGCAACGGACCAAATCACTCCGTCCTGAGCTATGACGACGAGATGCAGGCCATGCTGGACCTTGTGGATAAGAGGGTGAGGGCTGCGAAGGCCGCGATCTAAATCGAGGGTTTTGGCTCACTCATCGCGGCCAGCCGTTCCTCGGTCTGATCTCAACTCCAGCCTTCGTCAAGGCCTCCCGAACAGTCGTGGCGTGACAACCAAGTCGTTCGCCAACCTTTGCCAACGAGAGTCCTCCTTTGTATAGGGAACTTGCCATGGCGACTTCGGCAGGGGAGAGCGGTCCGAACCTACGAGCTACACCCCGGCGCTCGAGGACGTCTGACACAGTGCCGCGATGTACTCCAAACTGCTCGGCCAGTTCGTAAACCGTGCGGCCTGCCAAGTAGTCAGTAACCAACTCATCGATCTCAGGCCCACGTAACCGTCGCTGTTTCTGTTTGATGGTTCGCGAAATTGGCTTTGGGGGCCTGACCTGCCCCCGATAACGGGTCCA
>PLWZ01000088.1 GCA_003151235.1 Acidimicrobiaceae bacterium
CCTACGCCCGGCAGTTCCTCGGCCAGATGGACAAGCCCGACGTCGACTTCATCGAGGGCCTGTCGCCCGCCATCTCGATCGACCAGAAGTCGGCGTCCCGGAACCCCCGGTCGACCGTGGGCACGATCACCGAGGTCTACGACTACCTGCGGCTGCTGTACGCCCGGGTCGGCAAGCCCCACTGCCCGAACTGCGGCCGCCCGGTGGCCCGCCAGACTCCCCAGCAGATCGTGGACCGCGTGCTCGAGCTCGAGGAGGGCACCCGTTTCCAGGTCCTCGCGCCGATCGTCCGGGGCCGGAAGGGGGAGTACAGCTCGCTGCTCGAAGACCTGGCCCGCCAGGGTTTCGCCAGGGTCCGCGTCGACGGGGTCCCGCTCGAGCTGGCTGCCCGGGCCGACCTGTCGCTGGCCCGCTACGAGCAGCACACGATCGAGGTGGTGGTCGACCGCCTTATCCGTCGCGACGGCATCAGGGAACGGCTCACCGAGTCGATCGAAACCGCGCTCGAGCTCACCGGGGGGACGGCCGAGGTGCTGGTCAGCGCCCCTGGCGGGACGGCGCGCGGAAGAGCCGAGGTCGGCGACGCCTCCGAAAAGGACCCCGAGGGCGAGGAGGGGATCACCTTCAGCCAGCACCTCGCCTGCACCCACTGCGGGCTCAGCTTTGAGGAGCCGGCGCCGCGGAATTTCTCCTTCAACTCTCCATACGGCGCCTGCCCGACCTGCGTCGGGCTCGGGACGAGGTTTGAGGTCGACCCCGAGTTGGTCGTCCCCGACCCGGATCTATCGATCGAGGGCGGTGCGATCGCGCCGTGGCAGAGCGCCCGGAGCGATTACTTCTCCGGCATCCTGACCGGGCTGGCCGAGGTCGGCGGCTTCTCTGTCGGCACTGCGTGGAAGCGGCTCCGGGCAAAGGACCGCAAGCTGGTCCTCTACGGCTCCCAGGGCAAGCCGGTCCACATCCAGTACAAGAACCGTTTCGGTCGCCGACGTTCCTACACCGCCCAGTTCGAGGGGATCGTCCCCTGGCTGAATCGGCGCCACTCCGACGCCGAGTCGGACTGGTCACGCGAGAACGTCGAGCAGTACATGCGCGAGGTCGACTGTCCGGACTGCCAGGGTGCCCGGCTGAAGCCCGAGTCGCTCGCCGTCACCATCGGCGGGATGAACATCCACGAGCTGTGCTCGCTCTCGATCGTCCGGGCCGTGAAGGCCGTCGCCGACCTCGAGTTGAGCGAGCGCGATCACATGATCGCCGACCGCGTGTTGAAAGAGGTGCGCGAGCGGATGCAGTTCCTGCTCGACGTCGGCCTCGAGTATCTGTCGCTGGCCCGGTCCGCCGGGACGCTGTCGGGGGGCGAGGCCCAGCGGATCCGCCTGGCCAGCCAGATCGGCAGCGGGCTGGTCGGGGTCCTCTACGTGCTCGACGAGCCGTCCATCGGGCTGCACCAGCGGGACAACCAGCGGCTCATCGGCACGTTGCTCAGGCTCCGCGACCTCGGAAACACCGTGATCGTGGTCGAGCACGACGAAGAGACCATCCGCACCGCCGACTACGTCGTAGACATCGGACCGGGCGCGGGCGAGCACGGCGGCAAGGTGGTGCACGCGGGTTCGGTCACCGGGCCGAAGGGCCTCGTGTCCAACAAGGAGTCGATCACCGGGAACTACCTGTCGGGCCGCCGCAAGATCCCGGTGCCCGACCACCGCCGGCCCGGTAGCGGCAAAACCGTGGTGGTGCGAGGGGCGCGGGAGCACAACCTGGCCGACATCGACGTCGCGTTCCCGCTCGGCTGCATGATCGCGGTGACCGGCGTGTCGGGTTCTGGGAAGTCGACTCTCGTGAATGACATCTTGCTGCGGTCGCTGGCCCACCAACTCCAGCGGGCCAAGGCGATCCCCGGCCGCCATCAGAGCGTGAGCGGGATCGAGCACCTGGACAAGGTCGTCGACGTCGACCAGGCCCCGATCGGCCGGACCCCGCGTTCGAACCCGGCCACCTACACGGGGGTGTTCGACCACGTCCGGCGGCTGTTCAGCCAGACACCCGAGGCGAAGGTCCGCGGCTACCAGCCGGGGCGCTTCTCGTTCAACGTCCGGGGCGGCCGCTGCGAGGCCTGTGCGGGCGACGGGACGATCAAGATCGAGATGCACTTCCTGCCCGACGTCTACGTCCCCTGTGAGATCTGCAACGGCGCCCGCTACAACCGCGACACCCTGGAGGTGACCTTTCGGGGCAAGACCATCGCGGATGTGCTCGACCTGTCGTGCGAGGAGGCGCTCAGCTTCTTCGCCAACCAGCCCCCGATCGCCCGGCACATGCAGACCCTTGTCGACGTCGGGCTCGGCTACATCAGGCTCGGTCAACCGGCACCGACGCTGTCGGGTGGGGAGGCGCAACGGGTGAAACTCTCGACCGAGCTCTCCCGGCGTCCGACAGGCCACACTTTCTACGTGCTCGACGAGCCGACCACCGGGTTGCACTTCGAGGACACGCGCCGGCTGCTCCACGTGCTCGACCGCCTGGTCGACCAGGGCAACACGGTCGTCGTGATCGAACACAACCTCGACGTCATCAAGACGGCCGACTGGGTCATCGACCTCGGACCCGAGGGTGGGGACCTCGGGGGTCGTGTCGTCGCCGAGGGCACGCCCGAGCAGGTCGCGAAGACGGCCGGGAGCTACACCGGCGACGTGCTGAAGCGGGTGCTGCCCGGCTGAGGGGTCGCTACCTGGCCGCGCTCTTGGCCTTCGCCGCCAGGACGATGAGTTCGGTGCATGTCTCGAGGGGGATCTCGGTGGTGTCGATCATCAGGTCGTAGAGCGTGAAGTCGTCCTGGCGGACCCGGTAGAAGAGGCGGAGATAGTGGTCCCGGGCCCCGTCGGTCTCCCGCTGCATGACCCGCGCCGCATCGAGGTCGATCTTCTCGATCTCGGCCACCCTCTCGATGCGAGCGTCGATGTCGCCGTCGAGGCGGACCCGCAGCACACTCGGCTGGTTCCCGAGGATCACCATGGCACCCCGACCGAGCACGACCCCTCCGGTGCTGTCGGCGATCTGGTGGAGGATCCGTTCGGTCTCGCTCCGGAACTGGTCGGGGTCATCCGGGGAACCGAGGTCCTGGGCCGACATCGGGATGGCCATGTTCGCGAAGGCACGGGTGAGCCGGGCCCAGGCGGGAGGAGCCTTCTCGTCCTGGGCCGCCGCGTCCTCCAAGGTGATGGCGAGCCGGCTCGCGACGGTTGTCGGGATGGCCCGGTCGAAGAAGGGAATCCCGAGATGCTCGGCCACCGCGGGCCCGACCACATTCCCGGCCGCCCCGAAGCTCGAGGAAATGGTCACGGTCTGGGGCACGGTCGACATTCCACCACGGAGGGATCGGGGCGCGCGCTGATTGTCCCCCGGGTCAGCGGCGGCTCAAACGACGATCCGTCGCTGCGGCTCACCGGTCGGGGGGTCCGAGCAGGGCCGGACGGCTACCCTTTCCCGCCCGTGGCTCCGGGTGACGAGCAGCTGAGAGAGTCGCGCCGGAAATTCACGATCGGATGGGCCGTCGGCACGGTGGTCAGCACCGTGTGCTTCGCATGGATGATCACCGGGGGCACCTGGGACTTCTTCCAGCGCAACCTGTTTGCGAACTTCTACGACGTCCAGGCCCGCGCGCTGTTCCACGGCCACTGGAACGTGCCGGCCGGCCCCCTCTCCATCGAGGGCATCCGGGAGGGCGCGAAGACCTACATGTACTACGGGCCTGTTCCGGCGCTGCTCCGGATGCCCGTCCTGCTCGTCACCCACCGCTTCGACGGCCGCCTCACCCAGTGCTCGATGCTGGTGGCGTTCGTCGTCGCCATGGTCTTCGTGGGCCGGCTCAGCTGGCGCATCCGCGCCCTGATCACGACGGCCCCGGTGTCGTGTACCGACACGGTGCTGGTGGCCTGCTCGATGGTGGCCGTCGGTGTCGGGTCCCAGTTCCTCTATCTGGCCAGCGACGCCGTGATCTATCACGAGGCCGAGCTGTGGGGCGCCGCTCTCGCGCTGGGCGCCTTCGACTTCGTGCTGGCGTTCTTGATCGAGCCGTCCCGACGAACGCTCGCGCTCTCGTGCCTGTTCTCGACGCTCGCGATCTTGACCCGCGGGTCGGTGGGAGCGGGGCCGGTGGTGGCCATCGGCGTCGTCGGATGCGCGCACGGGCTGGTGACGCTGCGACGTCGGCTCGGCGCCCGGAAGGCGACCGACGTGCCGGCCGCCGAGGCGCTGGCGACGCACGGGGTACCCGACACCGGGCCCGGCGGTCTGTGGCGGTGGTTGGGCTTGCCCGACATCGAACCCGGCGCGGCATGGACGTTCGGGTTGCTGGCCGCGGCGGCGGTGCCGATCGTGCTCTACGTGGCCATCAACGAGGTGAAGTTCCACACGCTGGTCAGCCTGCCGCTCAACAAGCAGGTGTTCACCTCGCTCAACCTCAATCGGCGCATCACCCTCGCCGACAACGGCGGCAGCCTGTTCGGGTTGAAGTTCATCCCGACGGGCCTGTTGCAATACGTGCGGCCCGACGCCCTTCGGATCAGTCGCCTCTTCCCGTTCTTGGCGTTCCCCCCGAAGGCGACCGTTCTCGGCAACGTCCACTACGACACCCGGGACTTCTCCTCGAGCATCACCGACACCATGCCGGTGTTCGTCGCGTTGGGGGTCCTCGGGCTCGTCGGCATTTTCCGGCGGAAGAGCAACCGAGATCGGGCTTCCGTCCGCACGCTCCGGTTGCCGGTGGTCGGGGCGGCCGTCGGCACGGTCGGCGTCTTTGCCATCGCCTTCGTGGCCAACCGATACCTGGCCGACTTCCTGCCGCTCCTGGTCTTGGCCGCCCTGGCCGGGTTCCATCTGCTCAACGCGTCCTGGCAGACGTTGCGCCCGTCCCGCCGCCGGGTGACTGCGGTCGGTCTCGGTGTGCTGGCGCTGTTCGGGCTGTGGGTCAACGTGGGGCTGGCGCTCGTCTACCAACGGGAGCTGCGGCCGTCCGCGCCCATATCCATGCGTGAGGAGTTCGTGTCGTTCCAGCAGCGCCTCGACGCCGATCTGTTCGGCGGCCGTCCCCCCGAGGTGACCCGGGCGGCCGTCCTGCCACGCCTCGGGCCGCCCGGCGCGCTGGCCATCGTCGGGGACTGCGCGGCCCTCAACCAGTCCGACGGCAACGAATGGCAGGCCGTCGAGCGCTCCGAGTCCGCCGGGCACTTCCGGCTCCGGGTCGTGTTCCCGGCCAATGGCCCCGGCGGCTACTGGCCGGTCCTGGTAAACGGGACCTTGGGCGCCGGCGACTTCCTGACCGTCCATCCGCTGGGTGGCGGCCGGGTCGAGTTCTCCTACCTGTTCGAGGGCTTGCATCAGGGATGGATCAACGGGACCGTCGTGCACGTCGTGGCGGGGCGGCCCTACACGCTCGACGCGGTGTTCGACTCGCGGGTGAACCAGGTCATCGTGCATCTCGGCGCCGAGGGGGTCCTGAGCGCGGTCCTCGTCCGGGGCACCCGGCCCATCTCGGTCGGGCGCAACCCGCTCGGCGGGCCGGTGCTCGCCCGGTTCCCGGGGCGGATCGACAAGCTCCCCGTGTCGACGCCCACCTGCTCGGCCCTCTTGCGGCGGCTCGATGCCCGCCGGGCCGATCAGTCGGGCGCGGCTGCCCGGGCGGGGTCGGGGACCAGGTCCAACACGTACTGGTAGGCGAACAGGTTCGGCCAGGCCAGCACCAGCACGCGGTCGACCGCCGAGAACCACCGGCTCGCCGAGCCGCCGGCTCCTGTCCGGGCGCCCCGTTTGGCCACCTCGACCGGGATGCCCACGCCGTGGCACCGGACCGTGTCGAACCCGTGCTTCTTGGCCAGCCGCTCGAAGCTCCGCCGGGTGAAGAAGCGGAGGTGGCCGACGTCGAGGATGCCGCGGCGGTCGTAGTCGAAGCGGCCCACGGCTACCCGCAGGCGCGGATACCAGTGGGCGAAGTTGGGGATGCTGACGACGACCCGGCCCCCGGGGGCGAGGCGCGTCGCGAAGTCCTCGAGCAGCCGTTCGGGCCGGGCCACGTGCTCGAGCACGTCGGCCGCCACGATCAGGTCGAAGGGGCCCTGCAGCGAGTCCGGGAGCCCGCCGTTCAGGTCGGCCCGGACGAACTCGTCGACGTTCTCGTGGATGCCCGGGACCTCTTCGGCGTCGACCCCGGTGACCCGGTGGCCGAGCTTGCGCAACCGGGTCGCCAGCTCTCCGCCCGAGCACCCGACATCGAGCACCGAGATGGGGGCCAGTTCGGCCAGCCGGCCCTCCAGGATTCCGTGCGAGGTCTCGGGCCCGTCCTTCCACTCGTAGGCCTGGCTCGCGAAGGCCGTCTCGCCGTTGCCGAGCCCCATCTTGTGGGCGCGGTAACGGGCCGCGTCCCGGGTGACGTCGGCGGCGTAGCGGATGCCGTTCACGTAACAGATCTCGTCGCCGTAGTAGGTCGGGATCGGCACCTCGTCGATCCGCTGACCCGCCTCGACCAGCTGGATGATGATCTCGGTGTCGAAGTCGAAGCCGTCCGAGTTGCGCTCGAAGGGGATCTCGGCCAACGAGGCGACGCGGTAGGCCCGGAAACCCGAGTGCCACTCCGAGAGCGACGTGCCGACGAGGACGTTCTCCACCTTGGTGAGGATCCGGTTGCCGAGGAACTTGTAGCGGGGCATGCCGCCCCGGCGGGCTCCGCCCGACTCGAGCATGCGGGAGCCGAGGACGACGTCGCACTCGTCGCGCTCGAGGGGCCCGATCAGGTCCTCCAGGCGCTCGGGTGCGTACTGGCCGTCGCCGTGCAGCAGGACCACGATGTCGAGCCCGTTGTCGATGGCCCAGCGGTAGCCGGCCTTCTGGTTGCCCCCGTAGCCGAGGTTGTGCTCGTGGCGCACGACCGTCATCGGGAGGTCCGGGGCGAGGGACTTGTAGCCCAGCCCGACCAGGTAGGTGGTGTCCTCGCTGTGGTCGTCGAAGACGAGGACGTCCGCGACCCGCGACCGCACGCTGTCGGGGATGCGATCCAGCACCTGGGCAAGCGTGGCGGCGGCGTTGTACGCCACCACCAAGATGCCGATGCGAGCCGTCCCCATCCGTTGCCCCCGAGCGTCAAACTGTGCGTTACGCAGGGCCAAAGCTTGGCCGCCGGTGCCCTGTCTGTCCATACTGCCCGGTCCGCCCGGGCCCGACGTCCCGCTCAGGTGATGGCCAGCATGCGCTCGAGGGCCACCCGGGCCCACCGGGCGGTGTCCTTCTCGACGGTGATCCGGTTGCGGACCTCGCCCCCGACCAGTCCCTCCAGGATCCAGGCGAGGTGGGGGGCGTCGATCCGGAACATCGTCGAGCACGGGCAGACCAGCGGGTCGAGGCACGAGATCTGCTTGTCCGGGTGGGTGTCGGCCAGCCGCTTCACCAGGTGGATCTCGGTGGCGATGCCGATGGCCGAGCCCGCCGGCGCCGCCTCGACGGCCCTAATGATGGCGTCCGTCGAGCCGACCTCGTCGGCCAGTTCGACCACGTCGTGGGCGCATTCGGGGTGGATCAGCACGATCCCGCCGGGGTGCTCGGTCCGGAACGCCGCCACGTGCTCGGGCCGGAACCGTTGGTGGACCGAGCAGTGGCCCTTCCACAACAAGAGGGTGGCCGCCTTCACCTCGGCGTCGTCCAGGCCCCCGAGGGCGAAGCGGGGGTTCCAGAGCGCCATGTCACCGGCGCCGTAGCCGAGTTGGAAGCCGGTGTTGCGGCCGAGGTGCTGGTCCGGGAAGAAGAGGACCTTGTCGCCCATGGCCTGGCCGGTCCGATCGGGGTCGAGCGCCCAGGTCAGGACGGCCCGGGCGTTGGACGAGGTGCAGACGGCACCGCCGTGGGCGCCGACGAACGCCTTCAGGGCGGCCGAGGAGTTCATGTAGGTGATGGGGACGATCCGCTCGACGTCGGTGACCTTGGCCAGGGCGTCCCAGGCCTCCTCGACGGCGTCGATGTCGGCCATGTCGGCCATCGAGCAGCCGGCGTTCAGGTCCGGCAGGAGCACCTGCTGGTGGTCGGCGGTCAGCACATCGGCCGACTCGGCCATGAAGTGCACCCCGCAGAAGACGATGAACTCGGCGTCGGTGCGTTCGGCGGCCATCTTGGACAGGCCGAACGAGTCCCCCCGGGCGTCGGCCCAGGCCATGACCTCGTCGCGTTGGTAGTGGTGGCCGAGGATGAACAGCCGGTCGCCGAGCGTCGCCTTGGCGGCGCCGATCCACGAGCTCAGTTCGTCCGGCGACGCGTCCGTATATCGCTCTGGGAGAGCGCCCTGGAGTCGGATCATGATCTACCCCCTCGGTGGGGGAGCTCTGATGTGGCCGGCGGGGACAGCACCGGTCGCCCATCCGCGGGGTTGTCGGCCTCAGAACTCGTGTGTAGCCGGGATACCGGGCCGGCTTGGGACCCAGTCTAGGCGTCGGAGGGCCCCGGATGCCGCAGGCCAGGCGTGCTTCGCGCGGCACAGCCGGGCGCGAGAGTGGAGGGAGTGAAGGTCAGGCCACCGACCAGCTCGATCCCAGACGCTCCGGGCTCCTACCAGTTCCTCGACGCCGACGGCCGGGTGCTCTACGTGGGCAAGGCCAAGTCGCTCCGCCACCGCCTGACCAACTACTGGGCCGATCCCGCCGCCCTCGCGCCCCGCACGGCCCAGATGATGGCGCACGCCGAGCGGGTCGAATGGGTGGTGGTCGGCACCGAGGTCGACGCGCTCATCCTCGAGCACTCGCTCATCCAGGCCCACCGCCCGCGCTTCAACAGCCGGCTGAAGGACGACAAGAGCTACCCGTGGCTGGCCGTGACGGTGAGCGACGAGTGGCCGCGCCCGGTTGTCTTCCGGGGCAAGAAGCGCAAGGGGGTGCGGTACTTCGGCCCGTACGGGCATGTGGGCGCGCTCAGAGAGACGTTGGACCTGCTCTTGCGGAGCTTCCCGATCCGGACCTGTTCGGATGCGAAATTCAAGCGGCACGCGCGGCTCGGCCGGCCCTGCCTCCTCTACGACATCGAGCGGTGCTCGGGGCCGTGCGTCGGCGCCGTCGAACCGGAGCGCTACGCCCAGATGGTCGAGGACCTCATGGGGTTCCTCTCCGGCGAGACCGCCCCCGTGGTGGCGCGGCTGCGCGCCGAGATGGAGGAGGCGTCGGACGACCTCGAATTCGAACGCGCGGCGCGCCTGCGGGACCGGTTGGTGGCGGTGCACAAGGCCGCCGAGACCCAGCAGATGGTGTCCGAACAGGCCGAGGACCTCGACCTCATCGGGGTCGCCGACGACGACTTCGAGGCGGCCATCCAGGTTTTCCACGTCCGGCGTGGACGGGTCGTCGGACGCAGCGGCTCGGTCGCCGACAAGGTCGAGGATTTCACCCCCGAGCAGTTCATGGGCAGGGTGCTCCAGGAGCTCTACGGCACCCCCGGCGCCGAGGTGCCGCGACGGGTGTTGGTCCCGGTGCTGCCCGAATCGCCGGACGTGGTCACGGCGTGGCTGTCCGGACTGCGCGGCGGCCCGGTGCGGCTCGGCATCCCCCAGCGCGGCGAGAAGCGCGCGCTGCACGAGACCGTCACCCGGAACGCGGCCGAGGACCTGACCCGGCACCGGCTGCGGCGCTCGGCGGACCACAATGCCCGGTCGAGGGCCCTGACCGAGCTCGAGGCGGCGCTCGACCTGTCCCGTTCGCCGTTGCGGATCGAATGCTTCGACATGAGTCATCTGCAGGGGACCGACTACGTCGGGTCGATGGTGGTGTTCGAGGACGGGTTGGCCAAGAAGTCCGACTATCGCCGGTTCGTCGTGAAGAGCGTGGGTGGCAACGACGATTACGCGGCGATGGAGGAGGTCCTTACCCGCCGCTTCGCCAACCTGTTGACCGAGCGGGCCGAGTCCCGCACCCGCCGCGACTCAGCGACCGGGGACGACCTGACCGAGCGGCGCATGGCCGCCCGCAAGCGATTCGCGTACCCGCCCCAGCTGTTGCTGCTCGACGGGGGCAAGGGCCAGCTGGCCGTCGGGGTGCGGGTCCTCGAGTCGCTCGGGCTGAGCGACGAGATCGAGATCGCCTCCCTGGCCAAGCAGTTCGAGGAGGTGTTCCGGCCCGGCTCGGGCGAGCCCATCCGCATCCCGCGGGGCAGCGAGGCCCTCTACCTCCTCCAGCGGGTCCGTGACGAGGCCCACCGATTCGCCATCACCTTCCACCGGGAGCGCCGGGGGCGGCGGATGACGACGAGCCTGCTCGACGACGTCCCCGGTCTCGGCCCGGCCCGCAAGAAGCGCTTGCTGGCCACCTTCGGCAGCGTCCGGGCGCTGCGGGCGGCCACACCCGAAGAGCTGGCCGCGCTCTCCTGGCTGCCCGACACCGTCGCGGCGGCGCTGTGTGAGCGCTTTGCGGGCCTGGGACCCGCCCGTCGCACCGGCTGAGATCGGGCCGCCATCCGCCCGACGGCCGGCCGATGGGGGAGACTGTGTAGGTCATGGGGGAATTTCTCGTCGTGACCGGGATGTCGGGCGCCGGTCGGTCCACCGTCGGAGCGGCGCTCGAGGACCTCGGCTGGTTTGTCATTGACAACCTCCCCCCGTCGCTCATCACACGCTTCGCCGACCTGATCGGACGCCCGGGCGTCGAGGGGGACCACTTCGCGCTCGTGATCGGCCGGGCCGGCGGCGAGCCCTACGAGGACGTGCCGCCCATCCTCGACACCCTCCGACGGTCGCGGCACCGGGTCCGGGTGCTCTACCTCGACGCGCCCGACGAGGTGCTCGTGCGCAGATTCGAGGGGACGAGGCGCCGGCACCCGCTCGACACCGCGAGGGGCGTCGAGGAGTCGATCGCCGATGAGCGCCACCGCCTGGAGGTGCTCCGTGCGGACGCCGACATCGTCATCGAGACCGGCGAGCTGAACGTGAACCAGCTGCGGTCGCGGATCCGCGAACTGTTCGGGGACGAGCCCGGCGTCGAGACGATGCAGACATCGATCGTGTCGTTCGGGTACAAGCACGGCATCCCGCTCGACGTCGATCTCATGTTCGACTGCCGCTTCCTCCCCAACCCGTACTGGGTCGAGAGCCTCCGCCCGCTGAGCGGCCAGGACGACGCGGTGCGCGAGTACGTGCTCGGACAACCCGAGACGCAGGTCTTCTTGGACAAGGTCGTGGACCTGCTGCTGTCCCTGGAGCCGGCGTTCGTCCGGGAGGGCAAGTCGTATCTCACCATCGCGTTCGGGTGCACGGGCGGGCGGCACCGGTCGGTGGCCCTGGCCGATGTGCTGCGGACCCGGCTGGGCGAGGGCGGCATGACCGCGACCGTGTTCCACCGGGACATCGACCGCCCGTGAGGCTCCGATGAGCGCGATGGATGCGCCACGGGTCGTCGCCATCGGGGGAGGCCACGGCACCGCGGTGACGCTCCGTGCGGCCCGGTGCTACGCCGGGCAGGTCACGGCGATCGTGTCGGTGGCCGACGACGGCGGGTCGAGCGGCCGGCTGCGGGAGTTGCTCGACGTGGTCGCGTTGGGCGACATGCGCAAGTGCCTCGTCGCGCTGGCCGAGGATGGCGCTCCCCTTGCAAAGGCGTTCGAGCGCCGATTCGAGGAGGGGGAGCTGGCCGGCCACGCGCTCGGCAACCTTGTGTTGGCGGGTCTGGTCGGCGCGACCGGGGACCTCGTGCTCGCGGTCGATGAGGCGGCGCGGCTGCTCGGTGCGTGTGGCCGAGTGCTGCCGGCGACGACAGAACCGGTGGTGCTGAAGGCAGACGCGGTGGGAGGCGAGGTGGCGGGACAGGTCGCCGTCTCCCAGGCCATTCAGATCCGGTCGGTGTCGCTCGTGCCGGGAGACGCCGGGGCACCGCCGGCGGCGGTCGAGGCGATCATGGAGGCCGACCAGGTGGTCATCGGGCCCGGCTCGCTCTACACGAGCGTCCTGGCCGCTGCGGCCGTCCCCGAGCTGGCGCAGGCGATCGCCTCGACGGCAGCCCAGCGGGTCCTCGTCTGCAACCTGCGGCCCCAGGTACCCGAGACCGACGGCTACGACGTCGGCCGCCACGTGTCCGCCCTGGCGCTCCACAAGATCCCGGTAGACCGGGTCCTGTGGGACTCGACTGCGGGCATGGGGCTGGGCGTCTGCGGGCCGCCGGTGAGCGATGCCAGGCTCACCGATCCCGCCGGGCGGGTCCACGATCCTGGCAGACTGGCGGAGGCGCTATCGGGTCTGCTCGGATGAGCGGCCGTGCAATGGAGACGAACCGGTCGCAGGAGGCTCCAGCGACGATGAATGTTCATCGGATGACAAGGGGTCGGCGAAAGCCGTGACGGTCCGGGTCGGGGTGAACGGCTTTGGCCGGATCGGACGGAACTTCCTTCGCGCCGTCATCGAGTCGGGAGCCGACATCGATCTTGTGGCGATCAACGACGTCACCTCGGCCGACATCCACGCGCAGCTCCTCCGGTACGACTCGACCCACGGCAGGATCGGGGTGCCGGTCAGCGTCGACGGCTCGCACCTGTTGGTCGGCGACCGGAAGATCCGGGTCCTGTCCGAGCGCGACCCGTCCGACCTACCGTGGGAGGAGCTCGGAGCCGAGGTCGTCATCGAGTCGACGGGAGTGTTCACCTCGCACGCCGATGCCAGTGGGCACCTGAAGGGTGGCGCGTCGAAGGTGATCATCTCGGCGCCGTCTCATGATGCCGATGTGACCGTCATCATCGGCGTGAACGGCGAAGACTTCGATCGCAATGTGCACCACATCGTGTCCAACGCGTCGTGCACGACCAACTGCTTCGTGCCGATGGTGAAGGTCATCGAGGACGCGTTCGGCATAGTCGGGGGCCTCATGACCACCGTGCACGCGTACACGAACGACCAGAACCTCCTCGACCTGCCCCACCGTGACCCGCGACGGGCCCGGGCCGCCGCGGTCAACATCGTGCCGGCGAGCACCGGGGCGGCGCGCTCGACCAAGGTGGTCCTGCCCCAGATGAAGGGCAGGCTCGACGGCTCCGCGTTCCGCGTCCCCGTCGCGTGCGGGTCGATCACCGACTTCACCGCTCTCGTCCCGAGCGCTGTGAGCGTGGACGACGTCAACGCGGCCTTCCGCGCGGCGTCGGAGAAGGGCCCGCTCGCCGCGGTCCTCGACTATTGCGAGGACCCGATCGTTTCCTCCGACGTGCTCGGCAACCCGGCGTCGTGCATCTTCGACGCCAACCTCACGATGGTCCAGCCCGTCGACGATCAGACGCTGGTCAAGACCAACGGCTGGTACGACAACGAGTGGGGGTACGCCAACCGGTTGGTGGACCTCGTATCCCTGGTGGCCAAGAGCACATGAACGCCCACCGCTCGCCGCGTGCAGGAACGGGGTTCGGGCGGTGAGATTCCGGTCGCGTCCGGGCCCCCTCGTCGGGCTGCCGCTCTTGGAGGACCTGCCCGACGTGGCCGGGAAGAAGGTGCTGGTCCGGGTCGATTACAACGTCCCGCTCGAGTACGAGGACGGCCGCTGCACCGTTGCCGACGATTTCCGCATCAAGACCACGCTCCCGACGCTGCACTGGCTCCAAGAGCGCGGCGCCGCGGTCACGGTGTGCTCGCACCTCGGCCGGCCGGACGGCACTCCCGACGAGAAGTGGTCGATGACCCCGATCCGCGAGCGCCTCGCCGAGATCTGCCCCGGCGTCGAGCTCATGGACAACCTGCGCTTCGATCCGGGTGAGAAGGCCAACTCCGACGCGTTCGTCGACCGGTTGGTCGCGGGCTTCGACGCATACGTGAACGAAGCCTTCGGGGTTGCACACCGCGTCCACGCGTCGGTCGTCGGTCCCCCGACGAGGCTGCCGAGCGCGGCCGGCCGGCTGTTGGCGCGCGAGGTCGAGGTTCTCGGCGGGCTGCTCAACCACCCGCGGGGGCCGTTCGTCGTCGTGCTCGGTGGATCCAAGATCGCCGACAAGCTCGGCGTCCTGCGTGCACTGACCAAGAAAGCCGACGTGGTCGCGGTCGGTGGCGCCATGGCGTTCACCTTCCTCGCTGCGCTCGGTCACGAGGTCGGGGCGTCGATGGTCGACACCGACCGCATCGAGGAGTGCCGCAAGCTGCTGCACTCCCGGCGAACCGAGATCCTGCTGCCGACCGATGTGGTGGCACTGGAGCCGGGCGGGATGCCACTCGGATCGGTGCCGCCGGGGATCGGCAACCAGGCCGACACCAAGGTGCTCGGCGCCGACATTCCCGACGGGTGGCAGGGGCTCGACATCGGCCCCGAGACCACCGAAGCCTTCGCCGAGGCCATCGCGACAGCGGGAACCGTGTTCTGGAACGGGCCGGTCGGTGCGTTCGAGGACGAGCGTTTCGCGGAGGGAACCCACCGGATCGCCCGAGCGGTCGCCGATTGCCCCGGTTGCACCGTGGTCGGTGGCGGCGACAGCGTCAGCGCGATCGACCACCAGGGCCTGGCCCAGCAGATCGACTTCGTTTCGACCGGCGGAGGGGCTTCCCTGTCGCTGCTCGAGAACGGGGACCTCCCGGCCCTGGCGGCGCTTCGGGGCGCGTCCAACGCGCCGGCAACCGGCCGTTCCTGAGCGATCGGTGACGCCGGGAAGGGCAACGGGTTCTGCCGCGCGGTCAGGCACCCCGTCGGGCCGTCGGCCGCTCGTCAGCGCCAACTGGAAGATGCACCACGACCACATGGTGGCGCTCCACACCGTGCGCGACCTCGGGCTGCGGGTGAAGCCCGCTGACACGGCGCTGGTGGAGGTGTCCATCCACCCACCGTTCACCGACATCAGGACCGTCGGCCTCCTCATCGAGGGGGAGGGGATGCCGTTCGAGCTCGGCGCGCAGCACTGCCACAGCGATGACGAGGGCGCGTTCACCGGCGAGGTCAGCGCGCCGATGCTGGCCCGACTGGGTGTGCGCTACGTGATCGTCGGCCACTCCGAGCGCCGGCGCCTCTTCGCGATGACCGATGAACAGGTCGCGGCGACCATGCGGGCGGTGCTCCGGCACTCGATGATCCCGGTCCTGTGCGTCGGGGAGACCGCCGAGGAGCGCGATGCCGGGACCACCGAACGGCGACTGGGTGCCCAGCTGGAGTCGGCCCTCGGGTCGCTCACGTCCGACGAGATGACGACGCTCGTGATCGCGTACGAGCCAATCTGGGCCATTGGCACCGGCCGTGCCGCGACCCCCGTCGATGCCGCCGACGCGGCGGCCTTCATTCGGATGGCCGTGGTCTCGGCCGGCGGCCCGCCGGCGGGGGAGGGGGTCCGGGTCCAGTACGGGGGGTCGGTGAACCCCGAGAATGCGGCCGACTTCCTGGCCGAACCGGACATCGACGGCCTGCTGGTTGGAGGGGCGAGCCTGCAGGCGGCCGGCTTTGCCGAGGTCATCCGGGCGGTCGGTGGCTGCTACCGTTCTCCTGCTGCCACCTGAGCGCAATCGCGTGCCTGCGGTTGCGGCCTGCCTGAAGGAGCGCGAGCGGTGCTGACCGTGATGTATGTCGTGATCGAGATCATCGCGGCCTTTTCCCTTGTCTTCTTGATCCTGATGCACAGCGGCAAGGGCGGCGGACTGTCGGACATGTTCGGCGGCAGCGTCGGCGCGGCGGCCCAGGGTTCGACGGTGGTCGAGCGGAACCTCGACCGGATCACCGTGACCGTGGCGGTCATCTTCGCCCTGACCTCGCTCACGTTGGATCTCCGATTGCAGTGAACCACCGGAGGCGCCGCCCTTCCGGGTGGCGTCGGGTGGTACCGGGGTGCCTGCTGGCGATGTTGGCCGGCGTGCTCACAGCGTGCGGATCGGGTGCGCCGAGGGCCGCGGATACGACCACGCGGGTGACCTACATTCCTGCGACCGGTGGGTCGATGTCGATCGGGATCGACGCAGCCCCGACGGGCTGCAACCCCAACACAGCGACCGGGGACACGCCGGCCGAACACCTCGTGCTGGGCGCCGTGCTGCCGAGTGCGTTTGCTGTCGACAACCTCGGGGCGGCCAGCTATGACCCCGCGCTGATCGTGCAGGCCGAGCTCCAGTCGACCAACCCCCAGACGGTCGTCTACACGATCAATCCCAAGGCCGTGTGGTCCGACGGCGTCCCCATCACCTCTGCGGACTTCATCTACGCCTGGCAGCACCAGCGCGCCGTGCCGACGGGCACGACCGGGGACGCGGACGTCGCGAGCACGGCCGGCTACGACGACATCACGTCGATGACGCCGTCCAACAAGGGCCGCACGATCACCGTGGTCTTCTCGACCGCCTTCGGCGACTGGCAGAGCCTGTTCAACGACCTGCTCCCGGCCCACATCCTCGACCGGGTCGGATGGAGCCCGACCTGCACCACGGTCGACCCCCGGATCGACCTCTCCGGCGGCCCCTACGAGATCGCGTCGGTCAAGAAGACCACCATCACCCTGGTCAAGAACCCCGAGTGGTGGGGCCAGGCACCCAAGCTCGACCGGATCGTGATCAAGGTTGCGACAGGACCCGAACAACTGGCCCATTGGCTCTACATGGGGGTGGTCGACGTGAGCGCACCGACATACTTCGACCAGGCGTTCTTGGAGTCGGTCGACGCCATGCCGTACGTGAAGACCGCCGTCGGGATCTCCGAGACGTTCCTCCAGCTCGAGTTCTCAACGCTCGGCCCCTTGACCGGCGACCTGCTGGTGCGAGACGGGGTGGCCTACGCGATCGACCGCCAGGACCTGACCGACCGGGTGGTCGGGTGGGCCGACAAAGACATCGCCCCGGCGACCAGCCACCTGTACTCCCAGAACCAGCCCGCCTATCCGACCACGCCGGCCCCGATCCCGATCAACGCAACCACGACGACCACGTCCACCACCCAACCGACCATCACCGGGGTAACCGCGCAGGGCTTCCCAGTCGGATCCGATCCAGACCAATCGGATCGCGATCTCGTCGCGGCGGGGTATGTGCGTGACGCGTCGGGGGCCTGGGTCGACGCATCCGGTCACCAGTTGACGCTGCGGATGGTCGTCGACGCGGGCGACGGGTGGGCCGAACAGACCGGTGGGCTCATCGCCGACCAACTCGAACGGGCCGGCATGGCGGTGACGATCACCGAGGAACCGAACGCCACCGCGGCGGGGACCGACCTAGCCGCCGGCAGGGCCGAGCTGGCGGTGATCCCGATGCACGGGAGCCCGTACTCGAGCAGGACGAGCGCCTGGTATACACCGCTGCTCACTTTGGCGGGGACCACAGGGGCGCAGGACTGGAGCGGATACGCCTCGCTCAAGGTCGACGACCTGTTCGATGAGGCGGCCAGCGAGCTCGACCCCGTCACCGCCCAGCCGCTCTACGACCAGATCGATCAGCAGCTGTGGGCCGACATGGTCGCGCTGCCGTTATTCGCCGAACCGAGCGCCCTGGCCTGGTCCGACTACACCACCGGTGTCGCCACCGATCCCTACTCGCCGGGCCTGTTCGCGACGGTCGTGAGCTGGGCGCGTCTCGTCGGTGAGCCCACCACCTTCAAGGGCACGCCGACATTCCCGTCGTCCTAGGTGCTCGCCGTTGTCCCTAGAGGAAGCTGATTTTCGCTGGACTAGAGTCGTCGAGCACCTCGTGGCTCTTCAACATCGGACCCGAGTGACGTCGGAGTGGCGGAATAGGCAGACGCGCCAGCTTGAGGGGCTGGTGCCCGCAAGGGCGTAGGGGTTCAAGTCCCCTCTCCGACACCCCTGGTCAGAGGGTTCTTTTAGGTAAAAATTGGGCTGGGATAACTTGTGAGTTTCCAGCTCGTGCCGGGAGATTACCGGGAAACTTTTAAGACGTTCCAGCGAGAGCCATCGGGTCGTGCTGAGCCAGTAATGCCTTAGCCGCTGCACCCACGGAGACACTCGTCGTCTGCGGCGATGAGGCTGCCTCCGAATCGACGGCGAATATCCTTCGCCAACGGCTCCCTCGCTTTGCCCGCATCGACCCTTTGGCAGCTGGATTTTCCCAACTGGTCAACGTTCACCCGGCCTACGCCGGGGGAGTGGCCCAAGGGCGCCTTCACGCCTTCCTTCATACGGCCTGGTGACGACTTCGTCTTGACGGGCTTAAGCCGCCCATTCAGTCCGCCAAACCGGTGTGCTGAAGGTTGCAAACGCCCCTCCGACACACACCTTGCTACACGTGTCGGTCCGGCTCTCGGCGATGACGATCCCCTTGCGGTGGTCGCACGTCACTCGGATGCCGAGTTCCGCTCATGTCTCGGCCCTTTTGCTCCGGATCGGCACCGCGCAACCCCCCAGCGATGTCGCCAAGACTCTCACGAGGTTGCGCATTTCGGCCCTCGGCGACCGCTGACGCGGTCCTGAGCGGCCGAGCTCGGCGTGGCCAACGATCCGGAGCCGATCTGCCTGTCACATGCACATCAGAGCGCATCGATCTGGCGTAGCCGGGCACCCGCCGAGGTCTTCTTGAGGCAACGATGGCGGCTACTATTTCCGGTCAGTCAACGCGGGTCGAAGCTCTTCTCAAGAGCTCACTAGAATTCGGTGGAGCCGCGAGAGGAGAGGAAATGTCGACTACGGGTCGCCTTGGTCCGCTGGCTGCAAGCTGCCGCGTCGCAGTGGTGGTGGCCTTGGTGGGCCTAGGTGGAGGCCTGGGATCGGCCGTTCTCCTCTCGGCCGGACCGGCCCATGCCGCGACAACCGGCACGTGCAGCGAGTCGGGCGCCACCACCGTCACCGTGACCTGCACGGTCGGTTCGGGCACTTGGGCGCCACCGGCGGGGGTCACCGTGGCCACCGTCGACGTTGAGGGCGCCCAGGGCGGAGACACTGATGTGGCTGGGGGGGCGGGGGGTAAGGCCACGGCCACCCTGGCGGTTTCGTCCGCCAATACCTATTCGGTCCTGGTCGGTGGCCAGGGCGCCGGTGGCACCGACGGCCCCGCCGGCGGCGATGGCACCAACGGCGGCGCGGGCGGCGGCAGCGGCAACTTTACCGGCGCCGGCGGCGGCGGCGGCTCGGAGATCGACCTCGGCTCGACCCGGCTGGTGGTGGCCGGCGGGGGCGGGGGCCCCGCCGGTGCCCCCGGCGGCGTCGGCGTTGGCGGCAAGGGCGGCGGCACCAGCGGCACCGCCGGGGTCGCTGGTGGCAATGCGGACCCGGGCGGCCCCGGCCAGCCCGGCGGTACCGCTCCCGGCAC
>PLWZ01000018.1 GCA_003151235.1 Acidimicrobiaceae bacterium
GTTAGCACCGTGGGGTGTCTAGCCGGAGAGCAGCTCGCAGTGCCGAAGCCGGGCAGCATCCACGACGCGCCGGGCGCCTCGCCCCATGTCCCACTTCCCGGCGTTAGGTGCCAGCCCTCACCTATTCGCGTCGGTTCTAGGGCTTCACGATGTGGTGAGCTTCGAAGATAACTGGGGGGCCGGAGAACTCGATTCCAGCATCGGCGAGGACCGGCATGAGGCCTTCGCCGAACGCCTCAAACTGCTCCCGCGTGTCCCAGATTTGACTTACCAGGGCGTATCCATCCGAGCCAAAGAAGCAGACGTGGTAGTCGAGACCCGGGGGAGGCCAAACCAGCTTGGCCTTCGCCATCGCTTCCAAGCTCTTGTCATATTGCTCAGCAGTCATAGACGTGGGGCTAAAACGGACGACGATGCTCATGACGGATACCTCCTCATGGGAACGTCCCTGAACTCTATAGAACCTCTGGAGCGGTGTCCTCTGGTGAGCAGGCTGGTCGGCGAGGGGGCTGAGCAAGGCCGTGGGCCCCACTTTTCACGAATTCTTCCATGGCGAGGCAACCTTTTGAGGGGCGGCGAAGGTTAACAGTAGTGATGAACCTTTCTGGCCGATACTGCTC
Source organism: Acidimicrobiaceae bacterium (assembly GCA_003151235.1). Classification (GTDB taxonomy): domain Bacteria; phylum Actinomycetota; class Acidimicrobiia; order Acidimicrobiales; family RAAP-2; genus Palsa-461. The sequence continues at coordinate 621 of PLWZ01000018.1, forward strand.
CTGGAAGTGACCCAATCTGTGCGACGGAACCAGGCCAGAGAGGAGTTCGAACGGTTCGTGGCGGATTCCGCCGATGACCTTCTACGGACTGGCTTCCTGATGGTGTGGGATCTGACCTCAGCCGAGGATCTCGTCCAGGAGTGTTTGTTCCGGATCGCCCGGCGCTGGCACCGCGTGCGAACGATGGAGCATCCGAAGGCATACGCCCGGCAAGTTCTCGTCAACCTGGCCCTTGACGATGCCAAACGCCGTCATCGACGCCGTTCGGAGCTGGACCTGCGGAACCGGCCAGCGATGGAAGATCGAGACGACCAAGCGGCGGCATCTGCGCTCGGGATGGTGGAGATCACATCCGAGCTGATCGATGCGCTCGGCACACTGGCACCGCGCCAGCGCGCCGCGTTGGTCCTTCGTTACTTCGAGGATCTCTCCGAGGCACAGGTGGCCGAAATCCTGGGTTGCTCGGTAGGGACAGTCAAGAGCACCACCTCGCGCGCGTTGGAACGCCTTCGAGAAGCTCTTGCGCCGGTCGAGTCGGGCGGCGTCCGCGGCATCACTTATACGAATGGAGGCAATGAACATGACTGAGCAACTCGAAGCTGATCTGAGAGAGGCACTTTCCCGGTGTGCGTCGGGTATCCCATCCGATGCGGGGGCGCGTCTGCGTGCGATCGACTACCACCCCCGTAGGAGCCGGATCTCGCCGCGACTGAAGGTGGGAACTCTGGCCGGAGCGGCCGTGACGACAGGAACGGTCCTCTCCGTCGTCATCCTGGGTGGTGCATCGCCTGCGTTTGCCGGATGGACTGCTTCGCCGACGGCCGCCTCGGCCAGCCAGACCACCAGCGCCGACGCCAGTTGCCAAGCGCAGCTCGCCTCGCTCGCAGCCTTGTCAGGGTCGGCCGATGGGACCCCATGGACCGCGGTGGCCACCGACGTGCGTGGACCATTCACCCTTGTCGTCTACCAAGACGGCAGTTCTGACGCGACTTGTCTCTCCGGGCCGTCGCTCACGGCGGTCTCGACCAGCTCCGGTAGCAGAGCCTCCGAGTCGGTTTCGGGAAGCGCCAGTGGGACTGGAGATGGCAGTGGGCTTTCGTCCATCTCCCGGGTTGCCGGCAGCGGCTCGGATGGGATCGAACAGGCGACCGTCGCCCATCTCGATTCGACAAGCGATGGTGCATATACCGTCATCGATGGCCAACTCGATGCCGATGTGACGGGCGTGACTCTTGTGCGCAGTGATGGCGAGGACATCCAAGCCAGCGCCGGTAGCGGGTGGTTCGTCGCCTGGTGGCCGGGGAGTCTGGACGCGACCTCTGCCGAGATCACAACCCCCGGTGGAGTAACTACGGAGACTCTCAACACACCGGCGCAGCCACCGCTCCCCTCGGGTTCGGGCAGCGGCAGCTGCGATCAGAACTCTCCGACGGGTGCCACGACCTGCTCCGGTGCGAGCGGGGGAAGCGGGACGGGCGGCGCCTCAACAGGCAGCGTTTAGCGGAGGCGGCCCATTCGTGAACGGCGAGGGGTCGCAACAGGTCGATCAGGTATCCGGCGATGTGCCGCAGTGAGTCACAGTCCCGGCGATAGGGGATATACCCGGCAAACCGCCTAATCGGACAATTGAGCTTGTCCGGTGAGGAGCGCTGGTACGAGCCCGCCGTCAACGGCGATGTCGATCCCGTTGATAGCTTGCTTCGTCCGAGATCAGGAAAGCCGCGGCAGCGGAAACTTCTTCGGGGCGCCCTTCGCGGCCCAATGGGGTCTCCTCGAGGAGGATCCCGTTGACTGCTGAGCGAACCTCGGCTTCTAAACGGGTCATCGGCGTGTCGATCATGCCGGGCGACACCGAGCAGATCCGCGCTCCTCGCCGCCCGAATCTCACCGCCTCTCTTTGCACCAGCCTCCGAACTCCGAGCTTGGCCCAGCCGTACGCCGCATCGGTGTTCTCTATCTCCTGCCCCAGCGCCTCATGGATCCGCTCCAGAAGTTGTGGGTCCAGCGGTTCGTCTAGGGCTGCTACCGCCGAAGGCACCAGCTCACCGACTGCCAGGGTGGCAGCAATTGACGCGAAGCAGACGATCGCGGTGTCGGAGGTGACAAGAGGTTCAAGTGCGTCGATGACCATTGCGGTGCCGACCAAGCCAACAGTCAGAACCTGTCGCCAGTCGGACATAGACGGGGAGATACCGGCGGCACGCGCCACGGCCCGCAGGGTCCCCAGCTCCGAGCTGCGCGTGGCGAGCTCTGCGAGGGCCGGTCCGTCGGTGACGTCGAGGACGAATGGTTCGAGCACGGCCCGTTGATCGCCGAGAGGCAGATTTTGCGCCGCTCCGGTAAGCGCCGCCTCATCTCGATCAATCAGGAGGAGGACATCCACCATGTCTGCTAATGCCACCATTCTTCACGCTGATCTCGATGCGTGCTACGCGTCGGTCGAGCAGCGAGACGATCCGCTCGAGCGCTCGCGAGGAGTGCAACAACGGCGGCGCGCCCCCACGCCCGGCCCACGTGCATGCCCTTAGCGCGGATGCTCCTCGGCGCGGCCTTACCCGTCGCGATTGCGGGCGGCCACGACTAAATCAAACGCGACGCCCGCGCCCTGCTCGAACGGATCGAGTAGAGCGGCCCCGAGATTCCCCCATCCGAGCGGAGCGACGCGTCCCAATAACGCGCCGAACACGCCGGTTTGCCTGTCCCAGTCGGGCCGTTCCAGGCGAGGCCAACCGTTGCAAGCACCTGGTCCCTTGTGCCGACTCTTGGTAGTACGGACATCCACCCATGGCCTTTCAGATCGCGAGTGATGAGGCGACATTCATCCACAGCGTTCGACTCCTTCAAGGTGTCCCACTTTGACGGCGCAATTTGCAAGTGGGGCATGCCTCCGAGGTGCCGTACCAGGGCAGTGGGCGAATACAGAATGCTGAGACCGAATACCAGCCCGAACCGGGCGACAATTCACGCCGAACGACGGGCTGCGCACCATCGCCGGTGCGCCCGCACCGATCCGCGCATCCTCTCAGTCGGGGTCGGGCGCGGTGCGGCGGAGGATCCGCAGGCTTCCCTGTTCTCCGTCCTCGCGCCAGCGCCCCGAAGCCAGCGCGTCGCACCAGAGCTCGTAGGGGGGCCGGCCGCCGTCGGCCGGGTCGGGGAACACGTCGTGGATGGCCAACCAGCCGCCGAGTGCCACATGGGGCGCCCAGCCGCGGTAGTCGGCCCACGCCGGCGCCTCTCCGTGCCCGCCGTCGACGAAGCAGAACGCCAGTGGTCGCCGCCATGCCTTGGCGATCGTGGGCGAGTCGCCGACCATGCCGACGACGGAGGACTCGAGGCGGGCCCCGGCGACGGTGCGGCGCCAGTGGGGGAGCGTGTCGATCCGCCCGTCGACCGGGTCGACCAGGTCGGCATCGTGGTGCTCCCACCCGGCCTGGTTCTCCTCCGAGCCCCGGTGGTGGTCGACGCTGAACAGCACCGCACCGGTCGCTTCGGCGGCCGCGCCGATGTATACGGTCGACTTGCCGCACCAGGCGCCGATCTCGACGAACACCGGCGCACCGGCAGCGGGATCCGCGAAGGCCTCGCCGGCCCGTCGGGCCGCGGCCAGCAGCGCCGCACCCTCGTCGTCGGGCATGAAGCCCCGCGCGGCCCGGGCCAGCGCCACCAGCTTGTCCATCCGCGCGTCGCCACCCGCCATCAGCGGACCAGGCCGTAGATGCTGTAGGCGCAGAAACCGAGGAGGGCGACGCCGCCGATGCGCCGGATGAGCGACAGCGAGAAGACACGCAGCAGCGCCTGGCCCGAGAAGGCCCCGAACGCCCCGACCGCCGCCAGGGCGAGGAAGCCGCCGGTGAACACCGACACCGGGGACTTGTAGCGGGCCTCCAGGTTGACGATCAGGAGCTGGGTGAGATCCCCGATCTCGCCGACCAGGATGACCCCGAACGCGCCCACGCTGACCCGCCACGACGGGGTCTCTGGGAGCACCGCGCCTTCTCCGGTCGCCTCCGCTTCCCCCTTGCGGCGCTCCGTTTTCTCCGGGACGAACAATAGATAAAGCGCGCCCAACCCGAACGCAACCGCGATGACCGTCTCGAGCACCCGGTGGGGGAGGAGTTGCAGGAATCGGCCGGCCACCACGGCAACGGCCGCGTGGATCGCGAAGGCGCTGGTCGATCCGACCCACACCGCGAACGGGCGCCCGCGGCTGCCCATGACGATGTTGGCGATCATCGTCTTGTCGGGCAGTTCTGCGACCGCGACGAGCCCGAACACCGTGGCCGCGATGGCCAGGTTCATGTCGGCCCCACCAACCGGTGTGGCGCGGGACTAGCCCCCGGACGCGTCGCCGACGCGAGCGAGCGTCTCGGCGAGGGCGTCGCGCTCGCGCTCGACGAAGGCCACGTTGATCCAGAGCCGCTCGACCGCCTGGTCGACGCTGCGTTGGCCCGAGCGGATCGGGTGTGCGGAGAGGAATTCGGTGACCCGGCGGGCCCCCGCGGTGTCGCCGCACATGGTTCGGATCCCCTGGAGCATCCGGGAGTGGCTGTTGACCGGGAACTTCGCGAGCGCCTCGTCCCAGCGGTTGGTCAGGTCCTCGAAGACTGTCGGGCCGGCCACCCGGTTGGCCAGCAGGCCGACCAGCAGGTACGGGGCGTCCTGGGTCCGGACGTCGCTCAACGCGAGCTCGAAGGTGCGCGAGCCGAGCTCCACGTCGGGGAACGCGGTCAGCGCGGACAGGTAGCGCTGTTCTTCCTGCGGCGTCGTGGCCGACTTGTAGCGGGAGTAGAAGGTGTCGTAGTCGCCCGGCCGCTGCTGATCGGCCACCACCGCGAGGATCGCCGACTCCAGGTTGGCGTCGAGCGGCGCGTCGCCACTCTGGGCCGCATCGAACCGGGCCGCGGCGTCGCGCCGGATCGACTCGTCCTTGCCGATCGTCCCGAGGCTGGCCACGAGCACCGAGCGCAGATTGGGGATCCGTTCGCCCTCACCGGCCTTGGGCTCCCACCCGAGCGCAGCCGCTCGCGGGCCGAGCAGCTTGCGCGTGGTCTCGGCGAGCACCTGTCGGGCCGGATCGTCGGCGGCGGCCCGGTCGCACATGGCGAGGACACCGGCGACGGTCGCAAAGGTGACCGGCTCGGTGTCCTGGCCGAGCGACGCCGCGATGGTGAGGAACGCCGACAGCGGGGCCCGGCCGGCGAGCACGAGTGCCCACGTGTCCGCGAACAGGTTGGCCCGTTCGAGCGCGGTCAGATCCGGGAGGCGAGCGGCCAGGTGGCCCAGGTGCTCCTCGTCGTAGGCGACGCGGTAGACGCCCCAACCGCCCGCGTTCACGACCACCGGGCCCTCGACGCCCGGCATGGGGGCCGACGCGTCCTCGAGCAGCACCCGCTCCGGCTCGCCGCCGTCCAGGGACCGGACGAGAACCGGGACCGACCACCGCTCGCCGATCGCGCTGGCGCCGGTGTGGCCGGTGTAGGAGAACGGCTCCTGGGAGAGCGAAGACGCGTCCGCGGACACGACCGGGTGGCCGCCCTGGAGGATCCAGGTGTCCATGACCGAGCTGACCGGCCGGCCGCTCACCGACTCGAGCGCGTCCCACAGGTCGGAGGTCACGGTGTTGGAATGGGCGTGGGTGGACAGGTAGCGGCGGACGCCGTCGCGGAACACGTCGGCGCCGAGATACTGCTCGAGCATGCGCAGGACGCTGCCGCCCTTTTGGTAGGTGAGGACGTCGAACATGCCATTGGCGTCCTCGGGGGAACCGACCGGGTACTCGATCGGGCGCGTGCTGTGCAGCCCGTCGACGGCGAGGGCGGCCTCGCGCTCGAGGCCGAAGCTGACCCACCGTTCCCAGCTCGGCCGGAACGCGTCGACGCAAAGGACCTCCATGAAGGTGGCGAAGGCCTCGTTGAGCCAGATGCCCTCCCACCACCGCATGGTGACCAGGTCGCCGAACCACATGTGGGCGAGCTCGTGCGCGACCACGTCGGCCACGCGTTCGAGGTCCGAGCGCGCCGCGCTGGCCTCGTCGACCAGCAGCGCGGTCTCTCTGAATGTGACGCAGCCGAGGTTCTCCATCGCCCCGAACGCGAAGTCGGGGATCGCGACCAGGTCGAGCTTGTCGGCCGGGTACGGGATGGCGAAGTACTCCGAGAAGAACCGCAGGGCGTGCTCGGCGATGTCGAGGGCGAACCCGGTCAACCGATCCTTGCCGGGCACGTGCACGATCCGCACCGGCACGCCGTCGACGTCCCGGGGCTTGGTGGCCTCGAGGGGGCCGACGATGAGCGCGACCAGGTACGAGGACATGACCATGGTCGGGGCGAAGCGGACCGCCTTGCGCCCCGGTCCGGCCGCCGACTCGTCCACGATCGGTGAGTTGGAATAGGCCGCCTGGGTGTCGTCGAGCACGAGGGTGATCTCGAAGACGGCCTTGCGATCGGGCTCGTCCCAGCACGGGAAGGCCCGCCTGGCGTCGGTCGCCTCCATCTGGCTCGTCGCGATGGTGCGGGTCGCCCCGTCGGCGTCGGTGAAGGTGCTCCGGTAGAAGCCGTGCAGCTTGTCGTTGAGGACGCCGGCGAACCGGCACCGGAGCACCCCGCGACCGGCCTCGGCGGTGCGCTCGAGCGAGAATGTCGCCCGCTCGGCGTCGGCGTCGAGCGAGACGGTGGCGCCGAGCAAGCCGCCGTCGGACTCGAGGGTCACGGCATCGATCTCGAGCTCGGCCGCGTTCACGACGATCTCGTCGATCGCCGTCTCGATGTCCACCTCGATCTCGGCGGATCCGCTGAAACGGGCCTCCTCGAGGTCGACATCGAGGGTCAGGCGGTAGTGGCGCGGGGTGACGGTCCTGGGCAGACGAAACGGCTCGTCGGGCGCGCCCGGACCACCCGATTCGACTGTGGAGGCCATCGGCCAGAGGCTACATCGGTCCCCGAGTAGCCTCTGGCGCCATGACAGAGCCCTCCGGGCAACCGACATCGAGCGGTCGCGGGCCGGCTCAGGGCGACGCGGGCCTCCTCGATGTCGTCGGTGTCGGCTCGGCGTTGGTCGACCTGCTCGTGCAGGCGACCGACACTGACCTGGCCAGACTCAAGCTTCCCAAGGGCTCGATGTCGCTCGTCGACCTTGAGCGCGCCGAGTCGATCCACGCCGGTGTGCACGCCTCCGCCGAGGTGTCGGGGGGCTCGGCCGCCAACACCATGGTCGGGGTGGCGTCGCTCGGCGGGCGAGCCGGGTTCATCGGCAAGGTGATCGACGACCGCCTCGGGCGGGTCTTCACCACCGAGATCCGGGCGTCGGGGGTGACCTTCGAGCCGATCGGCGGGGAGGAGTCCACCGAGGGGATCGGCACCGGTCGGTGCCTCGTCCTCGTGACCGGCGACGCCGAGCGGACGATGGCCACCTACCTCGGTGCCGCGACCACCGTCGTCCCCTCAGAGGTCCCCCTCGACCTCGTGGGCCGCTCGAAGGTGGTGTATCTGGAGGGCTACCTCTGGGACCTCCCGCCGACCATCGAAGCCATGCGGCGGGCCATCGAGGCGGGCCACGACGCCAACGCGTCGGTCGCGCTTTCGCTGTCCGACCCGTTCTGTGTGGACCGCCACCAGCGGGAGTTCCTGGACCTGCTGCGCGAGGACATCGACGTGCTTTTCGGCAACGAGGAGGAGCTCATCGCCCTCTTCAGCGCGCGGTCGTTCGATGCCGCCATCGAGGCCGCCGAGGAGACGGGCATCCTGGTCGCCGCAACCCGCGGGGCCAAGGGATCCGTCGTCACGACGCCGCACGGGCCGGTGGCCGTCGAGGCCGTGCCGGTCGACCGGGTGCTGGACACGACCGGGGCGGGCGACCTCTACGCGGCGGGCTTCCTGTACGGGCTCACCCACGGTGCCGATCCGGCCCGATGCGCCGCTCTGGGCGGCCTGTGCGCCGCCGAGATCATCGGCCACCTCGGGGCCCGCCCCGAGGGCGACCTCCGGGTCCTGGCCGGGGCGGCCCGGCTCCTCTGAACGCTCCCTGGCGCCTCCGGGCCACGATCGAGGTGTCGGTAGAATTCGGCCGTGCGAGCACGGTGGCTGTCCCGACGGTCGCTCGGCCTGCACGTCGCCGTTCTGCTGTGGTTCCCCGGGTGCCTCTTGGCGGGGTGGTGGCAGGTGACGAGGGCGCTCGACGGCAACGGGCTGAGCTACCTGTACTCGGTCGAGTGGCCCGCCTTCGCCCTGATCGGCGTCTGGGTGTGGTGGGTGCAGATCCACACCGACCCGAACACCGTCGGAGCGAAGGCACAACGACGCATGGTGGCCGACCGCAGCCGGGCCGGCATCGCGCCGGTCGTCCCGGAGCGCCACCGCGAGGACGAGGACGAGGATCTGGCCGCGTACAACGACCGGCTGGCCAAGCTGGCCGCCGACGGTCGCGCGAAGACGTGGCGGACCTCCTCGTGACGGCCGAGCGCAGCGCATGAACGGGGCCCTGCGCCGCTACCGGTTCATGGCCTACACGGTCGGGATCGGGCTGATCATCTTGGTGTTCGTGGGCATCCCGCTCCAGTACGGTGCCCACTCGCCCGGCGTCGTGAAGGTGGTCGGGCCGATCCACGGCGCCCTCTACATCGTCTACCTGCTGGCCGCTCTCGACCTAGCCCGACGGGCCCGGTTCGGCCTGCTCCAGATGGCGGCGATGGTGGCGGCCGGGTTCGTGCCCTTCGTCGCCTTCATCGTGGAACGTCAGGTCGTGAGGCGGCTGTCGGCGGAATCGGCCGGACAACCCGACCCGTCGCCAAACGGTTAGCCGGTCGCGATTCCCCGGCAACCTTTTCCCGATCAACGTCGTCGGGGGGTCAGCGCTGCGTTCGCAACGCGGACGACGGGTCAGGTCAGGTTGGTCGGTGTGGCGCGGTGCATGGTCGGGGTGAGCGCGGGCGCCTCGAGATCCGGAACGGGCAGCGAGGGTGTGGTCCCGAGGTCCGGCGGCGTCTGACCAGGGATCACCCGGCGAAGCTCGAGCTGCGGGATGAGCCACGCCACGAGGAACGCGACAAAGGCGACCGGCGCCACGACGAGGAACACCGTCTGGATCGACTCGGCATACGCGGCGGCGAGGCTGTGATGGACGGCCAGGGGGAGCTTGTCGAGAATTGCCGGGGTGACGCTCGAGCTCGAGAGTCCGGTGGGCAGCCTTGCCGTTCCGAGGTGTTTGACCAGGTTCCCGACGAGCACATTCGAGAAGATGGCTCCACAGATCGCGGTACCGAAGGATCCACCGATTGATCGGAAGAACGTCGCCCCCGCGGTCGCGACGCCTAGCTCGGAGTAGGGGACCGAGTTCTGGACGATGAGCACGAGTACCTGCATGACGCTGCCGACGCCCATGCCGAGCACGAACATGTAGAACACCGGGGCCACCGGACCGCTCGCGATTCCCATCCGTGACAAGAGCAGGAGCCCGATCGTGACGAAGCCGGTCCCCATGATCGGGAAGAGCCGGTAGCGGCCGGTCCTGCTGATGATCTGGCCCGACCCGATGGAGAAGGTCAGCATGCCGAACATGAGCGGCAGCAGCTGCAACCCCGAGATCGTCGGCGACTCACCGCGCACGACCTGGAAGAACACCGGCAGGTAGGTGATCGCGCCGAACATCGCGAAGCCCATGACGAAGCCGACGAAGTTGGCCACCGAGAACGTCCGGATGGAGAACAGGTGCAGCGGCAGAACGGGTTCAACGGCCCGCCGTTCCGCCAGGGCGAACACGCCGATCAGGACGACGCCCGCGACGCCGAGGCCGATGATCGGCGCCGAGGCCCATCGATACGTGGTGCCGCCAAGACTCGTGAAGAGCACGAGACAGGTCGCGGCCAGGACCAAGACGATGGTCCCGAGGTAGTCGATGACGTGGTGGATCCGGCGGAGATGGCCCGGGACCTGGCTCCCGACCACGAAGAGCGCGACCGCCCCGATCGGGATGTTGATGTAGAAGATCCACCTCCACGAGAGCTGCTCGACGAAGACGCCTCCGAGCAATGGGCCGATCACGCTCGATACGCCGAACACCGCGCCGAAGTAGCCCTGGTAGCGGCCCCGATCTCGCGGCGAGACGATGTCCCCGATGATCGCCTGGGTGCCGACCATCAGCCCGCCACCGCCGAGACCCTGAAATGACCTGGCCGCGATGAGCTGGATCATGGTGTGACTGAGGCCCGAGAGGATCGACCCGGCCAAGAAGATGATGATGGCGGCCTGGAAGAACCCCTTGCGTCCGTATTGGTCGCCGAGCTTGCCCCACAGTGGTGTGGAGACCGTCGCTGCCAACAGATAGGCGACGACGATCCACGAGAGGTGAGAGGCCCCGTGCAGGTCGGCAACGATCGTCGGCAGCGCCGTCGCGACGATGGTCTGGTCGAGCGCCGCCAGGAACAGGCCAAGCAGCAGAGCGAAGATGATGATGAGGACGCGGCGGTGACTGAGTCCAGGTATCGGTGTCAGGTCGGCCGAAGCGGCCCCGTTGCTGAACGTGGTCGAGCCGCTGTCGGCCGCGGGAGGTGGCTGGTCAGGCATCCAAATCTCTGAGGGATTGATTGATGTTGTTGGTCAGCAAGCACAGGATGCGGGCGCACTCGACCCGGCTCGCCTCGGGCCAATCGGCCAAGAGTGTGGTCAGCCAATCCCGGCGAACGGCGAGGATTCGGTTGATCGCGCGCCGACCCCGTGCCGTGAGTTGCAGCAGGGTCGCCCGACCGTCGTTGGGGTCGGGAGCTCGGCTGACGAGGCCCAAGTGTTCGAGTTGCTGCGCCTTGCGCGTCACCGCCGGGGCTTCGATTTGCAGCTGCTCGGCGAGATCCGTGACCCGAAGGCATGTGCCCTCGGTGTAGAGCACATAGAGGAGGGCCGTGCCGGCCCGGTCGACGTCGACACCCGCCTTTGTGAGCAAGTACTCGTGCAGCTTGGTCTGTTTGAGCGATCGGAGAAGCGAGTTCAGCGCCGATTCGATGTCGCCGATTGCCGCGTCCTTCGTCGGCCCGGGCAGGGCGACGTGCGGAGGTGTTTGCACCTGCGTCACCCTTCGACCGTACCATTGATTACCGACGGTAAGTAATCATCCATCCGGCCTGCCCGGACGGGGCCCGTCGGCCCCGAGCAGATGCTGCTACTACGCGCCTTTCGGATCTGGGTAGTGGGTCATTTTCAACCCTCCGCGTACATTTGAGCTTTACGTCGGAAGCTCCGGAGAGCAGTTTCACGCCCCCTCCTACCGAGGACCGACGGTTGATGCTGGATCGAGCCTGGATTGCGGTTGTGACAAATCAAGTCGACGCATTACCCGGATCTGCGGGCAGGAAGTCGAGAGGGAGGTCGGCCAGGCGCACGAGGATCGACGCGACCCATCGGGTCAGCGCGTCGATGATCGGGCGCACCGTCGTGCTGTCCTCGAGGTGGTGCTCCTCGAACCGGATCGAACCCTCGTAGGTGGCCTCGACGGCCCAGCGCACCGGGACGGAGGGCGGGGTCTCGCCGGTCACCTCCTCGAACACCTGCTCGATCGTCGCCGAGGTCCGGACGAGGGCATCGGCGCCGAGATGCGGGCTCTCGGGCGGAAGCGAGGCGAGGACGGTCTCGAGGGCCGGTGCCGCGGCCAGGCGCTGGATGCGGAGGGCCACCTCGACCACGACCTCGGGGAGCTCGCTCGGGGTCTCGCCGATCGACCAGCTCCGATAGGCGGTCTGACTCCAGGTCGGCCAGTCGATCGACAGGTCGGCCCGGACCCGGGGCGGCTGCTCCTCTCCCGGCAGGCTGTAGGAGGTCTCGAACGAGATGTCCCCCAAGAACACGTCGACCTGGAACCGCTCCTCGACGGCCTGACGCTGCAGGAGCGCGTCGTCGAATGAATGGTGGACCGCCTCGATGAGGTCCACGAGCAGGTGATCGATCACGGGGGGTCGAGGCTAGCCCGGGAGGGGTGCTCCCTACCCGGTGTCGGTACGCTTCTGGCATGGCCGACGCGCACCCCTGGCTCGAACGACGCGTCCTCGCGTACGCCCACCAGGGCGGTGCATGGGAATGGCCATCCTCCACACTCTTCGCCATGCGCAACGCCGTCGCGGCGGGTGCCCATGCCCTCGAGCTCGACGCCCACGGGACCGCCGACGGCCACGTCGTGGTCTGTCACGACCCGACCGTCGAGCGGACCACCGACGGCACCGGCGCCATCGCTGACCTGACGCTCGCCCAGGTGAAGGCGCTCGACTCGGCGTACTGGTTCATCCCGGGTGCGGACGTGACCCCGGACCAGCCCGAGTCGGCCTACCCGTATCGGGGCAGGGCGGCCGACGACCCCGAGTTCCGGATCGCGTCGTTGCGCGAGGTCCTCGAGGCCTTCCCCGACACGATCTTGAACTTCGACCTGAAGCAGTCGGCCCCGGTCGTGGCCCCGTACGAGGAGGCCGTCGCCAACCTGCTCGCCGAGTTCGGGCGGACCGACGACGTGATCGTGACGTCGTTCAACGACACCGTGACCGAGACGTTCAGCCGGCTCGCGCCGGACGTCCCGACCTCGGCCGGGACCATGACCACCGCCGCGTTCTGGCAGGCCATCCGGCACGACGAGGAGCCGCCCAAGATGTCGGCGGTGGCCTTCCAGGTGCCGGAGCGCTACGGCGAAGACGTTGTGATCGTCGACGACCGGTTCGTCGAGGCTGCGCACCGCATTGGTGCGGCGGTCCACGTGTGGACGGTCAACGACACCGAATCGATGGAGCGGCTGGTCAGCCTGGGGGTCGACGGCATCATCTCGGACGTGCCGAGCGAGCTCATGCGTGTCCTGAACGATCGCGGGGTGACCTGGGGAGGGCCGGGGCGGCCGGCCTAGCGGCCGACCGGCGGGAAGCGGCTACCCGCGCCCTGCGTTGGGGCGCTTGCCGTGGTTGGCCTTGTTCTTTTTGCGCAGCTTGCGCTTGGTGGTGCGCTTCGACATAAGAGGAGCAGCCTAACGGACCCGTGGACAGGGCCTGTAGCGTGCGTCGGATGCAGCGCCTCGGCCTGGTCGGTCTGGCCAACGCGGGGAAGTCCTCCCTCTTCAACGCCCTGACGGGGGCGCATGTGCCCGTGGCGGCCCACCCCTTCTCGACCGTCGAGACGGCCGTCGGGGTCGCACCGCTGCCCGACCAGCGCCTGGACGCCCTCGCCGAGCTCAGCCACAGCGTCAAGGTGGTTCGGGCCGGGGTTGAATGCGTCGACATCGCGGGGTTGGTCGCCGGGGCGTCGACGGGGGAGGGGATGGGCAACCGGTTCCTGGCCGGCATCCGGGAGGTCGACGCGCTGGTGGTGGTGGTCCGGGCCTTCCACGACGACTCGGTCTCGGGGCCCGACGATCCGCTGGACTCGCTCGAGACGCTTGAGTTGGAGCTGGTCCTGGCCGACGTGGCCTCCCTCGAGAACCAATCGGAGAAGCGGCGTAAGCAGTCCCGGATCAAGCGCGACCCCAACCTGGCCGCGGAGGCCGACGCCATCGATGCCGCCATGGTCGAGCTTCAGGCCGGCGTGCCGCTGTTCCGCTCGAAGCTCGGCCAAGAGGCGCGGGACCGGCTGCACAACTCGTTCCTTCTGACCGACAAGCCGGTGCTGGCCGTCGTCAACATCGGTGAGGATCAACTGGAGGAGGTCGATGACTTGGTCCGACCGGTGGCCGAACACCTGGGTGGCACCGGTGAGGCCATCGGGGTGTGTGTGCAGCTGGAGGCCGAGGCGGCCCAGCTGGATGCGGGAGAGCGGGCCGAGCTCATGGAGGGCCTCGGCCTCGGTCAGGGCGTCGTCCCCCGGGTGGCCCGGGCCGCGTTCGATCTGCTCGGCCTCCGGACGTTCCTCACCACGGGGGACAAGGAGTCACGGGCGTGGATCTTCCGGTCCGGTGCCCTCGCACCCGAGTGCGCCGGGGTCATCCACTCGGACCTCCAGCGCGGTTTCATCCGCGCCGAGGTCATCCACTGGGACGAGCTGATCGAGCTCGGCGGTTGGAACGAGGCGAAGTCGGCCGGCCGGTTGCGCGTCGAGGGCAAGGATTACCCGGTGAAGGATGGCGACGTGCTCGAGATCCGCTTCAACGTGTAGCGAGTCGATTCGATGCAGGCCGGCTGGGTGCTCCGCGACGGCCAGGTGTTGGCGGCAGCCGACCTGGCGGACTCCTTCGCAGATCGCACGCGCGGTCTGATCGGGAGGAACGACTTCGACGGGGCGATGATCCTGCCCCGGACCCGGTCCGTGCATTCGTTCGGCGTCCGCTTCCCCCTCGATGTGGCGTTCCTCGACAAGGAGATGAAGGTCCTATCCATGGTCCGGCTCTCGAAGTGGTGGATCACGATGCCGCGGATGCGGGCCAGCCAGGTGATCGAGGCCAAGGCCGGCTCGTTCGACCGCTGGGGGCTGCACCTCGGGGATCAACTCGAGTTCCGGCCCACCCCGTGACGGGTCGGTCCGGCGCCGGCGGCTCGCTCGTGTTGGTGGCGACGCCGATCGGCAACCTCGGGGACCTGTCGGCGCGGGCCCGGGACGTGTTGGGCTCGGCCGACCTCGTCTGTTGTGAGGACACCCGTCGCACCCGGATCCTCCTCAGCGCGTCCGGCCTGCCGTCGAATCCGAGGCGGCTGGTGTCCCTGCACGGGCACAACGAGTTGGCTCGGATCCCAGAGGTGCTCGAACACCTGCGGGCGGGCGAGACCGTGGCGGTCGTGAGCGACGCCGGCACCCCCGCCATCTCGGACCCCGGGCGACGGCTGGTGGCCGCGGCGGTGGCCGAAGGCTTCGTCGTCACGGCGGTGCCCGGGCCCTCCTCGGTGCTGATGGCGATGAGCGTGAGCGGGCTCGACTGCGACCGCTTCTCGTTCGAGGGCTTCTTACCGAGAAAGGGCGGCGATCGGCGACGGCGACTGGGCGCGCTGGCCGGGGAGGAGCGGACTTCGGTCGTGCTGGAGGCGCCGGGCCGGGTGGCCCAACTGCTCACCGACCTGGCCGCCGTCTGCGGCGATCGGCCGGTGGCCGTCTGCCGGGAGCTGACGAAGCTGCACGAGGAGGTCTGGCGGGGTTCGCTCGGTGACGCCGTCGCAGCGTTCGCAGACCGGGAGGTCTTGGGCGAGGTGGTGGTCGTGCTCGGCGGTGCCGGGCCGCCCGAGAAGCCCGACGACGCTGCGATCGCAAGCGCGGTCGAGGAGCGCCTGGCCGCCGGTGACACCCCCCGGCAGGCCGCCGATTCGGTGGCGGCCGCTCTCGGCGTGGCCCGCCGCCGCGCCTATTCGATCGCCATCGAGCAGCGCGACAACACCGGCTGAGCCATTTTGGTTTTCGCCCGGGCCACCGGGGGCCAATCGGGGCGCCGGTAACCTACGGCGGTGGGCCGCTTCTTCCTGACCACACCTATCTATTACGTCAACGACGCGCCCCACCTCGGGCACGCCTACACGACGGTCAACGCCGACGCGATCGCACGGTGGCACCGCCTGGTCGGCGACGACGTGTTCTTCCTGACCGGCACCGACGAGCACGGCGCCAAGGTCGCCGAGTCGGCCGAGGAACACGGCATGGACCCCAAGTCCTGGGCCGACCAGACCTCGGCCCGATTCGTCGAGGCGTGGCGGGGGCTCGACATCTCCTTCGACGACTACATCCGCACCACCGAGCCCCGCCACCACGCGGCGGTCCAGGCGTTCTTGGGGCGGGTCTACGAAAACGGGTTCATCGAGAAGGGCATCTACGAGGGCCTCTACTGCGTGCGGTGCGAGGACTACTACACCGAGGAGCAGCTGGTCGGCGGCAACTGCCCGATGCACGGCACGCCGGTCACCCACATGGAGGAGGAGAACTACTTCTTCAAGCTCGACGAGTTCGAGGACCGGCTCTTGGAGTGGTACGAGGCCAACCCCGACGCGGTGCAGCCACCGACCAAGCGCAACGAGGCGCTCGGGATCATCAAGGGCGGCCTGCGACCCATCTCGATCACCCGCACCTCGCTCCGCTGGGGCGTCCCGGTGCCCTGGGACGAGGGCCACGTCTTCTACGTCTGGTACGACGCGCTCATCAACTACATAACGGCGGTCGGCTATGGGGTCGACGAGGAACGGTGTGCCCAGTGGTGGCCGGTGGTGCACCACCTGATCGCAAAGGACATCCTCAGGTTCCACACGGTCTGGTGGCCGGCCATGTGCATGGCGGCGGGCGTCGATCCGCCCGCCAACATCTTCGTGCACGGATACCTCCTGTTCGGTGGGGAGAAGCTGTCGAAGACGATGCTCCAGCGGCTCGCTCGCTCGGCCGACGAGGTCAACATCACCGACGTCGCCCCGGCCGTCTTGACCGACGACTTCGGCGTCGACCCGATCCGGTACCACCTCTTGCGCTCGCCGCTCGGACCGGACAACGACTTCTCCTACGACGGGATCGTTTCCCGATACAACGCCGATCTGGCCAACAACCTGGGCAACCTCGTCGCGAGGTTGGCGACCGTTGTCGGGTCGAAGTGCGGCGGGGTCGGCCCCGCCCCGGCCGTCGACAGCCCGTTGGCGGCGGCGGCGGCGGCGGCGGTGAGCGCGGCCACGGACGCGTGGGCGCGGTTCGCCCCCCACGACGCGATGGCGGCCACCTGGGGCCTCATCGGAGCGGCCAACGCCCTACTCGAGGCGACCGAGCCGTGGAAGAGCGAACCGGGCCCCGAGGTCGACGCGGTGCTCGGCAGCGCGCTCGAGGCGCTGCGGATCGTGACCCTGCTGGTCAGCCCGGCGATGCCCGAGACGGCCCGCGAGATCTGGGGTCGCGTCGGCCTCGCCGGCTCACCCGACGAGTGTCGCCTGCCGGGCGATGCCGCCTGGGGCGGGTACCCAGGCGGTCTCTCGGTGACCAGGGGTGCTCCGATGTTCCCGCGACGGAAGGACTGAGCGGTGTCGGTCGGCGCACCGGTGACATGGTTCGACTCGCACTGCCACGCGCAGGAGCGCTACGAGCCCGACACCGAGGTGCTGGCACGGGCGGCGCAGAGCGGGGTCACCGACGTGGTCTGCATCGGGACCGACGCGGAAACGTCGACCCAGGCGTTGGAGTTGGCGGCGTCGCCGCCCGCCGACGGGCCGCGGATCTGGGCCGCCGTCGGGTTGCATCCCCATGAGGCGTCGCGGGGACTCGACGAGGTCGCGGCGGTCCTCGACCGGGCCATGGGCACCGAGCACCCCCCGGTGGCGGTCGGGGAGTGCGGGCTCGACTACTTCTATGAGCACTCGCCGCGCGACGCGCAGCGCGACGTGTTCGCCGCTCAGATCGCCCTCGCCCAACGCCACGACCTGGCCCTCGTCATCCATGCGCGCGACGCGTGGGACGACCTGTTCGACGTGCTGGGCGCGGCCGGCGTCCCGGACCGTACGATCCTGCACTGCTTCACCGGGGGCCCGGCCGAGGCCGAGCGTTGCCTCGACGCGGGCATGTACATCTCGTTCAGCGGCATCGTGTCGTTCAAGAACGCCGGTGATGTCCGCGAGGCGGCGACCCTCTGCCCGCTCGACCGGTTGCTCGTCGAGACCGACAGCCCGTTCCTCGCGCCCGTGCCCCATCGGGGCAAGCGCAACGAGCCCGGCTTCGTGCCGCTCGTCGGCGCGGTGGTGGCGGAGCTGAGGGGGATCGACCCCTCGATCGTCGCCGCCTCGTCGTCGGAGGCGGCCTCGCGGGCGTTCGCCGTCCCGGCCATCTGAGCCTCTTGGACACCGCCCTGAACTGGAAAATTTGGCATTTGCGGACGGGGTCGCCCGTTCCTAGTATCCCACCAGTCCTGCGCCGGTCCCCTGGTCGGCACGGGTGTCATGTCCCCGGAGAAGGGCGGAGGTCTGAGGACACAAAGCACCGGGGGGAGGCGCCTGCTCGTCGGATCACTTCTGAGCGGCGGTTTGTTGTTGGTTCCTCTCTTGTTGCTGGGCACTGGGGCGACGCTGACTAGCGCCGCTCCCGGAGGCGCAGGCGGTGGTCGGACTGCTGGCGGCGCTTCGACGCGCCCGGGAACAGGCAGCCTCCCGAGCCTGAAGTTGGCCTTCCAGCTGCCGGCGACAACGACCACGACGGTCGCGCCGACCACCACCACGGCCCCGCCGACCACCACCACGACCACGCGGCCGCCCCCTCCGACCACCACGACCACCCGGCCCCCGGTGGTCACCAGCTCGGCGACCGGCCTCGCGACGTGGTACGCCGAGGCCCCAGCTGGGAAGTGCGCCAGCCCCTGGCTCCCCTTCGGGACCGTGCTCACGGTCACCAACATCGCGTCCGGGGCGAGCATCACCTGCACGGTCGACGACCGCGAGGCCGCCGGCCTGCCCCATGTCGTGGACCTGTCCCCGTCCGGGTTCGAGGGACTGGCCCCGTTGAGCCAGGGCGTCGTCCAGGTCAACATCTCCTGGTGACCCTGTCGCGCTCGGACGTCCAGCGCCTGCTGGCCGAGCACGACATCCGACCCTCCAAGGCCCTCGGCCAGAACTTCGTTGCCGACGGAAATACCGTCGAGCGGATCGCGCGTCTGGCCGAACTGCCGTCGGGCTCGACGGTGATCGAGGTGGGCGCAGGGTTGGGGTCGCTCACCCTCGCACTGGCCGCAGTGGGTGCACGCGTGATCGCGATCGAGATCGATCGGCGTTTGGCTGCCGCCCTGAAACAGGTCGTGGCCGGGCTCGACGTCGAGGTGGTCGAGGCCGACGCGCTTCGTTTGGACTGGTCCGCGGTGCTGACCGGGCTGCCGAGCCCCGTCGCGCTGGTGGCCAACCTGCCCTACAGCGTCGCCACCCCGCTCGTGGTCCGGGTCCTCGAGGAGGCGCCGGCGATCGGGCGACTGCTCGTCATGGTCCAGCGCGAGGTGGGGGAACGATGGGTCGCTCGGCCCGGGGACGCGGCCTACGGGGCCGTGTCGGTGAAGATCGCCTACTGGGCCACCGCCTCGGTCGTCGGCCGGGTGCCGGCGACCGTGTTCGTTCCGACACCCAAGGTCGAGTCGGTGCTCGTGAGCATCCAACGGCGGCCCGAGCCGGCGATCGATCCGGCCGTGGTGCCCTACACGCGGTTCGAGGCGGTCGTCCGCGCCGGGTTCGCCCATCGTCGCAAGATGCTCCGGCGGAGCCTCGCCGGCACGGTCGAGCCCGACGCGTTCGAGGCGGCCGGCGTGGCGCCCTCGGCCCGGGCCGAGGAGCTCGGTGTGGCGGCGTGGGGAGAGCTGGCCCGGGTGGGCCGGTGAGCGGGGCGGGCACTGCCCGGGTACTGGCCCCGGCCAAGCTCACGCTGTCGCTCCGGGTGCTCGGCGTCCGCGCGGACGGGTTCCACGAGCTCGATTCCGAGATGGTCTCGCTCGATCTGGTCGACGAGCTCGTGATCGACCCCGAGGGGGAAGGCCTCGAGATCGTCTTCGAGGAGTCGAGCGAGCCGGTCAGCGACGGACCGGCGAACCTCGTACGCCGGGCGCTCGAGGCTGTCGGCCGGAGCGCCGGGGTCCGGCTGATGAAGCGGATCCCGGTCGGTGGGGGATTGGGCGGCGGGTCGTCGGACGCCGCGGCGGTCCTCCGGTGGGCCGGCTGCGACGATCTCGAAGTGGCGGCCCGGTTGGGCGCCGACGTGCCCTTCTGTGTGCGGGGCGGGCGGGCTCGGGTTGGCGGGCTCGGGGACCGGGTGGTCCCGCTCCCCGACGAACCCCGGTCGTTCGTCCTGCTGGTTCCGCCCCTGGCCGTCGACACCGCCGCCGTCTATCGGGCCTGGGACGCGTTGGCGGAGAGTGATCAGCGAGCCGACGGGCCCGATTCGAACGACCTCACCGCAGCTGCGCTGGTGGTCGAGCCCGCGCTCGGGCGGTGGCGCGACCGGTTTGCCGAGTTGACCGGGAGGACGCCGAGGCTGGCCGGGAGCGGCGCGACGTGGTTCGTCGAGGGCCTTCTCGAGGACTTCGGCCTGGCCGGGACGCGGCGCGTCGAACTGGAAGAACGAGAAGCCAGGCTGATCCAGGTCCGGACCATCGGTCCGGACGACACAGCCGGCCGATGACCGGCTGAGGGGGTTTTTCCTACTTACCCGCCCGGCGCTGCCAGCGGGTCGCCTTCAGCATCTTCTTGTGCTTCTTCTTGCGCATGCGCTTGCGGCGCTTCTTGATGAGGGAACCCATGCCAGGCGGCAGGCTAGCAGCAAGGCGGGATTGGCTTTCCCGGCGAGCGGGCGAAGCGACACCAGGGGTAGGGGCGAGAACCCCTACCCCTGGTGTCAGAGGGTCGCTGAGGGTGGTGCGACCCAGACCGTGGAGCAGCCGCTGGGCGTTTCGCTGCGCACAAACGACGCAGGGACTACCTGAACCGGCATCGGGATGACCATCAGTGGCCGGGTGGCGCGCCCGGCCATGTGAGCGGAGACTGACCCGACGATCTCCTCGATGCGGACCCTTCCGACCTCGAACGCCTTACGAGTGGTGCGGCGGACACGGTTGCTTCGTACTTCGCGTCCTTGGGCGTCACGTTGGCGGATGGGCTGGTTCATTGACAGCGGCTACTCCTCGGTCGTTTCCCATGATCGAGGATCCGTTTAAGAGGACGGCCAACCGCACCTAAGAAAATCCGAAGAACCGGCAATGTGCGGGTTGACAAGCCCAACTTGGGGTCGGCGAAACTCGGAACTGAGCGGGGCTGAGTGGGAGCGGGTTTAGGCGACGCGCTTGTTTCGCCGCGACCTAACGAGCGCAGTGACTCCAAGCGCAATCAGGAGCAAGAAGCAAACGGGGCCGATGAGCCACGAGGGGTTCCCGTTCTTGCCGCCAATGTTTCCGATGCCGAGCATGAACACGGCGCCAACGATGACCAGGGCAATCGCTGTTTTCCAACTCACCAATCGCCAGTTCGCCAGCATCGGCACAAGCTAACACTTGTCAATTCCCGACACCGGACCGGCGTTCGCCAATCTCTCCTATGTATCGTCGTCGCTCGTCTCTGATGTCGAGCTCGAGGCGGGAAAGCAATCTCGGAGCTTTGTGGACAACCAGTGGACTGACGGAGCGGCACTTGCTCAGCGGGCTGAAGAAATGCTCGAGCGGCCCGACGTCCAGCCGCCAATGAAGTCGAGGCCCGGCGGGCGCCACGATCCGCTGGAGAGAGTCCAACACCCCCGGGTTAGCGTGCTTCGCCATGGAACCGACCGTGTTCGGCGTCGAGGTCGTCACCGACGAGGCGGGGTCGAATGTCGTGCGGTGGGCCGCAGTTGGCGGGGGAAGTCTGGTGATCGCGACCGGCCCGACCCCCGATCCGAGCGAGCACGTGCACGCGATGACCGTGCCGGTCTCGGACGGCTCGGCCCCTCTGAGCGCCGTTCCTACGGGTCGGCTCTACGTCTCGATCACGAATGGGGGGGCCACAATCGTTGCCGCCGAACGGCGGATCCGCTTCTCGGGTTCGGGGAACTTTCGCGACCTCGGCGGCTACCCGACCCGATTAGGAGGCGCGACGCGGTGGGGCCAGGTGTTCCGCTCCGACAACCTCCACCGCCTCACGGCGGGCGATCTGGTCGCGTTCGACGCCCTCGGCATCGGCGTCATCTATGACCTCCGGCGCGATGACGAGCGGGCCGAGGAACCCGGACCGAGGGAATTCGTCGGGCTGCCCCTCCCGAGCCGGAGGGTGTCGGACGCCGCCAAGCGCGTCCTCACTGACCGCAAGGCGGGGGAGCAGTGGCTGTTCGAGGACTACTGCGGCATGTTGGCGGATGCCGGGCCGGTTTTCGGGCGCATCTTCTCCGACCTCGCCGAAGGGTACGCACCGCCGAGCGTGTTCCACTGCGCAGGCGGGAAGGACCGCACCGGGATGACGGCGGCGCTGTTGTTGAGCTGGCTCGGGGTCGAGCGCGAGACCGTGCTCGACGACTACGAGCTGACCGGGGTCTTCAACTCGGGTGAGCGGCTCCGCGCCATTGAAGACATCTTCGTCGAGGCCGGCATCGCGAGGCTGACTGCGCAGGGCCTGCTCAGCGCCCCNNCCCTCACGATCGTGGACGACCAGTACGGCGGCATCGAGACGTACCTCCGAGGACCGGCGAACATGACGACCACCGCGCTCGAGAACCTCCGGACGCGGCTGGTCGCCTGAGCCGGCCGGGTACGACGGTGCGTCAGGCGATCGCTTCGGCTATCGCCCGACCGAACAGCGCGACCCCATAGAGCGTGAAGTGGGTCCCGTCGGGGGTGCGGACCTCGACCGGCACGCCGTCCTTGCCTGGCAGGTACTCGGTGTAGACGCCCTTGGGCCCGGTCAGGGCCGGCGTCACGTCGATGAGGGGCGGCCTCCCCGACGCGGTGTTGGGCGCGTGGAGATGCTCGTAGATGCGGTCCAGGTTGGTGATCACCGTTTCGATCGTCGGGTTGGCGACGGGCGGGCCGATCACCCAGTACACCTTGGCCCCGCGGGACGTGAGAATGTCCTCGAGCTGCTGGGCCCGTGCTGCCCAGTCCGTGTAGAAGATCGGGGAGTAGGCCGGGACACCGGGCGGCGTGCCGGCGAAGCCGTAGTCCCCGATGAACTCGACGGTGACGACGCTCGGGTCATACTTCGCGATCATCTGGTGGCCGATGCCCAGCCAGTCGATGTTGGTGTCGAGGAGCCCGCTCCCGGCGATCGCCGCGTTCTGCACGGTGTACCCCTGGAAGTCGAGAAACCCGGCGATCGCCCCGTCGGACTCGGCCGTGAGCGAGTCACCGAAGCAGACGACCGTCTTGTTCCGATCGCCGATCACCGCCAGCGGGACGGCGGCCGCCACCACGACGACGACCAAGATCGACATCCAGAGCCAGCCACGTTGGTGCCGTTGGGCTTGTTGGGGTGCGCGCATCGACTCGACTCTTACCCAATTCGGGCTTGTCGAACCGTCAATCGGGTCGTTGTACCTGGTGAGGGGCTCGAAGCGTGGCCCGGGTATGGGCATTGGTGGTGGCCCGAGACGGTCTATTTCGGTTCGGGCGAGCGAGATCACGGCCCGTTCAGCTCGGCAGTTGCGCCGGCTCGGGCACCACCGGGATGCGAAGCGTGACGACCGCACCGCCATCGGGTGCGTTGTGGGCGCCGATCGAGCCACCGTCCTCGTGGGCCACCTGGGCCACGATGGCGAGGCCGAGGCCGGAACCCGGCAGGGCTCGGGCGGACCGGGCCCGGTAGAAGCGGTCGAAGATGTGCGGCAGGTCCTCTGGATCGATCCCCGGTCCGTGGTCCCGGACGGTCACCTCGCCCCCCACGCAACGCACCTCGACCGACGCTCCGTCGGGGCTCCATTTGAGCGCGTTGTCGAGCAGGTTGCCGACGGCGCGCATGAGGCGGTCCGTCCGTCCCGTGACCCAGGTCGGCTCGACGTAGGCGGAGAACGTCACGCCCCGGCTTCGGCCGTGCGATACGGCGAGCTCGACGGCGTCCTCGACCAGCTGGTCGAGCCGGAGCGGCCCCGCTTCCTGCTCGGTGTGGTCTCCCCGGGCCAACTCGGCGAGGTCGCCGACGAGATTGGTCAGCTCCTGCATCTGGGTGAGGACGTCGGAGATCAGGACCTCACGGTCGGCCTCGGAGAGCTCGTCGATCCGGCGCACGATCTCCAGATTCGTCCGCAGGCTCGTCAGCGGGGTTCGCAGTTCATGGGACGCGTCGACGACCAGGCGTTGTTGGGACCCCCGAGATGTCTCGAGCGCTTCGAGCAGCCGGTTGAACGCGCGTCGGAGGCGGCCGAGCTCGTCGGCCCCACCCGGCTCGAGCCGCTTGGCCAGGTCCGTCGTCCGCGCCAGGTCCTCGACGGTCGCGGTGAGCTCGTTCAAGGGGCCGACGGCGGTGCGCGAAACCAGCCACCCGAGGAGGATCGCCGCGGTCAGCACGGCGATCGCCACGAGCAAGAGCGCGAGGCCCAGGTGGCTCAGCTGCTCGTTCACCCCGGAGAGGAGTTGCACCACCTGGAGCGCGCCGGAGTCCTCCTGGGAGAACAGCCCGGCGCTGACCCTGACCGAGGGGAGGAAGGCGACGTACTCCCGGTACACCTGGCTGTTCACGGTGATGTCGGTGAAGAACGGGCGGGCAGTGCCGGCCGCGACCGCCTTCACGGCTGCGGTCACCGGGAGGGACGGGTGCGTGATGCCGAGGTTGGAGACATAGAGCTGGGCGGTCACGCCGGGGATGCCGCCGATCCCCCCGGTCTCCTGGTTGATGTCGACGATGTGGACGGCGGCCGCGTCGGCCACCAGCGTCGCGTTCGACTGCAGCGTGTCGTCGGCGGAGTTGATCAGCGCGTGGCTGGCCGCGAGGTAGGCGCCGAGCGACGACGCCAGGATGGCGAAGACGCCCACGACGAGCGACGCCAGCACCATGCGGGTCCGAAAGCTCACGGTTCCCGCAATACGTATCCCACGCCCCGGACCGTGTGGATGTAGCGCTTCTCGTCGTCGACCTCGGTCTTTCGGCGGAGGTACCCGACGTAGACGGCGAGCGAGTTGGTGCCCGAGTCGAAGTCGTAGCCCCACACGCGTTCGAGGATCAGGTCGCGGGTCAGCACCTGGCGGGGGTGCCGGAGGAACAGCTCGAGAAGGTCGAACTCGATGCGGGTGAGCGAGAACGCCCGCTTGCCGCGACGCGCCTCGCGGGTCCCGAGGTCGAGCTCGATTTCGCCGAAGCGGAGCACCTCGCCCTCCTCGCCGGTCTGCCGCCGCAGCAGCGCCCGCAGGCGGGCCAGGAGCTCGGCCAGCGCGAACGGCTTGACCAGGTAGTCGTCGGCGCCGGCGTCGAGGCCGTGGACCCGGTCGTTCACGGCGTCGCGCGCGGTCAGCATCAGCACCGGAGTGTCGTTCCTGGCCGCCCGCATCCGCTTGCAGACCTCGAGGCCGTCGATGTCGGGCAGGCCGAGGTCGAGCACAACCGCGTCGGGGGGCGCGAGGGCCAGGGATTCGAGGCCCGAGCCGCCGTCGGGCGCCGTCGCGACCTCGTAGCCCTCGAGCCGGAGCGCGCGCTCGAGGGAGGCTCTCACGGCGGGATCGTCGTCGATCACCAGGATCTTCATGGTGCGCCGCCTCCTCAAGGTGGGCTACGCGGAGGACGTGGATCGAGGTTGGCGAATCTCGATCGAGTGCGGAGGGCGCTTGCTAGGTGGCGGAAGCCTACCGGTCACGCATAAGGGATCGATAAGGGGTTCGACCAGGGCACACGGGCGCCGCAGTGGTGCGCCACAACCGGGCCACGCCGGCCGATGTGGTACGCGTGTGAGCAATCTTGGCGGGTAGTTCAATCGGCAGAACGCCGGACTTTGGATCCGGAGGTTGGAGGTTCGATCCCTCCCCCGCCAGCCAGAAACGCTAGGGGTGGTCTACTTGTCGCCGACGCACTGGTGGTCGCCGGTGACGAGGTGGCGCCAGTCCGCACCGGCGGAGCTGTCGAAGAAGACGATGTCGTAGCCACAGTTGCGGCACCGGGCGGTGACCTGGTCACGGCGACCGTTCGAATGGAACGTCTGGGTGCCTGGCTCTGCGTAGGTTCCCGACACGGCTCGTGACTCTACGTTTTCGACGGTTGGGTGACAAGGCGAAACGCGATCGTCACGGTCACCGATGAGTGCTAATGGGCCCTCACCAGCGCTTGGCCCGCCCGCTGGCGTTGAGTTGGGCCAGGTAACGGTTGTAGGCGGCCAGCTCCTCGTCGGGCTCCTCGGTCCGCTCGGAGGCGGCTGCGGCGTCTGCCCCGAGTGGGACAACCGGAGTCGCGGGCTCCATCTGGTCGTGGACCAGCTTCCACCAGACATAGGTGCCGTACCCGGCGAAGAACGGCCATTCGAATACATAGGCCCAGCTGAGCGTGTTCCCGGACAGGGCGCGGTGCACCTGCCAGTCACACAGGGCCGCGCATGCCGGGACCAGCACCAGGAGCGTTGCGTGCATCCCGATGGCCCGTGCGGAGAACCACTTTCCGCGCACGGTGGCAACGCTACCGCTCCCCCTCGTTCCCGAGCCGACGACGACGGTGAGCGTCGCGCGTCGGGTGGGGGGAGAATGAGGCATGACCGTGAGAGGACCGCTTCATGCCATCGTGCTGGCCGCGGGGGAGGGCACCCGGATGCGCTCGGAGCGCCCGAAGCCGCTCCACCGCCTCGCCGGGCGCGCCATGGTGCTCCACGTCCTCGACGCGTTGGCCGAGCTCGAGCTCGACCGTGTCGTGGTCGTGGTCGGTCACGGCGCGGAGTGGGTGACCAAGACCCTGGCCGATCAGGCGCCGAGCAGTTTGAAGATCGAGTTCGTCGAGCAGGTCGTCCAGCGCGGCACCGGGGACGCAGCCGCGGTCGCACTGACGGGACTGCCCGAGGACGACGAAGACGCCGACGTCGTCGTGCTGCCGGGGGACACCCCGTTGCTCCGGCCGGCGACGCTTGCGGCGTTGGTCCGACTGCACCGCGCCTCGGACGCAGCCGCGACACTTCTCACCGCCGAGGTCGACACCCCGGCCGGGTACGGCCGGGTCGTCCGTCCGAACGGCACACAGGTCGTGCGCGTCGTCGAGGACGCCGACGCCACCGAGGAGGAGCGAGCGATCCTCGAGGTGAACACGTCGATCTATTGCTTCCGCCTCGCGCTCCTCGCTCCGGCCCTCCGCCGGCTCAGCCCGTCGAATGCCCAGGGGGAGTACTACCTGACCGACGTCGTCGAGGTGCTCTCGTCGGCCGGTTACTCGGTGCGCTCCATGGTCATCGATGACCCGGTGGAGACGGCCGGGGTGAACGACCGGGCCCAGCTCGCCGCGGCCGAGGCGGAGATCCGGGACCGGATCAATGAGCGGTGGATGCGCCGCGGCGTGACGATGTGGGACCCGGAGCGGACCTACGTCGACACCACGGTCGAGCTCTCACCCGACGTTGCGCTGTGGCCGGGGGTGGTGCTCCGGGGTGCCTGCGTCGTCGGGCCGGGGGCCGAGATCGGGCCCGACACCACCCTCATCGACACCGAGGTCGGGGAGTGGAGCGAGATCCGATACTCAATGTGCGAACAGGCCCGGATCGGGTCGGGCGCCCACGTCGGCCCGTTCGCGGCGCTCGGGCCGGGTGCCGTCGTCGCGGACGGCGAGACGGTGGCGCCCTTCGAGTCGCGGCCCGAACGTCGGGGCGCCGCGAAGCGCAGCCGAGCCCCGAACGGCGCCACGTAGCGCGAGGTAGCGTTCGGCCGTGGAGCTGATCGGGAGACGGAAGCTCGAGCTCGTGTCGGGGCGCTCCAACCGGCCGCTGGCCGAACAGATCGCCGCACACCTCGGCGTGGAACTGGGCGAACCCAATCTCCGGGAGTTCGCGAACGGCGAGATCCACTGCCGCTACGACCTCTCCATCCGGGGAAGCGACCTGTTCATCATCCAGACCCACTGCGGTCCGGTGAACGACTCCCTCATGGAGCAGCTGATCATGATCGACGCGGCCAAGCGGGCATCGGCGAAGAACATCACCGCGGTCTGCCCCTACTACGGCTACGCCCGCCAGGACCGCAAGTCGACCGGGCGCGAGCCGATCACCGCCAAGCTGGTCGCGGACCTGATGCAGGCCGCCGGGGCCGACAGGGTGATCAGCGTCGACCTGCACTCGGGACAGATCCAGGGCTTCTTTGACGTACCGTTCGACCACCTGACTGCGACCCCGGTGCTCGAGGAGTACCTGCGCACCCGGGTGGGGGGCGAGGTCGTGATCGTCGCACCGGACTCGGGCCGGGTGAAGGTGGCCGAGCGCTACGCCCAGCAGCTGAACGCCGACCTCGCTCTCGTGCACAAGGGCCGCCCGCCGGGGACGATCAACCAGGTCGAGGTGCGCCATGTCGTCGGCGAGGTCGAGGGCCGGCACTGCGTGATCATCGACGACATGATCGACACGGCGAGCACGATCTGCGCGGCGGCCGAGCGGTTGGCCGACTCGGGCGCATCGGAGATCTGGGCCATGGCCACCCACGGCGTGTTCTCGGACCCGGCGATCGACCGTCTGGAGAAGGCCCCGATCTCCCGGGTGGTCGTGACCGACACGCTCCCGGTCCCGAAGGACCGCCAGTTCGACAAGCTCGAGGTGCTCTCGGTCGCGAAGATCATCGCCGACGCCATCGACGCGGTGTTCGAGGAGACGTCGGTGTCGGAGATCTTCGGCGGGGCCAACCTGGTCTGACGGCGACGGGGGCCGGTCGCCGATCCGGCGATGCTCCCGGTTGAGGAGGACGGTGTGGGAGCTGAGGAGTCGACCGACCCGCAGGCGGTCTTCGTCGGCATGCACCTCATCGTCGAGGACATCGACGCCTCGCTGGCCTTCTACCGGCGCCTCGGCCTGAGCGTGCCCGATCTCGAGCCCGGCGGCGTCCACGTCGAGATCAACGTCGGCGGCGTGATTTCCCTTGCCCTCGGCACGGTCGAGCTCACCAAGTCCTACGACCCCGGCTATCGACCGAGGAGCCTGCCGCCGGGCAGCGTGATGCAGTTCCACCTCGCCGGGGTCGGCGGCGTGGACCGGCTTTACGCAGAGATGACGGGGGCCGGGTACCACGGGCACCTGGCCCCGTTCGACGCGTTCTGGGGCAACCGCTACGCCGAGATCGACGACCCCGACGGGAACGTCGTCGGTATCCACGGCCCGCTCGGCCCGTCCTGAGCGGCCGGTCGCCGCCCGATTTCCCGGTCGAAGGTCCCGCCAACGCGAAGTAGCCTGTAGGTCGATCCTCGGACGGTTGGCAGCCTGCCCACGCGGGCCTTCGCTGACCTCGAACCCGGGAAATCGGTCGATCAACATCGCTCGGCTCGGACTGCCGGCCGCAAAGCACGAACCAGGAGAACGCCATGCCCGAGATCGTCTTGGAGGCCCAGCTGGGCCGGGACAGCGGCTCGCGCTCGTCGCGTCGGCTCCGCCGGGAGGGCCTCGTGCCCGGGACCGTCTACGGCCACGGGATTGACGCCGTGTCGGTCGCGGTCGGCGCCCGTGATCTCCGCAACGCGCTCTCGGGCGAGGCCGGCACCAACGCCCTGCTCTCCCTCCAGGCCGGGAGCCAGACCTACCTCACCTTGGCCCGGGAGCTCCAGCGGCACCCGGTCAGGGGAGGTGTCACCCACGTCGACTTCCAGATCGTCCGGCGCGACGAGATCATCTCGGCCGAGATCCCGGTCAACCTGATCGGCGAGGCGATCGAGGTCCAGCACGGCGACGGCATGGTCGAGCAGCAACTGTTCAGCCTGCCCGTGCGCGCCTTCCCGGCCGACATCCCGAACTTTGTCGAGCTCGACATCTCCGAGCTCACCATCGGTGCCTTCCTCCGGGTCGCCGACCTCCGTCTTCCGGACGCGGTCACGATCGACATCGACCTCGAGGTCACCGTCGCGGCCGGCCTGCCCCCGCGGATCGAGATCGTCGAGGTGCCCGAGGGCGAGGCTGCACTGGTCGCCGACGGCGAGGCGCCGGCCGCGGAGGGAGAAGCGGCACCGAGCGGCGAATCGTCTTCGGACAGTTCGAGCGACGAGGGGTAACCCGCTGCGGCGACTGCTCTCGGGCCGACGGTCCGGCGAGGGGACGCGCCACCGTGGGACCCCGGCCGATCTCTTGGTCATCGGCCTCGGGAACCCCGGCTCGGAGTTCGCGGGCACCCGGCACAACGTGGGCGCCGACGCGGTCCACGAGCTGGCCCGCCGGCACGGCTCGGGCCGCCTCCGCCCGGCGAGGGGCCAGCGATCGACCGTCGAAGAGGTGCGCATGGACGGCAAGCGGGTCGTCCTCGCGGTCCCGACCACGTACATGAACGACTCGGGCGCCGCCGTGGCACCGCTCGTTCGCCGCTACGGCATCGAGGATCCCGAACGGCTGGTCATCGTGCACGACGAGCTCGACCTGCCCCCCGGCGGCTTCCAGGTGAAGTCGGGCGGCGGCCTGGCCGGTCACAACGGCCTGCGCTCGGTCAAGGCCCACCTGCACAGCGAGGACTTCGTGAGGATCCGCATCGGCATCGGGAAGCCCCGCAGCGGGCCCGGTGCCGACCACGTGCTCGACCGGCCGTCGCGCCGGGACCGAGAGCTGCTCGACACGACGACCACCATGGCCGCCGACGCCGTCGAGGTCATCGCCGCGACGAGCGTGGCCGCGGCCATGAACCGGTTCAACACCAAGACCACCGACTCGTGACGGTGCGATGACGACCGTCGAGACGCAGCGCACGACCAGCCCGCTGCACGCGCTCCCGCCGCTCCTGCGCTCCCATCCGGCGCTCGCGGATGTGCTCGGCCGCTCGAACGCGACGCTGGCCGCGTCGGCCTCCGTGCAGCCCTTCGTGGTGGCGGCGCTGGCCCACTTCTCCGAGCTCGCCCCGATCGTCGTCGTGACGCCGACCGTCGCCGATGCCGAGCGGCTGGTCGACGACCTCCGGTGCTTCCTCCTCGACGCGCAGGACCCCGCGGGTGCTCTCGGCTCGATCGAGCTGTTCGCGCCGTGGGAGACACTCCCGCTCGAGCGGGTCAGCCCGGATGTCCACACCATGGGTCGCCGGCTGTCGGTGCTCTGGCGTCTCTTCGGTGACGAGCCGGTTCCGTCCGACCCCGGGCTCTCGATCGTCGTCGCACCGGCCCGTGCGGTGCTCCAGCGGCTCGGGCCGTGGCGCCACGCCGGACGCCCCATCGTGGTCGCGCAGGGCGATCGCATCGAGCAGGGCGACCTCCTGCGCCGGTTGATCGAGCACGGCTACCGGCGTGAGCATCAGGTCGAGCACCGCGGCGAGGTGGCCGTTCGCGGCGGCATCGTCGACGTCTTCCCCTCGACCGCCGACGGCCCAGTGCGGATCGACCTGTTCGGCGATGAGGTCGACCGCCTGACGACATTCGACATCGGCGACCAGCGTTCGACCGGTGACCTCGAAGCGGCCGTCATCTTCGGGTGCCGCGAGATGGTGCTCACCGACGCCATGCGGGCCCGGGCACAGGAGCTGTCGGGGACGGGAACCTTCAGCCGGGGCCAGTGGGAGCGGCTGGCCGAGGGCGAGCTCTTCGACGGCATGGAGGCATGGCTGCCGTGGCTGGCCGACGGCGAGTCGCTCCTGACCGACCTCCTCGGTCCGGGCTCGCAGGTGGTGCTCACCGAGCCGAGACGCCTGCGCGACCGGGCGGTCGAGCTCTACGACGAGGAGGGGGCGCTCACCGAGACGCTGGCCGCGACCTGGGGAGCCCGGGACCCCGGCGGCGAGGGGCTGCCCCGCCTGCACGTCGCCTTCGACCGGCTGCTGGCACAGACGGAGGGCTCCGTGCTGTCGTTGCCCCCGGTCGCCGACGGCCCCGACGTGGCGAACGTCGCCGGGCGGGGACTGGGTTCGATGGCGGGCGACGCCGGCCATCTGGCCGGCCAGCTGGTCTCGCTGTCGGCAGATGGCTACTCGGTCGTGCTCTGCACCTCGAGCTCGTTGGCCGCCGCCCGCCTGTCCGACGTGCTGGCCGCGGAGGGGGTGAACGCCCAGGTCGCCGCCGCGGCCGACGGCAGGCCCGGCATCACGATCGTCGTCGCCCCGCTCTCGGTGGGCTTCGTGCTCGACCAGCCCAAGGTCGCCGTCCTCGCGGAGTCGGACATCACCGGTCGTCGCAGCCCGCATCGGCGGCCCCGCCCACGGGCTCGCCCGACCGACGGGTTCTTCGACGACCTCGCTCCGGGGAGCTACGTGGTCCACCGCCAGCACGGCGTGGCCCGCTACGCCGGCGTGACCACCCGCACCTTCGGCGGCGCGACGCGCGACTACCTCGTGCTCGAGTACCGCGGCAGCGACCGCCTCTACCTGCCGGTGGACCAGATCGACGCGGTGACCCCGTATACGGGGGGCGAGGTCCCGAGCCTGTCGAAGATGGGTGGGGCCGACTGGCAGCGCACCCGCGCCAGGGCCCGGGCGGCGGCGGGCGAGATCGCGAAGGAGCTGGTTGACCTCTACCGGGCCCGGGCGAGCGTGGCCGGTCACGCCTTCCCCCCCGACACGCCGTGGCAGCGCGAGATGGAGGCGGCGTTCCCGTTCGTCGAGACGCCCGACCAGCTGACGGCCATCGCGGACGTGAAGTCCGACATGGAGTCGGACCGGCCCATGGACCGGCTGGTCTGCGGCGACGTCGGGTTCGGCAAGACGGAGGTCGCGCTGCGGGCGGTGTTCAAGGCGGTGCAGGACGGACGCCAGGCGGCCGTGCTCGTGCCGACGACGCTGCTCGCGAGCCAGCACTTCGCGACGTTCAGCGATCGCTTCAGCGGCTTCCCGGTCCGGGTCGAGCTGCTCAGCCGGTTCCTTTCGCCGGCCCAGGCGACCAAGGTCGTCGACGGGCTCCTCGACGGGTCGGTCGACGTCGTGGTCGGCACGCACCGGCTGCTGGCCGAGGGCGTGCGCTTCAAGAAGCTGGGCCTCCTCGTGGTCGACGAGGAGCAACGGTTCGGCGTCACCCACAAAGAAGCCGTGAAGGCGATGAGCCACGGCGTCGACGTCCTGACCATGACCGCGAGCCCGATCCCGCGGACGCTCGAGATGGCGCTCACCGGGATCCGCGACCTCTCGATGGTGAACACGCCCCCGGCCGACCGCCGCCCGATCCTCACCTATGTGGGCGAGGAGGACGAGTCAGCGGTCTCAGAAGCGATCCGCCGGGAGCTGCTGCGCGAGGGTCAGGTCTTCTACCTGCACAACCGGGTCGCAGACATCGACGCAGTGGCGCGCCGCCTTTCGTCTGTGGTGCCCGAGGCCCGGATCGCGATCGCGCACGGCCAGATGGACGAGGGAACCCTCGAGCAGGTGGTGCTCGACTTCTGGGACCAGCAATACGACGTCCTCGTCTGCACCACCATCATCGAGTCGGGGATCGACATGCCGACGGTCAATACCTTGGTCGTCGACCGGGCCGACCTGCTTGGGCTCGGGCAGCTCCACCAGATCCGAGGCCGGGTGGGCCGGGCCGGCCAGCGGGCCTACGCGTACCTCTTCCACCCCGCCGAGCGCGTGCTCACCGAGGCCGCCTACGAGCGGCTCCGCACGATCGGCGAGCACACAGAGCTCGGGTCGGGATTCAAGATCGCCATGCGGGACCTGCAGATCCGCGGGGCCGGCAACCTGCTCGGACGGGACCAGTCGGGCCACATCGCGGCGGTCGGTTATGACCTGTACGTCCAGATGGTCGCGGAAGCGGTGGCCGACGCCAAGGGCGAGCGGGAGCCCGAGCCCGCAACGGTCTCGATCGATGTCCCGGGCGACGCCCACCTGCCGTCGTCCTATGTGGAGGCCGAGGACGCCCGGCTCGAGGGCTACCGCCGCCTGGCCGCGGCCCGCCGCATCGACGAGGTCGACGACGTCGCGACCGAGTGGGTGGACCGCTACGGGCCGCTGCCCCCGGCGGCCGAGACCCTCTTGGACGTGGCCCGGCTGCGTGCGACCTGCCTGCGCGTCGGCGTCACCGAGGTGACCGTGTCGACCAACCGCGGCGCGAGCCGCCAACCCCTCGCCCGCATCTCGGGGCTGAAGCTGGTCGGCAGCGCCCAGGCCCGGCTGCACCGCCTGGCCCGGGACGCCGCCTACCGGGAGGCGTTGGACCAGCTGATCGTGCCCCTCGACAAGCCGGGCGGCGGGGCGCGCCAACTGCGCGAGCTGCTCGACGGTCTCATCCCGCCGCCCGAGACGGCCCCCGACGGGCACCCCGATAACATGCCCGGCGCGTGAAGCGCCACCTTCTTCTCCCCGGAGCTGTCGCCGTCTTGGTGGTGGTCGGCGCGGTCGTCGCGGCCGGCGCGTTCTCGGTCCCGGCGACGGCCGTCACGGTCGACGGGGTGTCGGTCAGCCAGGCCACCCTCAACGCGGACCTGGCTGCGATAAATCAGAACCCCGCGTTCGGCTGTTACCTCGATGCGAGCGTCGCCGTTCGCTCCAATAACCAGGCCGGGCTCCCGTCGATCACCGGGACGGGAAGCAGTGGCACCTACCGCACCGCGTACGTCGACTTCTGGCTGAGCGAGGTCGTCAACAACCTGTTGGTCCAGCACCTCGCGGCGAGCGAGCACCTCGCGCTCGACGCGACGGCGCTCTCGGCCGGGCGCAGCGACCTCGCAAGCTCGATCACGTCGACACTGGAGACCGCCGCTGCGGCGAGCGGCCAGAGCACGGTGTGCGCGGCGAGCGGGCAGTCGCTCATCGCGACGCTCCCGGGACCCTTCGTGGCCCAGCTCGCTCTCGGCCAGGCGGCCGGGGACCTCGTGTTGGCCCACGCGGCCGGCTATGGCCTGGGCACCGTGCAGCTGTCCAGCTACTTCGCCCTGCACGCGAACCAGTTCGAAACGATCTGCCTCAACGCCATCCAGACCGCCACCGAAGCGACCGCGACGGAGGTCCGCGCATCGATCGAGGCCGGCCAGTCCTTCGCCGCCGCCGCCATGGCCGACTCGACCGACACCACGAGCGCCGCCGCCGGCGGGGCCGTCGGCTGCTACTCGGCCAACGAGGGTGCGTACCCGACGGTCGCGAGCGACACGAAGGGGCTGGCGATCGGCGAGGTGAGCCAACCGGTCGACGACAACGGGACCTTCCTGCTCGTGCAGGTGACCAGCTACACGCCGGCCGTCTTCGACGCCGTCATCCCGGCGGTCCGCCAGGCCGTGTTCAACGCCGGCGCGACGAAGGCCAGCAGCGAATTGTCGAAGGTCACGAAGTCGGCCCAGGTGAGCATCGACCCGCGGTACGGCAACTGGGACGGTCGGTCCGGGGTCGGGGTCGCGCCGCCCCTCAGCCCGCCCGCCGCGGACCTCTTGAACGCGAAGGCGTGACGCCCGCGGGGCCGGCTTCCCCCGGGGCCCGCGTCATCACGGTCGTCGGGCTGGGCCCGGGCGGGCCCAGCTACCTGAGCGAGGCGGCCCGAGAGGCGCTCCTCGGCGCCGACGCCGCCTACCTCCGCACGGCCCGCCACCCCTCGGCCGTCGCGTTCGGCCACCTGGCCTCGTTCGACCACCACTATGACGAGGCCGAAACCTTCGAGCAGGTCTACGCGCGGATCGTGGACGACCTCGTCGAGGCGGCGGAGCGGGCGCCGGCCGACGGTCGCGGCGTCGTCTACGGAGTCCCTGGTTCGCCGCTGGTCGCCGAGGCGACGGTCGAGCTGCTGCGCCGTGACGGCCGGGTGGCGATCGAGATCGTGCCGGCGCTCTCCTTCCTCGACCTGGCCTGGGCCGCGCTCGGCATCGACCCGGTCGCCTCGGGCGTGCAGCTGGTCGACGGCACCCACTTCGAGATCGAGGCGGCGGGTCGCACCGGCCCGTTCCTCGTTGCACAGTGCTGGTCGCGCGACGTGCTGTCGCGGGTGAAGCTGGCCGTCGATGCCGGCGAGAGCGAGCCGGCCCGAGCGGTGCTGCTCCACCATCTCGGGCTCGACGACGAGGCGGTGCTCGAGGTGGCCTGGGCCGACCTCGACCGCTCACTCGAACCGGACCACCTGACCTCGGTCTTTATCGACCGCCTGGCCGCGCCGGTCTCGGCCGAGATGGCGCGCCTCGAGGAGCTGGTGCGAACGCTCCGGGAACGCTGCCCGTGGGACCGCGAGCAGACCCACGCCTCGCTCACCCGGCACCTGGTCGAGGAGACCTACGAGGTCCTCGACGCCATCGCCGAGGTGACGTCGGCCGATGAGGCCGATGACCCTGGCCTCGATCGGGCGGTGTCGCATCTGGAAGAGGAGCTGGGCGACCTCTTGTTCCAGGTGTACTTCCACTCGCGCCTCGCGTCCGAGCGGGGCTGGTTCACCCTTGCCGACGTGGCGGCCGGCGTCCACGACAAGCTCGTCGGTCGCCACCCGCACGTCTTCGGCGACGTCACCGCGACCACGCCCGGCGCGGTGGCGGCCAACTGGGAGATGATCAAGGCGGCCGAGAAGGGGCGCGAGAGCGTGACCGACGGCATCCCGACCGCACTACCGGCGCTGCTTCTGGCGACGAAGATGCAACGGAAGGCCCACTCGGTCGGCCTGCCCGAACTCACCGTGGCCGAGCGACGCGACGTGCTCGACGGCGCGGCCGAACGCCTCTCGAACGATCCTTCGATCGAGGGAGTCGGCAACCTGCTCTACGCCGTGGTCGCTCTGGCCGCAGAACTGGGCGTCGACGCGGAGGAGGCGCTGCGCGGCGC
This sequence comes from Acidimicrobiaceae bacterium, assembly GCA_003151235.1. GTDB lineage: Bacteria > Actinomycetota > Acidimicrobiia > Acidimicrobiales > RAAP-2 > Palsa-461. Next base: position 36,765 of record PLWZ01000018.1, read on the forward strand.
GGCCCTCGATGACCGGGACCGGATCGTGGCCCGCGAGCGCGAAGCGCTCGACAGAGAAGAGCCCTAAGAGCGCGCGACGTGCGTCCGAGGCGCCACGCGAAACGGAGGTCACGTCGCCGCGTTCCCCGATCACGGGCCCCCGAGCAGGTAGCGTTGTCGTTCGGCGCCTCGCCAGGGGAGGGGCCAAGGAGCGTTTGGTGAGCACCATCGAGCACGTGGTCGGACGCGAGCTGCTCGACTCTCGCGGCAATCCAACCGTCGAGGTAGAGGTCGTCCTCGATTCGGGTGCCCGCGGCCGTGCCATCACCCCGTCGGGCGCCTCCACCGGGACCCACGAGGCCGTCGAGCTTCGCGACGGCGGAACTCGTTTCGGCGGCAAGGGCGTGCTCAACGCGGTCGGTCACGTCAACGGCGAGATCACCGAGATGCTCCTCGGCCTCGACGCGCTCGACCAACGCGGCGTCGACCACGCGCTGATCGACCTGGATGGCACCGCCGACAAGGGCCGCCTCGGCGCAAACGCGATCCTCGCGACATCGCTCGCGGTGGCCAAGGCCGGGGCCGATCACCTCGAGGTGCCCTTGTACCGCGCCATCGGGGGCACCAGCGCCCACGTGCTGCCGGTGCCGATGTTCAACGTCTTGAACGGTGGCGTCCACGCCAACAACTCGGTCGACTTCCAGGAGTTCATGATCATGCCGGTCGGTGCGGCCTCGTTCTCCGAGGCCCTCCGCTGGGGAACCGAGACCTACCATGCGTTGAAATCCATCCTGTCGGACAGGGGCTTCTCGACCGCGGTCGGCGACGAGGGCGGCTTCGCCCCGGACCTCGACTCCAACGAAGATGCGATCCGCCTGCTCATGGACGCCATCGAGAAGGCCGGGCGCACGGCGGGCGACGAGATCGCCATCGCGCTCGACCCGGCCACGACCGAGCTCTGGAGCGACGGCAGCTATGTCCTCGCCGGCGAGGGCCGCACCCTGACCGGCGATCAGCTGGCCGACTACTGGGTCGAGCTCGTCGATCGCTACCCGATCGTCTCGATCGAGGACGGCATGGCCGAGGAGGACTGGGACGGCTGGCGGGCCACCACCGAGACCCTTGGGGACCGCATCCAGCTGGTCGGCGACGACCTGTTTGTGACCAACGCCGAGCGCATCGAGCGGGGCATCGAGCTGGGCGTGGCCAACGCGGTCCTGATCAAGCTGAACCAGATCGGCACGCTGACCGAGACGCTCGACGCCGTGAGCCTGGCCACCCGAAGCGCCTACGGGTCGGTCGTCTCGCACCGCTCGGGTGAGACCGAGGACACCACCGTCGCCGACCTGTCGGTCGCGCTGGGCACGGGCCAGATCAAGGCCGGCGCCCCGGCCCGGTCGGACCGGGTGGCCAAGTACAACCAGCTGTTGCGCATCGAGGAGGACCTGGGCGAGTCGGCCCAGTACCTCGGGGGTGCCGCCCTCTCGGGCGGTCGTCGGAACCCCGGCCGTCATGGCGGGGACTGAGCGCTCGGGCGGCCGGCGGCAACCGGCCAGGCGAAAGCGGTCGCGCCGGCCCGGGCCGGCCGCCATGACCCGCATCGAGCGCCGGGCCGCCGTCGCCCGCCGACGGGGCTTCGTCGCGCTGTTCGCCTCGGTGATCGTGGCCGCGGTTGTGCTCGTGGCGTGGTTCCCGGCTGGGGCCCTCGTCGACCAGCACCGGACACTCGCCTCGGCCTCGTCGACGCTGACCCAGCTGAAGGCCGAGGACCGGGCCCTGACCGCCGAGTCGAAGAACCTGTCCACGTCGAGCGAGATCGCCCGAATCGCGCGCCAGCAATACCAGCTGGTCGTCCCGGGCGAGCAGGCCTTCCAGGTGCTGGCTCCGGCCGGGACCAACGGTGGCGACACCGATCCCTACTCGGGCGACCCCGGGCTGTCGCCCCCCGTCTCGCCGTCCGCCGCGCCGGAGCTGCCCCCGGGCTCGGTCACGAGCGGCCAGACCACGCCGACGACGCATGCCAGGACCAAGGCATCCGGCCACACCGCGGCGGTCGCCGCCAACCCACCCGATCTGATCAGCCGGCTCCTGCACACGCTCGAGTTCTGGCGGTGAGCGGCCCCCCCGCAACTGAGTCGGGCAACCGGGGCGGGGGAGTGCGCGACGAGGAGGCGGTGGCTGCGCTGTTGCGGCGCGAACCGCTCGGCCCCTTCCTGGTGGTGCGACGCCGACCCGACGGCGCACCGGTGGTCATCGAGAACGCCCCGTTCCTGTTCGACGGCACGCCCATGCCGACCCGCTACTGGCTGGTCGACCCGTTGCTGCGCGACGCGGTGAGCCGGCTCGAGGCGGCCGGTGGTGTCCGGAAGGCCGAGGCCGAGGTCGACCCGGTCGCGCTGGCCGACGCACACCGCCGATATGCAGCCGAGCGCGAAGCCGCCATCGAGCCCGACCAACCCGGGCCGCGGCCGAGCGGCGGTGTCGGTGGCACCCGCACCGGCGTGAAGTGTCTGCATGCGCATCTGGCCTGGTGGCTCGTGGGTGGCGATGACCCGGTTGGCGAGTGGGTCGCGCCGCAGATAGCCCCGGCGCTGGCCGAGGTCGGGCTCATGCCGCAGAACCCGGGTCAGGTGCTAGGAGAGGGTCGTGGACCGGGCGCCGCGTGATGCCGTCGCCGCGCTCGACTGCGGGACCAACTCCACCCGCCTCCTGATCACCGGTCCGGGGCTCCCCGAGCTCCGCCTCATGCGCATCACCCGTCTCGGCCAGGGCGTTGACGCCACCGCGAAGCTCGACCCCGACGCGATCGCGAGGACCCTCGATGTCCTCGCCGAGTACCGCGCCGAGATGGACCGCCACCACGTCAGCCGGGCCCGGCTCGTGGCCACCTCGGCGGTGCGCGACGCCGACAACGGTGACGAGTTCCTCCGCGCGGCCTCACGGGTGGTCGGGTTTCCCGCAGAGCTGCTCGACGGGGGAGCCGAGGGTGCCCTGGCCTTCGCCGGGGCCACCGCCTCGCTCGAGATCCCAAGCTCGAACGTCGCCACCATCGACATCGGCGGCGGCTCGACCGAGCTCGTGACCGGAGCCGGCGAGATCAGGGCGATCTCGCTCGACCTCGGCTGTGTCCGGCTGACCGAGCGCTATCTGCACCACGACCCGCCGACCCGCGACGAGCTCGATGCAGCCTCCCGTTTCGTTCGAACCGAGCTCGACCGGGCCGCCGGGGCGCTGCCCCGCCTCTCCGAGCCCAACCTCACCCTGGTCGGGCTGGCCGGCACCGTCTCGACGCTCGCCGCGCTCACCGGGGGCCTCACCGACTTCGACCGGGACAAGATCCACCACTCGGTCCTCGGCGCGGCCGATGTCATCGAGTGGTGCGACCGACTGGCCGCCGAGCCGGCGGCCGACCGGGGCCGACGGCCCGGCATGGCCGCCGGGCGCGAGGACGTGATCGTGGGCGGCGCCGTCGTGCTCCGCGACGCGATGGCCCGCTTCGGGTTCGATCGTTGCCTGGTGTCGGAGGCCGACATCCTGGACGGGATCGCAGCCAGTCTGGCCCGCCCCTGAGGTCGGGCCGGCGGCGCTCGTTGGCGTGGGCGGGTCGGACCTGCCACGATGCGCCGATGGGCGAACGCCCCCAAGTCGCGCTGGGCCCATGAGGACCGGCCGGACGTCGCAGAGCGCGCCATTGGAGCTGGCCGGACTGCGCATCGTCCTGCGGACGCTGCGCGAGTCGGACTACGAGCCCTGGCACGAGGTGCGCGTGCGGTGCCGCGACTGGCTGGTGCCGTGGGAGCCCCGCCCGGCCGGCGCCCCGCCGCCTACCGAGGACCGGGCCAGCTTCGCGGCGCGCTGCGCGTTGCGCGAGCGGGAACGCCAGATCGGATCCGGGTACGGGTTCGGGATCTTCGTCACCGATCGCTTCGTCGGCGAGCTCACCTTGTCGTCCATCCAGCGGGGCCCGTTCCAGAGCGCGTCGATCGGGTACTGGGTCGACCAGGCATGGGCGGGCCAGGGGCTCGTGCCCGAGGCGGTCGTGGTCACGCTGCGCTTCGCGTTCGAGATGCTCGGCCTGCATCGGGTGGAGATCTCGATCATCCCCCGCAACACGGCCAGCCGCCGGGTCGTCGAGAAGCTCGACCTGCGCCTCGAGGGGGTCTCCGAACGGTTCTTGGAGATCGACGGCGAATGGGAGGACCACGTCCGCTACGCGATGACGGCCGAGGAGTGGCAGCAGCGCCGCATCCCGCTGCTCGCTGCGTGGCTGACCCGGCCGGGAGTCGTTTAGGGGAGCTCTGGTCCCGCCGGCTCCGGTTCGGCACGCTCGGTCGGTGGCCGGGCCACCGAACGGGCGTGGCGCAAGAAGTGCTCGACGTCCTCTTGGTATGTGAACTGCTCGCCGGGGCGGCCGGCCCCCTTGCGGAGGCGGATGGCCCGCGCGAACGCGTGCACGGCCTCGACGCTCGAGTACCGGTACTCGAACCCGGTGTCGGCAAACCGCTTCGTGTCCATGCCGCGGCCGTAGCGGAGGAGGGGGACGAGCTCCGGCGGGAGGTCGAACACGCCCAGGCGCCCCAGCGGCCCGGCGTACATCCCGACCTGCCAGGGGGGCAGCGGCACGATTCGGGTCCCGCAGATCGAAGCGACCTCGCTCAACGGCAGTCGGCCCGCGCCGCCCACGTTGAACGTGCCGGCCTCGGCCCGCAAGGTCGCGTGCACCAGCGCCCGCACCACGTCGCCCTGCTCGATGAACTGCAGCAGCGGGTCGTACCCGAACAGGGACGGGCAGACCGAGCGGGAGAGGTTGCGCGACAGCGGGGTGTTGAGGTCCGCCCCGAGCACGTTGGCGAACCGGAGCAGCGTCACGTCGACGCCGGGGCTGTCCTGAGCGAAGTCCCACACCAGGGCCTCGGCGTCGAGGAGGGACCGTTCCACGGACGTGCGGGGCGGCCCCGACCGGGTCATCGACTCGGTGAACGCGTACGGGTCCCGAGAGGTGGCCCCGTAGACGAGGCCCGAGGACTTGACGACCAGCTTTCTCACCGTCGACCCGGGCGCGCCCGCCGCCGCGAGCAGGTTCAGCGTCCCGATGACATTGGTGTCATGGAGCCGGTTGGACGACCCGAGCGTGGAGTCGACCATGAGCCCGGTGTGCACGATCGTGTCGGCGCCGATGGCGGACACGATGCGGTTGAGCGTCGAGTACGCGTGGTCTGAGACCTTGACGAAGTCGGTCCGGTCGAGCGCCACCGAGGGATCGGTGGCACCGAGCCCGACGATGACTTCGATCTTCTCGTCGGCCTCGAAGGCCTGGGCCACCCGACCGCCCCAGAAGGTGTCTGCGCCGATGACCAGGATCCGTCTCCGGTCGTGGTCAGCCAAACCAGACACTGCGGCGCTCCGAGAGTAGGTCGTAGACGGTTTGTTGCAGATCGGCGCGGATCTTCTCCGCGGCCTCCATCACCTTGGAGCCCGAATAGCGCCCGAGGTCGGGTGGCACGTCGAAGGTGACCGGGTCCATCACGCGCAACTTGAGCTTGGCCGGGAACGGGACCAGGATTCCGAGCGGCCCCATGGCGACCATGTTGGCGGTGACGGGGAAGTACGGGAGACGGAGCAGCCGGCCCAGGGCCGGGATGCGGAACAGGATCGGCATCGCCTCTTCGCTGCCGACGACGGCGATGGGGACGATCGGGACGCCGGCGCGCATCGCGATCTCGACGAACCCGCCCCGCCCGAATCGACGGAGCTGGTAGCGCTCGGCGAACGTCTTCGACGGCCCCTTCGTCCCCTCCGGGAACACCAGGGCCAGCTGGCCCTGCTCGCGCAGCAGCCGGTAGGCGTTGTGGGGGTTGGCCACCACGCCTCCGGTTCGGGACCACATCGTGCCGATCACCGGCACGGTGCGGAAGAAGTAGTCGGCCATGCCGTAGACGGCCCGGTCGAGCTCGGACTCGATGCCGTGCATGATCACCGGCGCGTCGTGCGGGATGGCCCCGGCGTGGTCGGCCACCAAGAGCGCGCCGCCCTCTGTCGGGATCTTCTCGAGCCCCTCCCACTCCACCCGGAACCACGATCGGTAGATCGGGTCGTAGAGCTGGCGGGCCAGGCGGCGCATCCGCTCGGAGCGGCCCCACTCATCGACGTCGGAGAACCGGGACGAGTTGGCGTGCGGTGCCGTCGGGTCAGGGTCTTGAGCGGCACCGTTGGCGCGGTTGCCGTTTTCGGCTGCCGGGTCGACAGGCAACCGGGTGTCCGTCACGGCAGGCTTGTGTTCACCCACCCCCACCATGGTAACGAGTCGCTGCTCGCGATCCCCTTGGCGAAGGGATCCCAGGTCAAGGACGTCCGGCTGAGATCAGGCCGTCGGTGAACAACGGTGCGTACTGCACGTCGGCCCCCGTGTAGGGCGCCTGGATGATCGTCTCGCTCCCGTACGGGCCCGACCCCACATACATCACGACGTGGTCGATCGTGTTGTCACCGTCGAGGTTGTAATAGAAGAGCAGGTCGCCCGGCTCGAGCGCGTTGAGCGGCACCGCAGCGATGGCCGCCGCCTGGCTCGCCGCGACGCGGGGGATCGACACGCCGGCCCGCCCCCACGACCATTGGGTCAGACCCGAGCAGTCGAACCCGTGGCCGGGGGACTCACCTCCCCAGACATAGGGGACGCCGAGCTGGGATTCGGCGGCCGCGACAGCGACGGCGCCGGCACCGCTGCCCGACGCACTGCCCGACGCCCCGGTCGCGCCACCCGACGCCGCGGCCTGGTTGGCCGCGGTGACGGCGGCCGATGCCCCGGGACCGCCGAGGGCGATCGCCACATTGGCGTCCCCGGTCGCGTTCCGGGCCGCCGAGCCGGCATTGGACGGATGTGCGGCGGCGTACGCGGCCTGTGCCTGTGCCTGAGCGACCGCGTACTGCTCGACCTCGACGGCGAGGGTTCCCTGGACCTGATTCAGCGTTGCCTGCGCGGCGGCGGCGGCCTGCTGGTTGGCGACCTGGAGTGCTTGCACACGGTTCAGGGCGCCCGTGGCCTGCTGCTCCTCGGTCTGTTCGAGGCTCGTGGTCGCGGCCAACTGCTCCTGTTCGCCCTTCAGCGCGGCAACCGCCATCGTGATGTTGCCGACGGCGGCGTCTTCATACTGACTGCGCGCTACCGAGCTGTTCGGGGAGTCCACGAAGAGCGAGTCGATCGCCGCAGCCTGCGAGTCATCGACGTACGCGGACAGCGCGTCCTTGGCCAGATGGACCTTGTCGACCTGCACGTGCTTGCGGGTCTTGACCAGCTGCACCTTGGTTGCCGCGAGGGCGCTTTGGTATTGCGCCACCTCTGCTTGGGCGGTCAGGAACTGGGCGTCCAACGTGGCGCTTTGCTGTTGCTCGTTCGCGATGATGGTTTCGAGGTTCGCGACCTCGGCGGCGGTGCTCGCGATCTGGGATTGAGAAGGGGCCGCGTTAGCGGGCGCGGCGATGCCCACCAGGGCAATCGCGACGCAACACAGGAAAAAAGGGAAGGCGCGGCTAAACATCCGACACTTGGCCAAGGCCATTCGGCGAGACTAACGGTCGAGTGCCTCGTGCCTGGGGATGCCCGGGCACGAGGAAGAGCCGGGTGTGCTCCCGGTACGATCCGGGTAGCCCAGGTACCTAGCGCGCGCGGGGGCGTAGCCCAATTGGCAGAGGCAAGGCGCTTAAACCGCCTCCAGTAAGGGTTCGAATCCCTTCGTCCCCACCCCTTGACCTGGACCCCGAAAAGTGGCCCACTCTTGGGGTTCAGGTCAAGGGGTCCTCGACCACCCGAGAGCGAACTGAGCACGTATGTGGACATTCGGGCCCAACGCGTGTGAGACGGTCTGTCCTTATCCCTCGGGTACCAACGATTCAGCGGCCTCGACCAGGTCCGCGTCGACGGTGGTGTTAGTAGACAAGGAGCGGGCTTGACGGCGTTCCAACGCGAACAAATATGCCGCCGCGAACATCGCGACTGTGCCGATAGCAAGCAGCCACCCAAAGGTGGTCCCAAAGGCCCGGGCCTGAGCCGATGTCGACGTTCCGGCATGGGCCAAGTAATGCTGCAAAAGCGAGAGCAGTATCGCCGTGCCGATGGACGATCCAACCCGCTGCACGATGTTCTGCTGCGGTGTCGCATCGTTGATTTGATCCGGTTTCACCGCCCGGTATCCGGCGGTAATTGCTGGTGTGATAGTTAACCCAATCCCAAACCCTTGAAGTGTCAGAACTGTGCTGATGAGCACGTAGGACGTATGGCTACCAAGCAGCAAGAAGGGGACGCTGAACAGGAGCGTTAAGAGGACACCGATCGCAGTGGTCGCTCCGGTTCCGAATCTTTCCATCATGCGCCGGGATACCCATGTGCCCAATGTCGCACCTATGCCGCGCGGGGCGACGAGCAAACCGGTGGACAGGGTGTTGAGGTGACGAATGGTCTGGTAGTAGAGCGGCATCAAGATGGCCGCGCCGATCAAGACCGAACTGAGCAAGAAAGTTGTAAGAGATGCGGCGGCGAAAATCCTGTTCGTATAGAGCCGCATGTTTAACAGCGGTCGCTCGATGTGCAGAGCCCGCAGCACGAACACGACCACCAAAACGACCCCAGCCACCACTGGGATGGCCACATGGCTGAGACCATTACTCGACGAGCCGACTTGCGACAACCCGTAAGTCAAGCCCACGAGCCCACTTGCGACCAGGCCGAGACCCGCCAGGTCCAACGGTCCAGCAATCTGTGGTGGCTCGGCCGGAAGCTTGCCCAGCCCCCTCACTAATGCGAAGACGCCGATAGGAACGTTGATGTAGAAGATCCAACGCCAACTGGCGTTAGCGAGCAAGAGCCCGCCGAGCGTCGGGCCAAACACCGGGGCCAGGATGGTCGGAACGCCGTACGCCGCCATCACGCGAGGAAGGTTGGATGGGCCCGCCACTCTGACCAAGATCATCTGGCCGACCGGCACGATTGCCCCTCCGCCCAATCCTTGGACGACGCGGAAGAGAATCAATTGCCAAGGCGAACGCGCGAGACCGCACAACGCCGAGCCCAAGGTGAACACGGCCATCGATATCAAGAACAATCGCTTGGCCCCTATGCGACGTGCAGCCCAGCCCGTGAGAGGGACCATCACCGCGATTGCCAGGATGTAGCCGGTCACTACCCACTGGACGCCGCCCAAGGTGGTGTGCAGGTCTCTGCGGAGCGATTCAAGGGCAATGTTGATGATCGTGGTATCCAGGATCACCATGAAGCCGCCGAGGATGACTATGGTGAGGATTCCCCGCGTAGCTCGGTCCAGCCCGCGCTGAATGGGCGCTTGATCAGCCACCGCTATTTACTTTGGAATTTTTGGTCACACGGCATGGTGTTGCAATTGTCGGACCAGGTCTCGTTTGGACTCCCGTACGCGCGGGATGGTCGTGCTCGAGGGCCACTGCGAGCGTGCTTATAGCCGCGACTGGGGTATGGCACCGGCAGCAGAATTAGGGTGCTTGGTCCGACTTTGACGTGGCCGCCATGGGTTGGGGGCCTCAGTCGTGGATGGCCCCTCCCCCGCCAGCGTGACCGAGGTCGCTCGGCGATCTGGGATCAGCCGTCAGACCGTGCACAAATGGCTCGTGAGCTATTGCACTCACGGGTTGGGCGGGTCTGGTCGACAAGAGAACTCCCGTCACCTCCCGAGGCACCAAGCCCCGAAGAAGAGGAGCGGTCCACCGGGCTACGAAGCACACACTCCCTTACCGCCGTTGAGGATCGACACCTTCCCGTTGACTTGCTTGCTCTCAAAAAAGCAGGGGATCACGTGGGTCGTGCCGTGTTCGTAGGTGATCGGCGGGGCGAGACCTCCGAGCGAGTCGCCTTTGAGCGCGTAGAGGCCCTTGATGATCAGCTTTGTCGTGACTTTCTCGCTCGAGGTGAGATGCGCGGCGATGAGGGCGTCGTGCAGCAGGAGCCCCCCCTCGTACGTGCTGATCTGAACCTCGGGGTCAAGGCCGGGATTCTTGAGGTCGCCCGGGTAGTACTTGTTCACGGTGGCCTGCCAAAGCTTGATGGCAGCGATGGCGGTGTCAAATGGGGGCGCGGTCGGGCTGGACATATACGAGTCCTTGGCGAGGGGGGCTGAGATGCCGTTCCAGTTCTGCGCAGTGACGAAGTAGACAGGGTCGTAGTTTTGAAGGCTGCAAGACGACGCCACGGCCTCGACGTTTGAAGGGGCGCCCCCACCGTCGATGAACCCCGTCGCACCGGCCTGCTGAGCGGCAATGCACTCGGCGGAGTAGTTGGTCTCTGTCAGCGAGGTGGCCACCGAGTAGACGAGTTTGATTCCCACCTTGGCCGCGGCCGCGCTGAGCTCCGAAGTGGTGAGGCCAGTACTGGCAGCCGTTGTTTCGTAGAGGTACGCCAGCTTTTTCACGTGCGCAGCCTTGGCGAGATCCACGAACTCTGTCGCACTGAGACTGGCAGGAGCAATTGTGTCCGTGGTGCCGAAAACGTCGGTATTTTGGGGCAGGCCGGCAACGCCATACGCTTCACCGACGACCGGGATGCCCGCCGACGCAAACACGGGAAGAATCGCCTGCTGAACTAGCGAGGAGACCATCACCGCCACCACCCCGTCGGACACGAGCGTCTGTGCTTCGATGATGGAGGTTCCCGGATTGCTCTGGTCGTTGACTTCGATCACGTCGATCTGGTGCCCGGCGATGCCGCCCTTGGCGTTGGTCGCTTTGGCCCAGGCCAGATAGCCGTCGGTGACCAGAACGAACGCGGATCCGACAGCGCCGGAACAGCTGCATACCACTCCGACCTTGATCGGCGCGGGAGCCGCGCTTGCGGTCGAGGTAGACAGCGCGGTCAAACCGGCCAGTGTCATTACGAGAGCCAGTACTGCTCCCGCTACCTTTGTGCGAATGTTCATTTGCAGTGCCCCCCCGCTCTCCGCGCGCCATATGTTCCCGCGGACGAGCAATGTCGCCAATTCGTGATGGGACCGTAACGTCCACGCGGGATGTTGTCAACAGCTGCATAAGTTCTGCACCTTTGATACCTAGAACCTGGGCAGGGTTTGCGTGGGGGAGCAGATCCCGCCGCAGCGCACGAGCTCGCGCTTCCCTGGGACTGACAGGGTTGGCCTGAGGAGGGGGGTCCGCCACACCGTGCCACGAGGTTGGTGCCGCCGCCTCTGAAGAATTTACAAGCCAGATTCTCGGACTTGAACGCGGATCCGGACGATGAGCAGTGCCGTTTGACCCTTCCGGGTGCGGCAGCTAGAAAGTTGTGTGGCTATGCATAACGTCTGTGTTACCTGACGGCATGTCGATGCCATCCACTTGGAAGGGAACGCGATGTCGGAGAAGCAGGACGTCGCAAACCTGCTTGGTGGGATCCACCAGCCCGCATACTCGGGCGGGCGGTTTGATGCGGTGAATTCAACGCGCAGTGAGGTCCGGGCATGGAGTCCCGCCCGCGCGAATCAGATGCGGATCAGCCGGGCGGCGACGGAGAGGAGTTGGTCGGCCGGAGCCGACCGACAACGGGACTCCGGCGAAAGTTCCTTTCGCCGGATCCGTCTAGCACTGAACCAAAGTTCCGACTCGACAACCAATGCGGAGGCGCCATGAGTACGGCCCTGGAGTACTTCGAGGAGCACTACGACCCGTATCACCCCGAGTTGTCGCAAAAGATGTGGGATGTAGTCGAACACCTGCGCGCTCGTTGCCCTGTGGCGCACAGCGATTCCACCATGGGAGGGGGCGCCTTTAACGGCTTGTGGGTACTGACGCAGTATGAAGACATTTGTGCCGTATTGCGCGACCCGCAAACCTTCTCATCAGACCCGAGCAGGTTCAATCCTGAGCTCGTCGAGAGCCCACTTGGCTACTTTCCACCCATTTCGCTCGATCCCCCGCTGCACCAGAAGTGGCGGGTGCTTCTCAATCCTCGTCTAACGCCGAAAGCCCTTGCGAGTTTCGAGCCGGGGATCCGGGCGATCGTGACGGAGCTGATCGACGGGTTCCTCGAAGAGGGACACTGCGACTTTGTGAGCCAGCTTGCCCGCCTTCTCCCGAGTCGGATGTTCTTCCAAGTGCTCTTCGGTATCGGGGACCCAGAAGAGGTGGACCGCTGCCTGGTTTGGTCCGACAAGGTCATCTATGAGCAGGATGGTTCGCCTGAATTCCTCGAGGCCATGGCCGCCTGGGTCAACTGGATTGCAGAGTTCGTGTCCGTCCGCCGGGCAGGCCCCAGGCGCGAGGACCTTATCGATAGCCTTCTGTTTGGGACAATCGACGGCCAACCTCTATCCGATCGAGATATCACCGGTGCCATTCAGATCCTCACCCTGGGTGCATTCGAGACCACAAGCGACGCGTTGAGCGCTGTGATGCTCAAGCTGACCGAGTTTCCCGAGGTCCAAGCTCGCTTGCGCGGGGACCCGTCGCTCATACCCACCGTGTTCGACGAGATACTGCGAGTCGAGACGCCCGTAATTTCGCTAACCCGCCACTGCACCCGGGACGTCGAAATCGGCGGAAAGCAACTGAAGACGGGCGACACGATCCTCATGCACTTCGGTGCCGCCAACCGTGATCCGGCTGTGTTCGAGAACCCGACGCAGTGTCAATGGGACCGCGCAGATAACCGCCACATCGCCTTCGGGCTTGGTCCACATCGCTGTATCGGATCCAACACGGCGCGCCTCAACTTGCGGGTCGTATTCGAGGAGGTTTTGGCTCGCATGGACGACATTCACGTCACACCCGGCGACGTTCCATCTCAGGCGCCCGCAACGATGACCTGGGGGCTCAAGTACCTGCCGATCTCCTTCGTTCCGCGCCCATTGGTGGGCGGCTGAGACCCAGGAGGGCGTTCAGGGTAGTCAATGGAGGGAGAATCAGTGAAGGTTTTTGTCGATCGTGACCGATGCCAAGGACATCTCCGATGCTACGCATTGGTTCCCGAGGTGTTCGAACCGGACGAACTCGGTCACGCGTTCACCAACGAGGCTGGCAACGAAGTCCCGCCTGAGTTCGAATCGAAGGTGCGGCAGTCGCTGGGGAACTGCCCCGAACAGGCCATTCGCATCGAGCAGTAGACGTAGATGACGCGTCCCCAACCGACGGGCGAGTTTCTTGAGGGCAAGGTTGTTGCCGTCACCGGTGCCGGGCGAGGGATCGGCCGGGCCGTTGCTTTAGCGTGCGCGGCGGAGGGCGCCAGTGTCGTGGTTGACGACTACGGCGTGAGCGTAGATGGCCTCTCTCCCTCAAGCGCGGTTGCAGAGGCAGTCGTGACGGAGATAACCCAAGCGGGTGGTAAGGCCATCGCTCTGGCCGACTCGGTCGCCACGATGGATGGAGCTGAGCACATCGTTACCGCCGCGGTCGACCATTTCGGCCGCCTCGATGGTGTGGTCTGCGTCGCCGGTATCCTGCGCGGGCGAAAGCTGTTCGAGATGCAAGAGGATGACTGGGACGCGGTCATCGCAGCGCACCTCAAGGGGACCTTCACGGTGTTTCGAGCCGCCTCGGCGATCATGCGCCAGCAGCGCTTTGGAAGCCTCGTCGGGTTCACTTCGGGGATCCACGTTGGCAGTGTTTCGCATCCCAATTACAGCGCAGCAAAAGGTGGGATCGCCTCCCTCGTACGCAGCGCCGCTTTGGTCCTTCATGAATACGGAGTGACGGCGAATGCCGTAGCTCCGGTGGCACGTACCAGGATGACGACCGACGTCCCAGGGGTCGACAATATGCCTCAGCCCGAGGATATTGCGCCGCTCGTCGTGTACTTGCTTTCCGATGCGGCGCGGGAGATCACCGGCCAGATCTACACCGCCGCCGGCTCCAAGATTGCAGTCTGGGCACAACCCCAAGAGGTGCGAGCCGTCTTCGCTTCGGAACCATGGACCCCGCAGCGGATTGCCGAGGTGCTGCCTTTGACGTTGGGACAGGAGAGGTTGCAGATGCTCGGTGTCATGGAGGAGATCGCTCGGGCCGTAGCCGCCGGCGAAACGCCACCGTGGGTACCCTGAGGTGACGCCTCGGCCACCGGGGGTCGCCGGCAGCGTGGCTTCGAATGTGCAACGTCGTGCACCATCGGTCGGATGCCGATAGCGACGCTGAGGGGAGCGATCCAACGATACCGTTTGACCACGGCGAAGGCGATCCGATCAATATCTGAAAGATGGTGCGTTTCGCATTCCCCGTTTTGAGGGACGCGCCCGATGGGTACTTGAGGGGTCGGGGATAGCATGAGTCGATGACAGTCCGGATCGGGCTCGTTGGTGACACACACATTCCGTCCGCGGGCGCAGATCTTCCCGCCGAGGCTTATGAGGTATTAGCCGGGATCGACCGCATCCTCCACTGCGGCGATCTCCACATCATCGAAGTCGTCAACCGCCTCGACTTGGTTGCGCCCACACTCGTCAGCCGTGGGAACGGTGATGACCCACGGCTTCGACCCCCCGGCGTTCCCGATGACCCCCGTATATCGGACATCGTCGTCATCGAGGTCGAGGGTGTCACCATCGGACTTACCCACGACCTTGAGCACGCCGAGATCCGAACCGAAGACGAAGTTGCCGCGTTGCTCGAGAGGCACTTCGGGCGGCGGGTGGACATCGCCGTCTCCGGGCATTCCCACGTCCCACTTGTTTGGGGACTCTCCGATGGCACGGCTCTCGTCAATCCCGGGAGCCCCACACTGCCCTACGGGTATCGGGGTCTCGTGGGCACCCTCGGAGTGATCGAGGTCGACAACGGCCGGTTCGAGATCACGGTTCTCGATCTCGCGACCAAGGAGCCCCAGTTGCACATGGTCGGACCGGCGCCACATCCGTTGACCCGTGGCCCTCGGCCGGTTGGTGGATACTGATCAGTCCGCGCGGTGGCCCGCCGGCGGGCGGGGAGGAGCAGTGCCGGTGGCGACCGAGGATGAGGCTATGGAGACGCTCGTCACGCCTCAGATGGTCACCTCGAAGGGCGTCTGGGGGCCCGAAACTGTCTCGCATCCAGTTTCATTGTCGGACATCCGCAAATGGGCTATCGCTGTCTATTGGCCGGAGACGCCGTCGAGGCTGTTCTGGGACGAGGAATACGCAAGAACGACCCGGTGGGGGGGCGTCGTCGCCCCCGAGGATTTCAACCCATTCGGCTGGCCAATTCGAACAACGCCTGCGCCATTTGCCGGTGGATTGCCAGGGAAGGCGCCGCAGAAAGGTGAGAACGTGCTGAACGGGGGCCAGGTCGACACCTTCTTCACGCGCATCCGGCCTGGTGACGTGATCACAGAACGGACCCGCCTGGCCGATTGGGAAGAAAGAACGGGCCGGCTCGGGCTTACGCTCTTCCTGCGCCATGAAGCGGAGTGGCACAACCAGGTGCGCGAGCTTGTGAAGCGACGGTTGGCGACAAGCATCTGGTATTGAAGAGACGACGGTGACCCAGCAGCTGTTCTTCGAGGACATCGAGGTGGGAGCCGAGGGCCCGCCGTTCGTTCGAAAGACCGATGTCATGAACTGGAACCGCTACGCGGCCGTCAATGACGAGTTCATCTACATCCACATGGACGATGACGCTGGAAAGGCGGCCGGACAGCCGGGAGCTTTTGGCATGGGAAACCTCAGGTGGTCCTATGTCTTCAACGCGATAAGAGGTTGGTTCGGAGATGACGTGGAGATCAGAGAAGTAGGACTCCAATTCCGGGCAATCAACAACAAGAACGATGTGTTAAGCACCTACCTGAGAGTCGTGGAGAAGGTACGTGAGAGTCGAGGGAACCTGCTCCGACTAGAGGTGAATGTGATCAACCAAAACGGGGAGCGAACCGCTCCGGGGCACGCCCTGGTGGCGCTTCCGTCGAAGGAGGACGGCGCGGCCGGGTAGGCGAGCACTTCGCGAAGTCCGGAGGTATGTGCGCTCGTCACCTGGCATGGGCGCTCGAGCTGGTGGGGCCGGTGCCGGTCGCCGACGCCGAACAGCCGCCCTCCGGTTCGGACGACTACTGAAGCGCCAGTGGGACCCATTCGAAGGTGGTCCCGGAACCCGGAGTCCCGGACCCCAGGGCGAAGCTGACAAGGACGACTCCCGGCTCGCCCTTACGAGAGCTCGAAGTGGCACCGGGGTACACAGCCGGAACCGGCGATTCCTGGAGAACCCGGTGGCCGTGGAAGTGCCCGAGCGCGATGTAGTCCCACTCAACGCCGGCCAGCTCGGAGGGTGCGATGGGAGAGCCGTGGTGGCTCGGCCGTTCGTCCGGCATGACCAGACCGTGGCCGGCGACGATTCCCCACTTGGCCTTGGGCTTCGGCGGGATCCCCGCCAGGGGCCGGAAGGCGGGTTCGTGCTCGATCAGGGCGCGGCCCCAGACGACGATGTCCGTACCCTCCACCTCGATGATCGAGCCATCAGGATCGTCAAGCAGCTCGACCCGTGCACATCGTTCCCCGACGTCAAAGCGATGGTGGACCGACGTGTCGTGCAACGCGTCGTGATTGCCGACGAGCAGGATGACCGGCCGCTCGGCCCGGTCGAGCTGTTTTGCCGTCCAGGCGAGCAGATCCTCGGGAACGCGTGCGTGGTCGAATAGGTCGCCCGCGATGAGCACGGCGTCCACGTCCGCATCGATGGCCAGATCGATCGCCCGGGCGAAGCAGCGCTCCTCGTAACCATTCTCGCCGGCGGTCCCAATTCCCAAGTGCACGTCCGCGGTATGCACGATGGTGGCGGGGCGCATCAGAGAACCATACTAAGGGGCTATCGGAAGGTGAGATGCGCTAGCCCTCATGGGCTCATCGTCAGGCCGCCGTTTACGGTGATGACCTGTCCAGTGACAAACCCGGCTTGGTCTGAGAGCAAGAAGGCACCCATCGCAGCAATGTCGTCAGGACGGCCAAGGCGAGACTTCAGGGCCATGCTGCGCATCACTCGATCCCTCGCGTTCTGCGGCATCGTTGCTTGAAGCTTCGCGTGCAGCATCAGGCCGGGTTGGACGACATTGGCCCGAATGTCCTCACGTCCATACCGCCTGGCGACGTGCCTCATTAGTGCATGCGTCGCGATCTTGCTCATTGCGTACGAAAGTCGATCGGCCGAGCCGAGATACGTATCGCTGGTCGCTGTATAGACGATGGAGCCACCGCCAGCCTCGCGCATTGCGGGGATCGCGTAGCGCGAGCACAAAAGATATCCACCCGCGTTCACGCGCATCGCCATGTTGAACTCTTCGAAGGGGACTTCCTCCACCGTGTCTTCAGCGGGGATCGAGTAGACGAAGTTGGCGTGCAGCCCATTGAGCTTGCCGAAGGTCGAGACGGCAAGGGCCACGGCGTCCCGTGCTGACACCTCGTCAGCCCCGTCGACCGCAACGCCGACGACGTGCTGACCGGTCGGATCGATGCCTTTGGCGAGCTGGATGGCGTGGTCTCCCCGGATGTCGCCCGCAACGACGCGCGCGCCCTCCTCTGAATACCGTCGGACCAGCTCGTCGCCGATACCGCCGCATCCGGCAACAAGGATGACCTTGTCATGAAGTATTCCGTCCATGCGAGACGTCGCCCCTTGCTACCGGCGTCTTCTGTGGTCCTTGTGGGACCGCCCTAGCTCGGTACCTTGCCCTCAGCGGGATAGGCGATGCCGAAGTGTCCGTCCCGCCAGTCGACGGCAGCCCTGAGTCCGCTCTCCTGGGAGATCCTCCAGAACTCTGCGCCCTCGGCGGTCCCCCCCCTCCCGCCTGATGCCGCATGCACGTCCTGGCTCCAGGCCATCCCGGTCTTGAAGCCCATGAGCTCCATCTGCCGGTTGATGGTCCGCTTCTGCATCATGAGAAGCACCGGGTCGGTGAGGGCGATGCGGTGAGCGAGCTTCTCGGTCTCCTCCTCCAGCTTGTCGGCCGGGAAGACCGCCGAGGCCCAACCCCAGTCATAGGCCTGGCGCCCGGTCATCGGGTCCCCGGTGAACAGGTAGTACTTGGCCCGCGTGGCGCCCATCAGCCAGATCTCGTACTGGAAGCCCTCGATGGTCAGGTTCCTGGCCACCGGGAAGCCGATCTGGGCGTCCTCGGCCACGATCCGCATGTCGGAGAACCCGGCCAGATGGGTTGCCCCGGCCAGGCAGTAGCCGTGGATCTGGGCGATCACCGGCTTCTGGAGGTCGAAGATCCGGAAGTAGAGCTCCCGGGAGAAGAACTCGTACTTGTAGAAGAAGGGCCCATCCTTCTCTTCGCTGATGAAGACGCCACCGGGAGGGTCGCCGACATCGGCGTAGCCGATGCGGGCGCGTGGGTCGTCGGGGTTCGGGTTGTTGTCCCGCGCCTTGCCCGGCGTGAGGTCGTAACCGGAGCAAAAGGCAGGCCCGGCCCCCTTGATGATGATGACCCGGATGTCGTCGTCCATCTGCATCTCTTGGAGACCCATCGAGAGCTCGATGATCCGCCGATAGCTGAGCGGGTTCCGCTTCTCCGGCGAGTTCAGGATCAGCCGACCGATGGGACCGTCCTTCTCGTAGATGATCTCCTCGAAGTCATCGGTGGGGATCCGCTCCTCGTACCTGTAGGACGGCATCCCTTGCTTCTTCTTCGGCATTGCGATTCCTTTCAGGGAGTGTGACTGACGACTCTTTGTGGTGGGCGAGTACGACCGGGATTTAGGAGAGGAGCGGGTCGCGAGGAAGTCCGAGGATTCGCTCGCCGATCTGATTTCGCTTGATCTCCGAGGTGCCGCCGCCGATCGCCCAGACCCGCACGCCCAGAATTGTGGTCGAGCTGTTCTCGCTCGGGTCCTCCAGGTATGCGAGATCGGGACCGGCCAGGGACGCCAGCGCGTGCGCGGCATCCAACATCGATTCGGTGAACGCCAACTTGGTGATGGCCGCCTCGGGCCCGGGGCCGCTCCCGGATACCGCGCGGTAGATGCTGCGTAGGTTCACCAACTCATTGGCCTGGTTTCCGGCGATACACCGCCCCACCCGAGCGCTGCCACCCACGAGTCGCTCGGGGTGGGCGTCCAGCGCGTCGATCAGTCCTTGCTCGGGGACGCCCACCGAGGTGCCAGCGCCGACGCTGATGCTCTCGTTTCCGAGCGTGGCTCGAGCGACCGTCCATCCGCCGCCAACCTCACCGACGACGTTGTCGTCCGGTACGAATACGTCGGTCAGGAACACCTCGTTGAATCCGGCGCTTCCCGTGAGCTGCCGGAGCGGTCGGATCTCGACACCGGGGTCGTGCATGTCCACGACCATCATCGTGACGCCGGCGTGCTTCGGAGCGTCGGGATCGGTGCGGACGGTGGCCAATCCGAAGTCGGCCTCATGAGCGCTGCTCGTCCACACCTTCTGCCCGTTGACGAGCCATCCGCCGTCGGCTTTCGTGCCGCGGGTCTTGATGCTCGCGGCATCAGAGCCAGCGTCGGGCTCACTAAAGAGCTGACACCACTCGAGCTCGCCTTGCAGCATCGGCTTGACCCAGCGAGCGATCTGCTCTTCCGAACCCTGCTGAATCAGCGTCATCGTCACGTAGGCGGTGATCGGCGGGTACGCAGGCCGAGAGACCGCCGCAGCGCCGAACTCCTGCTCGATGACGAGCTGCTCGACGGCCTGCGCGCCCCGGCCCCACGGCTTCGGCCAGTGGGGCATCGCGTAGCCCTCCTCGAGCATCGCGGCCCTGCGCGCGCCCTCGTCGAGCGCCTTCACCCGTTCGGCGAACGCGCGGACCTCGGTGCGAACCGCCTCGGCCTCGGGCGGCAGATCGAGCGCCCGGGTGCGCTTCACGCCCTGGCGGGTCAGGTCCGTCACGTCCTGGGAGGCCTCGACCTCGCTGACGAGCGCAGCGGTCGCAAGGGCCCGTCGGAAGTAGAGGTGAGCGTTGTCCTCCCAGGTGTAGCCGATGCCGCCGTGTACCTGAATGTTCATCTCTGCGTTGTTCGCGGCAGCAGGGATGGCCACCGACGCCGCGATGGCAGCCGCAATGGACAGTTGATCGTTGCCCGCGTCGACCGCTCGCGCTGCATCCCAGGTGGCCCCCGTCGCGAGCTCCGCGGCCAGGGCCATGTTGGCGCAGTGATGCTTCACCGCCTGGAACACCCCGATCGGGCGACCGAACTGGTGACGGACCTTTGCGTACGCGCTGGCGATCTCCGTGCAGGCTGCGGCGACTCCCGTGGCCTCGGCCGAGAACAGGACTCGCGCCAGATCGATCAGCAGCCGTCGGCCTCCCTCGATGCGTTCGCCGACCGCTCCGGACAGGTGCACGCGGGCCGAGCGCCGGGACGGGTCCATGTTGGGCGGGGTCGACAGCTCAACGCCGTCGGAGGGCGCCTCAAACACGATCACGTCGTCGCCGACCGGGAGGAGGATGAGATTGCTTACGCCGGCGCCCACCACGGCCGGGGCCGATCCGCTCCACCGGTTGCCGTCGGCGGTCAACTCCGCCGTGAGGCCGATCGCCCCGACGACCGTGCCGTCGGCTAGCCCGGCGAGATACTTCTTCTTGATGTCCTCGGTCCCTGCCGCCGCAATGGTTGCGCTGGCGATGAGGGTCGGCACGAACGGCCCGGGCACCGCTGCCCGCCCGAACTGCTCCACGACGACGACCAATTCGGGGAACCCGAAGCCGGACCCCCCGACCTCTTCGGGGAGATGCAAACCCAGCCATCCCATGTTGGCGATCTCGCCCCAGAACGTCGGCAGGGACTCCGAGTCCGCCTCCAGGAGTCGCCGGTTGGCGCCAAGCGCATCGTTTTTTGCAAGGAAGGAGCTGACCGTTTCGGCCAGCGCCTGGTGCTCCTCCGAAATACCGATAGGCATGGATCTCCCTTTTGTTGCCACAGACTGTACATAGTGTGCACTATGACTTTGAGAAGCGCCAATGGCTTTCTTCGGTCCACTCGACTCTCGTCGAAGCCGAATGCGCTCAGCGGTCTCGAATTGATCGGCGGTCTCGAATCGAAAGGACTCCTCCTACAGTGGTGCCGATGTACCTGAACACGTTCGCAACGTCATTGGCGCCACTGGACATGACGACAACCGACGAATTCACGAGCCTCCTACAGAGCGCCGATGATCTGGGCATTCGGCACTCCCCAAGTGTCGAGTACCGATCGCGCCAGACGGTGATCCGGGGTCTTCGATTCCACTATCTCGAGTGGGGAGTTTCGGACGCACCACCTGTTCTGCTCCTCCATGGTGGTAACCAGTCTGCCCATTCCTGGGATCTGGTGAGCCTGCACCTCGCCGACCGCTACCACCTTTTCGCGTTGGACCAACGGGGTCACGGGGACTCCGAGTGGACACGAGATCAGGACTACTCGTTCGAGACTCGCGCCGCCGACGCTCTTGAATTCGCTTCTGAACTGGGCCTTTCTTCGCCGGTCGTCATCGGCCACTCGATGGGCGGATACGTGGCGATGACGATGGCCCTCGCAGATCCGAGGCTGGCGAAGGGCCTCGTGTTGGTGGACGTCGGTCCGGAACTGAGCCAGAGGGGCGTCGAGGTCATCCGTGACTTCGTGACCCACAACGTCGAGTTCGATAGCCTCGAGCAGTTCTTGGACGTCGTGGCGCGATACGACCGCTTCCGGTCGCGTGAGCACATCGCCCGCACCCTGAAATACAACATGCTCTGTCGAGCCGACGGGAAGTACGCGAGCAAGGTGGACCACCGGCGTCTTCCGGGCGTGTCTGCGATGCCGAAACCCCCCACGCTGGAGGACTTCAAGGTGTTGACGAACCCGGTCCTGGTGGTGCGGGGCGAAGCGTCCGACGTCTTCGATCCCGATGCTGCCGCTCGCTTTGTCGCAGCGCTTCCGAACGGTCGACTCGTGACGGTCCCGAACGCCGGACACAATGTGCACTCGGCGAACACTCCTGGCTTCCTCGAAGTCGTTGGGCCGTTCCTTGCCGAGCTGGCACAGGTCGCGGCCACATGAGTTCACTGTCGCACGTCATTGAACCCACACGCTGCAATGTCGGCTGTGAGAGATTCGATGGCTCGGATCGCTGATGCCGACTGAGGCGGGAGGAACCCGGGTGGGCGCACCGACCAACGTGGCGATAGTCAGCAACCATTGGAAGCTCGACGGTTGGTCGGAACCCCCGAACGACTCGGTCGTCGGTACCCCGGATCGCCACCCTGGCTCCGTGCGCCGAACCGCTCACATCAATGTCACGTGGCCAGGCGGCGAGGGCGCGCCCATGCGCCTCACGGGGCGCGGTCGTGACCTCCTCACGCCGTCCAGCGGTGATCCGCAGCCGATTGCCTATGACGAGATGGACATGGAAGTCGACGAACAACTGATCGCGTCCGTCGAGGTGCGTCCGGCTCGGGAAGGGGTTAAGGCGCTGGTCGGAAGCCATAGTTCTAGGCGATTCCGCTCGTCGCTCGATGCCGCCCTACCAGGCGAAAGGGCCGCCGGCACCCCGCTGTACTTCATGCTCGATGACATTGCGATCCTGAGCCGCATCGGTGGCATCGCATGGTCGCAGCACCGCCCGCCCGCCCTACCGCAGGACACCGAAGACTCGGAGGAGCTCAACGCCGTCCGCGAGCGCATTCGCCGCGGCCCCGCTCTGTGCTCGGGGCTCCGTCCCGGTGGGTATAACGCCATCAGCTTCGAAAAGAAGATCTCCTGGCCGCACCACTTCCGAATTGCTGGTGACCTGTCCAATCCAGATGATCCCTGGGCGTGGCACGAGCTTGGCCGGGTGCCAGAAGTGTGCTTCCGCCGTCGTCGGCGGGTCGACGTCTGGCGGGACGCCGACTCGATCGAGGTGGACGCGCACTACCGGGACAGTGTGTGGGGCGACCACCACACTGAACTTTCGCTGCACGAGTACTCATTGCGAGCGACCATCAACCCGAAATCACACGCGCTGCTCTCTGTGGCTGTGATGCCCCGGGTGCTTCCGTTTCCCGAGTGTCCGTCGGCGTCCCAACACGCCACGAGCCTTGTCGGCACGATGGTTGACGATTTCCGGGCGAGCGTCAACGAGAGCTTGCGCGGGCTCGAGTGCTGCACCCACCTGAACGACATGCTCCGTGGTCTGGCAGAGGTGCCCGCCCTGGCGCAGCTTCTCTGAGCCGCCCTCCTCCCAGTAAGCCGTCACGCCGAAGCCGGCCCGAACGACCTTGAAGCGGTCAACGCTGTCCCTCTGGCGAACTTGGTAACGGCGCGTCCGCCGTGCCCACCACTCGAGAAAGCTGCGTCATTGGCGGATCCGGGGCGAGCGCGGACGGCCAACGGGCCTTCAGAATGATGCTTGCACCAGGCATGCAAGGTCGCGGACGGTGGGTTACCGCGGGGTTTACCTTCACTGGAATATAAGTTGAGAACAGGCGGACAAGTTGATAGGTTCAACGGACCGCAAGGAAGGGCCCGTAACGGCCCCGGGGACGAGGGGGGACTCGAGTTGTCTCGACGAAGGTTTGCGCGAGGGCTACTAGCGCTAGGTACAGCCCTACTCGGATCGGCCGCGATCACGGCCGCGACGACCGTGTTGTCAACGCAAACAGCTTCTGCAGCGCCTGCGCCGATCAAGGTCGGCGTCATATGCAGCTGCACAGGAGCGGCCGGGGAAGCAGAGACCCTGGTCACCAACAGCTATCTCGCCTGGGTGAAGCTGACCAATGCTTCGGGAGGCATTGCAGGCCACAAGATCCAGCTCATCAACGAGAACGACCAGACCAACCCCGGGCTCGCCGTGACGGAGGCCAATACGCTCGTGTCAGACGGGGTGGTGGCGGTCGAGGTCTCGTCGCTGGTTCAACAGGCTTTCCTCTCCGTGCTTGCATCTGCGAACATTCCCGTTGTCGGAGAATCGTTCGGCATTCCCGGCTTGCCCCAGAACACGGACGTCTTCGACCCCACCGACACCTTGAGCACGACTGTCGCGACTGCGTCTCAGATAGCGCTCATCAAGGCGTCGGGCGTGCACAAGGTGGCGGACCTTTACGAGTCGACCACCACGAGTGCGAACTCCCCGGCAATCGTTTCGTCGATCAACGCGACGCCGGGTCTGAAGGTGGTCTACTCCGTGTCGACGTCGCTGACTGAGACCAACTACGAGTCCGAATGTCTGGCTGCCCAGCAGGCCGGGGCCACGGGGCTCATCGCCGGAACCGGTACCCCGGCGAACATCGAGGCGACCGCATCGTCATGCAGTCTTCAGGGCTACCACCCGGCATACTTCGCCGGCACTGAAAACTGGGGCCCTTTCCCGGCGCTCGCGAAGAACACCTGGATGTCTGGCGAGACGGTGCCGTACTTCTACACGAAGAGCCCTGCGATCAAGACCTTCACGGCCATGATGAACAAGTACTACCCCGGTACGTTCAATAACCCGACTTTTGACCCGGGTAACTCACTCGGCATCTACGCTGGCGGACTTCTCCTGCAGCACGCCCTACTCGCCGCGCATCTCACCTCCAGCAAAAGCGCCACTGCCGCGCTTGTTCTGAAGGGGTTGTATTCGCTCAAGGGAGACACGCTCGGAGGGCTCGCCCCACCGTTGTCCTTCAAGAAGGGAACCGACCACGCAATCAACTGCTGGTACGAGAGCCGTTGGCTCAACGGCAAGCCGACACTCGTCAACGGTGGCAAGGCAGTGTGCACCACGGGTGCGTCATAGGAAGTCGAGAGTTCTGCAAAAGGAGGAATGATGCCGAAAAAGAAGCAGGGAATGCCGTTCTTCCGGTACGAGGAGCGGATCCCAACCGATGACTTCGAAGAGATCATCTACGAGAAGGACGGCCCCATCGGCCGGCTGATCTTGAACACGCCGGAGAAACGGAACCCGCTCAGCTACCGGCGGATCGTGGAGCTGTCCATGGGTCTCCAAGAGATGGAGATGGACGACGACATAAGGGTGATCATCATCAAGGGTGCGGGGCCGGCCTTTTGCTCCGGTTACGACCTCACGCCGGGCTCGGCGCGGGACAACAACCCGAACCCCGACGACCCCCGGGCCTCCCTTGGCTACGCCGATGTCGGCGACCCGCCCGGCGGCGTCTTCATCAGCCACGAGAAGGACATCCCGTTCTTCGCCAAGTACCAGTTCTTCTCGCGGGAGCTCTACTTCCGGATCTTCGACCTCCAGAAGCCGGTGATCGCCCAGATCCACGGCTACTGCCTGGCCGGGGCGACTCATCTGGCCGGGTTCTCCGACATGCGGATCGTCTCCGAGGACGCCCAGATCGGCTTCCCGGTGGCCAGGAACCTGACCATCGAGGGCTTCCAGTACGAGATCTGGCTGATGGGCGCGACCCGGGCCAAGTACTACCTGTTCACCGGGGACCCGATGACAGGGCGCCAGGCCTACGACTGGGGTTGGGCCTCGGCGGTCTTCCCGGCCGACAAGTTGGAGGAGGAGACCGAGGCGCTCGCCCACCGCATCGCCCTGACCGACCCGGTGCTCCTCATGATGCAGAAGCGCACCATCAACCGGCAGATGGAGCTCATGGGCTTCAAGACCGGGATGGCCTGGAGCCAGGACGTCCACATGGCTGGCGCGGGTTCCCGCGGCGGGACGGAAGAGGGGAAGGAATTCTGGAGGATCTCCCAGGAGAGCGGACTCAGGGCTGCCGTCGACTGGCGCGACGGGCACTTCGGCATCGCCTATCCGGCGAAATCGACGTCCTGATCCGGATTACGAAACCGGGACCGACTCTGGGCCGCCTTGAGGTGAGTGGTCCAGAGTCGCAGTCCACTCGGGACTAGCAGTTTGGAACACGGTTCCGGATCGATCGGCATTATTGACATCCGACTGCCCGAGATCGAAGGGCGAGGGCTTCAAGGACGGCAGACATGCAGGCGGAGACCGCTCGGATCCAGATCATGGTTGAGGGTGTGACCCCGCCCGCCGCGCGGTACTTTCTCGTTAGCTTCGATATCGATGGGACGCTCGAGGTGGGACACCCTCCGGGGCCGATCGCTTTGGAAACGGTGCGCAATGTTCAACAACGCGGCCACCTAATTGGAAGTTGCTCCGATCGGACCCTCGGGGAGCAGAGGGCTATGTGGAGCTCCAATGGGATTGAAGCCGACTTCGTGAGTCACAAGCAACAGCTTGAAGCGCTGCGCAACGAGTTTGATTGCACAAGATTTGTACACATTGGCGACACCATTACTGACTTGCAGTTTGCAGGCGCCGCCGGCTTCGAATTCTGGTATGCCATCGATCTTTCGTTGGCCGACCCCGAGGACATGATCTTGGGCAAGGAAGGCGCTGCGAGTGGACAGCATGATCAATCGCCGCTCTCGAGTCGTTAATGGCTCCGACGTGTGCCGGGCGCCCGGGCGCCTCGTGTACTGACATGACGCAACCCGATTTGAGGTAAGGACCCGTGAACGCGTTTCTTCCTTTCGTCGTCGTCGGACTGGTTGTGGGGTCCATTTACGGTTTGGCCGGCTTAGGCCTGGTGCTCACGTACAAGACATCGGGCATCTTCAACATTGGCTATGGCGCGGTGGCGTGTGGTGCCGCCTTCATCTTCTACGCGCTCTGGGGTCAGCACGGGTGGCCTTGGCCGTGGGCAGCGCTCGTCACACTGGGAGTGTTTGCTCCCGTCGCCGGATGTGTCCTTGAACTCGTCGCCAGGAGCTTGCATGGGGCAAGCGAGACCCTCAAGGTCGTCTCAACCGTCGGCCTCATTCTCCTCGCAGGCGCGATTGCGTCCCTGTGGTTCCCGGATAATCCTCCGACCTTCAATCACTTCTTGTCTCAGGGGACCGTGAAGCTCCTCGGTGTCTACATCACCTGGGAACAGATCATCATCTTCCTGTTCGCCATTTCGGCATCAGGCGTGTTGTATTGGTTCTTCCGGTCTGTTCGATCGGGGATCCTGATGCGAGGGATCGTCGACAGCCACGAGTTGGTCTCAATGGCTGGAGACAGCCCTTCGCGCGTGCGCCGTTCGGCGTGGATTATCGGAACGGTTTTCGCCTCGATTGCCGGACTTTTCTTGGCCCCCGGATTGCCGCTCGACGGGGTGTCCCTGACGACCCTGGTCTTTGGCGCCTTCGGAGCGGCTGCGATTGGGTTCTTCAGCAGTTTGCCGTTGACGTTTGCCGGCGGCCTCGCGATCGGCATCGCTGGGGCGTTCATGGACAAGTATGCCGGGTCATTTTCTTGGATGAGTGGGCTCCCACCAAGCCTCCCATTCATCGTCTTGTTCGTGGTCTTGATCGTCACCCCTCGGGCTCGCCTGGTCAGTCGTCGAATCGCCCCTCAGCTACGGGTGCGTGCCACCTACCACGCGCCCGTCCCGATCCGTCTAGGGGCTGGGGCCATCGCCATCGTGCTCCTGGCCCTCATACCGACCCTGCAGTCACACTATTTGGCGCTGTGGTCGAGCGCCCTGATCAACATCATCTTGTTCTTGTCCCTGGGTTTGTTGGTTCGCAACTCCGGCCAGATTTCGTTGTGCCATCTCGCGTTCGCGGCGGTTGGTGCGGCGGCTTTTGGTCACTTCGCGACGAGCTTTGGTCTGCCGTGGTTACTCTCCTTTGTCCTTGCCGCCCTCGTTGCCGTTCCGGTGGGAGCGATCGTTGCCATACCCGCAGTTCGGGTGTCGGGTGTTTATCTTGCTCTGGCGACCCTCGGCTTCGCGCTCCTCATTCAGGACGTCTTTTACAACACAAACTTCATGTTCGGGCAGAACTCCGTAGGTCTTGCCGAACCACGACCGAACGTCTCGCTCGGTGGTTGGCACCTCTCGACTGATCAGGGCTTCTACTACGTGCTCCTGCTGATCACGGTACTGGTGGTCGCCACGGTGGCTGTGATCACGAGCGGGCGCTTGGGCCGTCTACTAAAGGGGATGTCGGACTCACAACTGGCATTGGAAACGCGCGGTACCACGGCCAGCGTGCTGAAGGTCATCGTTTTTTGCATCACGGCGGCCATGGCGTCGATGGCGGGTGCCCTGAGCGGGATGCTCTACCACTTCGGGGTTCCAACCTCTTTCCAGGCCTTTGGTGGACTCGAGCTCGTTGTGCTGGTGGTCATCATCCAGATCGGTGATCCCTGGTACGCGGTGATCGGCGCAGTTCTCACCACCGTCCTTCCCGGGTACATCAACCTGGGCGGCTTTACGAGTTACTTGAACGTCTTGTTCGGCGTGTCGGCCCTCGCGATCGCGATCAATATCCAGCTCGCCCCCGGGACCCCGGTCAAAGTCCAAGCCCTCTTGGATCGCATAGGCGGTCGGCAGTCTCGACCGAAGACAGAACCGCAGGTCACAACGCCGGTCGTTGTCGAGCCCGGCGCCGGTGCAGCTTCGATGGCCCGTACGGCGTCGAACGGGGTCGGCCTTGTGGTTCGCGAGCTCTCCGTCACCTATGGGGGAGTCAAGGCGGTTGATCGGGCAAGTCTCAAAGCTCCGCTGGGAAGGATTACCGGACTCATCGGACCCAACGGCGCAGGTAAGACCTCTCTGTTCAACGCGTGTAGCGGGCTTGTTGACGCCGCCTCGGGTCACGTCCTGCTCCACGACGCGGACATCACCCGGCGAAGCCCGCCATTTCGCGCCAGACAAGGACTCGGTAGGACCTTCCAGCGGCCGGAGTTGTTCAACAGCCTGACCGTCCGACAGAACGTGGCCTACGGCTGCGAGGCCCCCATGGCGGGAGCCAACCCAATTACGCAGCTGTTCGACTCCCGCAATGGCAGCCGAAACATTTCGGTTGCCACCGAGGAGGCGTTGGAACTGACTGGAATCTCCAGCATGTCCGACGAACAAGCAGGTCTGCTGTCCATCGGAAGGCGGCGCCTCGTTGACCTTGCGATCGTGCTGGCCGGACCCTTCGATGTGCTCCTGCTCGACGAGCCTTCCTCAGGTCTTGACGCTCACGAGACTGAGATGTTTGGCAGGATCCTCCAGACCGTTGTGGAAACAAGAGGTATCGGAATCCTTCTCGTCGAGCACGACATGACCCTGGTCCGAGAGATATGTGACCATGTCTACGTGCTCGACTTTGGGTCGATGATTTTCGAGGGGAGTCCTCACGAGATGCAAACGTCGGATACGGTGCGTGCCGCCTATCTCGGCGAGATCTCGTTGGACGAAGCGCACACGAACGACGAAATATCCCCGCCCCGCCTAATCGTCGCGCCAGCGAAGACCGACGAGTAAGGGCGACCATGCTCACCTTGCACTCTGTCACGGCCGGCTACGGGGGGGTGACGGTCCTCCGCAACGTTGACTTCACCGTTGGGGACGGTGAAGTGGTCGCGTTGTTGGGGCCAAATGGGGCAGGCAAATCGACGCTTTTGCGCACCGCGACCGGCTTTGTCAAGCCCACCGCCGGACGCGTCACGTTCGACGGCCAAGAGGTGACCGCCGACCCGCCGCACCAGTTTGCAAGAAACGGAATCTGCCTGTTGCCCGAGGGCCGTGGGATCTTTCCTTCTCTAACCGTCATGGAGAACTTGAGGATCATGGCGGGTTCGAAGAACATCGGGGAGGCGACCGCCGAGGCGCTTGTGCACTTCCCCGCCCTGTCGAGTCGGTTGCGCCAGACTGCCGGCAGCCTCTCGGGCGGTGAACAGCAGATGCTTGCCCTCTCAAGGGCCTTCATCACCAATCCAAAGGTCGTCCTGGTCGATGAAGCGTCTCTGGGCCTTGCACCCATGATCGTTGACAGGATTTTCGACACGTTGGCCCTGCTTCCAGAGCGGGGCGTGTCAGTGGTGGTTGTGGAACAGTACGTGCAGCGGGTTCTCAAACTTGCCAAGACCGTGTACGTCCTAAGTCGCGGCGAAGTCGCCCATGTGGGTGACGCGAAGGAGATTAATGCTACCGAGATCTATCAGAGGTACCTAGGAGTGGAATAGATGCCGAGACGAATCCTGCATCGGTTCATTTGCGGAAAGAAGATATTGGGTTTCGGTCCTCAATAGACACTGGATATTTGCGCGATCGATTCAGGTCTGTGACGACCGCTTAAGGCGCCATCTCCGTCGAGATCACGAGCGAAAGTGGGTCGTTCGTCGAGAGAAGCCCTAAGATCGTTGTTGAGCTGAGTTGCCCTGCACAAAGGAGGGCGAAGGATCACTGGTCATCGGCGAGACACCGAACTCACGAAGGCGGCGACGCCCGATTGAGGGCCTGAACGCCGATTCGGGGGTCACCAACCTTGCGAAGCATGGGCCACGATTTGAGATGGGAACCGGAAAGATGCACCCGAGCTCCGGGGGCGATCGAGTAATAGAAAGGCAGAAAGTGGCGGGATCGGGCACCAAAACAGTAAGGCTCAATCCCTCAAGTCGGGACAAGGAAGCACGCATGCGTGCCATGACCGACGCCGCAGTCGCCTTGTTTTCCGAGGAGGGCTACTCGGCAGTCTCGACACGTCGCATTGCGGACCGTGCGGGTTGCTCGGAGACTCTGTTGTTTCGCTACTTCGGCGACAAGCACGGGCTGCTTATGGCGGTCTGCAATGGTCTCTGGGACGAAGGTCGCCCAGAGCGTACCGGCGCATCCGAATTCCAAACCGTGCAGGAGTACCTCGAGTATTTCTTCCTCGCAGAGCTAAGAGACCTGAAGCGCGTGGCACCTTCCCTCAGGGTCGTAATCGCGGCGTTGATCAACGATCCAGACATGTCCGCCGACTTCGACCAAAAACACGACGCCGCGGCCGAGCGCGTGGCAAAGGAACTTCGTCAGTTCCAGGACACGGGCGCGATATCTCCGGACGTCGATGTAAACGCACTCGCGAACGCCATCGAGCAGCTCGGGTTCGCTGTCGGCTTCTTCCTACAACTCATATTCGAGCGGCCTGAGGCGGAACTCACCGCGATCGCGGTTTCTGTAGCCGCTGCACTGAGTCAAGGTTTGCAGGCAAACGCGGCACAGCCTTTGCTGGAGCCCCGTCGTCGGAAGGCGCTGGCAGCCGTTCTCGGCGCTCGGGAGAGCCTTGACGGCATCGTTGAGCTGCTCGGAGACGCCGAGTTGACAGGTGGCGGCAGCAGCCGGAACGGGTCGCCAGGATCGGATCGCTCACGGGCGTAGCCGCCTCGGCCGAGCCGTCGGGGAGTGGCAGCCCCCCGTCTCGATGACGGACCTGACGGACGGTCGAGACTCCGACCAGGGGCTAGAGCCTTGCCGTTGCGACGGGTCGACCTATTGCAACGACTACCCGCTTACTTCCCCGCCGGTGGTGCCGACACGTGCGGGAAGAGTTCCCGAAATGTATCGATCGTGACTCGTTGCCGAAGTTCCTCGCTGACATTGTCAAAGAGCTCGTGCAACGTCTCTTGCGTGTGTCCGAACGTGCCTTCCATATGTGGATAGTCCGAACCCCACATCACATTGCGGTATCCACAAATTGCAGCGTCCACTGCTGAGACGTCATGTTGGAAGGTGGCATAAACCTGGCTGTAGAGGATCTCCTTTGGAGACCTCGAGAGCTTTGGAGTGACCATGAACTCGTGCTGCCGATAGCCCTCGTTCATCCGGTCACCCAGGAATGGCACCCAGCTGGCTCCGGCTTCGGAAAGTAGAACCTTCAGGTTCGGGTGTCGGTCGAGCGCGCCACTGGCGACGAGCTTCGTCGCAAAGCGCTGAGGGCCGTAGGTGGTCTCGACGTAGTTGTAGACGGCTTTGCCCGGTCCTCTGCCGAGGAGCTTCGTGCCGCTCCGCTCGCTCCCCAGGTGCACCGTGATGACCAGGCCGATCTCCTCGAGAAGCGACCACAGAGGGTCCCAGACATCAGAGTTCCAGTCTTCTGCGCCCTCCGTCGGGTCACAGGGCAAGAAAACGCAGTGGAACCCGATCTCCTTCACGTGTCTAGCCTCGTCCATGGCATCTTCCACCGTCATGAGGGGGATGGTCGGCGCCACTACCCATCGGTCGGGGGCAAAGTTCTGGACTTCTGACATCCTCCACTCGTTCACTTCACGGAACGCGACCTTGATCAGTTCCCGGTCGGTGACCATGTAGTCCCAGATCCCGACCGAGGGGTAGATCACCTCTCCCCAGATTCCTTCACCATCCAAGTCGGTGAGTCGGGCCTTCACATCCCGGGCGCCGGGGGGTCGATGCGAAAGGTCGTTCAACGTCGCCTCGAGCTGCTCGCCACGGACATTGGCGGAGAGCTTCTTGTTCACCGCCCTTGGCAGTTGGCGAGAGAAGCTTGTCCCGTCGACGTAGACGATCTCCTCGTTCTCGCTCACCCGTTCGGTGCGAGGCATCCGGTCGGCCAGTTTCTTGGGGAGGATGTCGTGCCAAAGGTTGTCCGGCTCGAGGATGTGGGAATCCCCTGAGTTCGCCCAGATCTTCGTCTTTGATGCGGTCTTCGAGTCAAGCGTCGTTGCCATCGTTTCGATCCCCTTTTCTCTACGTCGCCGGCTTTGGCGACGCGAGCTGCCCGGCCGGGCCGGGCGCGATGTAGCGCCTCGTCGAGGCCAAATTGCATTGTACCAAGCACCGGATCATTGTCTAGTAAGTCACAACAATATCCTCCAACCAGACTAGTGGCTCACAACTTTGTCCACCCACCTAGGGGGGAATGCATGTCCGAGAGTTCCACCCGAACCGTGGCAGGCGGCTTCCTGCTGCCGGAGTGTCCCAGGTGGCACGACGGTGCTCTGTGGCTGGTCGACATGCGGAGGGGAAGCGTCCATCGGCTCGCAGGCGACGCTTCGGAGCTTGTCGCCAGCTTCGACCGTCCCTCCGCGGTCGGATTCTGGCCGGACGGGACCATGGTCGTGGTTGACGGCACGAAGCGGATCGTCCATACGTTGCACGAGGGGAGGGTCCGCGAGAGCTTGGACCTCTCGCGGTTGACACCCCACTTGAACGACATGGTGATCGACCGCAACGGGTGGGCGTACGTCGACGCGTTCGGTATCGACGAGAATGGCTCGGTTGGCAGCTGGACGGCCGAGGGCTGCATCGTCCTGGTGACCTTCGACTCGGCACCCCGCGTGGTGGCCGAGAACCTTGTCGCTCCGAACGGCATTGGGATCTCACCCGATGGGAGGACCCTGGTGGTCGGAGAAGCCGTCAACCAGGCTGGTGCGCGAGGCGCTCAGCTGGTCGGCTTCACCGTCGCCGAGGACGGATCGCTCTCGCAGCGGCGGATCATGGGCACCATCGCGCGAGGTCTGGGTGACGGGCTGTGCTTTGACGCTGAGGGGGGGATCTGGGTGGGCACCGCATGGGGCCACGAAGCGCAACGGTTCCTTGATGGCGAGGTGGTGGAGCGCATCTCGTTAGAAGATCGCAGGTGGGCCCTTGCATGCGCCCTCGGTGGTCCCGACCTGCGGACCCTGTTCATCTGCACCACAGCCGCTGCGCCCGGAGGCGATCCCTCAGAGTTCACGGACGGGCGGGTGGAGGCGGTTGAAGTTCGCGTCCCCGGGTTTGCCGCTTGGTAGACGCTCGGTGACGTTTCTCCCGTCTCGGAGAGTCCGGAAACGGTGAGATTGGTTGAGCGCACGCTCGTGGCGCAGTGACAAGTCGGCCGTTGTCAAGTTGCGCATGACTCGCTGTTGATTGTAACTTGACAACCTTTGCGCACGATCGCTACGTTGCACCCACAACTTCAGCCCAAGACATGCGGAAGGGGGAGAGCCGCTCGGGGTAACGGGTTCAGGTGCCATGGGACCGGCGGCCGGGGATAAGGAAATGGACCACCGAAGAGTCCGCGTGTTCGAGGTGAAACCGACATCCGGCGAGTGGTCAGCGCAAGGTTGCCAGTGTCTGTGTTCCCTCTGGCTCGGACGTGACACCCATTTACCCCCCGCAGGCGCCCGAACCGTCCAGAGAGGAAAAGAGTGCCAGACAGCAACGTCAAAGAGGTGCTTGAGCGGTTTCCGAACACCTGGATAGACCGCGACAACTTCGCGATGTTCGAGGGGTTCCTCGAGAAGCGGATGCTCATCAACCGGTGTCAGGACTGCCAGAAGTACTTTCAGCCGCCTTGGCCGTCATGCCCCAACTGCTGGTCAGAGAACGTGGAGCCGACCGAAGTCAGCGGTAATGGCGTCGTCCACACCTTCGTCATTCTCCACACGGGGGCGCTCGTCGGAGTCGAGGGCGTCGACTACATGAAGGGTTACCCGCTCCTCGTGGTCGAACTCGAGGAGCAAGAGGGTCTCCGGGTGACCGGGCCGATGGTCAATTGCGCCAATGAGGACATCAGAATCGGGATGCCGGTCAGACTGAACTGGATCGAGCGTCAGGGCCATCCCGTTCCTGCCTTCCAGCCGGCGTAGCGCACAGCAGAGTCAACAAACACGACACGCCGTCCGGGACGGCAGAGGAGGGGATCGTGAGTCCAAGGTTTCCTGTACGAGACCAGGTCGCGATCGTCGGCGTCGGGACGACGCCGTTCAGTAGGGACGCTGGGAAAAGCGACATCGCACTGGCTGTCGAGGCTTCTAAGAACGCGATTCGCGACGCCGG
The DNA here is from genome assembly GCA_003151235.1 of Acidimicrobiaceae bacterium. Lineage (GTDB taxonomy): Bacteria > Actinomycetota > Acidimicrobiia > Acidimicrobiales > RAAP-2 > Palsa-461. Next base: position 71,155 of record PLWZ01000018.1, read on the forward strand.
GTTGACCAAGAATGACATCGACGGCGTCTCGGCGACGATGCTTGGGGTCCAGCACGTCCAGGCGGCACTCGGACTCGAGAAGCTGACCTATTTCCTCAATTGCTTCCCGACTTTCTCCCAGCAGATCGTCAACGCGATGAATGCGGTGTTTTCGGGTGTCTGTGACACGGTGCTCTGCTACCACACCGTCGCCGTTTCGCCAAACAACTCTCGTGCCGCAGCTGCAGACCCGTTCCGCATCCGTGCGGCGTCGGGCGGGCTGTCCCGACCTCCGAGTCCCTGGCCCGACAGCCTTGCCTTTCCGCCTTCGTACGCGGCGTGGGCAAACCGGTACTTCCACGAGTACGACGCCAAGCGCGAATGGCTCGGGTTGATCGCCATCAACAGCCGGACGAACGCTATGCGGAACGAGCACGCGGTCATGCGCGCGCCGCTAACGATGGAGGACTACTTCGCGGCGCGGATGGTGCGCGGGCCGCTCTTCGGCATGCTCGATATGGACTACCCAGTCGACGGCGCCGATGCATTCGTCGTCACGACGGCCGAGCGTGCCAAGGATCTCCCCAACAAGCCGGTGCTCATCCACTCTGCTGTTCTTGGTCAAACCAACTGCACCGTGGAGGAGATCCTCCCTGACCTCGAACACTCCGCGCATCAGGTGGTCATGGATGCCCTTTGGGCGAGAAGCGAGCTCAGCCTCCAGGACATCGACCTTTTCCAACCGTACGACGGGTTCTCGTTCATCTGCCTCAAGTGGTTCGAAAGCGTCGGCTACTGCGGTGTCGGTGAGGCCGGGCCGTTTCTCGAGGACAACTGGGACAAGGAAGAAAACCGAATTCTCATCGGCGGACGTGTTCCTGCCAACACCCATGGGGGCAGCCTCTCTGATGGAGGCACACAGGGCAGCGGTCACATCCGCGAGGCGGTGCTCCAGCTTCAGGGCAAGGCCGGCAATCACCAGCATCCCGGACTGAAATCCGCACTGCTTGGCGTTGGTGGGTTCTTCCCCTACAGCGGCGGCTTGATCTTGCGCACCGAGTAGGAGCCACTCGTGGCGCGAACGCAGCAAGAGGCACGGTCGAGTGGGCCGACAAGTTTGGCAGCTGGAGACTGAGGATTGACGATGACAGGGCCGCTCGATGGGATTCGGATCATTGATTGCTCGCGCGGAACCGCGGGCGCACGAATGACGTGGTTCATGGCGGACTACGGCGCGGATGTCATCTGGATTGAGCCCCCTGGCGGCGATCCGTGGCGCGACGAACTTGCGGTCCCGTACTCGGTGTACAACCGCAACAAGCGCAGCGTTGAGCTTGATCTCGAGGACCCGGCTGGGCGCGACACGCTTCTAAATTTGCTCGAGACCGCTGACGTTTTCGTCGAAACGTGGCGCCCAGGCGTCGCCGAGCGGCTCGGTCTTGGCTTCGAAGTGGTGCACGAACGCGTGCCCAACCTCGTTTACTGCTCGATCTCCGGTTACGGCCCAGACTCCGACTACCACGACCTGCCCGGGTACACCGCCCTGGTGCACGCGGGGGCAGGGATGGCGGCGGCGCAGTTCGGTCACCGGGAGGGACCGATATTCCTCGGGCTTCCCCAGGCATCCAACGGCGCGGCGTACATGGCGCTCATCGGCGTGCTCGCCGCCCTGTACCGCCGAGAGGACGACGGCTGGGGACGCCGAGTCGAGACGTCGCTTGTCGACGGGGTGCTCGCCTACATGGCCCAGGCATGGGGATATGGCGATGCCTCTGCCCCAGTCGCGGGCGCGGCCTTGTTCGGCTCCCCGCGCTTTGTCACGAGGACGTTCCTCTGCGGCGACGACGAATGGTTGGGTCTGAGCACGTTCGGACGCGGCGCGTTCGACCGGCTCATGGTCGTTCTGGGCATCGACGATCGCGTTCCCCCGCTCGACGATGCGAACGTCATGGTGCAACTGTCGCCCGAAGAGGCTGGCATCGTGTTCAATGAGGTTCCAGAGATCTTCCTGACCCAGCCGAGAGATGTGTGGCTCGGGCGCCTACTCAAGGCCGACATCGCGGCCATTCCTGCGTTGCGGCCCGGAGAGGTCTTCGACGAACCCCAGACCGTGCACAACAAAATGGTGACGGAGGTGGTCGATCCCGTGCTCGGCCACATCCAACAGGCGGCGCCGCCCGTCCGGTTCGAGTCGACACCGGCCACAATCAGGTGCCCAGCGCCCACCGTGGGTCAGCACAACGCGGAGGTCCTGGCGGAACTACGGGCCGGCGGCGGCGCGCGGACCGTCCGCCAGAGTGGCGAGCCGGACGATCGGCCATTGCTCGACGGGGTCAAGGTTCTTGATCTCGGACACTGGTACGCAGGGCCGTACTCGTCGCGCCTGCTCGCAGATCTTGGCGCCGACGTCATCAAACTTGAACCGCCTGTCGGAGACGGGATGCGGGGATTCGACCGGGCGTTTGCAGCCGCCCAGGCCGGCAAACGGGCCATCGCGGCGGACCTCAAGGATCCGGACCTCGCAAAGCTCCGACACGAGCTCCTCCAATGGGCCGACGTCGTCCACCACAACCTGCGCGCGGGTGTGTCCGAACGGCTAGGGCTCAGCTACGAGCAGGTCCGGGCGATCAACCCCGACATCGTGTACCTCGCCGCTCCCGGATGGGGATCGAGTGGCCCAGAGACGCTGCGTCAGAGCTTTGCCCCACTCATGTCGGGATATGTGGGCGCCGCGTACGAGCTCGGGGGGCTCCATAACCCGCCGATCTATCCCGCCGCGAACGAAGACTCCGGTGCCGGAATGCTCGGCGGGGTGGCGCTGATCATGGCGCTCCTCCATCGCAAGCGAACGGGCTCGGGTCAGTACGTCGAGCTCCCGCAGCTCAACTCGACGATCTCCGATGTCGCGCACATTGTGCGGCGCCCCGACGGTTCGGTGTTGGGGGGATTAGGCCTCGATCCACTGCAGCTTGGCCCCAAGCCCCTGGAGCGCCTGTATCAGACGGCCGACGGTTGGGTGTGCCTTGTCGCGCCCCAGGACGATGAGGTCCGGGGTCTTGGCAAGGTGATGAACGTCGACCTGTTGGGCGACGACCGTTTCCGGACTCGGGACCTTCGCGCCGACAACAGGCATCTTGAGCGGTTGCTCAGCGACTTCTTCGCTGTCCAGAAGACCGCAAGCGTGGTGGCAGAGCTTCGAGCCAACGGCGTGCCAGTGGTCGAGCCGCTCATGGACGCCAACCGGAAGCTGATGGACGATCCCGGGAACCTCCGGATCGGGAGGGTCGGCGAGTTCGACCATCCAAGGTTCGGCCGGGTCCGCGAGGTCGCCGTCCCGTACCGTGTCTCTGGCACGGCCTTCCCGGTGCATCGCCGTGCGCCGGAGTTTGGAGAGCACACGGAGGAGATCCTCCTGTGGGCCGGCTACTCCCAGGACGAGATCGCGCCACTTCGGGAGCGCCACGCGATTCGATGAGGCGGGTGCGAGAAGCTCCGAGGGCCATCGCGTTCTCGTTGCTGGTGTCGCAAGAACCGTCGAACGCGGGCAGCCCAATCCGGTTCCGCCGGCGAGCGAGGCCCGTTCATGGCCCTGGATCCATATTCGGGACTACTGACCGATAATGCCCACAAGGGCAGGCACGTCGGACAGACCCCGCAGCATGTCGTTCAGGTGAGTGCAACCGAGTGTCCCGGGTAGTTCTCGATGCACGCCAGCACGAAGACCTATGACGTCCAAGCCAACGAGATCCTTGACCTGCTGGGCCGCAGAAGGGCACTCAGGGAAGGGCAGGACATTGGCGGTGACAGCAATGGAGGACAGCGCGTGTGATGCGCTGTCAATCGTGGCGGTCAACGAGTATTCGTGCAGGGCGATCTCGTCGTGCGCCGGACCCCAGACGCTGTCGCGGTAGTGCGAATCCACGGCAATCGAATCTCCAGTCGACCACGTGTCGATGCGTCGCCGGCGGCGGAAGCACACCTCGGCTGCGGGCTCGATGTCGTGCCAAGCCCACTCGTCGTCAATTTCGAGCTCAGCTGCGGATCGGAACCAGTGAGGGAACATGATCACTTTCTCGAGGCTCTGTCGGTAGTAGCCATTCCGACGGAACCCCGAACATGCGACATTGCTTCCTTGGGAACGGAGGAAGGAATTCGCATCTTCAACGGATGATTCCTCGCCCGCGGTCGATTCGTTTGGACGCTGCGACCAGGCAATGCCGCCGATCATGCTCACGGTGGAAACGTCGTCAAGGAGGAGCGCGAGCGGCGTCACGCCGCGGCGTTCATCGGGCAGAGCCGACTCGACGCTGGCACGAAACCCTCGGAGGGCGTTGACGCCGATCAGACGCTGCACACCGTCCCGTTCTGGCCGGGCCGTCGCGGAGGTGATCGCCAGCGTACGGTCGAGCGCGAGCGCGAGCTCCTCTTCGGCGCGCACGCTCAAGTTGCCATCTAATGACGTCACGAGGTCGCGCGCACGACCGGTCAAGTGTTCTGGTCCGTCTCGGCCGTCGGGCCAGGACGCGGTCAGATGGGAAGTCCGACGGAGCGAGCCGGCACGCCGAGCCGGCGTGCCGAGGACCGATGCATTTGGAGGGTCGGCGATCCCATCGAGATGCCAGGAGCGGGAGACCCGTCGGACCGGCTCGGACATCGCTCTTGAATCCTCAGTCGGACGACGGGAGTGGCTTCGCCGATTTCACGAGCAACGGCTCCTCGCCGACGGCCAACGACCCTTCGCCGCCCTTTGTACAGAGCAGCTCGACGCCGAGCTCATCGTGCCTGTAGCGCTTCCCCAGCAACGCCCCCCCGCCACAGCACGGGTCCACGGGCCCGTCGATGGTCGTGGCCTCTTGCGTGATGAACACCATCGGCCGTCCACCGCAGCGGAGGTCGATGTCTTCGGGAGGGGCTGTCACGACGACGACCTCGGTCGTGTCAACAGTGCTCCTGAGCCGCGTGCCCATCGGAAGTTTCATGGACTTGCTATCCGCCTTTCACTCTCAAAATTGGTAACGACGGTCGAATCGCGACGTGTTGGCACCCCGCCATTTCTGTCGGCGCTCAAAATCCCCTGGAGTCGATCGAACGTGGCCAAGCGCCCTCAGGCAAGAAGCGCGGCGACATCGATCGCACCGGTCATCGTTCCTGCGAGGAACCCGCCGTCGATGACGAGGTTGAAGCCGTTGACGAAGCTGGCCGCGTCGCTGTTGAGGAATGCTAGGGGCCAACCCATCTCATCAGGCAGGGCCTTGCGCTTCATCGGACCTTCGAACTTCTGGAGTAGCTCAGCACCCGACATCGCTTCGAATTCGGGCATCATCGGCGTCTGCGTGGGTCCAGGGCTGATGCAGTTGAGCCGGACTCCAGCCTCTGCGATCTCCAAAGCTCGTTTCATCGTGTAAACGATGATGACTTCCTTCGAAAAGACGTAGCCGTCGGCGACGGTATCGGCGTGCTGCTCGCACCATTCGACGGCACCATCGAACCCGTCAGTGCTCAACAGCTCCATGATCTCCTGCATGTGCTGGAAGAACCCCAGACCGCCAGTCGACGAGATGATAGAAATCGCTCCGCCTCGCGGGACGAGCGGCTGAACACCCTCGACGACAGCGCGCACAGCGGCAACGTTCACTCGCATCACGTCGATGGCGGGATGCGTAGGCGGCAGGCCTGCGCAGTAGAAGACAGAGTCGAACGGCCCTTGCAGCGACGAGAGCATCGACTCGATCTCACCCTTGCTGCGTAGGTCGCAACTGGTGAAGCTCGCGAGTTCGAAGTCCGGGTCCTTGTAGTCGACTCCGTGAACCTCTGCACCGAGACTGTGGACGATCTTGGCCGTCGACTCGCCCATGCCCGAGTAGCACCCGACGACAAGGACGCGCTTGTCGTCGTATCTGAACCCGCCGTGTTCTTCACTCATGTGTCTCCTCCAACGCGCAGTGACGCTCCGATCGAGAACGGAACCCGAGGCCACAGCGACACCGCCATGGGCCCCCCCGGTCGGGGGAGGTGGGTCCCCCATGTACCCTATGTTAGCCGTCGCTAGACAAGATGCCAGTGGCCCGGATAGCGTGACCGACCAGGAACTGAATCGGAGTGAGGGCGGGTGCGGTGAACCTTGGGCGGGATGCCTCAGAGCTCGCTCGAATACCCAAGCCCAGAACTGCAATCACCTAGTGCGGAGTCGATAGCGCCGCCAGTCCGGAGGGGATCCATGAGCAATCCGACTGTCCACCCCGAGCACCGTATGTACATCGACGGTCAGCTCGTCGAGGCCGAGGACGGAAAAACCTTCGCCAATATCAACCCGGCAACGGAGGAAAAGATCGGCGAGGTGGCAGACGGGTCCAACTCGGACATGCGGCGAGCGATCGATGCCGCACGTCATGCGTTTGACGAGACCGACTGGTCGACAAACCGTGAACTCCGCAAGCGGTGCCTCGAGCAGATGCAGGAGGGGCTCGAGGCGGAACGTGAGGAGCTTCGTGAGCAGCTCATCCTCGAGGCGGGCTGCCCGCGCATGTCGACTTACGGTCCGCAGGTCGATTGGCCACTCGAAGGGCACATTCGGTACCCAGCCAAGCTCATCGACGAATTCCCGTGGGAAATCGAGATGCCCGACGGGCTCGGGAACCAGGGGGAACCGAACCGTCGCCGGATCTGGAAGGAGGCGATCGGTGTGGTGGGCGCGATCGTCCCGTGGAACTACCCCGTCGAGGTCACGCTGGGGAAGGTCGCGCAGGCGCTGGCCACGGGGAACACGGTCATCCTGAAGCCGGCCCCGGACACTCCTTGGAATGCGACGCTCCTCGGCCGTGTCGTCGCCGAGCGCACGGACTTCCCGCCAGGCGTGTTCAACGTCGTCACTTCCGCTGACCACCTGGTTGGCGAAGAGCTAACGATCTCGCCGAAGGTTGACCTGATCTCGTTCACAGGATCCACCGTCACGGGAAAACGGATCATGGAGAAGGGGGCGGCCACCCTGAAGCGGGTGTTCCTTGAGCTTGGTGGAAAGTCGGCCACGATCATTCTCGACGACGCAGACTTCGATACGGCCCTGCTCTCCGGCCTGGGTGCCTGCTATCACGCCGGACAGGCGTGCGCGCTCGGAACCCGAATGCTCGTCCCAAGCGACCGCTATGAGGCGTCTGCCGCGACGCTCACCTCACTATTCGAGAACGTACCGTACGGTGATCCCCAGAGCCCGGAGGTGATCATGGGCCCCGTGGTTTCTGAGAAGCAGCGCGACCGCGTCCTCGGCTACATCGAGAAGGGCAAGGCCGAAGGCGCGGAGCTTGCCACGGGCGGTGGCCGACCGACGCACCTGCCCAAGGGGTGGTTCGTGGAGCCAACCCTCTTCGTCAATGTGGACAATTCGATGACGATCGCCCGAGAGGAGATCTTCGGGCCCGTCCTGTGCCTCATCCCGTACGAAAACGACGATGATGCCGTCCGCATCGCCAATGACAGTCAGTACGGTCTGGCGGGCAACGTCATTGGGTCACCGGATCGGGCACTGGCCGTGACTCGCCGGATTCGGGGCGGGATGATGAGTATCAACGGTGGCGCAGCCCACGGTGTCGACATGCCCTTCGGCGGATACAAGCAGAGCGGTATTGGCCGGCAGAACGGGTTGCAAGGGTTTGAGCAGTACCTCGAGACGAAGGCGGTTGCTTGGCCGGCCTGAGAGCCTCTGGGGAAGGCTACTTTCAAGGCGGTCAGGTGCACCTCGAGGAAGCGTCGCGAGGCTTAAGAGTCATCGTGTCGACTAGGCACGCCACCACTGCGAGAGGGAGCGAAATGGGTCGAGAATGGCCCTAACCCACGTGACCAGTGGTGTTGTTAAGGTACACACGACTCGTTGTTAGCCATTTGACCACGCTCGCACGAATCAGTACCTTCGTGCAGCCCACAAGCAAGGGGTAGGGATGACCAGTAAGAGCTATGGAGTTGGGTGGTGTGGGTCCGGTGAGTGACACCGCTGAACCGGCTGAATCGGCTGAGCCGATCTTTCAATTCGACTCGCTTCTGCAGCCAGAAGTCTCCAAGTGCCCTTGGCCCTACTACAAGCGCATGCGGGACACGAACCCGGTGCTCCGTGCCGGCGGAGATGGCTCGGAGGTCGTCTTCATCGCCAAGCATGAGGACATCGACTACGTCCTGCACAATCCGAAGCTCTTCTCCTCGAACGGCGACCAAGGGCAGCAGATGGCCCCACTGATCCCGATCAGCTTTGATCCGCCCGTACATTCGAAGTGGAGGCGGCTCCTCGACCCCTTCTTCAGCCCGCGAGAGATGGCCAAGTTGGAGGCCGACATCACCCTTCAGGCCAACGAGCTCATCGACCGGTTCATCGATCGAGGAGAGTGCGACTACGCGGACGAGTACGCAGTGCCGCTCCCGTGCAGCGTCTTCCTAAAGATCATGGGTCTTCCGCTCGAGGATCTCGATGCGTTCGTGAACCTAAAGGATCGACTTCTGCGAGGCACAGGGGAAAGCTTCCAGTCGCAAGATGAGGTTCAAAAGCAAGCCCACGAAGAGCTAGATGCGCGACTCGAAGCCCTTCTGAACGAGCGGCGACGCCAACCCCAGGATGACCTTCTGACGCAGCTCCTGCACAGCGAGATCGACGGGCGCCCGCTGACGCAGGAAGAACTGGTCAGCGCGAGCAACCTTTTGTTCATCGCGGGGCTCGATACCGTCACCGACAGCCTGACCTGCTTCTACTCCTTCCTCGGCATCCATCAGGAGCACCGCCAGCGCATCGTCGACGATCCGGAGGTGATACCCCGGGCCATCGAGGAGATGCTGCGCTACGAGTCCCCGGTGACCATGGTGCTTCCGCGGCAGGTAACCGAGGAGACCGAGTTGGGCGGCTGCCCGCTTCATCAAGGGGACCGAATCATCCCCCTGCTGGGCTCTGCAAACAACGACGAACGAGTGATCGACGATCCCGAGGTGGTTGATTTTGACCGTCCGTCCTTCCGTCACTACGCGTTCGGTGCTGGTGTGCATCGCTGCCTGGGTTCACATCTCGCGCGCCTTGAGCTGCGCGTAAGTCTTCGCGAGTGGCACCGTCGGATCCCCGAGTACCACATCCCCGAAGGCACAGAGCTTCAGTGGGCATCGCTCTTGCGTCAGGTTGAGCATCTTCCGCTCGTGTTCGACAGGGTCGAATGAGCCGTCTCGAGATCGACCAAGAGCGGTGCACGGGACATGGCCGCTGCTACTCGCTCGCCCCCAGCCTGTTTGACTCCGATGAGTTCGGCCATGCCGTGCTCGTTCCAACCCACGAGATCAATGAAACCGACGCATGGACGGCCGTTCAAAACTGCCCTGAAGGTGCGATCAGCTTTGAGCCGTAAACCGCTGAACATCGGCTGCGGCGTCCGAGCCCGCGGCGTGAGGGCGGATCGGGGCGGCGGCTCGGGGCGAAGTTAAGCCCCTCTGGGCCCAGTCGACCGGGCCGCACCAGCTTCAAGTTGAAGGGATTGGCATGTCCGAGACACCCGAGTACCGGAACTTGATCGGCGGGGAGTTGTGTCCCGCTTCGTCAGGCCGCCTGCTCGACTCGGTGAATCCTGCGACCGGCGAGGTCTGGGCGCGCGTCCCGGCTAGTGACCGCGACGACGTAGACGCGGCGGTGTCGGCCGCCACGTCCGCCTTTCCCGCCTGGTCCGCGCTGCCTGCGTCGGCACGGAGCCACTACCTCAAGCAGGTTGCGCAGGTCTTCATCGCCCACGGCGAGGAGCTGGCGCGCCTTGAGACTCTGGACAACGGACGGCTCCTCGAAGAAAATCGAGGTCGCGCCGGCATGGGCATGGCCTTCTTCTGGAACCGGGCCGCCGAGATGACCTTGGAGGCCGTGAGGGGCCACAGCGTCGTGCTCGACCCGACGACCTTCGGCCTGACGCGGCGCGAGCCCTACGGGGTGGTCGCCGGAATCATCCCCTGGAACGCGCCGGTGGCGATGTGTTCGAGCAAGGCCGGCCTCGCAATGGCCGCGGGCAACACCGTGGTGGTGAAGCCGGCTGAGCAGGCCTGTGTATCGGTCCTGCGCCTCGGAGAGTTGCTGGCCGACGTGCTACCCCCCGGGGTGCTCAACATTGTCTCGGGGCTCGGTCCAGAGGCGGGCGAACCGCTTGTCCGTCATCACGGCGTGAAGAAGATCTCCATGACCGGCTCCTCGGCGACGGGGAAGCTGATCCATCGAGCGGCCGCCGACACGCTCACTCCAGCCATCTTCGAGCTGGGCGGCAAGTCACCCAACATCGTGTTTGCCGATGCCGATCTTGAGGCTGCGGCCGCAGGGGTGACCACGGAGTCCATCTTCACGGGTAACGCGGGACAGGTGTGCGTGGCGGGTTCCCGCATACTCGTGCAACGTTCCGTCCTGAGCGAGATGCTCGAGCGCATGGAGGCCATTGCCAGTGGCATCGTGCTGGGCGACCCGCTGGACCCAAGAACCACCATGGGTCCGATCGTCTCAGAAGGCCAGTACGACAGTGTCACGAACTATCTGGAGGTCGGCAAGAAGGAGGCCGAGCTCGTCTTCGGTGGGCGGCACGGTGCCGACGTCGTCCCCGAGTTTCCGGGCGGCTACTGGGTCGAGCCGACGCTCTTCATCGCCAACGATAATTCGCTGAGGATCTGCCAGGAGGAGATCTTCGGCCCTGTCGCCGTCGTCATCCCCTTCGACACCGACGACGAGGCCCTGACCATCGCCAACGACACCAGCTATGGCCTCGCTGCAGGGGTCTGGACCCGCGATCTGTCTCGAATCCACCGTTTCATCCGCGACCTTGAGTCGGGCAACGTGTGGGTCAACGTTTACCGCCAGACACGCTACGAGCTTCCATTTGGCGGCGTGAAAGACAGTGGCTTCGGGCACGACGACGTGCTCGAGTTCACGCGGGAGAAAGCTGTCGTCATCGCGACCTGAACACGCCGACACACCTTGGCCCCGATCTTAAGTTGGGACCAGCTTGCCGGGCAGCCCCGGTGAACCAAGGATCCGAACTACGAAGGGGGAGCAAGATGAACGACGTACTCGGCTATGAGGGGCGTAGCGTTTTAGTTACCGGTGCCGCTTCCGGTATGGGTGAGGCAACCACCCGGGTGCTCCTCGATCTCGGAGCCAAGGTAACGGCTGTGGACATCAAGCCCACGTCGCTACCAGTCGAAGCGGCGCTCGAGGTCGACCTTCGTGACAAGGCTTCGATCGACCAGGCGGTCGCGAAGATCGAGGGGCCATTGCACGCCGTGTTCAGCTGTGCCGGTCTACCCGGGCCACCGTTCCCCGACGTCGATGTAGTGGTGGTCAATTTTGTCGGTGCCCGCTACCTGATCGAGTCGCTCGTAACCAGGATGCCCGAAGGGTCCGCCATCGCCTGCGTGTCGTCCGCCGGGGGCATCGGTTGGCAGCAAAACCTAACGACGATCATGGGGCTGCTCAATACTGAAGGATTCGAGGGCGGCCGTGAGTGGTGCGAGTCCAACCCCGAAGCGATCAGCGCCAGTTCTTATGTATTCTCCAAGCAGGTCATTGACGCGTGGACCGCCTGGCGTTCTTACGGTCTCATGCGAGACCACAAGATCCGGCTCAACTGTAGTAATCCGGGTCCGACCACAACAGCGATGATGCCGTTCTTCCACGATTCGGCCGGAAAGGACGTCATCGATTCGGCAACGGGGCCTGTTGGCCGGTACTCAGAAGCCGAGGAGCAGGCCTGGCCGCTCGTATTTCTCAACAGCCCGCGATCGAGCATCATCGTGGGCGAAATCCTGTTCACTGACGGCGGGTTTTTCGCGTCACTGCAAACCGGTCAGATCGACTTTTCCGGACTTACCGGTTCCGAGTCCTAAGGGCTGGTGGATCGCCGGACGCCGACCGTCGCGACCTAACACCCACCACGGAGTTGTTGTACGCCGCAGGGGTTTCCCGTTCCAAAAGTGTGGGCGAGGATTGAGTGAGGATTGTGAGTCGGATAGAGGTTGGTCCGGCCTGGGTCAGCCGACGATTGCCAGATCGGTAGCTGGCCAGATGCTGATGGCATCCCGTGGAAGTTCAACGTGACAGCCGCGCCCGATCTCAAGGTCGACATGGTCCAGCGTACGCAGCTCTAGCTCAAGATCATCCGTGACAGCGATGGTGAGCTCGGTTGCGGTCCCGATGTCGGCGATGTCAGTGAGAGTGCCGGCGAGCCCTTCAGCGGGCTGAAGACGGATGTGCTCGGGACGAATGCTCCACAACACCGCGGTGTTGGGCGCCAGGCCCGCGGTATCGACTTCAAGTATCGCTCCGCCCGCGTTCATCGTTCCGTCCGACGTGATAACTGCCCGACGAAGATTGGGTATTCCCAACAAGCGGGCAACGTCGGGTGACGAAGGACGGGAGAACACCTGGCGGGTCGGCCCTGACTGAAGGAAAGACCCGTCGGACAGCACGATGACCTCGTCAGCCAAGAGGGCCGCTTCTTCGGGATCATGCGTGACGAGCACCGTGGTTATCCCCGTGGTGCGTTGCAGACGCCGCAGTTCGCGGCGAAGCTCGTGTCGAACTGGAGTATCTAGCGCGGAAAATGGCTCGTCGAGGAGCAGCAACTCGGGGGAGCGACAGAGAGCTTGGGCCAGCCCCACCCGCTGTTGTTGCCCGCCGGACAGTTGCGAGGGGTATCGATCTTGGAGGCCCTCGAGTCGCAGATGGGCCAGCCAGTGGGCGGCGATTGAGGGGGTGGCACCGCGGGCGAAGAGAAGATGCTGCCACACGGTCATGTGCGGATAGAGCGAAAAGCGCTGGGCTACATAGCCCACCCGACGACCTTCGACCCGAACCTCGTCGACCGATCGATCGCCAAACCGGACTGAGCCCGGCTTGGACCCGTACAGGCCGGCCAGGCAGCGGAGGAGGGTGGATTTCCCTGACCCTGATGGACCGAGAACCGCCAGATGGTTACCTCGTGGTTGATGCGACACCGCAAGGTGAAACGAACCCACCCGGTAGTCGATGTCGAAGCTGATCGGGGTCGGATTGGTAGCGACCGGTTGGCCCGGTTCGGGGAGCAGCACTGGCCTGGTGTTCCGGCCGCCAAGCCCAAGCCTGCTCAGCAAGATGACGACGATGGCCACGGCAAGGGCCAACGCGGTGGGTGCCAACGTGGTCGGTAGACCCACCCCGCTGAACTGGTTGTACGTGTAGATGGGCAACGAGAACGGGTGATAAGCCAAGACCACGACGGCGCCATACTCGCCAAAGGCCCGGAGCCAGGCCAACAGCATCCCAGCGCGTATCCCCGGCGCGGCCACGGGAAGCGCGACGCGTCGGAACCGCGAGAACTCGGAGTGCCCAAGTGTCGCTGCCACATCCATCAGTTCCCGATCGACGGTGAAAAAGCTTGCACGGGCGGCCACGATCAGGAATGGCGCCGACACGAAGGTTTGTGCCAGCACGACACCGGTCAGCGACATCGTTAGGTGCTCATTAAAGAGTTGGCCCAGGAACGTGTAGGGACCCACCAAGTAGACAAGAAGGATCCCGCACATGAGAGGAGGGAGGGCCAGGGGAAGCTGGACGATCACTCCCACGATTCCGGCAATGCGACTGGATGACCGGGCCAAGAGGTAGGCCAGTGGCACGCCAAACACGGTTATCAAGGCCAGCGAGATGGTGGCGCTCTCGATGGAGACAAAGAGCGCTGGGAAGAGCCCGGGGTTGCCAAAGCCCCGGTTTTGGGCACTCGCGAAGCGAATGACGAAGGCGATGATCGGCACAGACAGGAAGAGAACGATCAAGCCAGCAAGCCAAGGGAGTGGGCTCCTGGCTACCCCCCGACGCATCTACCGCAAAGCCGAATCGACACCGATTGGCGCGAACCGTATGTCGGTCACCTCGGGCTTAGCCGACGTGACTCCATTCTTCGCCAGAATTTTCTGACCGTTCTTGCCGAGCAAGAAGTTCACGAAGGCAATGGCTGCTGCCTCGTGTGGTGCCTTGTTGAGGATGGTGATCGTGTACTTACCGGACAACGAAGTCCCCGTCAGGGGCACCGTCTTAATGTCGGCTGCAGAGGCTTCGACGCCGTAGAAGAAGCCTGCGTCGAGCTGTCCCGCTTGCAACTCTCCTACGAGCGAAGTTTCGGGGAAGACGTCGCTTGATTCCGTCGCTAGTGTCTCTAGTTCGGGAAGGTGGTGTTTCGCGGCAACTCGATCCAACGCTTCATCGGCCAAGACTCCCTTCGGGTCGGTCGTCGGATCCGTGCGGCCGATTAGAAAACCGGGCTCGGAGATGACCACGTACCACGGCTTTGTCTTCAGCGCTTGTGCGAATTTGCTACCCGGGTCGTAACCGAGCACCAAGGGAGAACTCGCGAACTGGGCATACCACGACACCCAGTTTCCATTGCCCGCTCCTTCCAACGATGTGTTGACGGCCGGTGACGCACTGATGAATACATCGCCCCGGAGGGTTCCGCCCGCGATGCTGCTGGCCAGCGCGGTGGATCCCATGGAAAAGTTGTTGAGCGTATAGCCCGTCGCCTTTTCGAACGCCGGCCCGATTTGGCTTTGCATCAGATCCTGGAGTGATCCCGCCGAGAGGACGTCGACAGGACCGGAGTTCGCCGCCGCGACAGCTGTTTGAGCACCGGCGCTACCGATCGAGGCGATTGCGGTGACGGCGAGCATCAACCCCAAGAGGACACGAAAAGGCGTTGGGAGTGGGCACGCAGTCCGCCTGGGACCACGTTGGGTGATCATCCGGGACAATGTACAGGTTGAAACCTGTAGATTCCAGGTAAGTGGAGGAAAACCCTGGATAAACATGAGGTAGATAGCCCGTAGCGTTGTAGGTGCGACATCGATTGAGCACACCGATCTTTTGGTGGTGGGGGCGCATCTGTTGGAGTGCCGGATCCAGCCCTCCCGCCGCGGGTCGAATGAAGGTCATTGGCGACCTCCACCTCCCCCGCACCTGCGTCACCTAAAGATCCGGACCGATCGCTTCTGGGACGTACGCCGGACCCGGACGCCAAGCCGGCATCGAGAATCGTCCGCTCCCTCGTTCCGACCCGCGTGCCGTGATCACCTGGCGGCGCTCCCCCTGCCTTCTCGATCGGGGGGGACGTACGTCGTAGCCGGCCTCTCCGACGTCGAGACGATTGAGTTCCACTCCTGGCGCACGACAGCTCCGAGCTCTTCATCGGGATCAAGCAATCCTCGGATTGGATCGTCCCGCCGGTGCTCAGGGTTACTCGACAGGTACCGCAACCGTGGCCTCGTCGTATGGTCTAGCCATGCCGAATTACCGGATTGGCCAGGCGGCCGAGGTGCTGGGCGTCAGCCCCGACACCATGCGCAGATGGGCAGATGCTGGGCAGGTGAAGGTCGTCAGAACGGCCGGTGGACGCCGCTCCGTGGACGGTGCTGACTTGGCCCGCTTCGCGTTGGAGCTGGGAAAATGCGACGAACTAGGTCGGGTACGTACGCAGTCGGCACGGAACCGTTTCGCCGGCATCGTGACCCGGGTCGTTCGGGACACGGTCGCGGCTCAAGTCGATGTGCAGGTGGGCCCGTACCGATTCGTGTCGCTGATCACCCGGGAGGCCGCCGACGAGTTGGATTTACAACCGGGTGTTCTGGCAGACGTCGTGATCAAGGCCACCAGTGTCGGTGTCGAAGTGACGAGACCCTCGTAGGGCTACGTCGTCGGCGGCCGAAGGCAAAAGCTAGCTCGGGGCTCCGGGCAGGCAAGTGCTCACCGACAGGCGGCTCGGAGATCAGCCTGCCTTCAGCGAGGAGCCTGATCCAGTCCCATTAGGGTGGGTAAGTGGACAAGGCCGACTGGATTGAGTTGACCGAAGGGCCGCTCCCGGTGGCCGAGGTTCTCGCCTGGGTCGTCCGACCCGGATGTGGTGCCGTTGATCTCTTTTGCGGGACGGTGCGGGACCACTCCGAGGACCGTCGGGGCGTGGAGATGCTCGAGTATGAGGCCTACGAGCCGTTCGTTGTACCCAGCATGAAAGAGATAGCGCACGAGGCACGGCGTCGGTGGCCGGAGATTGGGCGCCTGGCCTTCTTGCACCGTATTGGCGTTTTGACGGTAGGCGAGATCGCGGTTGCGGTCGCGGTTTCGACCCCGCATCGGGCTGAAGCGTTGGACGCCGTCCGGTGGTCGATCGACACGCTGAAGACGACCGTCCCGATCTGGAAGCGTGAGATCTGGAAGGACGGCGCCGATTGGGGACTGGGTGCCACCGAGCTGTCCGAACTGGGTGACGTGGGATTGAGCGGAACGTGACCACCACCGCTTCGGTGCGGGTCTCGCTCCAACCCCGTCGGTCCCGCACGCAGGCCGAGCCAACCGCCAATAGCGGCAGCCTGGTGGACAGGTTCGGACGAGTGCACCGGGACCTGCGAATCTCCATCACTGACCGCTGCAACCTCCGATGTGTCTACTGCATGCCCGAAGAGGGTGTCGCGTTTGCGCCGAGGAGCCAGATCCTGAGCTATGAGGAGCTCGGCCGCGTCGCCCGAATCGCCCATGGCATCGGCGTAACAAGGGTTCGGATTACCGGTGGTGAGCCGCTCGTACGTCGAGGGCTCGAGTCGTTCGTGGCCACATTGGCAGAGATCGGCTTCGATGATCTCTCGATGACGACCAACGGGATCGGCCTTGCGCGCCGCGCCCAGGATCTCGCCAACGCCGGTCTCCATAGAGTCAACATCAGCTGTGATTCTCTCCGACCGGACCGTTTCCCCAAGATCAGGCGTTCCGGTGAACTGCCGCCGGTGTTGGCAGCCATGGACGCGGCCGAAAAGGCTGGGTTGCGCCCGATCAAGGTCAATGTCGTCGTTCTGGCGGGGATAAATGACGATGAGATCCTGGACTTCGCCGCGTTTGCTCGAGATACCGGGCGCGTCGTTCGATTCATCGAGTACATGCCGTTAGACGGCGCCGGAAATTGGGACCGCTCGAGTGTCGTGCCGGCTGCAGAAATCCTCGAGACCATCGGCAAACGTTGGGCGCTTGAGCCGGTAGTTCCCTCCGACAGTGACCCGTCTGCGCCGGCCACCCGCTACCGGTTCACCGACGGGATGGGCGAGATCGGTGTGATCCCCACCGTCACGGAACCGTTTTGCGGCACGTGCGATCGGCTGAGGATCACCGCCGATGGCGCTATCCGCAATTGCCTGTTCGCAAGCCAGGAAACACCGCTTCGAGAGCTCCTGCGAAGTGGAGGATCAGACGATGACGTGGCGCGGAGCTTGCGTCGAGCGGTGTACGCCAAGCTACCGGGCCACGGGATCAACGACCCCGGTTTCCTCCGTCCGGCCAGGTCGATGTCGATGATCGGCGGCTGAAGTGGCGACGGTGCTGTTCTTCGGTCCGGCCCGCGATGCTGCCGGGGCGCGCTCCGCAATCGTCGAGGGCACGTGTGTGGGAGAGGTGGTGGCGGCGACTGTAACCAGGTTTGGCGAGCAGTTCGCCCAGTTGTTGCCAACATGTCGCGTCTGGCTGAATGGCGACCCGGCGACACCTGATGCACCCGTGGGCATCGAAGACGAGATCGCCGTGCTCCCGCCGGTCTCGGGCGGCTAATCCGCCAAGGGGTGCGGGTCATGCGCTCCGGTCAAGAGGCCGAGCGCGTGGGGCAGCACGTCGAGCACCGCCCGGACGCACTCGACGGCGCCATTGGGTGACCCCGGCACATTCAGGACAAGGCAATTGCCGATTGTGCCGGCGGTGCCGCGGGTCAAGCGTCCGAGGGGACTGGCGGCCCGCATCGCTTCGGCGAGTCCGGGGGCGCCACGCTCGATCACGAGCATCGTGGCCTCGGGGGTGATGTCCCGGGGAGCGAACCCGGTGCCGCCAGTCGTCACGACCAGTCCCGAGAACTTCGAGGCGAGCGCGCGTAGGGCCGTGGACACCAGGTCGATCTCGTCAGGACACACGGCGCGCTCGACGACCTCGAAGCCGTTGCCCGATAGGAGTTCAGCCAGCGCCGCGCCGGAACGGTCTTCACGGGTTCCCGAAACCACGCCATCTGACACGGTGAGGACCTTGGCCTCGTTCTTTGTCAATCCAATGCTGCCTCGTGTGTCTCAGGGCCGCGACTCCAGGTTCCGGATCTGCCGCCCCGCTTCTCCCACACCGCCAGGTCGTTGATCGCCGCCAAGGGGTAGAGCGTGCGGCAGCTATCCCAGATGGTGAGGGCCGCAGCGGCGCATGCCATGAGGGCCTCCATCTCGACACCGGTGCGACCGAACGTCTCGACCCGCGCCTCGATCTCAATGCGATCGGTACAGACCACGAATTCGACGATGACGTCACCGATGAGCAGCGGGTGGCAAAGCGGGATGAGATCCGAGGTCCGCTTCGCGGCCAGGATCCCCATGATCCGGGCCGACGCTAGGGGGTCGGGCTCCTGGCTCTGCGTCAACGACGCAATGGCAGCCGGAGATAAAGAAACCGTGCATCGTGCGATGGCATCACGCTGAGTCTGATCTTTCTGGGTCACGTTCACCATTCGTGCGTGACCGTGCGCGTCGATGTGGGTGAGATTATCCACCGTCATTGTCTGAATCCCACGGCAACCTCTTCTTGACGGATCAGGATGTGATCGATCGGAGGCGGTCTGTGTCCAAGAGAAGCACCTCGATATTGTCTCCGGATCTGGCCCCTGACCCGTCGGGGAGGATGGCCAAGGCGTTGGCTTCGGCCATCGCGAGGAGTTGGTGCGAGTCCTGCCCACCTGAGGGATGCACGTGAAGGAGACCTGCCGCGTCCACCTCGGCCACAACCCTGATGAGGTGCGTCTTTCCATCGGGTTCTCGGGAAAGTTCGACGTCGGTCACGGCTGAGAGGGTGGGTTGGAACACCTCTGTGTGGCCGCCCATTCGCCTCAAGGCTGGGCGGGCAAACAACTGGAACGCCACCATCGACGACACCGGGTTGCCCGGAAGGCCGAAGACCGGGAAACGTCCGTCGATCATCGCGAAGGCGAGCGGCTTCGCCGGCCTGATTGCCACCTGCATCCAGTGCATCGACTGGCCGCACATCTCGCGCAGAACGATCCGCACGATGTCGAGGTCGCCGACACTCACCCCACCGCTCGTGATCAGCGCGTCACAGTGCTCGGCGGCATCCTCGATTACCTTGCGGAGCACCGCCGGGTCGTCGGGGACGATGCCGAGGTCGATCGTCGTGTAGCCGGCGTCCTCCACAAGCGCGACCAGCATGGGACGGTTGCCGTCGCGAATCATCCCCCTGCGCAGCGGCGTCGAACCCTCCGTCAATTCGTCCCCCGTCGACAGGACTCCGACGGTCGGCGGCCGATGCACCCGTACCGAGTCGAGACCGAGACGAGCAAGGACCCCGAGGTGCGCAGGTGTCAGTTGGGTGCCGGCCGCTACGACTTTGCCACCAGCCACGATGTCGCTGCCGGGCAGACGCACTGAAGTACCGGTCGGCACGGGCTGCTCGATGATCACCCATTGTCCGTCCGATTCGGTCCTTGTCCGCTCGACCATGCACACGGCGTCCGCTCCGTCGGGGAGCACCGCGCCGGTCATAATCCGCACCGCCTGGCCGGGGCCAACGCTGACCGGGCGCCCATCCCCGGCCACCACGGAGTCGACCACTCTCAGGCGAGCCGGAGCCTCGGCCACGTCGCCCGAGCGAACGGCAAAGCCGTCCATTGCCGAGTTGGAGAACGGGGGGACGTCCTCTTGGGCGACGATCGGTTCCGCGGTGACACATCGGAGCGCCGCAGCGAGCGGCCGGGACTCAGGGTCCATGACTGGGCACGCCGAGACAATCAATTCCCGAGCCTCCCCGAGGGGGATCACCCGCTCAGCACCCCCGGCTCAATGGCGGCGGCGTAGCCGGCGGACGACCGTGAACAGCACGAATACCAGCACCAGAGGAAGGACTCGCTTGAGCACAGAGGGACCGGCCGCGTCGAGCAGATCGACCGGCGCGGCGGCTGGAGAGTCAATGGCGCGCCGTGTCGGCTCGGTTCCTACGGTGGTCGCCCCAGAGGAGCCTGAGGGTCCCGACGGGGTTGGGGCGGCTTCACCAGCATCAGTCGAAGCCGCGGGACCGGTCAGGACGTTCGCTTCGAGCTCGCGCACGAACTGGTCAAGTATTTTGCCGCTGACCTCACCCAAAGCCCCGCGTCCGAATTGCGCGACCTTGCCGGAGATGTCGAGGTCGGTTTCGATGTGGACCTCGGTCCCGCCTTCGCTCGCAGTCAGGGTCGCGGTAACGGTGGCCGAGGCCGCCCCCTGGCCGCGCGTTTCGCGCCCCTCGGCCCGCAGAACGGCCCGGTGTGCGATCGGGTCCAGATCGACCATCTTCGCCGTTCCCTTGTACTGGGTGGTGATCGGACCCACCTTGACCCGCACCACACCGCGGTACTCGTCGCCATCAACTTCGACCAGTTGAGCTCCCGGCATGCAGGGAGCGATCCGTTCGAGGTCGGTCAGTACCCCCCACGCCTGTTCGATCGGTACCGAGACTTGAAAGTCATGGTTCAGCTCCAACGCGCCAGATCCTCCACGGTGTCGATATCGATTGCCTGACCGACACACGATACCGCCTCGACCAGTTCGGGATTCCCAGTCATGACGACTCGTGCTCCCTGATCGCCTTCGAGCGGCAGCAACGGCCACACGGAGGCCGCAAGCCGGGTTGGCGGTCTGCGTTGACCGTCGAAGGTCGCGACCGCGATGGGGCTCGAGGATGCGGCTACCGCCTTCCAGGCCTCGGGGGGAACGAGCGGCTGGTCGCCCAGTCCGATGACGACAGCGTCGAATCCGTCGTCACGAGCCCACCCTACCGCCGCCTGTATGGACGTGGCCTGGCCTTCACTCCAGCGACGGTTCTCGATCACCGTGACCTCGGTCGGGAGCACGCCGCTCAGGTCTACGGCGCCCGTAACAACGAGGGTCTCCTCGAAACCGGCGGCCAGGGCCTGTTCGACGGCCCAGACGACGAGCGGTCGTCCCCGGAAGTCCGTGAGGAGCTTGTGCTGACCGCCCGCGAACCGGCTGGCGGAGCCCGCGGCCAGGACAACTGCAGCGGTCCTCACGATGCGCGCCCGTGATGATGGATGGGGCCAGAACCTTCGCTGAGAGGGATCACCACGTCGGTCCCCGTCTGGCAGGAGATAATTTCAGCGCAAATCGACACTGCTGTCTCCTCGGGCGAGCGGGCGCCTATGTGGAGCCCGATGGGAGCGCGCACTCTGGCCAATTGATCGCCGGTCACCCCTGCCTCACGCAGCCTGACGTTGCGGCGCTCAGTCGTTTGCCGGGATCCCATGGCGCCGATGTACCCCACCTCGGTCGCGAGCGCGGTGACGATGGCCGGGACGTCGAACTTGGTGTCGTGTGTGAGCACACAGACCGCGTCGCGTGCACCAAGCTCCGCAGCCACTCTGCTCAGATACCTGTCCGGCCAGTCGACAACCACCTCGTCGGCGTCGGGGAAGCGCTGAGCGGTCGCGAACACCGCTCGGGCGTCGCACACCACGACCCGATAGCCGAGCATCTTGGCTAGTGACGCGAGGGCGGCACTGAAGTCGACGGCACCCAAGATGATCATTTGGGGCGGCGGGCTGAACGACTCCACGAACACCGTCACCGCATCCTGGCCGATCTCCCCTTCCGGTCCGTAATGGCGGAGAGAGATCTGTCCCGAAGCAAGGTTACCGAGTGCATCGCGCCCGACAACCCCGTCCAGCCCAGGGTGGCCAAGCGACCCGATCGACTGGCCACCGCGACGGACCAACAGTTTGGCTCCGAGGCCGGTTGCCGCAGCGGTGTCCACGACCGTTGCCAACACAACCGGTTCGTTCCGTCGCAAACAGTCCCGGAGCACCTCGTACAACGAGACCTCCTGTCGCTCAGACGACAAGGTTCACCCGTTCTACCAGTTCAACGGCTCGACAAAGAGCGAGATGGTGCCGCCGCACGTCAGTCCGACGGCGAACGCCTCATCGTCGGAATACCCGAATGTGCACATGCGTGGCGACCCCGCCGCAAGAACCTCCAGGGCTTCGGTCACAACCGCGCCCTCCACGCAACCTCCTGACACCGAACCGGCAACCTCGCCGTCCTCGCTCACGGCCATGGTGGCGCCGGGTCCTCGGGGTCCGGATCCCCGGACGTCGATGACCGTCGCCAGCGCGACTCTTCGCCCCTCGTTCCGCCAGCGCTCTATGTCGTCCAACACGTCCTTCAACTGATTGTCTCCTCTCGCATCAGGCTCAGCACCGCCAGCAGCGTTTGCATCGACGCAACGTTGTGACCGGGTAAGAACCGATCAATATGTGGGAGCGCCGCGGCCATCCCCTGAGTCAAAGGTTCGTAGCCCGGGGTTGCCTTGAGAGGGTTCACCCAGACGATCTGGTGGGCGACGCGGTGCAGGCGCGCCATTTGGGATCCCAGTTCGTCGGGGTCACCTCGATCCCAGCCATCGGAGAGCACTACAACCTGGGATCCCCGCGCCATGCCCGTAACCCCGTAGCGATCGTTGAATTCGCGAAGCCCTGCTCCGAGCCGTGTTCCGCCGGACCAATCGCGCACGGCCGCCGACGCCGCAAGCATGGCCGCATCGGGATCACGCGACGACAGTTGCCGGGTGAGCCGGGTCAACCTGGTGCCGAGCGCGAAGGCATCGACCCGAGTGCCTCCGGCGACCAAGATGTGAGCAAATCGAAGGAGCGCCCGAGCGTAGGGCTCCATCGAACCGCTCACATCGCACACAAGTACAAGCCTGCGGACGCGGGGCACTCGACGCATCTGTTCCAAGTGACCGATCTCTCCGTCGCTGCGCATTGCGTGCCGGATTGTCGAACGGATGTCCGGTCGCTCGCCTCGACGGGCGGTGCGCCACCGATGCGACGGCCTCGCGGCTTGGGTGATCGGCAGGGTTCGCATGGTCCCGATCGCCTCGGCGATCTCCTCGGTGGTGCAGTCCGCGAAGTTTTTGTCGCGTAAGACCTCGGCCCTGCTGTAGCGGAGCAAGCGATTTCCGCCCTCCTCCTCGGAACCCCCGTCGACCTCTTCCGGCAGCTGACGATCCGTGCTCGCGATCACATCGGTGGGTGGGTCCGACGCGTGGTCCCCAACCGACCAAAAGGAGGAGAACACCCGGTCGTACACCTCGATATCCTCCGGCCGGCGGATCAGGGTCGCCCGCCCGGCCCAGTACATCTGATTCGCCTCGCGCACACCGACCACCCCGAGCGCGCGGATGTAGGTGAGTGTGTCAGGCACAGACACGCTCAGCCCCTCTGATCGCAGAGTCCGGCAGAACATCACGACTGAGCGAGTCGGACTCGCGCGATCGAGTAGCTCGATATCAGCCACGGGAGATCGCGTTCTCGACGATCGCAGCGAGCTCCGGCCGTGCTCGGTCTGCGTCCTCTCGGTACTTGAGCACCGCTCCCAGCGTGCGCGACGCGCTCGGTTCGTCGAGCGAATTGCGACCGAGGGCATGCAAAGCCCGGGCCCAGTCGATGGCCTCTGCCACTCCGGGTGACTTGTAGAGACCCATTGATCGAAGGGCCTGGACCGCGCTCGTGACCTGGCTTGCCAGCTGGTGACCCGCCTCTGGGGCCCGAGACAAGACGATGGCGACCTCTCGATCGAAGTCTGGGTGCTCTACCCAGTGATACAAGGCGCGACGTTTCAGCGCATCATGGACATCGCGGGTCCGGTTCGACGTGAGGATGACGACCGGGACGACCTCGGCTCGGAAAGTCCCGATTTCGGGAACCGTCACCGAGAAGTTGGCCAGGATCTCGAGAAGGAACGCCTCGAATTCGTCGTCGGCGCGGTCGATCTCGTCAATCAGAAGCACCGGCGGTGCCGATCCCACCGCGCCGCTTCCAGCGATTGCCTGAAGAAGCGGGCGACGGATCAAGAATCGTTCAGAGAAGAGCTCGTCCTCGCCTATCGGAGGGGAATCGGACCGCCGGTCGTGAGCCCGGAGGTAGAGAAGTTGGCGCTGGTAGTCCCATTCGTAGATCGCCTGATGGGCGTCGATGCCCTCGTAGCACTGGAGCCGGAGCAGGTCAGAGCCGAACGAGCGGGCGAGCACATTCGCCACCTCCGTCTTCCCGACGCCCGGCTCACCCTCGAGGAACAATGGCCGCCGGAGTTCGATGGCCAGGAAGATGGCTGTCGACAACCCCTCGCCGGGGAGGTACCCCTCGGCGATAAGAGCCCGCTCGACGTCGTCTGGAGACGCCGGTGGAGCCCATGACGGGCTGAAATCACCGCGCTCGGTCGAGTTTCGGCCCGGGTTCGTCACACCCAAAGCGTAGTGGCGCCCGGTGAATCGCCCCGACGAGGTAGCCGGCACGAATGCCACGTCGACTCGCACCGAGCGGCTCGAGAGCAACAAGAAACGAGCCACCCGGAAAGGAAGCCACTGGAACGGGCGGACGGCCCGAACAGGGGTGGGGGAGCCGGTGCGCGGCGAGCCGCCTCGACGTCGCCGGATCCACGAAGAGGTAGCGAAGGGGCGTGGGGGAGCGGCTGCCACTACGATCCCGACCAACACCGACCGTTCACTCCAGGAGCTCGGGAGACCAACTGAAATCACCTCCGTTCGCCTATGTCGCGCCAACCTCGGTCGAAGAGGCTTTGACGCTGCTCGCCGAGCACGGAGACGAGGCAAAGTTGCTCGCTGGCGGGCAAAGCCTCGTGCCGTTGCTCGCTCTTCGTCTCGCTTCGCCGTCGGCGCTAATCGATCTTTCGGGCGTGCCCGAGCTCGACTACGTCCGGAGAGAGAACGATCACATCGCCATCGGCGCCATGACCCGCGAGCGCGCCGTCGAACGCTCCGAGGTCGTCCGAGAGTTCGTCCCGCTGCTTTCGGTGGCAATGCCGCTGATCGGCCACCTTGCCATCCGTAACCGAGGGACGGTCGGCGGAAGTGCGGCCCATGCTGATCCATCTGCTGAAATCCCCGCAGTGGCGATTGCCTGTGATGCGGAAGTCGTCGTTCGCAGTAGCGCCCGCGGGGAGCGCACGATCACTTCAGACGACTTCTTCCAGGGCTTCTTCTCGACCGCTCTCGAGCCAGACGAAGCCCTAATTGAACTCCGCTTTCCCGTCGTTGGCCCCGGCACCGGCGTCGCATTCGAGGAGGCGACCCGCCGACACGGTGACTTTGCAATGGTCGGAGCCGCCGCGGCCGTGCGCACTGAAGGTGCTCACATCGTCGAAGCCCGCATCGTCGTCATCGGAGTCTCCGACAAGCCAGTCAGGCGACGTGAAGCGGAACAGGCGCTGGCCGGAGCCGAGCCGACGAGAGCCGCATTCGAAGAGGCCGCTGCCCTTGCCGCCGACTCGCTCACGCCGCCTTCGGATCTTCACGGTACGAGCACGTACCGCAGGCACCTCGTGCGGGTGCTCGTGCGCCGTGCCCTTGAGAGCGCGGTACAACATTCGCAGGAGGGGGGATGAGCGAAACCGTGGATATCCTGCTGACAGTCAATGGGACCCAGCGTTCCGCCAATGTCGAGCCACGCAAGACGCTCGCCGACGTGTTGCGAGACGACTTGGAGCTCACCGGAACACATGTCGGATGTGAACACGGCGTATGTGGCGCGTGCACCGTCCTCATCGATGGCGAGGCCGCTCGCTCGTGCCTCACGTTCGCCGTACAGGTCCGCGGCTCAGAAATCGTCACTATCGAGGGGCTCGCCGAAGACGGCGAAATGAACCCACTCCAACAAGCGATGCAGGCGAGCCACGGGTTTCAATGCGGATTCTGTACGCCCGGGTTTCTCATGCAAATCACGGCCCTTATGAACGAGAACCCCAAGCCCAGCGAACCCGAGATCCGTGAGGCTTTGTCCGGCAACGTGTGCCGGTGCACCGGTTATCAGAGCATCGTCGCCGGCGTGTTGCGGGCCACCGGTCAGTCCCCGATCTCCGACTCGACACACCAGGAGTAGCCATGTCCCAGCAGGTCGCCCAGCGCTATGTCGGCTCTCCGATCAAGCGCTCCGAAGATCCTCGAATCCTTATGGGAGCGGGCACCTACGTCGACGACGTGAAGCTGCCCGGCATGGTGCACGCAGCGTTTCTGCGCAGCCCGTTCGCGCACGCGACAATCGCCAGCATCGATACCAGCCTGGCGCGCAAGGCGGAAGGGGTCCTTCTCGTTTACACGGGGGAGGAACTGGAAGCATTGCTCACGCCGGGACCCTATGGCCTCGGCCTCATCATGAGCATGGAGAAGCCGGTGTTCTCGTGTCTCGCCACCGACAAGGTCCGGCTGGTCGGTGATCTGGTGGCCATCGTGGTGGCGGAGTCCCGATATCTCGCTGAGGACGCTACCGAGCTGATCGATGTCGAATACGACGAGTTGCCGCCTGTCGCGACCGTCGAACAAGCGTTTGACCCTTCGAACCCACCGATCTTCGAAGACCTCGGTTCGAACATTCTCGTCCAGTCGGAGCCACACGCCTTTGGCGATGTTGAGGGCGCGTTCTCTCGCGCCGACCACGTCTTGCGGGTGACCATCAGCCAGCATCGCCACCAGAACGTGCCGATGGAGACGAGGGGGTGCGTCGCCAGTTACGACCCTGCGACCGAGCACCTCCTCATGTGGTCGGCGAACCAGGGCGTTCACATCCACAGGACCACGATCTCTGGTCGACTCGGAATGGACCCGGAGAAGGTACGCATCCGGACCGCCGACGTAGGTGGGTCCTTCGGGCTGAAGCTCGGAGGCTCCCGCGAGGACGTAGCTGTGGCGGCAGCGTCGCGCGCCCTCGGTCTCCCGGTGAAGTACATCGAGGATCGTTACGAGAACCTCACCGCGTCGGGGCAGGCTCGCGAGGAATCCTTCGACGTCGAGGCCGCCTACACCGACGACGGCGACATCCTGGGTTTGAAGGTGAAGATGGTGATGGACGCGGGAGCGTACCCAGGGTTGGCGGGGGCACTCCCGTCGATGATTGAAAGCATGCTCCCGAGCGCCTACAAGATCGCCGCTCTTGAGTTCCAATCGACCGTCATTGTCACCAACAAGGCGACGTACGTGGCGTATCGCGGACCCTGGGCGGCAGAGACCTTCGTTCGCGAGCGGGTTATCGACCTGGTGGCGCACGAGCTTGGCCGGGAACCCTTTGACATCCGCATGCAAAATGTAGTGACCCGAGGAGAAGAACCGACGGTGATGATCACCGGTCGAAGCCTCGTAGGTGTCACCGTTCGCGAGTCCCTCGAGCGCTTGGGGGAGCTTGTCGACTTGCCGGGGTTCAGGCTGGAGCAGGAGGCGGCGAGGGCAGAGGGCAGGTATCTGGGTATCGGAATGGCGTCATATATCGAGGCTGCTCCGGGTCCAAAGATGCCGGGCATGCCGTTGGGGCGCGAGGAAATGCGGATGGAGCTCGCCGAGGACGGAAAGCTCATCGTCTTCACGGGGCAGATGCCGCACGGTCAAAGCCATGAAACGACGATCGCCCAGGTCGCGGCGGACGAATTTGGAGTCGCCTTCGAGGATGTTCAGGTCGTCTTTGGGGACAGCGACATAGTGCCGCCGGGTTTCACGGGCGGGAGTCGCTCGGCGACGATGGCGGGTGGGGCGGCAATCATGACCGCTCGTGCGCTGCGCGCCAAGGTGCTGGAGACGTCGTCACATCTGCTTGAAGCGAATGTCGCCGACCTCCGTATCGAGAACGGAGCGGTATCGGTGGTGGGCGTCCCGGCCAGCGCAATGACCCTTGCCGACGTCGCCAGCGCCGTGCGCCAACCGGGCCGGTTACCCGAAGGTGTGGACGGCGAACTGAAGGTCGAGAACGCGTACGACGGGGGGAGCGGTGGTTGGTCCGGTGGAACCCACTGCGCCATCGTCGAGGTGGATTGCGAAACCGGCCTCGTCCATATCGAGCGGTACGTGGTGACCGAGGACTGCGGGAAGCTGATCAACCCAGCCGTAGTTGACGGCCAGGTGCGCGGCGGGGTCGCCCAGGGTATCGGTGCGGTTCTGTTGGAGCGGTCCGCGTACGACGACCGGGGCAACTATCTCACTGCGACGTTTATGGATTACCTAATGCCGACAACCATGGATATCCCTAACATTGAGATATCGCACCTCGAGACGGTCCCTCTCGATCCAGATGTCAACTTCCGAGGGATCGGGGAAGGTGGAATGATCGTGGCCCCTCCCACAATCTGCAACGCCATCGAGGATGCTTTGGCGCCGTTCGGCGTTCGGATCTACCAGCAGCATCTCCCTCCGGCGAAGCTTCTCGAGCTAATCGGGGTGATCGAGCCCGAGTAACGGATTCGTCCCTCATCGCGCACGATCGCCCAGATCTGACGGAGTGGAGTAAATGGTAATCGGAGACGACGCCCAGGATCCGTGGTCTCTTAGTTGCTTGCGGGCATTCATCCGGCGAAATTCAAAACCATCGTCACCGATGCCCCGACACCGCCTACTTCCCGAAAGCCATTCCGCTCATAAAGACGTTTCGCGGGATTGTCAGGTTCGACGCTCAGACTGAGCGCCTGAAGTCCGAGCTCGCGTCCCTTCTCGATAAGAGCCTGAAGAAGGAGCTGACCTTGTCCTTGGCCGCGAGCTCGTTCGACCACGCCGATGGACAACTCCGGTATCGCAGAGTCGACAAACCCGTATCCCGGGTTATCGGGAGGGAAGAATCGCCACCATGCTGCGCCAACAAGACGTCGGCCTCTGCTAAGACCCCGACGTCTCCTTCGATTGGCCAATCTCGGATGTAGTGAGCGAGATCGGGATCTCCGATCACGTCGGACACGGTCCGCGGAGTGGTACCCGGCCGCCAGTCCGCAGCTACTGCGAGCATCTCAGCAAGGAACGCGGCGTCGTCTGCGGTCGCCATTCGGATTGTCACCCGAGCAGCGTTGCGGGTAGACCATCGTTGGCGCAATAGACCGGCCACCGCACCGATAGTCGCTACACGCAGCCCCGCGTCAAGACGCTCTACCTCGCCATCTGAAGTTGTTTGGACAACCGGCACAGGCTGGGGTCGGCCGGGTGGTGCGGCGAGCGGCGAGGCCCGACAGGGCGACGAGCCGGGAGCCGATGGAGGCGAAGGCAAAGGCGCGGGACTTTGGGTCCGTGCTGGGCACTCCGCGACGAGGACCAAGGCAGCGACATCGAAATCCCATTCCCCGAAAGGCGGACAACTGGAGCTCGCTCTTGCCGTTCCGAGGCCCCTGATGCCGACTATTTCGTCGTGGGATCGCTGGAACCCGCGGGCGCGGCTCGGAACTGACCTACCGGGCCGCGAGGAACCGCTGTTCGTAGGCATCGGCCAGGTCGTTCAGCGCCTGCTTCCCGTCGCCGCTGAACGACGAGCCGTGCATAAGGGCCAGCGTCCTCGGTGCGAGTTCGCCGAGTCGCCGCATGACGGCCGACGTGTCGGGAGCAAGCGAGCTCGCACGGAACATCGACTCGGCCTCGATGGCCGGCTGCACGATGTCACCGGAGAAAAGTGCCGGGCGGTTGCCCAGGTGGGTGAAGAGGTCTCCGCATAACAGCGTCTCGGTTGTCTCTTCGAAAAG
Organism: Acidimicrobiaceae bacterium; assembly: GCA_003151235.1. Classification (GTDB taxonomy): domain Bacteria; phylum Actinomycetota; class Acidimicrobiia; order Acidimicrobiales; family RAAP-2; genus Palsa-461. Next base: position 100,708 of record PLWZ01000018.1, read on the forward strand.
CACGCGCGCTTCCCAGCCATGCGGGACATGCGGCGTGTCGAGGTGGCGCACCTGCTTCCCGCCGAGGTCGATCACCTCTCCGTCGGCGAGGGGCCGGGGGAGCCGATCGGCCATCTCGTTCAGCGAGACCATGCACCCAAGCTCGCCGTGGGCGATCCGGGCCTCCGGCGCCGCCGCCAAGAACTCGTTCATCGACCCGCACTCGTCCGACTCGACGTGACCGAAGGTGACCCAGCGCAGCCGCTGCGGTGGGAGGACGGTTGTGATCGCCTCGAGGACCGATGGGAACATCGAGCGGTGCCCGGTGTGGAAGAGCAGTGGCTCATCCGCGTCGATGAGGAACTGGTTGAACGTGAGACCGTTCGGTCCGATATCGGGCACGAGCGTGGACAGCCTGTAGATGCCGTCGGCAATTTCGTCGACCGTTGTCGTCATGGTGAACCTCCCGACCCATCGTCACACAGCGCTGACCGGGCCGTACGCCTCGTGTGGTGCTAGCGGTCAATCTTGATTCGGTCGAGAGCGTGTCGGTCGCCGTCCTGGTCGAGCGCCTGGGGCGGCTCAGCGACGGCGGATGCGCCAGGTGTGCGACGCGCTCGAGGTTGCCGTCGACTGCCGCGAGTGAGGCCGTACGGGCCCATACTCACGCGGAGTCGCGGAGGCCCATCGTTGGTGTGATGTGGCGCTCGTCTCCGGCGTTCCTCGGAGCCGTGGCCACGGTGTGCACCACGTCGTTCAGGACCGCCCGGCCCCTTCGGAAGTACCACCCGTTCGGTCGAACCGACCGCAGCGGGAGCAGCTCGATGTGCGTCCCCGAGTTGCTCGACCACGGGGTCACCCGCAGCTCCATCGGCACCGAGCGACCCAACCGCCGCAGCCGCAGGGCGAGCCGGTACCGGCTTGTTTCCGTGTCGCTGGCGAGATCGATGGTGGCGCACCCGAGGGCAACGCTCCGGGCGTCGTCAGGCTGCCACTGCGCGAGCGCGTCGAGGCTCCGTTCGAACGGTTGGTCCATGCGGCGGGAAAGGTGATCAACAGCATGGTCATTGTGTCCTCCCTAGGTCCGAACCGACGGCGAGATTTGCGGTGACGGGCACGGTTTGGGGTGCCGGTGCGGTGATGGTACGGGGACTGAGTAGGACGCCCGACACGATGAGCGCGCTGGCGAAGAAGCCCATGATGAGGAAGACGGCGTGTCGAAACGCAGCCACCGGGTCGCCCGGAGTGACGTGTGACAAGACCGCGATCAGGCCGGCGACACCGAAGACCGTGCCGATCTGGCGGGCCATGTTGAGGATGCCGCTCCCGGTGCCGAAGCGTGCCGGTGGAAGCGATTCGGACCCCGCACCGAGCAGCGAGGGAATGGACAAGCCGACGCCGGCCCCGCCCAACAGCTGCACCGGGAGAAGGTGGCTCACGTAGTCCGGGTTGGCCCGGATCTGGGTGAGCCAGAGCACCTGAGCACCGAGGTTCAAGGCGCACCCGATCATCGCCACCCGGCCCGGGCCCCCGATCCGGGCGGCCAGTCGGGGCGCGACGGCCCGTGCGAAGGGGAGCACCATGAGCGGACCGGGCGCGATGGCCAGACCCGCTTGCACCGCCGAGAAATGCCAGACCCCGGTCAGGAACTCGACCAGGCTCAACAGCCACGCACCGAAGCCGGCGTAGTACAGCATCGATGCCAAGAACGACCCGGTGAAACTGCGGGAGCGCAGCAGCTCGAGCTCCATGACCGGTGCCTGGTGATGACGAGAGCGGGCCACCATCGCCGCGCCGCACACGATCGAACCCAGTAAGACCCCGACGAAGGTCGCCGAACCCCAGCCCCAGTTGGGAGCCCCGACGAGCGCCAAGGCGAGAAGCCCCACCGCCGCCGCGAGCAAACCGGCGCCCAGGATGTCCGGCCGGCCCTGGACGCGCTCATCCTTGCTCTCGGACACGACTCTCGTCGCGAGAAGGATCGCCACCACCCCGATCGGGAGGTTGATCCAGAAGACCCAGCGCCAGTTGATCTCGACAAGCGCACCGCCGACCACCGGCCCGAACGCCGCGCCGAGAGCGGCAAACGCCGCCCAGGTCCCGATCGCCTGGGCGCGAGCGGCGGTCGGAACCGAGGCGAGGAGCAATGAGAGCGAGGCCGGCACCATGAGCCCCGCCCCGACGGCCTGCACCACCCGGGCAGCGATCAGCGCAGCCACTCCGGGCGCGACCCCGCACAAGAGGGAGCCGAAGGTGAACGCGGCCAGGCCGGCCACGAACAAGCGGCGCCGTCCGACCCGGTCCGCCCACCGCCCCGCCGGCACCAGCACGGCGGCGAACACGATCGTGTACCCGTTCAGCACCCACGACAGCGTGCCGAGACTCGTTCCCGTGTACTGCTTCCCGATGTAGGGAAACGCGAGATTGACGATGAACAGGTCCAGGCTCGACATGAATATGGCCAGGGACAAGACGATGACGATCGCCGTGATCCGGCGTGGACTGGGTGCCTGTCCCTCGTCCGTCGGCGCAATCGTCTGGAGGCTGGAGCCCACGGCGGTTTCTCCCAGTTCGTCCAAAATCTGGACTTACCATAGCGGACTATTCGGCTGAGTGCGTCCAAAATCCCGACTTACTGCTAAAGTGCCTGCGTGGTTCCTACAAAGACAGAACCGAGGGTCTGCTCGGTGGCCCGATCCCTCGAGGTGGTGGGGGAGAAGTGGGCTCTCCTGGCGGTGCGAGAGGTGTTCCTTGGGAACCGACGGTTCGACGAGATGGTCCGTCGGATAGGCGCACCGCGCGACACCCTGGCGGCCCGCCTGCGCACCCTGGTCGAGGCGGGAATCTTCGAGCGGCGCCAGTATTCCGACCACCCGGCACGCTTCGAGTACTTCTTGACCGACGCCGGCAAGGACCTCTACCCGGTCATCGTGACGCTGCGCCAATGGGGGGACCGTCACCTGTCCGAGCAGGATGGGCCGCCGGCGGTCTTCAAGCACACCTGCGGCCATCCGCTCATGACCCGGCTGGTCTGCGAATCGTGCGGGGAGCCGGCGAGCCTCCCGTCCCGACCACCCACGTTCACGCGTCAACCGGCCAGCTAAGACGCCCGTCAGTGGACGCGCCCATGAGCGCGAAAGCCGACTCAGCCGTAGCCGCCGCTCGGGATGTACGTGACCGGTAGGCCCGGCATCCCGCGCACCATCACCGCGCCGTGGACATCCAATGTGACTCCCGCCGCGACGAGCGTTCGGATCGCCCACCGTTGCCTCGCGGTCAGCCACATGACCTGCACCCGTTGATCGGCCGACATGCCGGCCAGGAACGTCTCGAGTAGCGCGGTCGCGGCCTCCTCGTCGACAGCCCCGAGCGTGACGGTCCGGTCGTCGGTCACCACGGCGTAGCCTCGGTCGTCCACGACGAGGAGTCGGTGACCCGGCTCGCGCATCATCCCGAATGTCTTCGCCGCGCCTCGAGTCACGGACCGCCCGGTCGATCGCGTCGACCAGCTCGATCACACCGGAATCGGCCTCGTGCACCCTCGGATCGGGGCGCATGCTGCCCGGACGCACCGTGCCCGCGGCGTGCACGACCGGATGGAGTTCGAAGCCGGGACGAGGTGTACAGCGCCAGGGCCGCCGGGTCCCGTGAGGCCTGGATCGTGCCGGGTCCGTCCCGATCGGCGATCGCCAAGGACCGTTCGATCAGTTCCCGGCCGAGGCCACGTCCCTGGAAGTCGGGTGCGGTAGCGAGCAGCGACAACACCCAGTAGCCGTCGCGGACCAGCGACTGGGACAGGCCGACGATCGCCCCGTCTTCCTCGGCGACCCAGGAACCTTCGGGGTCGGTGCCGCGCAGGTGACGAATGCGGTTCTGCAGCCGACCGACGCGACCGACGTCAACTGGAGTGGCCGGACTGACCGGCAGGCCCAACCTCGCGTACATCGACTGGAAGGCGTGGTCCCACAAGGTGACTACGTCGGGCACGTCGGCGTCGGTCATGGCTCGCAGGGTCACCATGGGCCGATATTGCCAGACACTCTCTTTTGCTGAGGTCGGACCCGTTGATGTCGGTCCTGTCGGCGCGGCCGGGTTTCGGTCAACTCGTGCCCACTACCATGCGACAACCCACCCAAGCTGGTTCGTGGCCCACGCCAACCAGGCAGAATGATGACCTTCCCAGATCCGCCAAGTCGCCCCCGAGAGCCGTCCGGTTCGGACGTTCCGATCAGCCGCCTTCGTGGGCCCACCGCCGAGTTCGATACCGGACGAATCAGTCGCGTCGTCACCGGTATCTGCCTCGTCGGACTGGCGGTTCTCGTCGTTTCCCTCTTCGCCGGCGCTGCCCACAGGAATGCCGAGATAACGCTCTTGCAGAACCACGGCGTGCCGGTGACCGTGACGGTGACGGGCTGCCGCGGCGGGCTGTCGGGCAGCGGCAGCAACGCGGCGGGGTACACGTGCACCGGGACCTTCACCCTGCACGGACACAGATACGAAGAGTCGATCGGCGGGCTCACCAGCTTCAAGGCCTCGGGTCAGACGATCCGGGCGGTCACAGACCCAGACGATCCGAGGTTGCTGTCGACGGCCGGCGCCGTTTCGCGGGCACAGGCCTCGTCGGGCGCGTTCGCTGCTCCGATCTCCCTACTGGTCTTCTTGGTGTTCGCGGCCGGCCTTGTTATCTGGCGCGCCGGCAGGACAGCTTCCAAGGACGCGGGCCTCAGGCCGTGAACGGCGTCAGGTGGCTCGTCCCGGGCCCGTGTCGGGCTCGTCGCCAGTGTCAACGAGGTCCTGGGCGACATCGCGCAGTTTGGGTAGTGGGTCAGTCTTGACCCTACGCAGCGATGAGCTGC
>PLWZ01000037.1 GCA_003151235.1 Acidimicrobiaceae bacterium
CTTAGGGCCCTCCGCCTAGCGACCGCCGAGGATGTTCCCGAGTGCGCTCGCGACGGCGCCACCCGCCGCACCAGCAGCGGCCGGGTGGCTATCCCCCCCCAGGTAGGGCTGCATGGCTCCGGCAAGGATCGGCATCGGCATCGACTGGAGCCACACCCGGCCCGGCCCGGTCAACACCACCCAGTGGTGCCCGTCCGCCCCGAAGTAGCGGTTGGCGACCCCGGGGACGCGGATGACCGAGAAGTTGACGGAGGACTGGAACAGCCCCACATGGCCCGGGTGGACGCGCATGACCTGGCCGGGCTGGAGGTCGTAGACCATCACCTCGCCCGACAACTCGATCCACGCTTGGCCGGTCCCCCCGATTTTCTGGAGCAAGAACCCCTCGCCCCCGAATATGCCCCCCCGGAACGACTGTTGCAGCGCGACCGAGATCTGCACGCCCGGCGTGCCGGCCAAGAAGCCGTGCCGGTGAGCCAGGTACTCCTGGTCGAGCTCGATCGGGAAGATGGTGCCGGGCAGCTTGGCCGCGAAGGCGATCATGCCGGGTGCCCCCTCGGCCGTGAAGGTGTTGAAGAGGAACGTGCTGCCGCCCGCGGCGCGCTTGACCGCACCGAGCAGGCCCTTGCCGCCCGCTCCGCCACCCATGCCGGTCGTCATCTGGATGCTGTCGGTCATCCAGGAGAACTCACCGTCTTCGGAGAGGACACTCTCACCAGGATCGAGCGAGATCTCGAGCACCTGGAGCACCGAACCCTTGACCTGGTGCTGCATGAGGTTCCTCCCCTTGTCCCGGCCATCGGGCGGCCGACGCGACTCAGGGTACTTCGGGCGCGATGCACGCGCAGATGGGGCGCGGGAAGAATTGAGCAGCGAATTAGCGCGACTGGCTCGTCGCGCCGAGCGGTCAGGACGAGCGAGACCCCGAGGTGCTGGTCGGGCCGCAGGTGACCTGCACACCGGCAGGGCCGTTTCCGGAGAGCGCGGCCGAGCTCAACGGCACCGAGATCGAGAGCGACTCGGACTCGCTGCCGGACAACCGCTGCGACCCCGAGCTCGACGCACCCACGACGCCGTGGCTCGTGCTGACCACGGCGCGGCAGGTCGCCCGGCCGGTCTGGGTCGACTCGTTGGCCACAACGAAGGTGACGTTTGCCCTTGGCGTCGTCGTCGCGGACCTCTGACCCGGCACCGTCTGGAAATGGACGGCGCTCACCGCGTACGACGGGGCCGGCGGGCCCACCGCGAGGATGGCCACCCAGGTGCCGATCGAGCCGACAACGACGGTCACCGCGGTGACGAGGGCCATGGCCCGAACGATGCGGGAGCGCCGGTAGGGCCTCTCATCGTCGTCATGCCCGAACGGGCCCTCTGACCAACCCCAGTCGTCGCCGGAGTCATCGGCTCCCGATCCGTCGTCCCCCTGGCCGGACCCAGGGAGGGGTCGGGCGGGCTCGCGCACCGAAAGGAGCAGGTCGGTCTCGGTCACCGCTTGCGAGGCTAGCGCCGCGCCGGTCTCGTCACCCACCAGTGCTCACAGCCGCCGCGGGCGGCCGTGCGTGCGAAGCTGGTTGCATGACCGCCGAGCCCGAGGCCAGCCAGGACCACGATCACCGGCCGACGCTCCCCGATCCGCTCGATCGGGCGATTCGTCTGGGCGGTGCCGTCGCCACCACTCCCCTGCGGTTGCTCTCGACCCTGGCCGACCCCATTCGCGACGACATCGGTCGCGGCGTCCGGCGATCGTTCGGGATCTCGGGTGAACCACGCCCGAGATCCATGGATCCGAAGACGGCGTACGTCCACCCCGACAGCGTCATCCGGATCGTGCACAGCGACCTCGGGGCCATGATGATCGGCGGGCTGAGCGCGTTGATGCTCCAAGCGTTGCACCCACTCGCGATGGCGGGGGTAGCCGACCACTCGGCATACGAGGACGACCCGATCGGCAGGCTCCGCCGCACGGCCAACTTCGTCGCAACGACCACGTTCGGGACCTCGGCCGAGGCCAGGGTCGCCATCAACCATGTTCGGGCGGTCCACCGCCGCGTCCACGGGATCGCACCCGACGGCCGCTCGTACGACGCATCTGACCCGGAGCTGTTGACCTGGGTCCATGCGGCCGAGATGTACTGCTTCCTCGAGGCCACGCAGCGCTTCGGGGCTCGGCGCCTCGCCAAGTCCGAATGCGACGCCTATTACGACGAGACCGCTCCGGTCGCGATCGAGCTCGGGGCCGAGTGGGTCCCGCGCTCGGTCGACGAGATGGACGCCTACTTCATGCGCGTCCGCAACAACCTCTACGGCGGTGCGCAGGCGATCGCGGCGCGGGACTTCTTGCTGCGGGGGGTCGCCCGCAAGCCCGAAGACCGGGCCGTGTACGGGTTGATCGCCGCGGCCGGTGTGGGCCTCCTACCGCGTTGGGCACGGGCGAAGCTGAGGATCCCGGCGTTCCCGCTCGTCGACGCCACGGTCGTCACCCCGGCGGCCCGGGTGCTCTGCACAGGCCTGCGGTGGGCGGTCCCGCCGCGGCGTTGATCGCTCAGCGGGTCAGACCGAAGCCGCCGTCGAGCACCATGATCTCGCCGGTCACGTATTGGTTCTCGGCCAGGAACATGACGACGTCGGCGACGTCGTCGGCGGTGGCGGGCCGCTGCATCGGGGCCACGTGGCGATAGCCCTCCCGGGCCCCTTCCCAGGTCTCGGTGCGCGGGGTGTCGACAAGGCCCGGAGCCACTGCGTTCACCCGAACGTCGGGGCCCATAACCTTTGCCAGGAGCTCGGTCATGTGGTTGGTGGCGGCCTTTGAGCATGCGTACGGGACCGAGCTGCCCACCTCGCGGATGCCGGCCAGCGACGTCACGTTCACGATGGATCCCTTCGACTCGGCCAGCGCCGGTGCCGCGGCGACGGTCAGGGCCCACGGGCCGAACACATTGACCGAGAAGACCTCCTTCCAGATCTCGAGCGGAGCATCGTTGAGGTTCTGGTGTGGGATGACCGGGCCGATGCCGGCGTTGTTCACCAGCACGTCGATGCGGTCCCATTCGCCGAGCGCGACGTCGACCAGCCGGGCGCACTCCTGCTCGTCACCCACATCGGCCCGCACGTAACGGGCCCCCGGTAGCGAGTCGGCGACGGCCTGGCCCGCCTCGACCGAGTGGAACGAGTTGACGAGGACCGACGCGCCGAGCCCGGCGAACCGCCTTGCCACCGCCGCGCCGATCCCGCTCGAGGACCCGGTGACGAGGGCCACCTTGCCCTTCCAGCGACCGGTCCCGCCGTCGTTCCCACTCATCGCGCCACCATCCCCCACGCCCCTTCCCACTGTTGCCCCGGCTCCAAGATGATGAGCCCGCGACCCGAACGGAAGGCGTCGGGCGGGCACGTCATAGGTTCCACTGCGACGGCGCGCCGCCGGTCGCTCGGATCCAAGGTGTCCCCGGTGTAGCACATGAGGTAACCGAAACCCTCGTCCGTCCAGAGCCGGGTCGCCGTTTCGTCGCCGGCGTCGGTGAGCTCGATCCAGGCGCGCCCGTCGGCCCCGCGTTCGATCCCGGTGTAGGCGGTGTCGAGTTGGGTTGGCCCGATCGGGCGGGGCGCCGTGAAGTCGTACTCGGTGCCGCTGACCGCTCGCACCTCGCCGGTCGGAAGCCCGCGCTGGTCGAGGACCAGCCGCTCGTGGGCCGGCAGTGACAGCACCGCCGTGTCGATCTGCGGGGCGCTCGGCTGGAGGTAGGGATGGAACCCGAGACCGAACGGCAGCGCCGACCCACCGACGTTGGTGGCCACGGTGGTGACGCTGAGCCCGTCGCGGCCCAACCGGTATTCGACGCGGAGCAGGAGGTTGAAGGGGTAGCCGGGCGTCGGGAACACGTGGCAGAGCGCCGCGACCAGGTTCTGGGCCTTCGCCTCCAGCACCCAGGGCATCCAACGCACCAGGCCGTGGATGGCGTTGTTGCGCTCCGGTTCGTCGAGGGCGGCCTGGGCCTCGATCTGCTCGAAGCGATAGCGCCCGTCGCCAAGGCGGTTCGGCCACGGGGCCAGCACCTGGCCCCGGCCCCCGTGCGCCCACTCGTCGGCGGCGAAGCCGGCCAGGATCGGGCGCTCGTCGAGCGTGTAGGAACGCAGCGTGGCGCCGACCTCGGTGACCACGACGCGCTGGCGGCCGTGGGCGATCTCCCACTGCGTGCCGGTCAGCGATCGGGCCGAGGCCGAAATGGGGCCCGAACTGCTGGGACTGGCCGATCGAGAGTTGGGCGGAGCCATGGAGGAAGTGGCGTCTCGCCACCGAACTTCGGACCGAAACGCCGGCGGTATCGTACTGGGGAAGTGCGCATCCTGGTCACCAACGACGACGGTGTGCACGCCCCCGGCCTGGCTGCGATGGTGCAGGCGCTGGCCCACTGGGCCAAGGAGACCGACGGCCACGAGATCGTCGTCGTCGCCCCCCTCGAGAACCACTCCGGCGCATCCGCCGCGGTCGGCACCGTCTACGAGCGCCAGGCCGTGGACTTCCACCGGGTCTCGATCGAGGGTGCCGAGGAGATCCCCACATACGGCCTCGACGCCTCCCCGGCCCTGTCGGTCATCATCGGTGCCTTCGGCGCCTTCGGCCCCAAGCCTGACCTGATCATCTCGGGCATCAACCTCGGCGTGAACGTCGGCCGATCGATTCTGCATTCGGGCACCGTCGGTGCGGCGCTCACCGGCGCGCAGCACGGGCTGCGTGGTCTTGCGGTATCGATGCGCTCACTCCCCGAGCCACGCCAGTGGGAAACGGCATCGGCGGCCGCGATCTCGATGATCCCAGTTGTCTCGGCCGCACCTCCGAAAACCGTGTTCAACCTCAACGTGCCGGCAGTACCGCTCGGCCAACTGCGAGGCGTCGTGTCGGCCCGGATCAGCGATGCCGGCATCGTGCAGGGAGCGCGTGCCGGCATCACGAACGGGGACGCGGGGTCGATCGAGCTGGTGCTCGGGACGGCGGTGCCCTCGCTCGGCGACACCTCCGACGAGGGCCCGTCCGAGGACGGCGCGCTGATCGCAGCCGGGTACGCGTCGTTGACCGCGTTGCGGGGCGTCGGCGAGGACGATCGGCCCGAGACCCAGGCGATCGTCGAGCGGGCCATCAAGGAAGCAAACCGGCTCCTCGCCCTCTGACCTGGTACAACGCCGAGGTCCCGGCGCGAACGGACTCGCGCAGACCGGGCGTGGAATCATGTGCAGCCATGCCGCATCAGCTCCGGACCTTCTACGACGACGGCGTCACGCTGTCATACGAGGTGTTCGGCAAGGGCGACCGCGTCCTCGTCTACCTCCACGGGATCCTGCTCGACTCGTTCGTCAACCACCGGCTGGCCGAGGACCTGGCCGACGCCGGGTACCGGGTCATCCTGCTCGACCTCCCGGGGCACGGCCGATCGGACAAGCCTCATTCGATCGCGCTGCACCGCATGGACTCGTACGCCAGGCGGGTCGTCCGGCTGCTCGACGAGCTCGGCATCGAGAAGGCGGCCGTAGGGGGCGTTTCACTCGGAGCCGACATCACGCTGCAGCTCGCTCTCGTCGCGCCGGAGCGGCTCACCGGGATGGTCCTCGAGATGCCCGTCCTCGAACAAGCCGTCCCGGCAGCGCTGCTGGTCTTCGCACCGGTGCTGTTCGCGGCGAACTACGCGGCCCCGGTCCTCCGGGCCCTGCTCCGCCTGGCCCGCCGGATCCCGAGGGAGCGCCTCGGTGTCGTGGGCACCGTCCTCGGCCCGGTCGAGCTCGACCCCGACGACATCGCGGCGGTGCTGAAAGGCGTGGTGGTGGGTCCGGTGGCCCCGACCGTCGCAGAGCGGGTCTCTATGACGACACCGACGCTCGTCATCGGGCATCGCTCCGACCGGGTGCACCCGTTCGGCGACGCCGCCAGGTTGGCCGCGCAGCTCCCCGACGCGCGATTCGTCGAAGCCCGCTCGATCCTCGAGCTGCGGCTCCGACCGGCCCGCCTCACCGCCGAGATCACCCAGTTCCTCGACCAGTTGTGGGACACGGGTCACGCCGGGCGGGTCGAACTCGAGGAAGAGTCCGCCGGGGGCGGCACCGCGGGGCTCTGAGCCTGCGCTTCAGTCGTCGGGTCCCGGTTTCCCCCGGGTGCGCTTCGTCTCGGATCTCGTCCTCTTGTCGGCGAGTCGGCGTTCCTTCGATCCCTTCGTCGGGGCGGTCGGCCGCCTGACCGGCTGGGTCTTCAGGCCCTCGGCCAGCCGGGTGACGAGCCGGTCGAGCGCGACCTGCCGGTTGCGGGCCTGTGAGCGGTCCTCGCCGGCGCTGGCTCGCACGACCGGTCCGATTCGCTCCAACAGCCGGGCCCGTTGGCGCGGGCCGAGGCTGGCCGACGCCACCACATCGAATCGCACCTCAACCCGGGAGCTGGCCCGGTTGGCGTGCTGGCCGCCCGGACCGCCCGAGGTGGTGGCGCGCCACTCCACCTCGTCGAGTGGGATCAAGAGCGACCGCCCGACCCGGAGGCGCTGGCGATAGGGGCCCTCCTCTGAGGGCTGGAGGTCCTCAGTCGTCGAATCCGGGGCCATTTCTCGGAGCGTACGACCGTGATCAGGACGAAGGGGTGAATCTCGGGGTCATAGGTACGCTCGGAGGATGGAACATCGTCACCTCGGCAACAGCGGCATGGTCGTCTCGGCGATCTCGTACGGGAACTGGATCACCCACGGTGGCCAGGTCGAAGAAGATGCCGCGCTGGCCTGCGTGCGGGCCGCCCTCGACGCCGGCATCACCACCTTCGACACGGCCGACGTCTACGCGGGCGGGGCCGCCGAGGAGGTTCTCGGTCGGGCCCTGGTCGGCGTGCGGCGGGACTCCATAGAGATCTTCACCAAGGTCTTCTGGCCCACCGGACCGAATCCCAATAACCGCGGCCTGTCCCGCAAGCACATCCTCGAGTCCTGCGACACGTCGCTCCGTCGGCTGAAGACCGACCACCTCGACCTGCTCCAGGCGCACCGCTACGACGTGGACACCCCGCTCGAGGAGACCCTGCGCGCGTTCGACGACCTGGTCCGCATGGGCAAGGTGCACTACATCGGGGTCTCCGAGTGGAGCGCCGCACAGATCGCCGATGCGGTGAAGATCGCCGCGGACATGGGCCTCGACCGCATCGTGTCCAACCAGCCCCAGTACTCGTTGCTGTGGCGGGTCATCGAGCCGAAGGTCGTCCCCGAATGCGAGAAGGACGGCATCGGCCAGATCGTGTGGTCGCCGCTCGCCCAGGGCATCCTCACCGGGAAGTACCTCCCGGGGGCGCCGATCCCCGAGGGCAGCCGCGCCGCGTCGGACCAGGGTGCGATGTTCATCCGCCGTTTCCTCCGCGACGCGGTGCTCGAGCCGGTCCAGAAGTACGTCGCGGTCTGCCGGGAGGCCGGCTACAGCCCGGCCGCGGTCGCGCTCGCATGGGTGCTCCGGAACCAAAACGTGTCGTCTGCGATCGTGGGCGCGACCAGGCCGGAGCAGGTGGTCGAGAACGTGACCGCCCTCGACGTCGAACTGAGCGACGACCTGGTGGCCGCCATCGAGGCCGCGCTGGCGCCGGCGGTGGTGAACGACCCCGACCTGACGGTCAGCCCGCCCGGACGCGGCTAGCGATGGGGACCGGGGCCGGATCGTGACAGTCGGCGCGCCCCACCGGGTCGTCGTGATCGGCGGCGGGTTCGGGGGGTTGTTCGCGCTTCGGGTGTTGCGACGGGCGCCGGTCGAGGTGACCGTCATCGACCGGACGAACCACCATCTCTTCCAACCGCTCCTCTACCAGGTCGCAACCGGGATCCTCTCGGCCGGAGAGATCGCCCCGCCGATCCGCGACGTGGTGCGCCACCAGCCGCGCACGACGGTGGTCCTCGGCGCGGTGACCGCGATCGACCTGACCGCGCGTACGGTCACCGCCCATCAGGGCGACTCGGCCCACACCCTCCCCTACGACAGCCTGATCGTCGCGGCGGGCTCGGAGACCTCCTACTTCGGCCACGACCACCTCAGCCGGTGGGCGCCCGGGATGAAGTCGATCGACGACGCGCTCGAGTTGCGGGGCCGGATCTTCGGTGCATTCGAGATGGCCGAGGCCGAGTCGGACGAACGACGACGCGGCGAATGGCTGACCTTCGCCGTGGTGGGCGGTGGGCCGACCGGTGTCGAGATGGCCGGCCAGATCGTGGAGCTGTCGCAGCGTTCGTTGCAGCGCAACTTCCGCAACTTCGACCCGCGCTCGACCCGCGTCGTCCTCTTCGACGGTGGGACGAGCATCCTCCCGACGTTCGGTCCCCGGCTCGCCGCCAAGACCCGGCGGGATCTCGAGCGCCTGGGCATCGAGGTCCACCTCGACACTTTGGTCACCGACATCGACGACCGGGGCGTCGATGTCAGGTTCGGGGACGGCTCGACCCGCCGGTTCGCCGCGCGTACCAAGATCTGGGCGGCCGGGGTCAAGGCGTCCGCGCTCGGAAGGACGCTGGCCGAACAGTCGGGTGCAGACCTCGACCGGAACGGCCGGGTGCAGGTCCTCCCCGACTGCTCGCTCCCGGACCATCCCGAGGTGTTCGTGGTTGGCGACCTCATGGTGCTCGACGACCTGCCCGGTGTCGCCGAGGTGGCCATGCAGTCGGGCGCGCACGCCGCCCGGGTGATCGTCCGTCGCCAGGCCAAGGGTGGCGAGGGACCCGGGCAACCGCTGCGCTACCACGACCTCGGATCGATGGCCACGATCGCCCGCTTCAAGGGGGTGGCCAAGATCGGGCGGATCGAGATAGCCGGTTTCGTCGGCTGGGTCGCGTGGCTGGTGGTCCACCTGACGTTCCTGACCGGGTTCAAGAACCGGGTGTCGGCCCTCGGGCACTGGACGGTCAGCTTCCTTGGGAGGTCCCGGTCCGAACGGACCATCACCGAGCAGCAAATTGTCGCCCGCCTGGCCATCGAGGCCCAGGGGGACGCTGGGCGGACCCTCTAGCCCGCCGCGGTTGGGTCGGGGTAGAGGGACGTCCGAATCTCGCGCTTCAAGATCTTTCCGGTGGCGCTCCGCGGGAGCTGCTGGGGCGAGAAGGTGATCAGGGACGGGACCTTGAAGGGGGCCAGCCGCTTCCGGACGTATTCCTGCAACTCCTCGGCGCCGAGGGTGGCGCCGGGCTTCAACACGACCGCCGCCGCGACCTCTTCGCCGAGCCGCGGGTCGGGCACCCCGAACACCGCCGCTTCGTAGACGGCCGGGTGCTCGTAGATGGTCGCCTCCACCTCGGCGGAGTAGATGTTCTCCCCGCCCCGCAACACGATGTCTTTCGCCCGGTCTTCGACGTAGATGAAGCCGTCCGCGTCCAGGTAGCCGATGTCGCCGCTGCGGAGCCAACCCTTCACGATGGTCTCCGCGGTCTCGGCGGGCCTGTTCCAATAGCCCCGGATGAGGTTGGGGCCCTTGAAGCAGATCTCGCCCCGTTGCCCCGTCGGGACGGAGTGGTCGTCGCCGTCGCGCACCTCGATCTGCATGATCGGGACCACCCGACCGGCGCTCGAGGGGTGCGAGACGTAGTCGTCGCCCGAGTTGCCGGGCCCGTAGGCATTGGTCTCGGTCATCCCGTAACCGATGGCCGGACGTCCGCCACCGAACTCCTCGTCGACCCGGCGCACCAGCGTCGGCGGCGCCGGGGCGCCCCCGCCGGCGATCGATGCGAGCGACGAGGTGTCGTACGTGTGGAAGTTGGGCGACTCGATCAAGTCCCAGCTCTGTGTCGGCACGCCGACGAACGTCGTCACCCGTTCGCTCTCGATGAGCTGCAGGGCCTTCTCGGCGTCCCAGCGGTACATGATCACGAGCTTCATGCCGCTCGCGAATGACGAGAGCATCACCGGAATGCAGCCGGTCACGTGGAAGAGCGGCACGGCCAGGATGAGCGTCGGCGGGTATGCGGGCGCCGTCGGCTGGGCCGGCGGGCCGTCGGTGCGGGCGAGCTCGATGAACTGGCGACACCCGAAGGCCATCAGGGCCTGGATGACCGCCCGGTGGGGCGAGACGGCGCCCTTCGGTACGCCGGTGGTGCCCGACGTATAGAGGATGGTCGCGTCGTCTTCGGGGTCGATGGCCACCTTGGGCAGGGGATTGCCCAGCTCGACAACGTCCTCGTAGCGCTCGACGACCCCGGAAACGCCGGCATCGTCTGCACTGCGGACCGCGATCACCTTGACGCCGAGCCGTTTGCACGTCTCGGTCATGCGGGCGACCCGTTCGGGATCGGCCAACACAACGGAGGCACCGCTGTCCTCGATGGCGTAGGCAATCTCGTCCTCGGTCCACCAGGCGTTGAGCGAGACCGAGATGGCGCCGACCGACAGCGTCGCTGCGAACGAGATCACCCACTCGGGCAGGTTGCGCATCGCTATGGCGACCCGGTCGCCCTTCTTCACGCCGAAGTGCTCCACCAGGCTCGCGCCGAGTGCGTCGACGTGGGTCATCACGTCTCGGAAACTCCACCGCTCACCCTCGTAAACCAAAAAGGTCTGGTCACCCCGGCCTCGGGCCGTCGCAAAGACCGCCCGCAGGGTCGGCGGGGCGTTCTTGAACACCTTGTAGGTCACGTCGTCGATCGTCTTGTCGACGATCTCCATGGGCTGGCCCGGCGCGGTCACCCGGGCCGCCGCCTCGTCGAAGCTCAGCATTGGACGTCCACCATCAGGTCGTTCTCCCAGGCCTTGTTCGCTCCTGCACCCACGGCCGTACAGCCGACATTCAATCTAGAGCGGCTCGAGTCCCGGTCGACGGTACCAAGCGAACCGGCTGACCTGCCCGAAACGCGGGCTGCCCGTCGCCTGAGCATCTTGGCTGGGTTCAACCGACGGTAGTGGCTCGGCTTGCTGGTCACACCGCCTCGGTACCGTCCGCGTGATGTCCCGCTGCCGAACCTACCGCTACCTCCTCCAGCCGACCAGCCGTCAACTGACTGGCCTGGAGCGCCTGTGCCTGGGTCAGTGCGAGCTGTACAACGCGGCCTTGGAAGAGCGCCGAGGGGCCTGGGCGTGGGAGCGCCGGTCGGTCTCCTACGTCGATCAGTGCCGGACCCTGACCGAGACCCGCGAGGTTCGACCGGACCTCTTCGACTGCGGGCTCACGGTGTGTCGGGGAACCCTGATGCGCCTGGAATGGGCCTTCGCCGCCTTCTACCGGCGCTGCCGCAGCGGGGAGACACCCGGCTATCCCCGTTTCAAGGCCGCGTCGCGTTTTGACTCGGTGCAGTGGGAGGACACCAAGGGCTGGGGCCTGGAGACCGAAGCCAAGCGATTGCGCCTGATGGGCATCGGATCGGTGAAGCTCCGCATGCACCGGCCACTGCGGGGGACGCCCAAGGCCATCACGGTGTCGCGTCAGGGCCACCGGTGGTGGGTGAGCATTCGCTGCGCGGAGGTCCCGGCCCAACCGTTGCCGGCGACCGGCCAGTCGGTCGGGATCGATCTCGGGGTCTGCGCCCTGGTGGCCACCAGTGATGGGGAGCTGGTTAGTGAGGGCCGGTTCGCCAAGAAGGCCAAGGACCGATTGGCCGGTGTCCAGCGAGCGTTGGCCACCAAGCATCGGGGCTCGATGCACCGCCGTCGGGCCTGCGAGGCGGTGGGGCGAGCCCATCGCAAGGTGACCAACAAGCGCAAGGACCTGGCCCACCAGCTCTCCCGAAGGCTGGTGAACGAGCACGACCTGATCGTGCTCGAGGCCCTCAAGGTGCCCCAGATGTCCCGTCGTCCGAAACCGAGACCCAATGCGAAAGGAGGCTTCGATCGAAATGGTGCCCGGGCCAAGGCCGGGCTCAACCGTTCCATCGCCGATGCGGGGTGGGGCATGCTGCGCTCGATGCTCGTCTACAAAGCGGAAGATGCTGGTCGCGAGCTGATTGCAGTGGACCCCCGCCATACCTCCACCCGTTGCGCCGCTTGTGGGCACACCGAGTCGGAGAACCGGGTCAGCCAGGCCGTCTTTCAATGTCGGGGTTGTGGTCATCAGGACCACGCCGATGTCAACGCGGCCAGGAACATTCTTCGGGCCGGTAGGGCCCAACGGGCCTCGGCCCGTGCAGGCTCACGAAACTGAGCCACTACCCCTGCCAGACTTGTCGGACTCATGGCCGACCCCCCCACGGACCCACGCAGTCGGCTTCGGGAGTTGGGGAACCTGCTCCCCGGATACGCGATCCGCGCGGCGGCCACGCTACGCATCCCGGACGCGATCGCCGACGGCGTCACCGAGACGGCCGACATCGCGAGCCGAATCCACGGCACCGAGGCGGCTACGCGAGCGTTACTGCACTACCTGGCCGGCCAAGGCGTGCTCGCGGCAACCGGCACCGACCAATTCGAGCTCACCGACGTCGGGCGACTGCTCTGCTCTGCTGATACCGGGTCTCAGAGAGCCGTCTACGACCTCGAACAGGGCCGGGCCCGAGCCGAGGTCTTCTGGCGCCTGCCCGATTCCATCCGCACGGGGCACGCCGCCTACCCGGAGGTCCACGGCAGAACCTTTTGGGAGGATCTCGCCGCCGACCGCGAGCTCGGTTCGACGTGGGCCGCAATGTTCGCCCAACATGCCGAGCCGCTCGGCCATGACCTCGCCACCCTCTACGACTGGTCCGAGCGCCACCAGGTAGCCGACCTCGGCGGTGGCAAGGGCGTCATCATGGCTGCGCTCTTGGAAGCCCACCCCCACCTACGCGGGACCATCCTCGACCTCGAAGGCATGGCCGCCATGGCCCGGGAGTTCCTCGGGGAGCGGAACCTGATTGGTCGGACCGACGTCAGGACCGGCAGTTTCTTCGACCCGCTGCCCGATGCCGACGTGTATGTGCTCTCGTGGATCCTGCACGATTGGCCCGACGACAAGTCCATCGACATCCTCGCGAACTGCGCCGGCGCCGCCAGTAACAACACTCGGATCCTGATCGTCGAACAGCTCTTCGAGGCCGACGCCGTGACGCGCGGCTTGGCGTCCATGTACCTGCTGATGCTGATGCTCTACGGAGGGCGGGAGCGCTCCCGCGAGGAGTTCGACAGGCTGGGCGAGGAGGCCGGGCTCGTCCGAGTGGGCGAGTACGCGCTTTCGAACGGGTTCGTGGCCCTCGAATACGCACTCGGGGAACGTCCGCCCAACTAGCGGAATCTCATTCGCCGGCCCGATTGGCCGCTGTTCGTTCTGGACCGATCGCTGGAGAAATCCTCCTTTCATACGGGACATTTACGCTGTTCATGCTCTGCTCTCAGGGTCGGCATGCAGGATCAATGCATGGACGAGCAACACCAAACCCCCGAGCAGTTCCCCTCATCGCCCGAGGCATCCCCCTCCCCCGTGTACCCGGGCTCCGAATCGCTCACCGATGCGCCGGCGATGTCCTCCGCCTCGCCGGCGCCCGTCCTCGACCCAACGGTCGGCACACCGGCCCCCCCGGTGCCGGCCGTTGGGTCAGGCCCATCTGCGCCGCCCGAAGCCCCCTGGCCGGCGGGCGCAGGATCGACTGCATGGACACCGCCCGCTACCGCCCCGGGGGCCCCTTTGGGTTGAGCGCCGGGGCCGCCGCGACCCCGATGGCCGCGCAGACTGACACGTCCCAGGCGCGAGGCCGCTCCCGCAGGGCGGCCACCCTCGTTGCGATCGCAGCGCTGGTCGGCGGGGGTCTGGGCGGTGGCCTGGTCGCCGCATTCGGCGGTTCCGGGGACTCGGGCAACGTGGTGCACGTCGCCAGCTCGAACTTCGCCAGCCAGCAGACGACCAGCGTCGCCGCGATCGCGGCCAAGGTCGACCCGGCCGTGGTGTCGGTGACCTCAAAGGTCGTGGTTGACCAGTCCGGGGGTGGCTTCGGCGGCGTCGGTGGTGGCGGATTCGAAGAAGAAGAGACCCTCGAAGGAACCGGGATGATCATCACCTCGTCGGGTGAGGTCATCACCAACAACCACGTGATCGACGGAGCCACCTCGATCTCGGTCACGTTCAACGGGTCCTCCAAGTCCTACGTCGCGAAGGTGGTCGGCGCCGATCCGACCGACGACGTGGCCCTGCTCCAGATCGAAGGGGTGAGCGGACTGCCGACGGTGACCTTCGGCAACTCCTCCACGGTCAGCGTCGGTGACTCCGTCGTGGCGATTGGCAACGCTCTCGCCCTCGGCTCGAGCCCGACGGTGACAACCGGGATCATCTCGGCGGAGCACCGCACCGTCACCGCCGAGGACTACTCGGGCAACACCGAGACGCTGAACGGCCTGTTCCAGACCGATGCGGCGATCAATCCCGGCAACTCGGGCGGACCGCTGATCGATTCGGCGGGTGAGGTCATCGGCATGAACACCGCCGGTGCGGGTGACAGCTCCAACGGCACCAGCTCCCAGAACATCGGCTTCTCGATCCCCTCAAACGAGATCGTCTCCCTACTGACTTCGCTCCAGCACGGCGGGAACGGGTCGAGCGCCACCGCTTGAGCTCCCCGGACCCAGAGTCCCGCCCATAGAAGAGAGGGAGGCCCCACGGGCCTCCCTCTCTTCTATTGCGGCTCTATTGCGGCTCTATTGCGGCTCTATTGCGGCCTCGAGTGCCACGTTTCACGCGGGCGCTCGCCTACCCCCCCGTCGCCCGCCTCGATGAGTTCGTCGAGCATCCGGTCAAGCGAGCCCAATGCGATGGACAGGTGACCCTGGCCCTGCTCGAGGTGGGCTGAGATGCCAGGAACGTGAGTCGACAGCCACCGACCGTGGGCGAATGGCACCATCAGGTCCTCGCTGCCCTGCCACACGCTCGTCGGCACGGCGATCTCGCTCAGGTCGAAGCCCCACTCCTCGACGAACGCCAGGTCATCGTCGAGCCAGCCGTCAATCCCGATCCGAAGAGCCTCACGGAACGCGGCAGCCATGTCCTCGCCGAACTCGTCGGTCAACACCGCGACATCGACCTCGGGCAGCAAGGTGTCGAGCGACGAAATGATGTGGGCAACCGTCGCGTCCTTGACCTGGTCACCCACCTCCTCGAGATATGGGCGGAGAACCTGTTCTCCCGCAGCGGCCGCCCCGAATTCGGTGAGATTCTCCTCGCCCATCCCGTCCAGCCATTCGAGACCGCCGGCCCGATAGGGGGCGACGCCGGCGATGACCAGCACCGCTGCGGCCGCGTCGAGACGAGCCGCGCACGCCAATGCATGCGGGCCGCCGCCCGACCACCCGGCAACGAGGCAACGCTCGGCGCCGATCGCTGCGAGCACGGCCCCCGTGTCCGAGACGACATCGACAACCGCGCGACCAGCCAGCCGGGTCGAGCCTCCATAACCGGGGCGTGAGGTCGTGACGACCCGCAGTCCCCGTGCGTGCGCGGCCCGCTCGATGCCTCGGAACGCGGTACGAGACCCCGGCGTCCCGTGATGGAAGACGAGCGGCATGCCATCGGCCGGACCGCTCACCCGAACGTCGAGGACACGACCGTCGGCGAGGGTCAGCTGTTCAGGCGCCGGCATCGTGTCATTCTGTCAGCGGGCCCACGCGGCCGCCACGGGTGGCTACGAGCAGCCGCTGGTCGTGCCGCAGGTCGTGCAGACGTAGCAAGACCCGGCACGCTGCATGGCGTCGCCGCAGCTGTAGCAGAACGGCGCGTCGCGCTGTTCTGCCCGGGCCAACGGCTGGTTGACCGCCGAGGCGGACGTGATGCGGTCCTCGCCGAGGTTGACCGACAGCGTCGCGCTCTCCTCGACACCGGGGAGGGTCGGCTGGGTCCGCTCGGAGACCGACAGGACGCCCAGGTCGAGCCGCTCCTCGTAGGAGAGGTAGTCGAGCGCGAGCCGACGGAAGATGTAGTCGACCAGGCTGGACGCCAGCCGAAGATCCGGGTCGTCGGTGAGACCGGCCGGCTCGAACTTCATCGCCGAGTACTTCTCGATGTAGGTCGCGAGCGGCACGCCGTGCTGGAGCCCGAGACTGATGGAGATGGAGAAGGCGTCCATGATCCCGGCCAGGGTCGAACCCTGCTTCGACACCTTGATGAATACCTCGCCTGGACGTCCGTCCTCGTACTCACCGACGGTGACGTAGCCCTCGCAGTCGGCAACGCGGAACGCGCAGGTCTTCGACGCACGCCGGCGCGGCAAGCGCTCCCGGATCGCACCGACGACCACCGGGTCCGACTTGATCTTGCGCTCGCGCGCCAGCGCCGACTCGAGCTCGGCCACCCTGTCGGTCAACTCCCGGGTGTGGGCCTCGGCCTCGGAACCCGCCGGAGCGAGATCGCCACCGGTGACCACCTTCTTGGTGGTCGAGAGGGGCTGGGCCACCTTGCAGTTATCCCGGTAGACGGCGACGGCCTTCAAGCCCAAACGCCACGCGTCGATGTGGAGCTGCTCGACGTCTTCGACACTCACGTCTTCTGGAAGGTTGACCGTCTTCGAGATGGCCCCGCTGATGAACGGCTGAACCGCACCCATCATCCGCACGTGGCCCGAGTAGTGGATCGTGTTGTCACCCATCGAACACGCGAACACGGCCAGGTGGGCCGCCGAAAGGTGGGGGGCGCCGACGATCGTCTTGTGCTCGTCGATGTGGGCGATCATGTCGGCCACCTGGGTTTCCGCGTACCCGAGCTGGCGCAGCGCCCGGGGCACGGTCTGGTTGACGATCGACATCGACCCGCCGCCGACCAGCTTCTTCGTCTTGACCAGCCCGAGGTCGGGCTCGACCCCGGTCGTATCGCAGTCCATCAGCAGGGCGATCGTCCCGGTCGGCGCGAGCACGCTGGCCTGGGAGTTGCGCACGCCCGAGTGCTCGGCCACCTCGACCGCCTCGTCCCACGCCTCCTGGGCCGCCGAGAGCAGCTCGAAGGGGACCAGCTCCTCGTCGATCTTGGCCGCAGCGGCCTGGTGCTTGCGCAGGACGCCGAGCATCGCGTCGACGTTGTTGTGGAACCCGACGAACGGGCCCATCCGGGCGGCCGTGCGGGCCGAGGTCGCGTAGGCCTGGCCGGTCATCAACGCGGTGATGGCCGCAGCCCACGCCCGACCCTCGTCGGAGTCGTAGGGCAGGCCCTTGGCCATGAGCAGCGCACCGAGGTTGGCGTAGCCGATGCCGAGCTGGCGGAACAGCCGGGAGGTGTCGGCGATGCTGTCGGTCGGATAGTCGGCGTTGCCGACCAGGATCTCCTGGCCGGTGAAGAGGACCTGAACCGCCGCCTTGAACGACTCGGTGTCGAAGCTGTCGTCATCGTTCAGGAACTTCATCAGGTTCAAGCTGGCCAGGTTGCACGCCGAGTTGTCGAGGTGCATGTACTCCGAGCATGGGTTGGATCCGTTGATGCGGCCCTCGTTGGGTGCCGTGTGCCACTCGTTGATCGTGGTGTCGAACTGCATGCCCGGGTCAGCGCACTCCCATGCCGCGTGGGAGATCTGGCGGAAGAGGTCCCGCGCCGACACCGTGCGGATGACCGAACCGTCCGTCCGCGCCGTGAGGTGCCAGTCGCGGTCGTCGATGACCGCCTCCATGAAGGCGTCCGTGACGCGGACCGAGTTGTTGGCGTTCTGGTACTGGATCGAGTAGCTGTCGGTGCCGTCGAGGTCCATGTCGAACCCGGCGTCGCGCAACACCCTCGCCTTGCGCTCCTCGAGCGCCTTGCACCAGATGAAGTCCTCGACGTCGGGGTGGTCCGAGTCGAGGATCACCATCTTCGCGGCCCGGCGCGTCTTGCCGCCCGACTTGATCGTGCCGGCGGACGCGTCGGCGCCCCGCATGAAGCTCACCGGTCCCGACGCTGTGCCGCCGCCCTTCAAGAGCTCCTGGGACGAGCGGATCCGCGACAGGTTGACGCCGGCACCTGAGCCGCCCTTGAAGATCGTGCCCTCCTCCGTGTACCAGTTGAGGATCGAGTCCATCGAGTCGTCGACGGACAAGATGAAGCATGCCGAGGCCTGCTGGGGCACGCCGGCGACGCCGATGTTGAACCACACCGGCGAGTTGAACGCCGCCTTTTGATGCAGGATCAGGTGCTTCAGCTCGTCGCTGTAGATGCGGGCCTCCTCCTCGTCACCGAAGTACCCGTCCTGGGCTCCCCACGTGGTGATGGTGTCCACGACGCGGTCGATGACCTGCTTCAAGGAGTGCTCGCGCTCGGGGGTCCCGAGCGTTCCCCGGAAGTACTTCTGGGCGAGGATGTTGGTGGCGTTCACGCTCCACGTCGCAGGCACCTCGACGCCCAGCTGCTCGAACGCGACCGCGCCGTTGCGGTAGTCGGTGATCCGCGCTTCGCGGAGCTCCCAACGAACCTCGTCGTAGGGATGGATGCCCTCGGTGGTGAAGTGCCGACGGATGCCGATTCCAATTCGCTGCGGGGCGATGGCCATCTGTTCGCTCTCCTCTGATCCGGGCTCTCTAGTCCCTGGCTTGTGCGGCGGGCCGAACCGACCGACCTACCGTTTCCGAGCGCCCCCAGGGACCATGGGTACACCCCCAACCACAACATATTGTGGTGACGTCCCCCATGAGGCACGAGATACTGGGGTTATTACAGCACTGTAGTTACACCAGTGTCAACGTTTCAGGGGTCGCGTTCGCCCAGGTGAGACGGTTCTGCGCGGATTGTTTGGCCGACCCGGTCCGGTAGGCACGGCCGGGCGTCGGGTCCCCGGTTCGATGGTCAGGCACGGCCGAACGCGGTGCATTCTGTGAGCGGAATCTCCCCGGCCGGGGAAGCTAGGCACAGCGCCCGGGGGCCGGATCTCGTACCGACAAAAAGGTGCAATCCCTCGGGCACCGCGCCTCCGAGCCATTCGAGCAGTGCTGGCTCGTCGGGCACCTCGACATCGATCCGGGAGAAGCCGGAGGCACCGTTTTGGTGTGCCACTACCGAGCGGGCCGGGTGCAGGTCGGGGTCGTCCCACGCCATGAACGCGCACCGCCACGGCTCCGCCCATGCCTCGTCAACGCCGACCGACCGCCAACGAACCGCCCTGCCGTCGGGCAGGATCCTCTGGCGTCGCTCGATCGGACGGCCCACCCGCGCCGAAGCAACCTCGATATCACCCGGCTCGACCGACCAGCGGGCCAAGCCCGGGCCGCGCCCGGACAACGCCGCCAGAACCGGCCGTCCTTGGGCGGACTCGAGCGCCTCGGCCTCATCGACCACCGCGAGGAGCTCCAGGTACTGCCGACCGAACGGCACGATCAGGTTCGCCGTCCCCCGACCGGGATGCCGGCCTCCCTCGAGCACCGTGAACCCGAGGGATTCCATCTGCGCCCGAGCGGCCCCGAGGTCGGTGACCAGCACGATCGCTTGCACGAGGCGATCCACACCGAGATCCTTGCCGAGAGCGAGGTCTCCGACCGACGCCAGGCGCTCAGCCGAGCGTCATCGGAGCGCGATGTGGAAGACCAGTCGGCCACCCACGATCAGCCGGTAGTCGCCGCGTGGCGCAATGGAGGTCGAATTGATCGGGAACTGGTCCCATGACCCGGTTGCCTTCACCACCTCAAGGAGCTTCGCCTGGAGCATCGGACAGCTGAACGCGGCCGACCCCGGCCAGACATCCACCCCGGCACGGTTCAGGATCTTCATGGACGTCACGCCGCATGGACCGATTGTCGCCGGCCCCCCGGACACGGCCACATCACACGTGCCGCCGCGCAGCTGGTGCAGGACAACGTCGACCGTCACCGGTTCCGACGCGGTGAACGTCCGCCTCGGAATCGTTGCTCGGGCGAACACGCTCCCGGCTGCACAGTCGCCCAAGCTCGTGACCGGGCCTTCTTGGACCAGGCCGGTGCGCTGGTGGGCCGCCGCCGCAGTACTTGCGGATACGCCCGCGAGGACCAGCACGCCCGCCAGGCCGAGCAAGCCGGCGAGCCGGCGCCACGTCGCACCTCGAAGCCGCCCGTTCGTCACACATCAAGGACGCATCGGCACCCCGATCGGTTGTCGGCTTGGCGGCAATCTGCCGCCAAGGGCTCGTCACGAGCGCCCGTCCACCGCGCTCCCCTAACGTCGGCCCCCGTGACGACGGTCTTCGCCATCGACGCCGGCACGACCGGTGTGCGGGCACTGGCGGTGGACGACACCGGCACGATCACCGACATCGCCTACCGCGAGCTCACCCAGCACTTCCCCCGGCCGGGGTGGGTGGAGCACGACGCGGCCGAGATCTGGGACCACGTGCGGGCGACGTTGGCCGAGGTCCTCGGCCGCCAGCAGGGCGCTCGACCGGGCGCAATCGGGATCACCAACCAGCGCGAGACGGTCGTGGCTTGGGACCGGACGACCGGAACGCCGCTCCACCGGGCCATCGTCTGGCAGGACAGGCGAACCGCGGCCCGCTGCGAGGAGCTGCGCCAGGCCGGCCACCTGGACGGGGTCCGGGCCAAGACCGGGCTCGTCCTCGACCCCTACTTCTCGGCCACGAAGATGGAGTGGCTCCTGAAGGAGGGTGAGCTGTCGGCAGTTTCACCCGGACGGTTGGCCATGGGCACCGTTGACGCCTGGGTGTTGTGGAACTTGACCGGGGGGCCCGACGGCGGGGAGTTCGCGACCGACGTGTCGAATGCCAGCCGCACGATGCTCTACGACATCCGCGACGGCCAATGGTCGGGCGAGCTGCTGGAGCTCTTCGGGGTCCCGATCGCCGTGCTCCCCGAGGTTCGCCCGACCTGTGGTCGCTTCGGCGAGGTGAAGGGCCGTGGCGATCTGGGCGCGTTGGCGGGCACCCCGGTCGCGGGGATCGCCGGTGACCAACAGTCGGCGTTGTTCGGCCAGGCGTGCTTCGCGCCCGAGATGGCCAAGGCCACCTACGGCACCGGCACCTTCGTGCTCTCAAACGTCGGGCCAACCTGCCCGGAGCCGAGTGAAGGACTCGTCACGACGATCGCGTGGGACCTGGGAGCACACGGCTCGGGCCCGGTCTACGCGCTCGAGGGTTCGACATTCGTCTCGGGCGCGGCGATCCAATGGCTACGCGACAACCTGGGCGTGATCTCGAGATCCGACCAGCTCGGGCCCCTGGCCGAGTCGGTGCCCGACAGCGGCGGGGTGTCGGTGGTGCCAGCGTTCACCGGGCTCGGCAGCCCGTGGTGGGATCCAGGAGCCCGGGGCACGATCCTCGGCCTGACCCGGGGCGCGGGACGGGCCCAGCTCGCTCGGGCCGTCGTCGAGTCCATCGCGTTCTCGACACGGGCCATGCTCGACGCGATGAGCGATGCCGCCTCGGCACCGTCGGTGCTGCGCGTCGACGGCGGGGCCGCGGCCATGGACCTGCTGCTCCAACTCCAGTCCGACCAGCTCGGCATCCCGGTCGCCCGCCCGAGGTCGATCGAGTCCACGGCGGTCGGGGCGGCGCTGCTGGCCGGCCTGGCCGAGGGGGTGTGGGGATCGACCGATGAACTGGCCGCGCTGTGGCGGCTGGACGCGGAGTTCGCTCCCGAGGCCGACCGGACGCTGGCCGACGCCGCCTACGAGGCCTGGCTCCGGACCGTCGAGCGGGCCCGAGGGTGGGCCTGAGTCAGGACGCCGAGGCCGACGCCGGACCCTCGTCGATCACCGAGGCGGCGCGGCCGGGCTGCTCGTCGACATACGGGCGATCGGCGAGGCGAGCGATCTCGGCCATCAACTCGCCGGTGAAGCTGCGGAGCCGCTCGTTGGAGGTGCGGCCGGTCTCTGCATCCACGAGCGCCGCCGAATCAAAGGTCATCTGGGGGCCGAAGCTCACCCGCACCGACTTGAACGGGCGGAACCATCGGGATCCGACGGGTTGGATTCGGTCGGTTCCCGATATGCCGACCGGGACGACCGGCACGCCGCACTCGAGGGCCAGGCGGGCCACGCCGGTCCGGCCCCGATGGACGTTGCCGTCGATCGACCGGGTCCCCTCGGGGTAGAGCGAGATTAGATTCCCCTCGCCGAGCACCTCCCGGGCGGTGGCCAACGCCCGCGCCGACGCGTCGCCACCCTGGCGGTGGATCGGGATCTGCCCGAGGGCACGGAAGAGCCACGCGGTCCGCTTCGCGTCGAAGTACTCGGCCTTGGCCAGGAAGGTGACCCGGCGACGGACGACCAGCGGGATGACGAGCGAGTCACAGAAGGACTGGTGGTTGGCCGCGACGACGGCCGGGCCGGAGGACGGCACGTTTTCTCGCCCCTCGATCCGCACGCGGAAGAGCAGGTGGAAGATGGGCCACACGATGGCCTTTAACCCCCAGTACGCCACGACCAACCGTACCGCCGGGAGGCCAGACACACCCGGGTGTTCCCGTGCACCTCAGCCGAGCTTTGTCAGACCCTTCCTCAGGTTCCGGACGGCCTGACCGATCCGCTTCTCGTTCTCGATCAGGGCAAACCGCACGTGGCCGTCGCCGCCGGGCCCGAACCCGACACCCGGGGACACCGCCACGTCGGCCTCACGGACGAGGTACTTCGAGAACTCGAGCGAGCCCATCTCCCGATAGGGCTCGGGGATCGGGGCCCAGACGAACATTGTCCCCTTGGGCGGTTCGACCTGCCATCCGATCTTGTTGAGACCGTCGCACAGCGCGTTGCGCCGGGCCTGGTAGGTCTCGTTGATCTCCTTCGGGTAGTCGGGCGCCTCGTTCAGCGCCACGATCGCGGCGATCTGGATCGGTTGGAACGTCCCGTAGTCGAGATAGCTCTTGAGCTTCGTCAACGCCCCGACAATCGCCGAATTCCCGAGCATGAACCCGAGCCGCCACCCGGCCATCGAGAACGACTTGGTCATCGTGTACAGCTCGACGGCCACGTCCTTCGCGCCCGGCACCTCGAGGATCGAGGGCGGTATGTATCCGTCGAAGGCGATGTCCGCGTACGCGAAGTCGTGCACCAGCACCACGTCGTGCTCCTGGGCGAACCGCACCAGCCGCTCCATGAACTCGAAGTCGACGCACGCGGTGGTCGGGTTGTGCGGGAACGACAAGACGATGACCCGGGGCTTCGGCCACGCCGACTCCCACGTCTCCATGAGCGAGTCGAAGAAGGCGGTGCCCGGGTTCGGCGCTCCGAGCCCGCTCGATTCGCCACCGGTCGGGCCGTCGAGGCGGACCTGGCGCACATCGGCGCCGGCGAAAAGCGGCGCGTAGATGTGGATCGGGTACGACGGCGAGGGCACCAGCGCGGTGTCGCCCGGCGCGACCAGCACCCACATCAGGTGCGAGAGCCCTTCCTTCGCCCCGATCGTCGTGACGACCTCGGTGTCGGGGTCGATCTCCACCCCGAACTTCTGCAAATACCGGTTGGAGATGGCCTGGCGCAACTTCGGGATGCCACGCGACGCGGAGTAGCGGTGGTTCTTCGGGTTGCGTGCCGCCTCGGCGAGCTTCTCCACCGCGACGTCCGGCGACGGCAGGTCGGGATTCCCGAAGCCGAGGTCCACGACGTCGCGCCCTGCCCGACGAGTCTCGAGCTTGAGGTCGTTGATCGTGGCGAAGACGTAGGGCGGAAGCCCATTGATTCGGCGGAACTCCATGATCCAAGGCTACCCGGCGCCCCCAAGCCCTCCGGGAAGGGTCGCGTTAGAGGCCGTGCTCAAGAAGCGCGCAGCTCCTCGGCGGCCGCCGCGAACTCGTGGAGACGGATGGGCCAGCCGAGCACCACCCATGACGCTCCCGCGACGACGAGCGGGCGGACGGCGTCGCGGAGCCCGACCGCATCGAGCCCCTCGTTCCCGCCTTCGGGGCGGGCCATCCCGGCCCAGGTCACCTCCGAACGCGTCGCCTGCTCGGCCACCCGCTCGGCCGGGGCCTGCCAGAAGTTCACGGCGGCCCCAGCCGACTCGGCCGCTTCGACGGTCGGCCGCGCGAGGCCACCCACCCAGACGGCGACGCCCAGTCCGAGCAGCGCACGGGCGCATCGACCGAGCGCGTGGCGGCGTTCGTCGGGCGGGGCGAACGCCAGGCCGTAGGCACGGTTCTCGTTGGCGCTCAGGTGGTCACCGGTCCCGAGCCCTGCGATGACCCGGCCGGGGGCTAGGTGTTCCAAGGCCGCGAACTCGGCCACCAGGGTCTCGTCGGGGACGACGCCCACACGGGCGACGAGTGTCCCGACGGACAGGCTCGAGGTGGCCGCAACGATCGCACCGAGCATCGGGAACGGGGCGAGCGCCGGACGGTCGGGTCGCCCCATCGGCCACAGGTGGTCGTAGACGAAGACACCGTCGATCCCGAGCTGCTCGGCCTCGATCGCGATCCCGATCGCGTCCGCCGGGTTGGCCCGGAACGTCGGCAGCAGGACGCCGACCTTGACCGGCGAGCCGCTCATGCGCGTCCGGCCGACCGGGCGGCTAGCGCCGCCCCGACCGCGCCGGCCCGTTCGCCGAGCGCTGCGCCCGCGATGTCGATCCGGGGTCGCACGGAGCCCCCCTCGACAAGCACCTCGAAGGCCCGCCTGGTCGGTTCGAGCAACAGCTCGCCGGCCTCGGCCAGCCCCCCACCGAGGACGCAGCGCTCCGGGTCCACCATCGCGACGAGGTTGGCCAGGCCGAGGGCCACCCACCAGCCGAGCTCCTCGAGGACGCCCATCGCACCCGCGTCGCCCGAGACCGCCGCCCGCGTGATGTTCTCGCCGTGCACGTTCTCCGGGTCGCCGCCGACCTGAGCGACCACATGGGGAAGACGCCCCGCGTAGGCGGCCTCGCGGGCCAGGCGGCCGAGGCCCCCGCCCGACGCGTAGCGCTCCCAGCAGCCCCGGCGCCCGCACGGGCACGGCGGGCCGGCCGGGTCCACGATCATGTGCCCGATCTCGCCGGCGAAACCCGACGCGCCGAGCTGCACCTCGCCGCCGATAACCAGTCCTCCCCCAATTCCGGTGCCGAGGGTGACCATCAACGCTTGCCGTACGCCGCGCAGCGAGCCGTAGGTCTGCTCGGCCAAGGTCGCGCAGTTCGCGTCGTTCTCCAATACCACCGTCGCGTCCGGGACCCGCTTCGTGACCAGGGCTTGGAGATCGGAGCCGGCGGCTCCCGGAAGGTTCGGGGCGAACCGCAGCGTCCCGGCGCGATCGACCATGCCGGGCGCCCCCACGCCGACGCCAACGGGAGCGCGCGGAGAAGCGGCTCGGGAACGAAGCGACGCCACCACCTCGGCCACCGCATCTGCGACGTCGGCCCCCGGCTCCACGCCGTCTCGGTCCTCGGCATGGGGCGTCGCCACCCGGGACTCGGCCACCACCGCGCCGGCGGCATCCAATGCGACGCCGAACACCTTGGTGCCGCCGATGTCGACGCCGAAGGTGACGCTGTCGTCTGACCGAACCCGGTCGGTCACGCCGAAGACTCGACCCGTGCCCTCAACTCGCGCAGCGCCGTGGCCATGATCCGGCTCTGGGCGCGCATATAGATGAAGCCCGGGATCGGGACTCGGAGCTCGACCTCGAGGTGGTACTTGACCTCGGTCCCGCCGTCGCCGGTCGGGACGAACTCGTAGCTGCCGTCGAGTCGAGTGGTGATGTCACCCTTGGTGAGGCGCCAGGCGAGCACCCGTGGGGCCTCGCTGTGGTCGTAGGCCAGTGTGTAGCTGGTGCTGCGGCCGAACGCGGCGGCTCGGAACGAAACCAACGACGGGCGACCGTTGTCGTCTCGCTCGTGGACGGTCACTTCCTTGATGTCGGCCGCCCACTCCGGGTAGCGCTCGATGTCGTCGGCGACCTCGAAGCATCGGTCGGGCGACGCCGACACCGTCATGCTCTCCGTTGCCTCGGCCACTGCGTCCTCCTCGCCGCCCGTTGGTGACTTCCGAAGCCGACCCGGCCCGGACGGCGGTCAGCCTCCCACCTGGGCGAGCGCCTCGGCCAGCCTAGGAGCGAGGCTTCCGTAGTCGAAGCATGCCACCGCACGCTCGCGCGAGGCACTCCCCATGCGGCTGCGCAGGGAATCGTCGGAGAGCAGCCGATCGAGCGCCGCCGTCACCGCGGCCGGGTCTTGGGGCCGCGCGACGACAAAACCGGTCTCCTGATCGGCGACCGCCTCGGCGGCCCCCCCGCTCTCCCCGGCCACCTGTGGCACCCCGGCGGCGGCTGCCTCGAGGAAGACGATCCCGAAACCCTCCTGTTCCAGCCCGGCCCACCGATTCCGGCACGCCATCACGAACACGTCGGCGACACCGAGCAGCGCCGCCTTGTCACTCTCCGAGACCCGTCCGAGCATCGTCACCGGTGCGCCGGTCTTCGCGACCAAGCGGTTGAGCCGGCGGCCGTCACGTCCGGACCCCGCGATCGCCACGGTCACACCAGGGTGACCCGCCCGCAACCTGCGGGCGGCCTCGATCAGCACGTCCATTCCCTTGCGACGGACCAGTCGGCTCACGCTCACAACCAATGGTCCTTGCGCTGGGAGCCCGAGGCGGACCCGGGTGGCCGCCCGATCGGCCCCGTCGATGCGCCCGAAGCGACCGCACTCCACGCCGGGCGGCACTTCGACGACATTTGGCAGCGGCGATCCGAGGAGCTTCTCGGCCTCCCGGGCCGGGTACCCGCCCGCCGACACGACGACCGATGCACCCCGGAGCACGTTCGCCAAGCCCCGTCGGACGAGCGGGATGCGGGCCGGGATGGCGATCTCCGCCCCGTGCAGGATGACCCCGTACGGGATGCCGAGCCGCGGCCCGAGCAGACCCAGCGGCCAGACCGGATCAAGCAGGACAAGGTCGGGCTTGGTCTCCGCGCATGCCTGGCGTATCCGGCGCAATGCCAACGGGGAGGGAAAGAAGAGGATCCGCCCGCGCACTCGGGAGACTCGCAACCCGCGGGCCGCCTGGTCTCGGTCGAACGATTCGTGGTCCGCGTGTGATCGCGCGGTGAGCACCGCCGTCGTCGAGGGTTCGAGCCGACTCCACAACTCCCACAGGTATGACTGGATGCCGCCGACCTTGGGCGGGAAGTCGTTGGTGACGAGCAGGTGCGAGCTCAATGCACGCCCCGCCCGGTGGACTCGCCCGGGTAGCTACCCCGCCCGAGCGTCGAACCGCAGGTTGGGTACCAGCCCGGCCCGCTCGAGCAGCCTGACGGCTCGCGCCTCGGCGGCGTCGATGACCACGGCGTCACCGGGTTCGCGATCGAGGAGGAAAGTAACCAGGCAGTCCTCGCACGCCGAGGTGTGTTGCAGCGTGCACTCGTCGCAATCGACTGTGATCGTGGATCCTGACATGTGAATCGGCCTCCCTGGTCCCGTTCGCTTTTCTCTCTCTTCTCTGCAGCATGACGGAGGGATGTGACACCCATGGTCAGTGGTCGCCCAGAAATGACAGCCTGACTTGGCGCCGAGGATTGTCGGCATTGGTGTCGACGAGCACGACCGACTGCCACGTCCCGAGCAAGACCTCACCCGAGCCGACCGGCAACACGAGCGAAGGGCTGACGATCGCGGGGACGAGATGGTCGGCGCCGTGGCCGGCCGAACCGTGCCGGTGTGCGTAGCGGCCGTCCCGGGGCATCAGCTCGTCGATGAGCCGGTCGAGGTCCTCGTCCGAGCCCGAACCGAGCTCCATCACCGCAAGTCCGGCGGTGGCGTGCGGCACAAACACGTGGCAGAGGCCGTCTTCGCGGCCGGCGCAGAACGAACGGATGGCGTCGGTGAGGTCGGTGAACCGGCGGGAGCCGGTCTCGAGCTCAACCAGCTCGGTGTCCACGACCGGAACTACGCGTCGCCCCGGGCCGTCGAGACCGACGAGGCGATCTGCTCGAGCGACCAGGCCACCCCCTCGGTGACCACCCGGACGGCCGCGCCATCAACGAGCACGTAGAACGGACCCGTGTGGACCCCGTAGTCGGTCCACGCGTCGTCGGACATCACGACCGACCCCGAGCCGGCGAGGCGGGCGACCTTGTCGGGGGCTTCAAAGCGCGGGCCACGAGTGACGACGACAGCGTCCACGTCCCGTGGGAACGGCAGGCTCTCCGGGTCGGCGAAAGCGCGCCACAGTTCTTCACAGCCGTCACACGCCGAGGTCAGGAACACGAGGAGCGTCCAGGGGCGTTCGGTCACCTCGAATTCGACCGGCTCACCCGAGGGCACGGTTCCTTGGACGGAGCGAACCGTTCCCGGCCGATGGCCGAGGAAGTTCGGGACTTGGATCAGGTGCCGGAGATCAGACGGGCGAGGGGCCGTGCTCACCGAGCGCTCGGGGAGTCGGCCGCCCGGGCCGCCCCGGGTGACTCCTCTCCCTCCAGCACCTCCACCGATCGCCCGTGCCCGCACCACCGGCACGCCACCTCGTGCACCGACGCCTCGATGATCTCTTCGTCCTCGACGACCAGCTCGCCGCCGATTGTGTAGTGATGGAACGCCTTCGTCGTCTTCGTACTCGTGACGTCGAAGCGGGTGAGATTGCCGCAGGCCGAGCAGCGGTATCGGGTCGCCACGGCACCACGGTACTCGGCGAGCGCGAACCGGCTGACAGCGGTGTTTGGGCCTAGATGCGCCCGAGGAGCTCGGCCTTCTTGTTGGCGAATTCCTGTTCCGACAAGATGCCCTGCCGACGGAGCCTGTCCAATGCGACCAGCTGGTCGGGGATCGACCCTCCGACATCACCGCTCGTCCTCGGCACGCCCGACGGTGGGGTCCGGTCTTGGCGCGGGGGGTTATCGAAGTCCCGTTCGGACGTGGGTGGCCGATGCTGCTGCTGCCACGCGACGTCCATCTGACCGAGTTGGCGACTAATCACCCGCTGGAGGACACGGGGACGTCGCACGTCGTCGAGCGCGATCCCACCCTCCTCCCCCTCCACCTCGAGGATGAGCCTGCCGCTGCCGATGATCCGTTCGAACGGACCCTGACTGCAGTGGGTGTCGACAACGCGCTGGAGCCGAAGGTTGACCACCCGGCGGCCGAGCACGCCGCTGCGGAAAACGATCCGCCGGTCGGTGACGACGAGGCTCGTCCCGAACCACCTGGCCAGGCGGCCGATCAGCCACAACGCGGGGAGGGCGATGACGACTGCGAGGATCCACGCGACCGCGACGGGCGCCTTCGGGAACTCGTGCACGACCACCGCAGTGACCGCGATCGACGCAGCGGTGAGGAAGAGCGGGCCCAAGAAGAAAACCCAGTGGGGGCGAAGGTCGACCAGCACCTCCTCGTCGTCGTCGAGGAGGTCCGTCGAGATGGGCACTGGGTTCAGCGTACCGACGGCGGGACCCTCCCACGTTCCACCGAGAAATGGAAGGCGAACGGGTGCGGCGGGGGGAGATGGGGAGGGAGATGACCTCTGTAGACCCCGAACACCATGCGCCGCCAACGAACCACCAGCACCCATCGCAACCACCCACGGCACAGCCAGATGCGCCGGCTCGACATCGGACGGATCGGAGCGGCAATTGCCGTCCTGGTCGGATCGACCTGCCTCGCTACCGCCGTTGTTGTCGCACCAGCGGGTCCGGCAGCCGCCGACGGGCCGGCGGCGTGCACCGTCGGCGGCCCGCCGTTCCCGTTCGCCGGATTCTGCGCGACGTACTCGGGCGACAACACCTGGTACGGCTCGTACGGGCCCGGCTTCCCGACCGATCAGGGTTGGGGCTTCTGCGCCGATCCCCCGGCCAGCGGCGGTGACTACCCGGCTCCGGCCTACGACTACGTCGCGTCGTCCGCCCCGGCGGGCGCGATTACGGGACAGGCGGGAGCCCTCGGCTTCGCGTTCAGTGAAGCCGAAGCGAACGGGTGGTGGGGCGGGTTGGCCGGCCAGTTCACCGCCGACCAGGCTGCAGTGGCCGGCAAGCTGCTCTACGACGCCGTCGTCTGGGCCAGCCCGGTCCCGGCCATGGACCCCGGTGTGCTCGCGGCCTATCAGGCCCTCGACGGTTGGTACGTGCAGGCGGTCGGGTCGACGGCGAGCCCGAACCTCACCGCGCAGCTCGTCGGCGGCGGGACCACCTTTACCGGTGAAGGGTCCTACCAGGTTCATGTCCAGTTCCCGGGCTCCGACAACGATGCGACCGGTCTGAACATCCAGCTGTCGGTCACCGGTGCGACATTGAACACTCCGACCGGCCCCACCTCGCTCACCCTCGCGACCGACGCGTCGGGCATGGCCGACTTCTCGATCTTCGAAGGATCGCCTGGCCCGGTCTCCGTGACGGTGTCGATCCCGGGTGGGCTGGGCCAGTTCGGCCTCGGGTTCCTGGCGCCGACCGTCGCCGAGCTCGGCGCCCAAGAACTGACCTCGTTTTCGGGGCCGGCCAACTTCGAGATCTCTGAAGGGCTGACCGCGCTCCCGACGACCGGGACGGTGTCGATCGCGAAGGGCGGAGACGACGCGGCGTATTACCCCCTCGGCGGCGGGGTGTTCCAGATCTCGAGCGGCTCGACAGTCGTGGCCACCTTGACCACGGGCGCCGACGGCACGTCGCCGGCTTCCGACGAACTCCCGGCGGGGAGCTATACCGCCCACGAGGAGACGGCGCCGCCCGGCTATTCGACCTCTCCGGATCAGTCGGTGGACGTGGTGGCAGGGACCAACACCGTCGTGTCGTTCACCGGCACCGCCGAGGACCATGTGATCCCGTCTTCGGTCACGATCGACAAGACCGACGCCGAGACGGATGCGCCGCTGGCCGGGGCCGTCTTTGACGTCATGTACGACTCGGCCAACAACGGGACGTTCGACGAGGACCTCGGATCCTGCACGACCACGGCGACCGGTTCGTGCTCCCCCGAAGGAAATGACGGTGCCGATGGCCTCCTGCCCGGCCGCTACCAGGTCACCGAAACGGGCGCGCCGACCGGATACGCGCTGCCGAGTCCTGCGTCTCAGGTCATCGACCTCCTGGCAGGCGAGTCCGGGGTGGTCTCGTTCGGTGACTCGCTCCTCGTCAGCACGGTCTTTCACAAGATGGCCAGCGGGAACGTCAACCCGGCCGAGCTCGTGCTGTCCGGAGCCGTGATCCAGGTCGACCAGGGAACACCCGGGGGGCGTCCGGTCGCCCAGTGTGCGACCGACAGTTCCGGAACCTGTGTCACCACGTCAAACCTCGTGTCCGGGACCCACTACTGCTGGGTCGAGCTCGCCGCTCCGAGGGGACTCGCCGGCGGCGCCAACGGGTGCTTCACCGCCGACAACGAGCAGGCCGACCAACCGATCACGGTCAGCGACGCCG
This sequence comes from Acidimicrobiaceae bacterium, assembly GCA_003151235.1. Taxonomy (GTDB): domain Bacteria; phylum Actinomycetota; class Acidimicrobiia; order Acidimicrobiales; family RAAP-2; genus Palsa-461. The sequence goes on from PLWZ01000037.1 coordinate 31,106, forward strand.
GCGAGTTCGTGGCCATCGAGGTGAAGAAGGTCGACGCGGCCAACACGGCGGTCGGCTTGCCAGGCGCGACGTTCGACCTCTACCGGGTCACCGGCGCCAGCATCAACAGCGCGATACCGCTCACCGGTGGCACCGTCACGTCGAACGAGTTGCTGGTGTCCACGACGACCACCGGAGGGGACGGACTGGGGACCTTCCCGCTCCAGTTGCCCGGCTACGCGTATTGCGCGGTGGAGGTGCAGGCCCCGGCCAACTACATCGGCGATCCGGCCCAGCAATGCACCGACGTGCTGTCGGGGACCACGACCGTCCCGGCGCCGGTGAGCACCCTCACCTTCGATGACACGGAGGCCACGGTGAACCTGTCGGTCTTCAAGTACAACTCACTCACGCCGTCGACCGGCATCCCGGGGGCCGTCTACGACCTCTACGTGCAGGGCGACCCACCGCCGAGCGGTGTCACGGGCACGCCGCCCGCCGACGTCGTCGCCGAACCGGGCGACACCTGGTACGGGCGCGGCACGACCGGAGGAGACGGCCGACTCTCCTTCACTGTGCCGGCCGGTTACGGGTGGTGCGTGCTCGAGGTGAGCGCCCCGCCCGACTATGTCCTCGACCCCGGGCTCCACTGCTCGGCGGTTCTCACCACGTCGTCGGCTTCGGAGGAGACGACGATTGCCGTGCCCGAGACGCTCGCCACCGTGCACATCTCGGCGTACAAGTACAACTCCGAGACGCCCGACACGGTGATACCGGGCGCGACCTACGAACTGCTCACCAACGATGCCGAGCCTCCCGGCACTCCCGTCGGAGCGCCGACCAGTGCCGTCGTGCCGACCGGCGACCACTTCTGGGCCGAGGCCACGACCGACCAGAACGGCGTGCTCACCTTCGCGGTGCCGGCCGGCTACTCATGGTGCTTGCACGAGCTGATCGCCCCGGCGGCCTACCAGGCCGACCCCGGTTTCCACTGCACGGCCGTGCTCACCACCGACACGTCGGGCTCCGCCGCCACCATCGCGGTGCCCGAGGTCCCCTTGACCGGCGGGCTCGCGTTCACCGGCGCCCCGGTCCTATGGACGGGAGTGGTCGGCGGTGTGCTGGTCGTGGTCGGCGGCACGGTGCTCGCGATCGACCACCGCAGGCGCCGGGCCGGGCGGCCGGCTGCTCATTCGGGCTTCCGGGCCACCACGCACAAGATGTAACAGTCCTCGATCTCGTCGAAGAGCCCGGAGTAACCGGCGACCTCGTCGGCGTCGAACTCCCCCGTCGCGACCGATCGCTGGGCCAGGTTGATGCCCTTGGTGCTCGTGATCTCGAAGCCCGCGCCGCTCAAGAGCTCCCGCAGCTCCGGATACGTGTACTCGACCTTGTGATCGGGGTCGATGAACGCCTCCTGTTGGATGCGGGTGACGCGGCCGTTCGGCGTGTCGATCGCCATGTGGCCACCCGGGCGCAGGACCCGGAAGGCCTCCTTCAGGACGATCTTGCCGTCTTCGGGGGTCACATGCTCGATCGACTGGCCCGAGTAGATGAGGTCGATGCTGGCGTCGTCGAACGAGGACAGATCCGTCATCGAGTGGTATCGGTAGCGGACGGGACCGTTCGGAGTTTCGACATGCTCGGGATTCAGCCCGGCCCGGTAGATCGCGTGGCGATCGTCGGGGTGCAGGTCGATGATCGTCAGCTCGCTCCACTGGTAGGGGTAGCCGAGCCAGTACAAGGCCCCCTCGGTCCGGGCCAGGTGGGTGCCCCCGAGGTCGACGATGCGGGAGGCCTTCGGCAGGCTCTTGATGAACTGCGACCGGCCGGCATGGATGGAGAAGCCGAGCATCTTGCCGCTGAACCGGACGAAGTTCTGGAACTCCTCCGAGCCCCGGATCGCCTGGGGCACCTCGCTGATCTTGAGGCCGCCGTTCGCGAGGTTCTCGAGGAAGTACCGGGTCCCCTCGGCATCGGGCTCGCGGCCGAGCATGATCTCGTAGGAGAGCCGGAGCGCCGCCTCGTGGGGCATGGTCTCGTAGGTGAACCGGTTGGCGACCTGGCGCCTCGCCTCCCGCCGCATACGACCGGCCAGCCGGCGGGCCACCCGGGCGCCCCTTCGAATCAGCGGCACTGAAGGGGGCCGGGCTGCGCCTTCGTCGCTCACAAACCCACCCTACCGTCGGCCTCGTGCCGCCCCCGAGGCCGGTTCGGCTCGGTTGCAAGGGGTGAGGGTTAGCATTTCGGCCCGATGTCCTTGGCCGCGTCGATCCGACGCCGAACGGCGGCGGTGCTGCGGCGGATCCTCCCGTTCCGGGTTCGGGTGAGCACCCGGTCGCTCGTCCGACGGCTGGCTCGCCGGCCCGGTCCGGTGCTCGCGACCCCGTCGGACCTGCGGGCCAGCTATCGGCTCTTGTTGGGCCGAGAGCCCGATCGCCGGGGCGAGCTCGACTTCTTGAGCCTGATCGAGCTCGGCATGACGAGAGACGAGTTGGTCAGGCACTTCATGAGCTCTCCCGAGTACCGCCAGCGCCAGCTCGACGCCGGGCGATCCGGGGCTGCGCCGACCTCCGTCGTCATCGACGGCCTTATCTTCTATCTCGACCCGGCGGATTTTGCGATCGGCCCGCACCTGTCTCGCAGCGGCAACTATGAGCCCGAGGTTCTCTCGGCGCTCCGCGGGCACCTCGCCCCGGGCGACACGTTCGTCGACGTCGGCGCTTCCTTCGGCTATTTCTCGACGCAGATCGGCCGCCACCTCGGTCCGGGCGGGACCGTGATCGCATTCGAACCGGGGCCCCAGAACCAGTCGCTGCTCCTCCTCAATCTCCACGCCAACGACATCGGCGGGGCCGAGGTCCATCAGCTGGCGCTCAGCGACGAGGCGGGGCTCTTCGCCTACAGCCGATCGGGGGCCAACGGCGTGGTGTCCCGGTTCGGGGGCGACCCGCGAGAACTCTCCAACCACGACCTCGTCCGAGTGTCGACGCTGGACGCAGAACTGGCCGGCCGGCCGGTCAGCACGATCAAGATCGACGTGGAGGGGGCCGAGGGCCTGGTGCTGAAGGGCGCGTCGGCCACCCTGCGCTCGAGCATGCCCACCATCGTCTTCGAGTTCTCGCCGCCCGCGTTGGAGTCGGTGTCGAAGATGGGTGGACTCGAGGTGCTCGGCCTGTTGAACCGGCTCGGCTACTCGATCGACGTGGTCGAGGGTGTGGAGGCCCAGCCCGTCGCGAAATCGGGTGATGAGGTGATGGACCGCTACGAGGGTGCTCCCGAGGGCCACATAAATCTGCTGGCCTGGCCGGGTTAGGCGATCAGGACCCCGCTCATCGCCACCGGGCGATGCTTGGTCACCACGACCCCGCCGGCCCGTTCGGCGGTGACCACATAGGCGCCATAGGTCGCCGACGGTGAGATCGAGAACGCGACGTCGGTCGGCCGGTTTCCCAAGACCCCGAGCGAGATGAGCTGGTTGCCGGTCCGTCCCCACAGTTGGTAGGTCCGGTCCGACGGCAGGGCCGGCAGACTCTTGTTGACCAGGTACGCAGTGCCCGACGGGAGAATGGCCATGGCGGCGGCGGTCGTACCCGAGCCGGCGCTGTCGAGATTCACCTTCTGTGCGGCCGGGTCTGCGAACGCGCTCTGGACCAGATGGCTCAGGCCCTGGGACGCGTCGGCGGCACTCAGCGATCCGACCCGGTCGTTGAGCCGGACCATCTGCACGCTGAGCAGAGCGACGACCACGAGCGCCGCGGCGATGCCGAACACCGCCGCTCGCCGGGTCGCGATGCGCATGCGCTCGGAAGGCTGGGATCGGCGCGGGCCGGCGGTGGCCGCCGGTAGCGACGTGATGATGGTCCGGGGCTCTTCGGAGCGGGGGAGCTCACCGATCCGGCCCGCGATCTCGTTCCAGAGATGCGCCGGTGCCTCCCCCCCGGCGTTTCCCAAGAGCGCCGCCACCTGCTGGTGCTGCGCGACCTCCTCGGCGCAGCGGGGGCACTGGGAAAGATGGTCCCGGATGGCCTCGGCCTCATCGGCGTCCATCGCATCGAGCGCGTACGCCCCGAGCGATTCGATCAACTCCTCGTGGTTCACGAATCGATCCATGGAGACTCCACGCCGTGCTCGGTGAGCAGGGTCCGAAGGCGGCGAAGCCCCGAACGGATCCGACTCTTGATGGTCCCTTCGGGCTCGCCAAGCAGCGACGCCACATCCCGGTAGGTCTTGCCCCCGAAGTAGGCCAGCTCGATCGCCTGGCGCTCCACGTCGGGCAACGTCTCCACCGCGGTCTTCACCTGGTCGGCGACGGCCAGGTCCCACACGTAGTGCTCGAGGTCGTACCCGGCCGTCGCCCGGTCCGACGCCGTCCGCTGCTCCCTCGCGTGGCGCGCCGTCTCGGCGCGCACCAGATCGACCGCCCGGCTGTGCGCCTTCGTAAGCAGCAGGGTACGGAGCGGGGCCCGCCCGACATCGAACTGCTCGGGCTGCTTCCACAGCCCGAGAAAGACGTCCTGGGTGACCTCCTCGGCCAGCGTGGCCGAACCGAGGACACGGCGCGCCAGCCCGTGGACGGCGCCGCTATGGCGCCGGAACACCTCGGCCAGCGCGGCGTCCTGCCAGCGACCGATGGCCGCCACCAGTGCGCCGTCGCCGGCCGTCTCGAATTCCATGGTCATGGGTTCTACGGAGCCGATCCCGTCGCCGGATGATGGAGCATCAAAGTCTTCACTGCCGGCGTCGCGACGTTATCCCTGTTCTTCCAGGTCAACGGCCCGACCCGCAGAGCAGCGGGCTCAGTCGCCCGATGTGTGCACCGCTGCGGCCGGCGTGCCGGTGTTCGCACCGGGTGCCGCCTGTTCGCCCTCGAGGCCGTTCTTGAACTCGTTGCGTGCAGTCCCGAGTGACCGGGCCAGTTTCGGGATCTGACTTCCTCCGAAGAGCACGACCACGACGACCACCAAGACGATGATCCCGTCGATTCCGAATATCTCACCAAGCACCGCAGTGCTCCTCTCTCCACCGCTTTGGGGTGGCGCTTCTCCAATGGTTGAACAGGTTGCGTTGGGTGGTTCGAGCGACTCAGACCGGTCGGTCCGAGTCCGGCCAGGTCGTGTCGACGACACCGCCGCCGACCACGTCGATGCGATGCACCGTCGGGTCCTCCGGGGCGTGGCGTCGGCGGAGCTCGTAAGCGCCCTCGAGCAGGTGGCCGAACACGGCCGCGTACACGGGCGAACCCGGCGCGGGCCGAAGGCGGACGGCCACGTGGGTGCCGTCCCATTCGGACGGCAGGCGCCGGATCTCGATCTCGGTGCCGTCGAGGCGCTGCGGGGTCCGCACGACGGCCGCACCGAAATCGCCCCCTATGTCGAGCACCACCGGCCCGAGGCTCGGCCCGGTCATCTCCTCGACGTGCACGTGGCCGCCATGTTCGTGGGTGTGGGTGTGGCCGCCGTGTTCGTGGGCAGCGCGTGCGTGATGGACGGCCACCGAGTCATCGACGCTGGTCACTTGGCCGCACCGAAGAGGCGGTTGGCGAGGCCGGGGTCGTTGACCGTGAACTCCCGCTCCCCCATGAACAGGCTCATCTCGCCGCTCTTCAGGTCGGTGATGTGGGCGATCAGGGGCTGGGTCATCGACGGGGTGTTCGCGACGGCCGTTGTGGCGGCGTCGTCGGCGGCCGGTGCCTCGTCCTCGGCGGTCGAGAGGAGCGCCGGGAGCCCCGGCATCGCCGAGGCCGTGGCGATGGCGGCCGCACCCAGCGAACCCCGGATGAGGAAGGTTCGACGACTCAGTTCAGGCATGCGCGTTGCCCTTTCGTTTGAGACCACCGGTCGACGTTCGCAGGGCCGGTCTCGGCCCGCACTATCTAGTTCGTAACCGACTCCGAGCCTGGATGTCAGAAATCTTCGAATTCGTGTCATCCAGATGGCGCTTTCGCTACGGATCCCTTGGCAGCAGCCCAAAGCAGGGGCGTTGCCGGGGGTGCTTCACCCGAAGCCTCTCCGCCAATCGTCAATGTCTCGAAAGTGTCCAAGTAGCCATCGATCCTCAGAGGTGATGCCATGTCCTCCCACCGTGAAGCGCCGGAGATCTCGAAGGACCCGGTTGCAGACAGCACGGACCTGTATGCGTTCGTCAGTCCCGACAACCCTGACACCGTCACGATCATCGCCAACTACGTGCCGTTGGAGAGCCCCGACGGAGGGCCCAACTTCTACGAGTTCGGTGACGACGTGTTGTACGCGATCAACATCGACAACAACGGCGACGGCAGGGCCGAAGTGTCGTACCAGTTCCGGTTCACCAACACCGTCACGAACCAGGCCACCTTCTTGTACAACACGGGCCCGATCACGTCGCTGACGTCGTCGAGCTGGAACCGGCGCCAGCACTACAGCGTGACCCGCGTTGCACACGGCAGGTCCCAGGTGCTCGGCACGAACCTCGCCTGCCCGCCGTGCAACATCGGCCCGTTGTCCACGCCGAACTACCCGGCGCTGGCCCAGGCCGCCGTCCACTCCCTCTCCGGGAGCAGGCAGGTCTTCGCCGGGCAGCGAGCCGAGGGCTTCTTCGTCGACCTCGGATCGATCTTCGACCTCGCGAACCTGCGGCCCTTCGAGGCTGACCACGCGACCTTCGGTCTCGCCGACACCGGACTCGGGGCCATGGCCGCCGGCGTGAACTCGACGTCGGGCGTCAACGTGCACTCGATCGCCCTCCAGGTGCCGAAGACCGACCTGGCCAAGGGTGGCGGGTCCGCCTCCGACGCCACCTCGGCCGCATCGGTGATCGGCGTGTGGACGACGGCCTCTCGCCAGAAGGCACGGGTGCTGAACGCCAAGGGCACCGAGGTCCAGTCGGGCCCGTGGGTCCAGGTCTCGAGGCTCGGGAATCCGCTCGTGAACGAGGTGGTCGTTCCGATGTCGGTGAAGGACTTCTGGAACGCCCAGGCTCCGGCCGGCGACAAACAGTTCACCGCGGCGGTGCTCAACCCCGAGCTCGCCCAGCTGCTGCCGGTCCTGTACCCGGGTGTGTTCCCGAACCTGGCCGCGTACAACAAGGCCGCCCCGCACCGGGCCGACCTCGTGGCCATCTTCCTGACGGGCATCCCGACCGGGGTCGTCACGGGGTTCCAGAACTCCATGGGCACCACCCAAGCCGACCTGTTGCGTCTCAACATGGCCGTCCCCCCGACGACGTCGGGTGCGAGCAACATCGGCCTGATCGGCAACGACGCAGCCGGGTGGCCGAACGGCCGGCGGGTGTTCGACGACGTGGTCACGATCGCGCTGCGCGCGGTCGCTGGGGCCACGCTGCCGCTCGTCGACAAGAGCTTCACCCCGGACAAGGCCGCCGCAGCGGTCACAGACGGCCTGACATCGGGCCCGACGGACCTGACCGCCATGGGCACCCAGTCCTACCTGCCGGGCTTCCCCTATCTCGGGGTGCCGCACGGTGGGTTCGCCGCCGGGGCCGCCTGATCCGGCTCCAGCGGTTCTGGCACTCCCGAGGTCGCCCCCTTGGCCTCGGGAGTGCCAGCAGTACAAGCAGCAACCAAACGGCCCGTCGGGTCCGCCCCGGCGGGCCGTTTGTCGTTCCGGCCCCAACCCTCACGTGCTCCGAGGAGGCCTCCCCGACATCGGCCTGAATACGAGGTCCGAGGGAACGCAAAATCGCCGGGGCGATCCGGAAACGGGTCCGCTAATGTCCAGCTCGATGAGGGTGTCTTGCGACGGCGTCCATTGACTCTGCCGAGCACCGACGACTGACATTTGCAGGCAACCCACGATCCACGACGACGGTCGGCAACGAAGAAGAGACGTGGGAACTGACATAGCCAAACTCATTCAACGATCGGCTCGCCTCGAGATCGACGACATCGACTTCGATGCGTTCCGAACGCAACGTCTCGACCCGAACGCACTTCGGTGCCTGCGGTACATGCACGACGTCGAGGGGCACACCATCTGCTACCTCCGCGACATCCTGGTGACCCGGGTCCATCGCGACCCCGAGCTGACGGCGTTTCTCGCATGCTGGAGCTACGAGGAGCACTGGCACGGTGAAGCCCTCGCCCGGGTCCTCGACGCTCACGGCGAGGCGTCCGGGCAGTCACGGCTCGCCAACATGCGCCAGCACCTGCCGAAGGCCGACTCGCTCCGCCCGGCGATATTCAGCGCCATCTCGGCCGTCACCAAGCATCTCCCGGCCGTGCACATGGCCTGGGGAGCGGTGAACGAGTTCTCGACCCAGACCGGGTACGCCCGGCTGATCGAAAAGGCCAAGCACCCGGTGCTGACCGAGCTCCTCCGCAGGATCATGCGGCAGGAGGGTCGCCACATCGACTTCTACGCAAGCGAAGCCGGTCGGCGACTCGGCGCAAGCAGGTCGGCGCGGCAACTGACCAGATACTCGCTGCGCCACTTCTGGGGACCCGTCGGGTCCGGGGTGATGCCCGAGCCCGAGATCCGGTTCCTGGCCACTTACCTGTTCGGCGACGAGCGGGGCCGCAGTGCGGCCAAACGTGTCGACCGCCAGATCGATCGGCTCCCGGGCCTACAGGGCCTGCACCTGCTCGACACAGCCATCGGCGATGCTCTCGCGCATGGTGTGCGGGCGGTGCCGTCGGCCGAAACCCGACGCGAGGACATCGCAGCGGCGTCCTAGCCGCCACTCGAGGTCTCCACCCTCGAACGGCTCGCCTCGTCGTCCCCTACGGGTGCGCGCACGCCCCCCATAAGCTCCCGAAGGTGGCCGACAACGGGGGCTGGGAGGACTGGCGGTGGGATGAGACGCTCTTCGCCGGGGCGGCCGCGCACTACCTCAACGGGCGGTTGCCTTATGCCGACGGCCTCGCGGACGCGCTGACAGAGGCGTTGGCGCTCGACGGCCGCGGGCGGCTGCTCGACGTGGGATGTGGCCCCGGCGTCGTGACGCTCCGGCTCGCCGACCGCTTCCAGGCGGTGGTGGGGCTCGATCCCGATGTCGACATGCTCGACGAGGCCGAGCGCGAAGCCGCGCGACTGAAGGTGACCAACGCCACCTGGGTGCAGATGCGGGCGGAGGCGCTGCCCGGGTCGCTCGGTACGTTCCGAGCTGCGACCTTCGCGCAATCCTTCCACTGGATGGATCGGCCGACGGTCGCAGCTGCGGTCAAGGGAATGCTCGAGACCGGCGGCTCGGCCGTGCTGATCCACGCCCCCTCCTACCGGGACCAAGGGGTCGTTCAGACGCCGACCCAAGACCCACCGCACCCGCTCCCACCCGACACCGCGATCGGAGAGCTTCGGCGGAGCTATCTCGGGCCGGACATGCGGGCCGGGCAGGGGATTCGGAACAGCTCGCCCGACGGAGAGGACGTCGTGTTCAGGGCGGCCGGATTCGCACCCGGTCGGAAGTTTATCGTCACTGACGGGCGGGTTCTCGAGCGAACCGCCGACGACGTCGTCGCCCACACCTTTTCTTCGTCGTCGACGGCACCACACCTCTTCGGATCGCGCGCCGCCGAGTTCGAGAATGAACTGCGGGACCTGCTTGCCCAAGCCTCGCGATCGGGTCTCTTCTCGATCCGCCTACCCGACAACGTGATCACCATCTGGGACGTCGACTCCGAGGGACCGACTGAGCCCCGGGCGACAAGGGAGGTCCCCGGCGTGACGCTCATCACTCCGACGAGCACAACGACGTAAATCGCTCAATCAGGTCCGGGTCCACGCGACTACATGTATCGGGACGACCACAACCCACCGCACTACCGCGCGGTCTACGGAGAGCATCAGGCCTGGATCGTCATCGCCAATGGGACGGTACTGCATGGCACACTCCCCACCCGAGGGCTCCGCCTCGTGCGCACCTGGCACAAGCTGCACCAGAGCGAGCTGGAGGGGGCATGGGAGAGGGCGAAGGCAAACCAAGCGCCGGGTACGATAGATCCACTGCCATGAAGACCAAGTACAGGATCCCTCATGTCAAGGGCGTCGAGGTGCCGCGAACCCATGTCATGCGGCTCACTTTCGACGATGGAGTCACCAGGGAGCTCGAGTTCTTAGTCGGTTCGAACCAGGGAACTGTCTTCGCGGCCCTTGATGATCCGGTGTTTTTCGCGCAAGTTAAGGTGGACCCGGAGAGCCGCACAGTGATATGGCCAAACGGTCTGGACCTCGACCCCGCTGTGCTGCACGGCGACTGCGAACCCGCCGGGGTGTCCCACTTTCGGGACGTGACTCCTGGAACCAGCCAGGGAGCCGCCGGGTCGTTGCATCCGCCGTCTTCGTCGGATATTTCGTCGGAAATTTTCGGCTGGTGGGGCTGGGAGGGATCGAACCTCCGACCGAGGGATTATGAGTCCCCTGCTCTGACCACTGAGCTACAGCCCCCAACTGGTGCCTTACCTTCTGGCCCGAAACATCGGCTCGTCGTTCTCCCGACACTTCGGCAGGAATCTGTCCTACGGGTCCATCTTGGTGCCGCCCAGCATCTCGCGGGTCGAGTCGGCGTGGCCGGCATGATGGGCGGTCTCCTCGATGAGATGGAGGATCACCCACCTGAGGTCGATCGGCTCGCGCAGGTCGAGCAGGACGTGGACGGGCTCACCGGTCCCCTCCCTGCCGAGACAGGGCACGTCCAGACTCGGTGCCGCCCGCACCACGTCCTCGGTCCGGCGGGCCCGCTCCCGGTACACGCCAACCACCTCGTCGATCGAGCGTTCAGGACCGACGACGAACTCCTCCCCTCGCTTCGGGAACGGCGCACCGCCGTAGCGGCCGTCGATCCAGCGCCACTCGACATGTGTGAGGTGGTTGATCACGCCGATGATCGGTAGCAATCTCGCGTCGGGAGTCCACCGAACCTGTTCGTCGCTTAGGCCCTCCGAGGTCGCGACGACCGCCTCGCGCTTGAACTGCAGATACCGGAGCAGCAGTTCGCGCTCGTCGGATGTGGGGACGGGGGCGCTCACGTGTGGCCGTGAATCGTGCGATTGACCGGACTGGTCAGGCAGAGATGGACGTCAGCGGGCCGCGTCGATCTCTTTCTTGTCGAGACCGCACAGCTTGACCGTCGTTGCACGCGGTGCCCGCGTGCTTCGCCTGGTCTTGGCCTTGCATAGGGCGCTCTCCAATCGACCGATCAATCAGGTCTGAGCACCATATTCCGTCCGTGCCGCGCCGGGCCGTCGAAAGTGAAACTCCGGTGGAGAGACTCGAACCCTCGATTAGCGGATGACCCCAACCGCGGAATCGCCACACCACTGAATGAGGTGAGGTCATGCGGTGTTCGGAGCGCTTGCCACTGCATGTGAGCAGGTCGCCGGCCAATACTCCCACCGACATCCGGCCTTGCAGGCCGTCCGTGCCGCGATCGAGCTACGGATCCCGGGGCGAGAATGGAAACGCCGGCTCGCTGAATTCAACTCGGAAGCGAACTCTCGTGACGCCAAGGCTGTGCTCAGTTCTACGGTCGAGAGACGCAGGCGTCGGTCACCGACACCCGCAGAGCAGGGACTATGAGGAGGAAAGCTCCGGGGGAGAGACTCGAACTCTCAACCTAGCGGTTAACAGCCGCTTGCTCTGCCGTTGAGCTACCCCGGAACGAGCGTCAAGAACGAACGACGATAGCAGTCGACTCTGGTCCCGAGGTCGGCCGTATCCGCCCCGGCCAGCCTCGGTAGGCTCCCAATCCGTGGTGAAACCCGGCCCGCTTCGAATTGGTGCGTCACCGCCCACGAGCGCAATCCCGTTCTACTGCATCAACCTGGCGCACTCCGAGGAACGCCGTGAGCGGATGACGAGGCGGTTCGATGAGCTCGGACTCCTCGGACAAGTGCAGTTCATCCGGGCCATCGAGAGCTCGTCTTCGTCGGTCGACCAGCACATGGCGCGAGCGGCCATCGACTGGGCACCGGATCGGCGGCGCTCAGAAATTGCGTGCCTGTTGAGCCATCTGCTTGCTCTGGACACCTTTCTCAAGGAGACCTCCCCGGCGACACCGTCGGCAATCATCTTCGAGGACGACGTGCTGCTTCACCGCGAATGGCACGCGCAGCTCCACGCGCTCCTTGAGAATCTGCCCGAAGGCGCCCCCCTCTGCTCTCTCGGGTACGAAGTGGTCTCTTGGGATGGGTTCGACTGGGCCGGCAGGGACCCCGATCGGAAAAATCTGATGCTCATGAACCCCAAGCCGTTGTGGGGTGCTCATGCCTATTGGACCTCTCGCGAACACGCCCAGGAGGCACTCGAGCACTACGAAGAGATCTTCAACGACCCGCGCATCCTCTCGGAGTTCATCGTGAAGTGGCCGGGGGCATACGTCTCGTTTCCTCCGCTCGTCATCGAAGACGGCATGCCCTCGACGATCCGGACCGAGGGCGAGATGGGCGTGCACCGGATGATTCACCACGGCTGGGGGGTCGAGAACTACGGCTCGGGTAACCCGGACGATCACATGCTGAAGCGGCGAACGGACACCGATCAAACCGTCTGCCTGTGCATGATCGTCCGCAACGAGGCCCACGTCATCGGCCGCCTGGCCAAGTCGCTTGAGGGGCTCATCGACTGCTGGGTCATCTGCGACACGGGATCGACCGACGGGACGCCGGCGGCGGTCGAATCAGCGTTTGGCGACCTGCCGGGAGAACTGTTCCACGACGAGTGGCGTGACTACGGGACGAACCGCACCCTGATGCTCGAACGGGCTCAGGGGAAGGCCGACTACCTGTTGATCCTGGACGCCGACCAAACGGTTCGCGTCACGTGCCAGCTTGGCTCGCTCGATGCCGACGCGTACTCCCTGCTCGTCGACGAACCAACGGCACACTGGGTTCCGAGACTGGTTCGCTCGGGTCTCCCGTGGCGCTATGTCGGGGCGGCGCACGAGTACCTCACCTGCGACCGCCCGTATCGGACCGAATTCCTCGACGGCCTCGTCGTGCAGCACCACGCGGACGGCGGCAATCGACCCGACAAGGCGGCACGCGAGCTCGAGCTGCTCGAGCGTGACCTCGCCCAAGAGCCCGACAACCCCCGGACGATCTTCTATCTGGCCCAGACGCATCGGGAGATCGGCAACGACGCCAAGGCCATCGAGCTCTATGCCCGGCGTGTCGAGCTGGGGGGATGGCCCGAAGAGGTCTTCTACTCGAAGTACTGGCACGCCGAGCTGATCAGCCGCCGCGACTGGGATCTCGGGGTCTCGCTGCTTTTGGATGCCTGGCAGTACCGGCCCAAGCGGGCCGAGCCGCTGTACGCGCTCGTCCAGGGCTTTCGGGCCCGGAACCAGTATCGGTTGGCCGAGATGTTCGGCGACCTCGGGATGCGGCTCGAGTTTCCCGACGACACGCTCTTCGTGCACCGCGAGCCGTACGACTGGGGCCTGGTGTTCGAGTGGTCGATCGCCGCCTACTGGACCCGGAATCTCAAGGGGGCGTTGGAGGGGAACGAATACCTGCTTGCTGCTCCGTCGGTGCCGCCGGAGGTCAGACGCTTCGCCGCGACGAACCGGGAACGCTGCCAGGTGGCGCTCGACCTGTACGAGAGCGATGACGGTCAGGAAGTCTCTCTCGAGGCGCTCTGGGTCCCGACGCTCGGTTCGCTGGTCGAGGGCACGAGGATCGGCCAGATCGAACTGTCACTCGGAAGGTCGTGGGTTCTGAGTCAGCCCTCGATCATGAGCGAAGGCGACGGCTTCCGGCTTCTCGCCCGGGCCGTCAGCTCGACCGCCACCAAGGGCGCAAGCGACGACGAGGAGCCGTTCTTTGTCGACATCGAGCTCGATGCAGATCTCTCGGTCCGCTCCGCCACCGGGCTGGGCAACGAACCGACCCCTGACGGTGCAGTGTCGGAAGGCTCCGATTTCGGCCGGCTGGTCGGCTTTGGCGGCGATCGATGGCTCGTGTTCGACGTCATCGATGCCGCACCGCCTCGATCAGGACGAACCGCCATCGCGCGGGTGGCCGCCGAGCAGTTCGTCGATCGTCAACTGCTCGAGAGCCCGGGCTCCGAGGGCGAGGACCGAGGTTGGATCCCCGTGGTGCGCGATGACGACCTGCACTTCGTCACCAGTCTCTCTCCGACGATGGCGGTGCGGGGCCGACCCGGGTCAGGCCCGCTCACCGTGGTGTCGACGAACAAGCCCTCCCGCAGCCTCGCCGGGGAACGAGGCAGCTCCCAGGGTGTGGCGGTCGACGGTGGGGTGCTCGCGGTCACCCGGGTGTCCTCGGTCGGGGGCACCTCCGAGCACCGGTTCGTGCTTCTGGGCAAGGACTTCGAGGTCCTGGCCACCAGTCCACGCTTCTGCTTCGAAAGCCCAGTGGGCGAGGTCTGCGTCGGCCTCGCCGTCCAGGGACCCGACCTGGTCATGAGCTTCGATCGCGGGGGTGCCGGTGCTCACGTGGCCCGTCTCCCCTACGAGGGCGTTCGGGCCCTTCTGTGGCCGGAATGACCGCGGGCGTTGCGACGCGTTGTCTCGCGCGCGAGGCCAGCATTCCAGGATCGGCCGAACGACCGACCCGATGAGAGAGTCGGGATGGCGCCAGTAAGCTCGCCCGCTGTGGACGGGCCGGCGTCGCGGGCAAGCGACCGAACGGCCCCCGAAGCGCAGATCCCGATCTACTGCATCAACTTGGCGTCATCCCGAGACCGACGTCTCCGGATGACTCGGCGCTTCGAAGAGGTCGGGCTCCAATCGGTCCGGTTCATCCGGGCCATCGACCGTCGTTCGAAGGTCGTCGAGGATGACCTCGCGCAGACGAAGGCCGTGTCGCGTGATGACAAGGCACGGTCCGAGGTGGCGTGCTGGTTGAGCCACATTCGTGCGCTGCGTACGTTCTTGAGAGAGACACCGTCCACAACCGAATCGGCGATCATCTTCGAGGACGATGTGATGCTGCATCGTGAGTGGCACGAGCGGCTCGGAGCGGTCCTCGGCAACCTCCCCGAAGGTGCCCCGGTGTGTGCTCTCGGGTACAACGACGAGGACTGGGAGCGACCGCCAGAAACCTGGGAAGGCTTCGCGTGGGCGGGCGTAGATCCGGACCGTCGGGTCCTCATCCACTCCCTCCGTCGGCAATGGGGGGCGCACGCCTACTGGATAAGCCGATCGCACGCTCGGGCCGTACTGGACATCCTGAAGACGGACGGCGAGCGATTTGGCCGCTACCCCGAGAATTTCCTGAAGGTCGCCGGTTCCTTCGCGGCGTTCCCGGCGTTGGCGATCCAGGACGGCAGCCCGTCGACCATTACTGGCGAACCCGCGAGGATTCTCTCGCACCGAATGATCAACTCGTCCTGGGGAGTCGAGAACTACCTCGCCGGGGACGGTGGGCACATGTTGGCCAAGCGCTCGGAGAGAGCGCCGTCGATCTGCCTGTGCGCGCTGGTTTGGAATGACGGTGAGCTGATCGATCGCATGGCCTCTTCGGTCGAGGGTCTGGTCGACAACTGGGTGATCTGCGACACCGGGTCCACCGACGGCACGCCGGAACGGGTGGCCAAGGCGTTCGCCGGCATCCCCGGACGGCTTTACGAGGACGCATGGCAGGACGACGGGACCAACCGCACGATGCTTCTCGAGCGCGCTCGTGGGGCGGCCGACTACCTACTAATCGTCGACGCCAGCCACTCGATCTCCCTTCGACAGCAGCTTGACCAGCTGGGAGCCGACGCCTACCTGCCGATCGCGGTGGAATCGCGGAGCGGTTGGACGCCGATGCTCGTGCGTGCCGATCTGCCGTGGCAAGCCATCGGAGCAATCAATGCCGATCTGGCCTGCGACCGTCCATATCGGATCAACGAGCTGCCCCAGATGGTGGTCCGCCGCGATGAGAGCGGCGACCATCGGCGCGCCGAGCTCGACCGGAAGCTCGAACTGGCCACGACCCTCCTGGTCGACCAGCCCGCCGATCGACCGGTGTCCTTCTCGACTGCAGAGCTCACCCGTGAGCTGGGCCACGGCAAGCGGGCAATCGACCTCTACGTTCGGCGGCTCGAACTCGGCGGTGCCCCTGCCGAGCTCTGGGAGCCCATGTATCGGCACGCCACGCTCGTAAGCGAGCGGGACTGGGACCGGGGCGTCAATCTTCTTCTCGAGACCTGGGAATTCCTTCCGTCGCGCCCCGAGCCGCTGTGGTCCCTCGCGCACGGGTATCGACTGCGCGAGGAGTTCGCTCTCGCCAAGGTCTTCGCAGCGAAGGGGTTGGCGGTCCCGTTCCCCGAGACGATGCCACATCGTTTTCGCGACATCTACGACTGGGGCCTCAGGTGGGAGTGGTCGCTGGCCGCATACGAGACGGGGGATCCGAAGGGCGCGGCAAGGATGTCCGGGAGTCTCCTGAACGATCCGACCATCCCCGACGATGTTCTCGCCGAGATGAAGAGCCACTATTGGCGATCCCGCGACTTTGCGAGGGCCAGGGGTTGGCAGCCCGGAGACACGCCCGATGCGTCGAGCCTGTTTGAAGTCCTTCCCGATGCCGAGATCGTCGAGTTCCGCCTCGATGTCGATCGAGGCATGGTGCAGACAGATCCGTCCGTGACCGGCGACGGCGAGCACCTCCGGGCATTGATGCGGGTGTCGGAGACCGCGAATTCCTGGGCCATTACCTACTTTGAGGCCGAACTAGCGTCCGACCTGAGCGTCGTGCGTGCTCGCCCGATCGCAGACAACCGGGGCGCACGTGCAGCCCCCATGGCCGCATTCCATCGCTGTTATCTGGTGTGGTCGGGATCCCAGTTCCTTGTGGTGGCACACGGGTCAGGATCACCCGGCGGTTCGGCCCCGGTGGTCGTGATGCCCTTGTCCGACGGCGGACTCGGACCGTCGCAGGTCCTCGTGGCCGACGGCACGGGGAGCCCGACTCGGTGGGCGCCATTTGCGGTCGACGGCGAGCTGCGGTTCCTTTCGAGCTTCGACCCGGTCACGGTCCTGTCCGTGGACGATCAAACGGGCGACATCACCTCGACGCGGACGGCCAGCAGGTTTCATCGGTTGGGTGAGGAGAGATCCGCGTCCCCGGGGGCTCAGGTCGCCGGCGGCACCTTGTTTGTCACACGGCGGGTCCTTCCGGGCGAGGTGGTGGAGCACCGCTTGGTGCTGATCGACGACGATTGCGAGGTCGCCGGCTCGAGCGCCAGCTTCTTCTTCTTCAATCCGACCAGGGAGCTTTGCTCGGGGCTCGCCACCCTCGGCGACGACGTGGTGTTCAGCGTGGGGACCGAACTCCAGGGTTCGTTCTTGGTCAGGCTGCCCTACTCGGCGGTGGCCGCACTGCTCTAGGTGCGGCGGGGCTCGCGTGCGAGCCGGAACCTAAGAGCTACGGAAGCGGAACCTGAAGATCGGTGCGCCGCCCGAGCCGGTCGGACCGAGTCCGCCGGTAGACCCTTGACCGGTCCCGCCGGTGAACTGCCGGCCGGTCCCGCCAGTCGATCCCGTGGCGCCGGTACTCCCCGTCGCTCCGGTGCCGCCGGTTTTCCCGGTCGATCCGGTATTCCCCGTCGACCCGGTGTTGCCGGTCGGACCCGTGGTACCGGGCTTCACGGGCTCGGCGCCGCCGGTGACCCCCGTGGCACCGGTCCCACCCTTTGGGATGATCGGCGGCACGTTTTCCCCGAAAAGGACCGGCGGAGAACTCGGCGGTGTGACCACGGAGCTCGCTGCGTCGAACCCACCCCAGATAACCCCACCGGTAACGGCGGCACCGCCAGCCAGAAAGACCCGCCGGTTGAACCTGCGGGGTCCGGGACGGCGTCCCTTCTCGTCGTTTCGATCGGCCATGGCGGGCAGCGTAGTGCGTCGTCCGGCAAGGCGCCCTTTTTTTCGGCACCTTTCATCTGTGGTTCACGGTCCCCCACCCCGGCGGGAGGGCGTGGCCCGGGTGGTCGAGGCGCGGCCGACCCGGCTAGAAAGGCAAGCTTCATCGAGAGTGTTCCGGTGCCAGGACCGGCCCGCGCCATGGAAGGGTGAAATGGCCGAAAGCAGCGCGAACAGCGGCGGGGGTCTGGCCTTGTTCGGGCTGACAACCGACGGCTCGCTCCAGCACGCCCGCCAACTTCCCGGCCTGGGCTGGTCCGAGTGGTGGACGGTAGGGCCCCAGGTCCGTTCCACACCTGCGGCCGCCCAGAACGCCGAAGGGCGGATGGAGGTGTTCGCGGTCGGACCGGACGGCTCGCTCGGTCACCTCTTCGAGACCCAACCGGGCCACCTGTCGGACTGGGAGGACCTCGGGCACCCCGCCCGAGGCAACCCATTTGTCTGCATGGACCAGGGCGGAAACCTCCAGGTCTTCGCGACAGACCTGAGCGGCCAGCTGGGCCGGATCCGGCAAGTCGAACCCGGCGGCCCGGGCTGGTCGGACTGGGAAAGCTACGGCTACCCGGTGCGGAGCCGGCCGACGGCCTGCCTGAACGCCGATGGGCGACTCGAGGTGTTCGCGGCCGGTGTCGACGGGCGGCTTGGGCACGTATGGGAATGGGATCCGGGAGGGAGGGTTGGCTGGTCCGACTGGGGGGAGTTCTCTCACCTCCTTCGCGGCAACCCGGTGGTGCACCAGAACGAGGACGGGCGGCTCGAGGTGTTCGGCTGCGCGGGCAACGGTCGACTCGGGCACGTCTGGCAACTCGAGGCGGGCGGGTCGGCCGGCTGGTCGAACTGGTCGGACTTTGGGCACCTCATCCGATCCGCTCCATCGGTCATTCGCAATGCCGACGGCCGATTGGAGATCTTCGCCTGCGGCGCGTCCGGCGCCCTCGGCCACGTCTGGCAGCAGGACGAGGACAGTGATTTCGGATGGTCGGACTGGGGGGACTTCGAGGTGGCGATCCGAGGAAACCCGAGTGCCTGCCACAACACCCACGGCCGGCTCGAAGTGTTCGCGCTCGGTCTCGATGGACGCATCGGCCACGTCTGGCAGCTCGAGCCGGGTTCGGAGAACGGATGGTCGGAGTGGGCCGATCTGGGGGCGTCGGGGTCGGGAGGCCTGACGGTGTGCCGAACATCGTGACCGCGGCAGCGTGGGTGAGGCGGTCCCCGACCTGCAGCGGCAGCCATCGCGCTCAGCGAGGGTCCTGATCAACGAACCGAGCCGTGCAGCTGGTCTCGTTGACCTCGGGTCGCACCTCGCGGGGTCGGGTTCGGCGGCGAGGTAGAAATGGGATGCCGCTGCGCCGGTCGGATCCTTCGGCTGCCGAACGGACACCAACAAGTGGCTGAGTCGACGGACGGAAGAGCGCGATGCCGATAGGCAGTCTGAGCACCGGGCGAGGCCTGGCTGTGTTCGCGGTCGGGCCCGACGGTTCTCTCGCGAATCGGTGCCTCATTCCCGACAGCGGTTGGTCCGAGTGGTCGGTCGTGTGCCCCCAGGTCCGTGGAGCGCCGGCGGCCTTCCAGAACGCGGACGGCCGCGTCGAGGTGTTCGCCGCCGGTGCTGACGGGCGCCTCGGCCACGCATGGGAGATCGACGCTGGTCGTTGGTCGGACTGGGAGGGTTCGGGTCCCCCGGTGCTCGGTGACCCCTGCATGTTCATCGACCAATCCGGCCGCCTCCAGGTGTTCGCCGCCGGTGCCGACGGCCAGCTCGGACGCATGCGCCAACTCGAGCCCGGAGGGCTCACGGGATGGTCGGAATGGGAGACCTCGGGGCATCTGATCCGGGGCCGGCCGACCGCCTTCCAGAACTTCGACGGCCGCCTGGAGGTCTTCGCCGCGGGAATCGACGGCCGGCTTGGTCACATCTGGGAGTGGGAGCCAGGCGGGCCGCTCGGGTGGGCCGAGTGGGATGACTTTCACTACATCGTCCGCGGGAACCCGGTGGCGTTCCAGAACGACGACGGCCGCCTGGAGGTCTTCGCCTGCAACGCTCAAGGCCGTCTCGGGCACGTGTGGCAGCTGGACCCGGGCGGTCACACGGGTTGGTCCGAGTGGGGAGACTTCGGGTACCTCATCCGTGGCGATCCGGCGGTGGGTCAGAACCCCGACGGTCGTCTCGAGGTCTTCGGTTGTGGCAGCGGGGGCCGTCTCGGGCACGTGTGGAGGGATCACGGCGGGCGTGCCGCAGGTTGGTCCGAGTGGGGAGACTTCGGGTACACGATCGCGGAGACACCCACCGTCTTCCACAACGCCGACGGTCGGCTCGACGTGTTCGTGGTCCGCTTAGATGGACGGCTCGGGCACGTCTGGCAGCAGGGCCCCGGTGCCGCGCATCCGTGGTCCGATTGGGCGGACCTCGGGGCCGGCTGGCGCCTGCCGGCCGTCTGCCGAGCCAGCGTCTCTGGCCGGGCCGGCAGCGAGCAGCTGGCCGCGGTGGTACAGCGCGCCCGGGCCGCCTGGCCGGTCGGCACCGCCACGACCCTCACCGCCGACGTCTGCGTTGTCGGCGGTGGTCCGGCAGGCATCACGCTGAGCGACGCGTTGACCCGGGCGGGAGCGAGCGTCCTACTCCTCGAAAGCGGCGAGTGGGACTACAACCCGGCTGCACAGGAGCTGAACGACGCGGACGCCGATGGCCCGATCATCAAGGACTACCGGAACTATCTCCGGGCCGGTCGCCAGCGTCAGATCCAAGGCGCTGCGCTGCGATGGGGCCGAGGACTCTGCATGCCGTTGCGCACACTCGACTTCGAGGACCGGGCGTGGGTACCCCATAGCGGGTGGCCGCTCGTCCAGGCGGACCTGGCTCCCTTCGAGAAGCTCGCTGCGGCCACCTTCGGCTTCGATGAGTTCGGTCCCCCGGCGACGGAGAGCGAGCTGGTCCACCTCTCGTATCACTATCCGTCGAACCCCCTGCTCTTCCGCGCGCTCTTCCTCCAGCTGCTGACGAGACCCAATTTCGCGACCGAACTTGGCGCAACGGTGGTCGAACTGAAGGTGGGCGGCGATCGGGTGACCGGAGTTCGCGTGGCTCGAGCCGGAGGTGACGAACTCCACGTCGAGGCAGACACGGTCGTGTTGGCGGGCGGCGCCGTCGAGAACACCCGCCTCCTGCTGATGCACGAGCGCAGCGTGCCGTCGGGCGGCAACGCCGGTCGATTCTTCATGGAGCATCCCCACGTGCTCGCCGGATCCGTGGAGCTGGCCGACCCGACGCCGTTGCGGGCGTGCCTCGCCGACGGAGCCGTGCGAGAGGTGTTGGCCCTACCCGAGGAAGTCCAGCGGACCGAACACCTGCTGAACGTCAGCGTGCAGCTGAGTCCGCACGGTTCGAGCGGTGCAACCACGCCGTTGACATGCCAGCTCTATGCGCGGGCCGAACAGGCGCCGAACCCGGAGAGCAGGGTCGTCCTCGGCGATCAACTCGATCGGCTCGGTTGTCCCCGCCCTCGCCTCGAGTGGCGCCTGAGCGAGCAGGACTGGATCAGCGTCGTGCGAACGTCCGAGTTGGTCGCCGCGGCCCTCGAGGAGCGTTACGGGGCCCGCACCGAGCTCCTCGTACGAACCGACGAGCCGTGGCCGTGGCCGCCGGCCGGGCCGGCCGACTCGTCGAATGCGACGTGGGGCAACCACCATCTCGGGACCACCCGGATGGCGGTGCGCCCGGAAGACGGAGTGGTGGATCCTGACTGCCGAGTCCACGGCACCGAGAATCTCTTTGTGGCCGGAAGCTCGGTCTTCCCGACCGGCGGCTGCGCCAATCCGACCTTCACCATCGTCACCCTGGCTCACCGGTTGGCCAGCCACCTGGCCTCCCCCTAGGGGTGCGCGAGCTCCTGGCTCAGGCTTCCTCGAGGTAGTCGCGCAGTAGGTAGGCGGCGTCGGGTCGGCGCAGCTTGGCCAGCGTCTTCGACTCGATCTGGCGGACCCTTTCCCGGGTGACCCCGAACGCCTTGCCGACCTCCTCGAGCGTCCTGATCTTCCCGTCTTCCAAACCGAAGCGCATCCGCACGACGTCTTGCTCTCGGTGCGACAGATACGCGAGCGCCTCTTTCACCGCCTTGTCGAGCATCGCACGGGTGGCCGCGTCGTCGGGTACGACCGCGGCGCGATCCTCGATCAGATCGGACAGGCTGAAGTCGTCCTCGTCACCGACCGGCTGCTCGAGCGAGATGGTGTCCTGGTTGATGCGCTGAATCTCTCGGACTCGGTCGATCGGGAACTCGACCCGGGATGCGAGCTCCTCTGCGGTCGGTTCCCGGCCGAGCTCTTGGAGCAGCTGGCGCTGCGCCCACACGACCTTGTTGATCGTCTCGACCATGTGCACCGGGATCCGAATCGTTCGGGCCTGATCGGCGATCGCCCTCGTGATCGCCTGGCGGATCCACCACGTTGCATAGGTGGAGAACTTGAAGCCCTTCGTGTAGTCGAACTTCTCGACCGCACGCATGAGGCCGAGGTTGCCCTCCTGGATCAGATCCAAGAAGGCGAGGCCGCGGTTGCGGTAGCGCTTGGCGATGGAGACGACGAGGCGGAGGTTGGCCTCGATGAGCACGTCCTTGGCCTGGTGGCCCTTGCGGACGAGCCGCCGGTCCTTCGACGGCTCGGTGCTCGGCTCGGCGTCGCTCTCGGCCCCTTCGAGCGCGGCCAGTCGAGCGGCGGCGGCGAGGCCCGCCTCGATCCGCTGGGCCATCTCGACCTCGAGCTCGGCGCTCAGGAGAGCGACCTTGCCGATCTCCTTCAGGTAGGTGTGGACCGGGTCCTCGGAAGCGCCGGAACCGAAGTATTCCCCGTTGCTCTGCGCGCGCCCCTTGGCGGTGCTCTGGCCGCGGCTCTTCGTTTCGTTGGTCGACGACGCAGCGCGCTCGTCGCGTGCGGCGGTGGTCGCACGCTTCACCTTGGCCCGCGAATCCTTGCCATCGTCGTGGTCGGGGTCGTCGTCGTCGGATACGTCGAGAACCTGGTCCTCACTCTCGAACGCGATTCCCTCGTCACCGACGCGCTGGACGAGCTGATCGATGACTTCGGGACTCAACTCCACCTCGCGGACAACCTCGACCAGGTCGGCGGGCGTGAGGACCCCTTGTGCGCGGCCTCGCTGCAACACTTCTTCGAACTCTTCGGTGGGCACTCCGGCCGGCAGCGGTGCGGGCGCGGCATCAGACGATCCGTTGGTGTGGGTCTTCCCGCGTGGAGTCTTCTGAGTGCTGGGTGTGTCGCGTGGGGCCCGCCCGGCCATCAAACCTCCCGACGCCGTTCGAGGAGCCAGGCTAGCAACCACGACATGGCCTCGCTGCCATCGGTGTCGTCGTCGAGCTTCTCCAACCACCGTCGCACGGTGGCCGTTTCCAGGTGCGTTTCCTCGAGTCCGGCCGGCGAAATTCTGGTCTGAACCTGCAGGTCAGAGAGCGCTCGCTTGCTTGCCTCCCGTATCAGTCGAGCGATCACCGCGTCGACGGGATCCCTCAACGGCTCGTCCGAGATCACCGGCTCTTCGACTGCGACGCGTCGGAGCAGGTCGGCGACGTCGGGCGGCGCTCCGTCGATCGCGTCGTGCAGATTCTCGGCGTCGGCGAGGGCGAGGAACGCCCTGCGCTGGAGTTCATCGCTAAACAGCACGTCCTCGAGTCGGTCCGCGACCGCCTCGGGACGATGCACGGCCAGACGCAGGGCCTCCATCCCGGGACGGAGCGATGGGTCCGGCCGCGCATCGGGCACGGACCGGGCGGGGCGCTCGTCGTAGGGTCCGTCGGGAGGCTCGTCGCGGGGCGGCGGGCCTTCATCCCTCTGTGCGCGGTGCCTCGCTTCGTCGGGCTCTCGACCGGGGCGGGACGAAGACGGTGGCCTCGGACGACGTCTGGCCTCGTCCAGCCGGCGCCTGACCGCGTCGGGCTCAAGTCGGCACCAGTCCGAGACCGTCATCGCGTACTGGTCGCGCACGAGATCGTCCGGGTGCTCGGCAATGACGGCGATCGCAGCCTCGGCCGCCTTGGCCCGGCCCTCCGCCGTCGACCGATCGGCGCCCTGGAGGACCCGGTCCAGCCGGAACTGGAGGAACGGCCGACTCTCGGCCACCGCCGCCGCCAACGCCTTGGGGTCGCGGGCGGCCAACTCACCGGGGTCGGTTCCGGGTGGGAGGACCGCCACGGCCACGTCGACCTCGTGCTGGCGTTCCCACTCGTACACGCGGGCGGTTGCGTTCTCCCCGGCGCTGTCGGCGTCGTACGCGAGGACGATCTTGCGGCCGAAGTTGCGCAGCACCCGGAAGTGCTCCTCGGCGAGTGCCGTGCCACACGTTGCGACCGCGCGCTCGACCCCGGCCTGGAAGAACCCGATCACATCGGTGTAGCCCTCGCAGACGACGACCTCACCCGTCGCCACGATGTCCTTCTTGGCCCAGTTCAGCCCGTAGAGGGTGCGGCGCTTCGAGTAGATCACCGTCTCTTGAGAATTCTTGTACTTCGGCTCGGGGCCCCGGTTGGGATCGGGGGCCGGCGCACCGGCACGGGGCGGGAGGATGCGGCCACCCAGGGCGACGGGGTGCCCCGACGGGTCGCAGATGGGAAAGATGATCCGACCCCTGAAGGCGTCCTGGCGCCTGCCGCGACGGTTCACGAACCCGAGGCCGGTGGCGGTGAGGACCTTCTCGGACAGCTTGAGCGAGGTGCTCAGGGCATCCCAGTCATCGGGCGCCCATCCGAGCCGGAATTGGCGGACGACCGAGCCGTCGTAGCCACGGGAGCGCAGATAGTCCCTGGCCGGCCCGGCGTCGGGAGCAGACAGCAGGCGCTGGTGGTACCAGGTGACCGCCCGCTCCATGGCATCGAGGAGTTCGCTCTTCCATTTGGAGTCGGACCCCTTGCCGGCCCCTTCGTGCAGCGTGATCCCGGCTCGGCCGGCCAGCTGCCGGACGGCGTCGGCGAAGTCGAGCGTGTCGATGGCGCGAACGAAGGTGATCGCGTCGCCGGACGCCTGGCACCCGAAGCAGTAGTAGAAGCCCTCCTCAGCGTTGACGCTGAACGACGCCGTCTTCTCGGCGTGGAACGGGCACAACCCGACCCAGCGCCGGCCCTGCTGGCGGAGCGCGACCTGTTCCCCGATCAGAGCGACGATGTCGGTGGCCGCCCGAACTTGGGCTACCTCGTCGTCGGGGATGGCCATGGTCGGACCGTAGTGGGAGGTTTGACCAAGCGATTCGTCGTTCCCGTCCCCCGCTCAGCGGCGGCGGCCGCGCTTCGCCACTGCCCTTGTGCGGGCCGGACCCGTGGCTGCCTTCTTCGCGACCCGCCTGGCCGGGGCCTTCTTCGCAGCGGTCTTCGTCGTCCCTCGTCGCACCGGCACCCTCTTGGCTGCCTTCTTCGCGACCCGCCTGGCCGGGGCCTTCTTCGCAGCGGTCTTGGTCGCAGCGGTCTTCTTCGCGACCCTCTTCGATGGCGCCTTCCTGACGGTCTTTTTCGCGGTCGTCTTTTTCGCGGCCGGCTTCTTGGCGGCGGGTCGTCTCACCGCCTTCTTGGCCACCGGCGTGCTCTCCAACACGGCCTGCGCCGCCGCCAGCCGCGCAACCGGGACCCGGAACGGTGAACAACTCACATAGTCGAGACCGGCCTCGTAGAAGGTCGCGATCGATGCAGGGTCGCCACCATGCTCCCCGCAGACCCCGATCTTGAGGCCCGGGCGAACGGCTCGACCGCGCTCCACACCGATCCGGACGAGCTCGCCGACCCCTTGAGCGTCGACGACCTCGAACGGATTGCGGGAGAGCAAGCCCTGCTCCAGGTACGCCGACATCATCCGACCCTCGACGTCGTCTCGGCTGAACCCGAACGTCATCTGCGTGAGGTCGTTGGTCCCGAACGAGAAGAACTCGGCGAACTCGGCCAGGTCGCCGGCCCGCAGTGCCGCCCGGGGCGTCTCGATCATCGTGCCGATGCTCACGTCGATGGCTCGGGCCGACCCCCGCCCGGGAGTGCCGAGCTCGGCCGCAACCGCCTCTTCGACCCAGCTCCGCGCGAGCGCCAGCTCGGGCCCCGAGACGGTGAGCGGGATCATGACCTCGATGATCGGGCGACCGCCCTGGCTCACTCGGTGGGTCGCAGCCTGCATCAGCGCGCTGACCTGCATGCCGTAGAGGCCCGGCTTGATCACCCCGAGGCGCACGCCGCGGGTGCCGAGCATCGGGTTGGCCTCCTGCCAGGCCTGCGCCGCTGCGTAGAGCCGCCGCTCCCCCGCATCCAATCCGACCGTCGCCTCCTTGATTGCGAGCTCGTGGGTGGACGGCAGGAACTCGTGGAGCGGCGGGTCGAGCAGCCGGATGGTGACGGGCAGCCCGTCCATGGCCTCCAGGATCTCGATGAAGTCGGCCCGCTGGGCCACCCGGAGCTCCTCGAGCGCCGCCGTCTCCTCCTCGGGAGTGTCGGCCAGGATCATCCGCCGCACGATCGGCAGCCGGTCCTCGGCGAGGAACATGTGCTCGGTCCGGCAGAGCCCGATGCCCTCGGCCCCCAACTGGCGGGCGTTGGCGGCGTCGGGCCCGGTGTCGGCGTTCGCCCGCACCTTCAGGTGACCCCGGCGGATGGTGTCGGCCCACTCGAGGATCGTGAGGAATTCCTCGCTCGGCTCGGCGGCGGTGAGCGGGATCTGGCCGAGGACGACCGTGCCCTCGGTGCCGTCGATCGACAGCCAGTCCCCCTCAGCCACGGTCACGTCGCCCACCGACACCGAACGGTCCCCCAATCGCAGTGCCTCGGCGCCGACGACGGCCGGCTTGCCCCAGCCCCGGGCCACGACGGCGGCGTGGCTCACCAGGCCGCCCCGCGCGGTCAGGATCCCCTGCGCGGCCAGCATCCCGTGGACGTCTTCGGGGGACGTCTCCGAGCGCACCAGCACGACGGCCTCGCCGCGGGCGGCGGCCGCGGCCGCGTCATCAGCGGTGAAGTAGGCCTTGCCGACGGCGGCGCCCGGCGACGCGCCGAGGCCCCTGGTCAAGATCTTGTGATCGCCCCCCTGGGCGAACTGGGGGTGGAGCACCGATTCGAGGTGGTCCTCGGTGATCCGCTGCACCGCCTCGGCCTTGGTGAGCCTGATCTCCCGCTCGGTCGTCATCTCGGCCGCCATCCGGAGGGCGGCCCGCCCGGTGCGCTTGCCCACGCGCGTCTGGAGCATCCAGAGCTTGCCCTGGTCGATCGTGAACTCGGTGTCGCACATGTCGCGGTAGTGCCGTTCCAGGCGGGCGAAGATCGCCATCAACTCCGCGTAGACGGGCGGGAACTCGGTCTCGAGCGCGGCGAGGGGCTCGGTGTTGCGGATGCCCGCGACCACGTCCTCGCCCTGCGCGTTCACCAAGAAGTCGCCGTAGGCGCCCTTGGCGCCCGTCGCGGGGTCGCGGGTGAAGCCGACGCCGGTGCCCGATCGGTTGTCGCGGTTGCCGAACACCATCGCCTGGACGTTGACGGCCGTCCCGAGGTCGTGCGGGATGTGCTCGCGGTCCCGATAGGCGCGGGCGCGGGCCCCGTCCCAACTGCGGAACACCGCCTCGATCGCGCCCTTCAGCTGCTCGGCCGGGTCTTGGGGGAACGGGCTCTTGGTGTGACGCTCGACGAGTGACTTGTACGACTCGACGAGTGACACCAACAGCTCCGTCGGCACCTGCGCGTCCGACGTCGTGCCGGCCTTCTCCTTCGCCTGGTCGAACAGTGTGTCGAACTCCTCGCCGGGCAGGTCGAGCACGATGCGCGCGTACATCGAGACGAACCGCCGGTACGAGTCGTAGGCGAACCGCTCGTCGTTGGTCTGGGTGGCCAATCCCGCCACCGAGCGGTCGTTCAGCCCGAGGTTGAGAACCGTGTCCATCATCCCGGGCATCGAGAACTTGGCCCCCGAGCGGACCGAGACGAGAAGTGGGTCGGCGGGGTCGCCGATCACCTTGCCCATCGCCCGCTCGAGTCGCCGACGGGCCCGCGCCACCTCGGTGTCGAGGGTGGCCGGCCACCCACCGGCCATGTACGCGCGGCACGCGTCGGTGGAGATGGTGAAGCCGGGCGGCACCGGCAGCCGCAATACCGACGTCATTTCGGCCAGGTTGGCCCCCTTGCCGCCGAGGAGGTCCTTCATCTCCATCGGAGGGCGGCGGTGCGCGTGGTCGAAATCGAAAACGTAAGGCATCAGGTCTCCTCGCCCGTTCGGTCGGGGGGATTCACCTTACCGGTCGTGTCGCGTGCGATTTGCTGGGCAAACGCTGCGGTTTGGCATCACAGTCGCCCCCTCCTGGGTCGGGTCCAAGTGCTTGTCAGCCGGGTTGCCGGTCGTAAGGTGCGAGGATGCCCGACCCCCCGGCGATCGAGGCACACGACCTCACCAAGACGTTCGCCAAGGGAAACGTGCTTGCGCTCGACGGGCTCTCGTTCGAGACGCCGCCCGGCACCGTGCTCGGTGTCCTGGGTCCCAACGGCGCCGGGAAGACGACGGCCGTCCGCATCCTGTGCACCGTGCTCATCCCCGACAGCGGCCGGGCGGCCATCTTGGGTCTCGACGTCGTGCGCGACGCAGTGGCGGTCCGCCGCATCATCGGGCTGGCCGGCCAGAACGCGGCCGTCGACGAGAACCTCTCGGGCCGCCAGAACCTCCAGATGGTCGGCCGCCTGAGCCACATGGCCCGTGGCCAAGCCAAGAAGCGGGCCGAGGAGCTCCTCGAGCAGTTCGGCTTGACCAACGCGGCGAGCCGATCCCTCAAGACCTACTCGGGTGGGATGCGTCGCCGCCTCGACCTGGCGGCCGCCCTGGTCGCGCAGCCGCCAATCCTCTTCTTCGACGAGCCGACGACCGGTCTCGACCCCCAGACCCGCAAGGACATGTGGACCTGGACCGAACGGCTGGTCGCCGAGGGGACCACGGTCCTTCTCACGACCCAGTATCTGGAGGAGGCGGACCGGTTAGCCGATCAGGTGATCGTGGTCGACCACGGCAAGGTGATCGCGCAGGGGACGCCCAGTTCCTTGAAGGCCGACCTCGGGAGCACCGTCTTGTTGGTCACCTTGGAGAACGCCGAGACAGCGCAGCGGGCCGCGGCGCTGCTCGGGCCATTGGGCAGCCGTGTGCCCATCGTCGAGGACGCGCAGGTGGAGTGGAGTGTGGAGAACGGTCCGAAGGCTGGGAGCGAGGCGCTGCGGGCGCTCGACGCCGCGGGAATCACCGTGCTCGGGCTGGTGTTGCGCGAGCCGAGCCTCGACGAGGTCTTCTTGAAGTTGACCGGACACCGCGCCGAGTCCGGACCGCCGGCCGCGGGCACCCAAACGTCGCCTGAGGCGGTCGGACGGAGGGTGCGCTCAGCCAGATGAGCACAGTGCCGGTGAACAAGAACGCAGCGCTCCGACCGAGCGGACGGCTCGAGGGGATCGGTTGGCTGGTCAACGACTCCTTGACGATCGCCTGGCGCTATCTCGCCGCGATGCTCCGGCTGCCCGAATCCATCGTGTTCTCGGTTATCCAACCGATGCTGCTGGTGCTGATGTTCCGCTACGTGTTCGGCGGCGCGATCAAGGGCGTGCACGGCTCCTACGTCAACTACCTGATGCCCGGGGTCTTCGTACAGACGGTGGCGTTCGGGGCGGTCGTCTCCGCCGTCGGGGTGGCCGAGGACATCCAAAAGGGAATCATCGAACGGTTCCGCGCGCTGCCGATGGCACGCTCGGCGGTGTTGGCCGGCCGCACGCTCTCGGACCTCACGCGCAACGCCTGCTCGATCGCCCTCATGGCCGGGCTCGGGTTCGCGGTCGGCTTCCGCATCGGGACCAACGTGCCCGCCTTCTTGGCCGGGCTCGGCATCCTCTTGTTCTTTTCTTGGGCCCTTAGCTGGGGCTTCTCGTTCATCGGACTCGTGGTGAGAAACAGCGAGACCGCCCAGGTGGCCACATTCCCGATTCTGTTGCCCTTCACGTTCGCCTCGTCGGCCTTCGTGCCGGTGCGGACCATGCCCGGTTGGCTGCAGGCATTCGCCAAGTATCAGCCGGTGAGCCAGGTCGTGAACGCCTGCCGGGCCCTCATGGACGGCGGTCCGACGTCGTTCCACGTCTTGATCGCGCTGGCGTGGTGTTTCGGGTTGGTGGCGGTGCTGGCGCCGCTGGCCGTCCGCCGCTATCGCCGGCCAGCCTGAGGCTCAGCCGGGCGCCGCCCGCGACGCGAGCTCGGCCAGCAACCCGTCGACCGGGCAGCGGACCTGTTCGGTCGTGTCCCGGTCGCGCACGGTGACCGCGCCGTCCTCCAACGAGTCGAAGTCGATGGTCACGCACCACGGGGTCCCCACCTCGTCCTGGCGTCGGTAACGGCGGCCGATCGACTGGGTGGTGTCGTAGTCGCACATGTAGTGCGGTTGGAGCATCGAGAGAACCCGGCGCGACAGCCCGGCCAGCTCCTCCTTACGCGACAGCGGGAGGACGGCGACCTGGTACGGCGCGAGCCGCCAGTCGAGGTGGAGCACCGTGCGGGCCTCGCCTGCCACCTCGTCCTCGGCGTAGGCGGCGAGGAGGAAGACCATCATCGCCCGGGTCGCCCCGAGGGCCGGCTCGATGACGTGGGGGACGTATCGCTCACCCGACGCCTGGTCGAAGTACTCCAGCCGCTCGCCCGAGCCCTTGATGTGGGCCTGCAGGTCGAAGTCGCCCCGGTTGGCCACGCCCTCGAGCTCGTCCCAGCCCCACGGGAACAGGAACTCGATGTCGGCGGTCTGGGCGGAGTAGTGGGACAGCTCGTCGGCCTCGTGGTGGCGGACCCGGAGCAAGTCGTCGGGCATCCCGAGGTCCCGGTACCAGGCCAGCCGCTCCGCCAGCCAATACTCGAACCACTTGGACGCCTCGGCCGGCGGGACGAAGTACTCCATCTCCATCTGCTCGAACTCGCGGGTCCGAAAGACGAAGTTCTGCGGCGTGATCTCGTTTCGGAACGACTTGCCGACCTGCGCGATGCCGAAGGGCGGCTTCTTGCGGGTGGTGGTCAAGACGTTGGCGAAGTTGGTGAACATCCCCTGGGCGGTCTCGGGGCGCAGATAGGCGACGGTGCCCTCGTCCTCGACCGGGCCGGCGTGGGTCTTGAACATGAGGTTGAACGACCGCGGTTCGGTGAAGTCCGTCGACCCGCAGTTGGGGCAGACGCCGTCGATCCTGTCGGCCCGCCACCGCTCCTTGCACTTGCGGCAGTCGACCAACGGATCGGTGAAGTTCTCGAGGTGCCCGGAGGCAGCCCAGATCGCGGCCGGGGACAGGATCGCCGCGTCGAGGCCGACCACGTCGTCGCGCATCTTCACCATCGAGCGCCACCAGGCGTCCTTCACGTTGCGCAGCATGTTGACGCCGAGGGGCCCGTAGTCGTAGGTGGACCGGAAACCGCCGTAGATCTCGGCCGACGGGAAGACGAACCCGCGGCGCTTGCACAGGTTGACGACCTTCTCCATCAGGCCGTCGGTCGATGACGCCGTCGACCCGCCCTGCTCGTCGTCGGTCATCGGGGCAGGATACCGGCTGGTTCGAGCCCCTCTTCGACCTGGGTTTTGAGCCGCATCGTGATCTCGCTGGCCAGCATGCGCCCGGCCACCGTCAGGACCGCACGCCCGTCGCGCCACTCGACCAGGCCGTCGAGCTCGGGTGCCTCGGCGAGGACCGAGCCGGGCACCCCGGCCGGGGTGCGCAGGGCGAGCGCCAGCCGCTCGAAGCGGCGCTGGTCGTCGCGCAGGGTCTCGGTCCCGGCGACGACGGTGGCGCCGGATGCGATCGCGGCGATGTAGCGATCCGGGGTGTGCACGTTCCACCACCGTCGGCCGTCCCGGTGCGAGTGGGCCGCCGAGCCGAATCCGAGGTAGTCGCCGCCCGTCCAGGCGATGTTGTTGTAGGCGCAGGTGTGCCCGGGTCTGGCCCAGTTGGAGATCTCCTCCCAGAGGTAGCCGGCCGCCGTCAGGGTCTCGTCGGCGCGCCCATACCGGCGGGCCTGCACGTCGTCGTCGGGGTGCCGCGTCGGGTCGGCCGCGAGGGCCGTTCCCGGCTCGACCGTCAGCGCGTACGCGCTGACATGGGGTGGGGGGTCATCCAGGCCGAGGACGCCGGCGAGGGCGTCGTCCCAGTCCGCGTCGGTCTCGGCGGCCGCACCGAAGATGAGGTCGAGGTTCCAGCTGGCCAGCCCGGCCGAGGCGACGATCCCCGCCGCCGCGGTTACCTCGTCCCACTGGTGGTGCCGGCCCAGGCTGGCCAGCACGTGGGGCGCCCGGGCCTGGGCGCCGAGCGAGATCCTGGTCACCCCGGCCGACCGGTACTCGACCAGGCGTTCCGCGGTCACGTCCTCGGGGTTGCACTCGACGGTCACCTCGGCGGCGGGAGCGAGAGGTACGAGGGCGAGAACCGAGGCCAGATCCTCCGGGGGCAGACGCGATGGCGTGCCGCCGCCGAAGAAGACGGCCGTCGCTTGGGCGAGCTCACCCGCTTCGACGGCGCGGGTGACGTCCCGGCGGAGCGCATCGACGTAGGACGCCATGAGATGGTCCCGGTCGACGTACGTGGCAAAGGCGCAGTAGTCGCAACGGCGCCGGCAGAACGGCACATGTACGTAGACCCCGAACGGGTCTCCCATCCCTACAGCCCGTTGGCGGTGTGCACGGACCGCAACTGGCGCTCGAGGTGGGCCTCCATCGCCTCGGTGGCCAACCCGACCACCTCGTCGGCACACGGGGGCGGCGTCTCTCGCAACGTCGATCCGAGCGCGCCGCCGAGGATCCGGCGCATGAGACCCAGCGCGCCGGCGCTCATGGGGCGGCCGCGGCGGCAGCTCCGGCAGAGTGCTCCCCCCTCGGTCAGGTCGAATGCGACCAGCTCGACCTCGGGTTCGCTCCCGCCGCACGACGCGCAGCCCTCGAGCACCGGGGCGGCGCCCTCCAGCACGAGGGCCTTCAAGAAGAAGGCCGCCGGCACCAGCGTCGGGTCGAGCCCCGGGTCGGCGAGGGCCCGAAGCGCTCCGACGAGCATCGAATAAAGCCGGGGATCTGGATGGCCCTCCTGGGCCAGCTGGTCCACCGCCTCCAACATGGAGAGGCCCTGGCCCATACGCGCCAGGTCCTCGCGCAGGGCCCGGAAGTGATCGACCACCTCGGCCTGGTTGACGATGTCGAGCTCGCCCCGACCGTGCCACATGAGGAGCTCGACATGGCTCAGCGGCTCGAGACGGGCGCCGAACTTGCTGGACGTCCGGCGCACGCCCTTTGCCACGGCCCGAACCTTCCCGTGGGCCTCGGTGAGCATCACGATGATCCGGTCGGCCTCGCCAAGCTTGTAGGTGCGCAGCACGACGCCCGAGTCCCGGTAGAGGCTCACGCCGACCCCGCGCTCGGCGGGCCCTCGGGCTCGTGCGATCGGCGCGCACCGTGGCCGCCATAGGGGGGCGAACGGCCGTTGATGAAGTTCCCGCCGCCGATCAGCGCAAGCAGTGCGAACGCGGTCACGAGCAACGGGACGACCTGGGTGATCCCGTTGAAGGCCAGCCAGCACAAGAAGCCGACCAGAGCCACGCCGAGGACCCAGGCGGCCCGGGTGAAGATCACGACACGCCGCCGTAGCGGCGGGTCCGGCGCTGGTACTCGATCACGGCCTCGTAGAGGTTGGCGCTGCGGAAGTCGGGCCACAAGAGATCGGAGAACATGAGCTCGCTGTAGGCGAGCTCCCACAGCAAGAAATTGGAGATCCGGTACTCACCCGAGGTCCGGACCACGAGGTCCGGGTCGGGCATGTCGGGGAAGTACATGCGGGACGCGATCGCGCGTTCGTTGACCTTGTTCGCCGCGACCCCATCGGCCACGAGCTCGCGCACCGCGTCGATGATCTCGGCCCGGCCGCCGTAGTTGAACGCCAGCGTGAGGGTCATCGTGCGGTCGCCCTCGGTGAGCGCGGTGGCCTCGTCCATTGCCCGTTGCACCCGCCGGGGCACGCGGCGATCCGGGCGGCCGGCGAAGCGGATCCGCACGCCGCGCCGGTGCAGCTCGTCGCGTCGGCGCGACAACAGGGTCTCGTTGAAGTTCATGAGGAACCGGACCTCGTCGGGCGGACGTCGCCAGTTCTCCGTCGAGAACGCGTAGACGGTGAGCCAGCGCACCCCGATCTCGAGGGCACCGTCCACGACGTTGAACAGCGCCTCTTCTCCCGCGATGTGCCCCTCGGTCCGGGGCAGGCCGCGCTGGGCCGCCCACCGCCCGTTGCCGTCCATGACGCAGGCGACGTGGGCGGGGATCTTGGTCCGGTCCAGTTCGGCCGGGACCTCGTCGGGCGCCTGGCCGAACGACGGGCCGCCGCTCGCCCCGTTCGACAAGGCCCGCTGCGCCGCCGCGCTCTGGGCACTTCCACGCCGAACCATCCGTCGAACTTACCGCCGGACCCCCCCATCGATGCGCGGGTCGTCATCCGAGCGAGCCGGGTCACCGCCCCGAAGTACGGTCGGCCCTGTGGCGGAGGATGGAGGTGGCAAGCGGTCGCGCCCCGTCGCGCCCCGAAGCGGCGAGCCCGAGGAGGACCCGGCCAAGGGCGCGACCCGGCTGCTGGCCCGGATCGTGGCCGAGCTCCCGAGCGGCGGCGAGGAGCGCCCGGGACAAGCGGAGATGGCGGCCAGGGTGGCGACGGCCATCCGGACCGGGACCCATCTCGTGATCCAGGCCGGCACGGGCACCGGGAAGTCGCTCGCCTACCTCGCCCCGGCCAGCCGGTCCGGTCGGCCGGTGGTCATCGCAACGGCGACGAAGGCGCTGCAGGACCAGCTGGCCACCAAGGACCTCCCGCTCGTCGCGAAGGCGCTCGAGGGGCCGTTCTCCTGGGCCGTCTTGAAGGGACGCTCCAACTACCTGTGCCGGCAGCGGGCGTCCGAGCTCTCCGACGGCGCCGACCAGCAGTCCTTCGTCGAGCCGGGAGACGAGGGCGAGCAGACCGAGGCGGTCGTCGACTCGGGTCGGCTGGCCGACCAGGTCCGGCGCATCCTGCGCTGGGCCACCACGACCAGGTCCGGCGACCGCGCCGACCTGCCGTTCGAACCGTCGCCCCGCGCCTGGTCGATGGTGAGCGTGGGGCCCCGGGAGTGCCCGGGGGCGTTCCGCTGCCCGTCGGGCAACCGTTGCTTCGCCGAGGCGGCTCGCGACCAGGCCGAGGCGGCCGACATCGTCGTCGTCAACACCCACCTCTACGGCGCCCATCTCGCCGCGGGAGGCGGGGTGCTCCCGCCGCACGACGTGGTCATCTTCGACGAGGCCCACGAGCTCGAGGAGGTCATGACGGACAGCCTCGGGGTCGAGCTCACCCCGGGGCGGTTCCGAGCGCTGGGCGCCGCATCACGCTCGCTCGTCGGCGCGGACAACGCCAAGATCGCCGAGGCCGTGGGAGAGGTGGCCGAAGGGATGGTGAACGTCCTCGCGGCGCACATCGGCACCCGGGTCGGGCTCGGGCCCGACGCCGAGCGACCCGACCGCGCCGTCGCAGACCTCTTGGTATTGGCGCGAAGCCGGCTCGACGCACTGGTCGCCAAGCTGCGGTCGTCCGAGCGCGACGGCGCGCGCGACGAGGAGGGGGCGCTCCCGAGGGCGCTCAGCGCGGCCGGCCACCTCGCCGACGACGTGGCCCGGCTATCCGCGCCGAGCTCGACCGAGGTGACCTGGGTCGACGGCGATCGTCGCGCGCCGGCGCTGCGGCTCGCCCCCATCGACGTCGGTCCCG
Organism: Acidimicrobiaceae bacterium; assembly: GCA_003151235.1. GTDB lineage: Bacteria > Actinomycetota > Acidimicrobiia > Acidimicrobiales > RAAP-2 > Palsa-461. The sequence goes on from PLWZ01000037.1 coordinate 66,670, forward strand.
AGCTCGCGGGGATGCTGTGGGGCGAGGTGACGGCCGTGCTCACGAGCGCCACCATCCCGCCCGGGATCGAGCGGAGCCTCGGGCTCGACGGATTCGGTGCACAACGGGTCGACGTCGGGAGCCCGTTCGACTTCGCCAACCACTCGCTGCTCTATGTGGCCAAGCACCTGCCCGACCGGCGCCGGCCCGAGGCCGAGGAGGCGTTGGTCGAGGAGCTGAAGTCGCTCATCGAGGCGGCCGGGGGCCGAACGCTGGCGTTGTTCACCAGCCGCCGGGCCACCGACGCGGCGGCCAAGGCGTTGACCGGGCGGCTCCCGTACCGGCTCCTGGTCCAGGGCGAGCTCCCCAAACCGCGCCTGCTGGAGGTGTTCGCGGCCGACGAGTCGTCCTGCCTCTTCGCGACGCTCGGCTTCTGGCAGGGCGTGGACGTACCTGGACGCTCGCTCTCCCTCGTCACGCTCGACCGGCTGCCCTTCCCCCGTCCGGGCGATCCGGTCTTCGACGCCCGGCGTGAACAGGCCGGTGACGCCGCGTTCGCCCTGGTCGACGTCGCCCGAGCCGCCACGCTCTTGGCCCAGGGGGTCGGCCGCCTCATCCGGAGCTCAGAGGACCGCGGCGTGGTGGCGGTGCTCGATTCTCGCCTCGCCACGGCCAGCTACCGCTCGTCGCTGCTCGCCGCCCTGCCGCCGATGCGCCGGACGACCGACCGGCGGGAGGTGGAGCGGTTCTTGGCCGACGCGCTCGGCCAAGACCGGCGCTCCTCCACCTAGTTCGGTGCCATCCGGGCCCGTTCTTGTCCGACCAGATGCTCAACAGGGTCCTAGTGGGCCAGCGCGCCGACCTCGCGTAGCTTGTCGATCTCCTCGGCCGAATAGCCGAATTCGGCCAGGACCTCGCCGTTGTGCTGGCCTAGGGTCGGCGGCGGACGGCGCACGCTCGTCGGGGTGTTGGCCATCTGGATGATCGGGCCCACCATCGACACCGTTCCGGCCACCGGATGCTGGTAGTCGACCACCAGATCGTTGGCCAGCACCTGGGGGTCGTCGAGCAGGTCGATGACGTTGTTCACTGGCCCCGCCGGCACCCCCGCCGCGTCGAGGTCTGCCAGCCATTCGGCGGTCGTCTTCTCCAAGAACCGCTCGATGGCAGCCGCGGTGAACTGCAGCGCCGTCTCGCGACCCTCGTCCGAATCCCGGGGAATCTTGCGCTCGTGGCGGACGTCGACGACACCCAGTGCCTCGGCCATCTTCCGGCGCAGTATCGGGGTCAGGCAGGCCACCGCGATCATCGAGTCCTTGGTCCGATAGACGCGGTAGTAGGCGTTCATGGCCCGGGCCTCGGGGCTGGCGCTCGACGCGCTCCCCTCGGTCGGCGGGGGCGTGGCGATCTCGGTGCGCATGAACGTTGCGATCTGGAGGGCCAACGAGGTCCCGAGCAGGGTCGTGTCGACCTTCTGGCCGACCCCGGACCGCTCCCGTTCGAACAGGGCCGCGCAGGCGGCCATGGCGATGATGAGCCCGGTGGCGTAGTCGCCGATGGCCGGGGTGAGCGGCATCGGCACCCCGTCGAGGTCGAGCCGTCCGCCCGTCACCATGAGGCCGGTGACGGCCTGGGCGATCAGGTCGTAGCCGGGTCGGTGGCTGTGCTCCCCGCGCCCGCCCATGGCGGTGTTCTGCAGGTAGATGAGCCGCGGGTTGAGCGCCGACAGCGTCTCGTAGTCGATGCCGAGCCGCTTCGGGACGTCGGGCCGGTAGTTGACCACCACGATGTCCATCGACGGCACGATGCGGTGCACGATCTCCTGGGCCTCGGGCTGCTTCAGGTCGAGGGTGATCCCCCGCTTGTTCCGGTTGAGGGACAGGAAGGTTTTGCTTTCGTTCGGCGCGAATTCCACGCCGTGGCGCCACGGGTCCCCCTCGGGGGGCTCGACCTTGATGACGTCGGCCCCCATGTCGCCGAGATGCATCCCGGCGAACGGGGCCGCGATCATCTCGGAGAACTCGAGGACCTTGACGCCCTCTAGCGCCCCGGCCATGTCACTCCCCCTCTGCGTACAGCGGCGACGACGCCTTCATCCAGCGCAGCTGCATCCGCATGGACACCGCCACGTCGCCGTTGGGGTCGATGGCCCGGCTGTCGTACCAGGCGTACTCGGTCTTCGGGCTCGCCCCGACGGCGGCGATCTCGCCGGCGACCTGGTACTCGGTGTCGCAGCGCAGCGGCCCGGACCAGAACCGCAGCTCGATCGCTCCGAACAGCCCGACCGCGTCGGCGATGTGGAGCCCGAAGTCCCCGGCGCCGTTGCGGATCAGCTGCACGATCAGCGACGGATTGACGATCGGCTCCCCCCACGGGGAGGGCCCGGTGTACCAGGCCAGCGGCTCGGTGATCGCGCTGGCCTCGATCCGCGACTTCTGCTCGGCCGAGTCGACGGTGAACGAGCGCGTCGACAGCGGCGAACCGGCCTCGACCCCCTCGAGCATGCGCAGGTCCTCGGGCGGGCTCGGGCGAAGGTCGATGCCGTGCAGGTACGTGGGCTCGGTGCCGCTGCCGCACGACGCGGTACCCTCGGCGACGAGCAGCCCGTCACTGCGCTCCATCCTCGCCTCGACCTGGGGGGTCGGGCCCTCGGGCAGGCGCACCATCGCCGTGACCGGTTCGGCGTCGACCGTGGCGTTGCGAAACACGAGCGAGATCGCGCCCTCGGTGAACCACCGCTGGCCGAACGCCGCGATCAGGACCGGCGGGAACTGGTCGAGGTGCACCGACCCGGCGATGGTCCCGCCCCGGAAGCCGAGGTTCTGGGCGGTCGCGTCGTCGTGGATGTTGTTGCGTCGGGACGGCCGGCCGTGCTCGGGACCCGAGCGGGCCGCGTTGCGCGGCGCGCGCTCGGGGCCGCATAAGAACCCGTCGGACTCGTGGACCTCGCTCAGCAATGCCTCGGTCATGTCTCTTTCCCCCCGCCTGGCTCGTTTCGGACCGTTCCCACCTTCAACTCCCGGAACGGGATGTCCCGGTCGACCTGGGGCTCCCGGGGCAAGCCGAGCACCCGTTCGCCGATGATGTTGTGCTGGATCTCGTCGGTCCCGCCGGCGATGGACGTCGACGGCGCCTGGACGGTCGCGTGCGCGACGGCCCCGCCGTGGGGAGCGTCGGGGCCGGCCAGCATCCCGCCCGCACCGAGGATCGCCGGGCCGACGTCGCGGTTGATCCGGGTGGCTATGGAACGGGCCAGCTTGGTGATCGAGCTGGCCGGGCCGGCGGCCTTGCCGGCCGCCGCGGCGGCCCGGGCCCGCTGCATGGTCATCGAGTTGACCCGGGACTGGATGTAGTACCGGGTCACGTCCTGGCGGATCGGGTCGGTCCGGTTGTGGCCGGGCTCGTTCACGAGCGCCAGCGGCGAGAGCCGCCCGGCGATGCCCGGGTTCCGGGTGTCGACGGTCATCGTCCGGCCGGCCGACCCCTGGTCGACGACGTCGCCGAGCTTGGCCGTGCGCAGCTCGCTGCGCCGGGTCCGGAACTCGGCATCGCGCTTGAACCCGGCACCGACCACGCCGGCCCGGCCGCTCCGCTCGAAGGCGAGCGTGGTCACCGCCGCGGCCCACCCGTCGCCCGCCCGACCGACCAGGTCGGCGTCGGACACCCGGGCGTCGGTGAAGAACACCTCGTTGAAGTGGGACTCACCGGTCATCTGCTTGAGCGGGCGGACCTCGATGCCCGGTTGGTCGACCTCGATGATGAAGTACCCGAGGCCTGCGTGCTTCGGCGCCTCCATGTCGACGCGCGCGACCAGCATCCCCCGGTCGGCCGTCATCGCCCCCGATGTCCACACCTTCTGCCCGTTGACGACCCACTCGTCGCCGTCCCGGACGGCCCGGGTCTGCGCGCTGGCGAGGTCCGATCCCGACCCGGGCTCGCTGAAGAACTGACACCACGATTCGAGGCCCGAGGCCAGCGGCCACAGGTATCGGCGCTGCTGGTCCTCGCTGCCGTGGCGCATGAGCACCGGGCCGCCCATCATCTGGCCCAGCCCACCGGGCGCGCCGAGGGCGCGCTTGTCACGGAACGCCCCGTCGATCGCCGCCAGCCCGTCATTGTCGATTCCCTTGCCGAACCATTCGGTCGGCCAGGTCGGGAAGCCCCACCCGGACGCACCGAGGCGCTCCCACCACTCGGCCACCGTCAGATCGAGGTCCCAGTTGGCGTCGATCCATGCTTCCGCTTCGTCGCGCAATTCGTCGAGGGTGCTGCCCGGAGGCATGGGCGGCTCCTTTCGTTCGCGGCTGGTCAGCCGGGCCGGCCGTGGCCCCCGAGCGACGGGTCGCCGCAAGGGGGTCGATCGGACACGCAGCTATTGTCGATCACCCGGGACGATCGCGCCACGGGAACGTTCCCAGCAGCCGTTTCGCTTGCGGCACCGGGTCAGTAGCCGAGGCGGTCGAGGGCCTCGGGGCGCTGCTGCCACCTCGGGTCCACCCGGACGAAGAGCTCGATGAAGGCCCCCTCGGGGAGCTGAGCCCGCACCGCGGTACCGACCTCCTTCAGGACCTCGCCGCCGACGCCGATCACGATGCCCTTCTGGGACTCCCGTTCGACCAGGATCTCGCAGCGGATCCGGGGCCACTCCCACTCCGTGACCACGCAGGCGATCGAGTGCGGCAGCTCCTCGCGGGCCCGGACGAGCAGCTGCTCACGCACGAGCTCGGCCACCGCGACCGCTTCGGGGAGGTCGCTCACCATCTCGGGGGGGAAGTAGGCGGGGCCGTCCGGGAGCAGCGCCACCACCGCCTCGACCAGCGCGTCGACGCCCTGGCCGCTCACGGCGGACACCGGAAAGTATTCGGCCGACTCGACGACAGACTCGGCGCGGCCGTCCCGGAGCGCCTCGACCGCCTGCTCGGCCTCGGTCAGCCGCACGATCACCTGCTCGGACCGGGCCCGGTCGAGCTTGTTGACGACCACCAGCAGTCCGCCGGTGGCGTCGGGGCCCGACAGCGCCGTGACGGCGGAGGCGAGCACCATCCGGTCCCCCGGCCCGACCGGTCCGGTCGCATCGAGGACCGCCACCACGACGTCGACGTCACGCAGGGAGCCCATCGCGGTGTCGTTGAGCCGGCCCCCGAGCGCGCTGCGGGGGCGGTGCAACCCCGGGGTGTCGACGAAGACCGCCTGCGCGTCGTCGCGGTGCAGCACGCCCTTCACCCCGAAGCGGGTGGTGTTGGGCCGGGCCGAGGTGATCGACACCTTGGTGCCGATGATCGAGTTCAGGAGCGTGGACTTCCCGACGTTCGGGCGCCCGAGGATCGCGACGAAGCCGCTCTTCACCTCAGTCGACCGCGCCCGGCTCGATGCGCACCCTCGCGATCCGCCGGCCCTGCACCCGGTCCGCGGTCAGGCGGAACCCGTCGACCATCACCGACTCCCCCTGGGCCGGCACCCGTCCGGCCATGTCCAACAGGAGCCCGCCGACGGTGTCCCAACCACCTTCGGGCAGCTCCGAGCCGAGCAGCTCGGCCGCGTCGTCGATCGGCATCCGGCCGGTCACGACGATGCCGCCGCCCTCCAGCCGCTCCACCCCCGGCTCCTCCACGTCGAACTCGTCGACGATCTCGCCGACCAGCTCCTCGATCAGGTCCTCGAGGGTCACGAGGCCGGCCGTGCCCCCGTATTCGTCGACGACGATGGCGAGGTGGAATTTCGCGTCCTGCATCTCGCGGAGCATCGACGCGACCCGCTTTGTCTCGGGGACGAAGCGGGCCGGGCGCATGTGGTCCCCGACCGGCTCGGCGTCGAGCCCGTCGTGCTCGCTGCGCATCAGGTCCTTCGCGTAGGCGATCCCGACGACATCGTCGATGTTGTCGCGATAGACGGGGATGCGGCTGTATCCGGCTGCCAGCGCCCCCCGGAGCGCCTCGGACACGGACGAGGCGACCTCGGCCGTGACCATGTCGGGCCGAGGGATCATCACCTCGCGCACCACCGTGTCGCCGAAGTCGATGACCGAGTGGATGAACGCGCGCTCCTCGGGCTCGATGACTTCCTCGGCGTGAGCCACGTCGGCCATGGCCAACAGCTCGTGCTCGGTCACCTGCTGGGCAATCGAGTCGTCCTTGCCCCCCCGGCCGATCATCAGGTTGGCCAACCCGATGAGCACCTTGGAGGCCGCCCGCACCGGCGGGAACCGGACCAGGCCCGCGACGAGCGGCGCGCTGAACAACGCCGCCCGCTCGGGGTTGTGCACCGCCCAGTTCTTCGGGACCGCCTCGAACAGAACGAAGATCACGACGACCTCGAACACGGTGCCGACCACCACGCCGATCGGCCCGAACCACTGCTCGGCCAGGACGCCGACGAGCGTCGCCGAGACCAGTTGGCAGACCAAGACGAGCAGGAGGATCGGGTTCAAGAACCGCTCGGGCCGCTCGACCAGGCGGACCAGTGGTCGCGAGCCGCGACGGTGCTGGTCGGCGAGCGACCTGGCCTTCACCCGGCTCGTCCGGACCAGGCTCGTCTCGGCGAGAGCGAGGACGCCGGAGCCGGCGAGCAGCACGATGATGACGGCCAGCAGGACCCCGTCGATCGACTTCCAACCCGTCGCGGCGAGGATCACGGCGCGCCCTTGTAGAAGGAGGTGAGGAGCTGGCGCTCCAGGGCCTCCATCGCCTCGGCCTCCGCGTCGAGTTGATGGTCCATGCCGAGCAGGTGCAGCAACCCGTGCACGACCAGCAGGGCGACCTCGTCGTCGTAGCGGATCGACCGATCCTTGGCGTTGCGCTCGGCCACCGAGGGGCAGACCACCACGTCGCCCAGGAGAAGCGGCGGCTCGTCGTCGACGTCGGAGCCGGGGCCGGTGCCGCCCATGTCGGGGAATCGGCCCGGCGGCAGCGGGTCGTCCTCCACCGGGAAAGCGAGGACATCGGTCGGACCCGATTTACCGAGGAAACGCTCGTTCAACGCTGCGATCGCGACCTCGTCGACGAACAGCACCGAAACCTCGGCGTTGCCCTTGATGCCGCGGGACTCGAGGACCGCGTGTGCGAGTGAGCTCCAGCGCTCGAGGTCGACGGGGGCCGCTGACTGCTCGTCCGCCGCGAAGACGTCAATCGCCATCGGGGGCCGGCTTGGGGCTGCGCTCCGCGTGCTCGTACGCGTCGATGATGTCGGCCACGATCTTGTGGCGCACGACGTCGCCCCGGGTGAGGTGCACGAACTCGAAGTTCTCGACCGAGCCGAGCACCTGCTCCAATCCGACCAAGCCCGAGCGCCCGCCGGCCACGTCGATCTGGGTCACGTCGCCGGTCACGACGCATTTGGACCCGAAGCCGATCCTGGTCAAGAACATCTTCATCTGCTCGGGCGTCGTGTTCTGGGCCTCGTCCAAGATGATGAACGAGGAGTTGAGCGTGCGGCCGCGCATGAACGCGAGCGGCGCGACCTCGACCGTTCCCCGGTCCAACAACCTCTGGGCGCCCTCGGGGTCGAGCAGGTCGTAGAGGGCGTCGTAGAGGGGTCGCAGGTACGGATCGACCTTGGCCATGAGGTCGCCGGGGAGGAACCCGAGTCGCTCGCCGGCCTCAACGGCCGGCCGGGTCAAGATGATGCGCTTCACCTGACGCGATTGGAGCGCCTGGACGGCCAAGGCGACGGCCAGGTACGACTTGCCGGTACCGGCCGGGCCGATCCCGACCGTCACGACGTTCCGCGCGATCGCGTCGGTGTAGCGCTTCTGGCCGGCCGAGCGCGGGCGGATCATCCGGCCCTTGGCCGAGCGGAGTAGCTCCGCATTGAGCACCTCGGACGGGGACAGGTCCTCCCGCACCATGTCGACGGTGCGGGCCACCTTCTCTGCGTCGAGGCCCTGGCCGGACTGGAGCACCCGGACGAGCTCGTCGAAGAGCCGCACCACCCGGACCGCATCGGGCCCGTCGGCCGAGATGCGGTTGCCCTGCACCGCGATGCGGGTGCCGCCGAACGAGGTCTCGATGACCCGGAGCAGCTCGTCCTGCTGACCCAGCAACCCCGACATGAGGTGGTTGTGCGCGACCAACAGCTCGGCGTGGTCGGTGCCGTCGACGGCTTCGATGATGCCCCCGAGCTCGCCGCTCGAGGTGCGCCCGGTCGTGCTCACCCGGGCGGCCAGCTCATCTGCCGACCGCCGATCACGTGCAGGTGAAGGTGCGGCACCGAGTTCGCGCTGTCGCGACCGACGTTGAAGACCAGCCGGTACCCGCGCTCTTCGCCCGCAATTCCCTCGGCCTCCGCGATCTCCCGGGCCGCCACGACCATGGCCGCGAGATCCTCTGCGTGTTCGGGGCCGACGCTCGACGCGTTGTCGACGTGCTGGCGCGGCACGACGAGGACGTGCACCGGGGCCGCCGGCGCGATGTCGCGGAAGGCCACGGTCCGCTCGCTCTCGTGCACGATCTCGGACGGGACCCGACCGGCCACGATGCCGCAGAAGAGGCAGTCATCCATCGGCTGCGACCCCCTTGCGCGAGGGGTAGAGGTGCTCGAGCGTCCCGGGCTCGATGCGCCTGGACTCGATGAACCCGTCGACGTCGCTCTCCATCAACCGGATCACCCGCCCGAACCGGTAGGCGGTGAGATCGCCCTCGTCGATGAACCGGTACAGGCTGCGCAGCGTCACCCCGAGCCGGGTCGAGGCTTCCTTGGTACTCAGCCATCGGACGCCCTGGGGCATCAAGATCCACCGTCCATTCGGGGCAAGCCTACGAGAACCCGCCGCCGGACCGTCACGTGCGGTGGTCGGCCGCGTCGGCGACGAGCGATGCCCGCAACCCGGCCAACAATGTTCCCGCCGCCACCGCCGCCGTCTCGGCCCGGAGCACCCCGTCACCGAGCGTGACCCTGGCCAGACCCATAGCCCGCTCGGCATCGCTCCAGCCACCCTCGGGACCCACGGCCACGAACGGGTGGGAGAGTGTCGGGGGCTCGCCATCCTGGTCGGCGAGCACGAGTTGGCCGCCGGCCGCCCCGACCTCGTTCGCGAACGCGCCGAGGCCGAGCGGCTCGGCCACCTCGGGGAGCCAGGTCCGACGGCTCTGCGCCGCCGCCTCCCGGGCCACCCGCCGCAACCGCTCGAGCGCGTGCTCGGCTCGGGCGCCCGACCACCGCACCACCGAGCGGTCCGTCGCGAGCGGCACGATCCGGTCCACCCCGAGCTCGGTCAGCTTCTGGACCACCCACTCGGGCCGATCCCCCTTCGCCGGCGCGAAGCCGACCGTGAGCGCCGGGACCGGGCGCGGGTGCCGGGTCACCGCGGAGGTGGGCTCGAGGAGCGGGCCGTCTCCGGTGAACGCGCAGACCGCCGACGCGCCGTGCCCGTCCGACGCGATCACGACCTCGCCCGGGGTCAGCCGCAACACGCGGGCCAGGTGGTGTCGATCTTCGGGGGTCAGCTCCGGCGCAGCCGGGTCGGTGACGAATACCTGTGCGGCCGCCCGCGGCGGGACCGCCGCGCCCACGCTCAGCCGAAGACCGAACGAATGCGGGAGAACACGCCGTCGGTGCCCTCGAGCGAGGTCAGCTCCTCACCCCGCTCGGCGGCCAGCTGGACCAGCAGCTCCTGTTGCTTGGCGGTGAGCTCGGTCGGGGTGTCGACCACCACGTGCACAAAGAGGTCACCTCGACCGCGGCCACGCAGATGCGGGACACCGCCGCCCTTCAGCCGGATGACGTGGCCGCTCTGGGTGCCGACGTCGACCGCGATGTCGGTCGGCTCGTCAAGGGTGTCGATGCTCACCCTGGCCCCGAGGGAGGCCTGAACCATCGCCACGTGCACCTGTGCGTGCACGTCGTCGCCCATCCGCTGGAACCGCTCGTCGGTTTCGACCTCCAGCTGGACGAAGAGCGACCCGTTCGGTCCACCACGCGGGCCCGCCGGCCCCCGGTCGGCCAGCCGCAGGGTGGAGCCGTCCTCGACCCCCGCGGGGACGTCGACCGTGAAGGTCCGGTGGTCCATCCGTCGGCCCTCGCCGCCGCAGCTCTCGCACGGCGACGGGGTGAGTTCCCCCAGGCCCTGGCAGCGGCCGCACGCGACCGACGTGACGACCTGGCCGAGCAGTGACTGGCGGATCCGGCGGGTCTCGCCGGCCCCCTGGCAGTCCGGGCAGGTGACGGCCTGGGTCCCCGGCCGCGCACCCGATCCACCACAGACCTCGCACCCGACGGGGAGGCGGACCGAGATCTCCTTCTCGGCACCGAACACCGACTCGATGAAGCTCAGGCGCAATCCGATCTCGGCGTCGGACCCGGGCATCGGTCCCCGACGGCCCCCGCGGGTGCCCATCGAACCGAAGAACGCCTCGAAGATGTCGCTCAGCCCGGCCTCGAAGTTGAAGTTCATGCCGCCGGGGCCCTGACCGAACACGCCCTCGGGCCCGAAGCGGTCGTAGCGGCCCCGCCGTTCCGGGTCGCGCAGAACCTCGTAGGCGAGGCTCACCTCCTTGAACCGCGCCTCGGCGGCCGCGTCGCCACCGTTCGCGTCGGGATGCAGCTCGCGTGCCTTGGCCCGGTAGGCCCGCTTGATCTCCTCATCGCTCGCTTCGTGTGCGACACCGAGCAGCGCGTAGAGGTCGAGCCCGTCAGTCGCCGCCACGGGGGGGCCTCCGCTCTCCGTCGCGCGGGCTGTGCCCCCACGTCTCGTTCATCCGATCGCTCAGCTCCGAGCTCACCAGGTGCGCCGCCGCCAATGCCTGGGGATAGTTCATGCGGGTCGGGCCGAGCAGGCCCACGGCACCGGTCTCGTTGTCGCCGATCGACACCGGCGCGACCACCACGGCACACGTGGCCAACGGCTCGAACCCGTGCTCAGTACCAATCGCGACCGACAGGCCCCGATCGAGCACGTCACGCAGCAACGTGACGACGACCAACTGCTGTTCGAGGATGCTCAACACCGATCGCACGGTGTCGACCGCGTCGAACGACTCGGTGAGCCGGGACGGCCCGCCCATGAAAACGTGGTCGCCCTCTTCTGACACCGCCATCTCGCCGAGGGCCTTCGACACTGCGCCGAGAAGGGGGGACGGGGGGGCCTCGATCTTTACCCGGGCAGCCGCAGCGGAGAGCTCGCCCCCGACCAGCGCCCGATGGAGCCGCAGGCTCGCGTCGGTGAGCCCGTCCTCGTCAAGGTCCTCGGCGGACTCGAGGGTCCGCTTCTCGACGGAACCGTCGGAGAGGACCACCACCAACAGGACATGGCGAGGTGCCAGGCCGACCAGCTGGACAGAGCGCACCGTCGCCGAGTCGTGCGAGGGACTGATCACGACCGCCGCGTACGGGGTCAACTCCGAGAGCAGGGTCGAGGCGACCTCCAGCATCTCCTCCATCTCGCCGTGGACCCGGTCGAAAAACCGATGGACCCGTTGGCGCTGTCCCGATCCGAGGACCCCGGGGGGCGCCAGGTGGTCCACGAAGAACCGGTAGCCCTTGTCGGTCGGGATCCGGCCCGCGCTCGTGTGGGGCTGGACGAGGTACCCGTCGCGCTCGAGGGCCACCATGTCTGAACGGACCGTCGCAGACGACACATTGACCCCCGGCGCTCCCGCGACATACGCCGACCCGACCGGCGTGGCGGTGCCGATGTACTCGGTCACCACGGCCTCCAAGATGGCGGCGCGGCGAGGTTCAAGCTCCGCCCGAGGTGGACGCTGCTCGGCCGCCGAGGGAGAGGGAAATTTCGAGGGCATTGATCTGGCAGTTGATTCTAGTGACTGCCAGTTTCTTTGGACGGAGGGCCAATTCCCCTGCCTGGGGCCCAGAGCCGGCCGAGCGTGGCCGGGCCGAGGTCCTAGCCTTGGGCCCATGCACGACTCGGTGACCGTCCGCATGCAGGCTCCGGCCGATCGCATCTTCGAGCTGGTGAGCGACGTCACGAGGATCGGCGAGTTCAGCCCCGAGACCTTCGAGGCGGAGTGGCTCGACGGCGCCACGGGCCCGGCGGTCGGCGCCCGGTTCAAGGGGCACGTGAAGCGAAACGGGCGAGGCCCCATCTACTGGACGAACTGCAAGATCACGGCATGTGACCCGGGCAAGGAGTTCACCTTCTCCGTGAGCGGGCCCGGCGACCGGGTGGTCAACACCTGGTCGTACACCTTCGAACCCAAAGATGACGGAACCGACGTCACAGAGTCGTTCCGGCTCTCCGACACCATCTTGATACGTCTCTTCTGGATAACGACCGGATGGGCCCGCGGACCCGCCAACGTGCGCGGCATGCGAACCACCCTGGAGCGGATGAAGGCAGTGGTCGAATCTCCGGGTCCGTGACCGAGTCGGCGCCCGGCTGATCGGGTGTCGAGGCTCGCCGTCACGCTCTACGGCGTCTGCGCCGTCACCTTCATGATGGCCATGTACGCGCTCGAGCGTCGAAGCCGTCGCTTCGTCCTCGCATTCGCGCTCGGTTGCCTCCTGTCGAGCGCCTACGGCTTCCTTTCCGGGGCCTGGCCGTTCGGGGCGGTCGAGATCATCTGGTCCGCGATCGCGTTGCGCCGCTACGCCAGACCCGCCCCACACGTGAACAGCGAGCGATCACCGGAGCGCTGATCGCGGACGGCTGCGGCCGCCGCGGCGCGCTCTCAGTCCTCCATGCGCAACGCCGAGATGAACGCCTCCTGGGGGATCTCCACGCGGCCGATGTTCTTCATCCGCTTCTTCCCCTCCTTCTGACGTTCGAGCAGCTTGCGCTTCCGGGTGATGTCGCCGCCGTAGCACTTGGCCAGCACGTCCTTGCGCTTGGCCTTGACCGTCTCGCGGGCGATGACCCGTCCCCCGACGGCGGCCTGGATGGGGACGTCGAAGAGCTGGCGCGGGATCATCTCGCGCAGCTTCTCGGTCATCCGCCGCCCGTAGTTGTCGGCCGCCGAGCGATGGACGATGGTCGAGAACGCATCGACAGGGACGTGGTTGATCAGCACCTCGACCCTGACCAGGTTGGCGGTCATGTAGTCCGACGGCTCGTAGTCGAGGCTCGCGTACCCCTTGGTCCGGCTCTTCAGCTGATCGAAGAAGTCGACGACCACCTCGGCCAGCGGGATCCGGTAGACAAGCTCGACCCGCTCGGGAGACAGGTACTCCATCTTCAACAACTCGCCCCGACGGAGCTGGCACAGATCCATCACGGTCCCCGTGTACTCGCTCGGGGTCAGGATGGTGGCGTTCAGAATCGGCTCTTCGATGTGGTCGAGGCGGCTCGCGTCCGGCAGCTCGGTCGGGTTGTCGATGTCCATGACCGAGCCGTCGGTGAGCGACACGCGGTAGGCGACCGACGGCGCGGTGGCGATCAGCGACAGGTTGAACTCGCGCTCGAGGCGCTCCCGGACGATCTCCATGTGCAACAGCCCGAGGAAGCCGCACCGGAACCCGAAGCCGAGCGCGTGGGAAGATTCGGGCTCGAAGGTGAAGCTGGCGTCGTTCAGCTTCAGCCGGTCGAGGGCGTCGCGAAGGTCCGGCAGCTGGTCGCCGTCGATCGGGTACAGGCCGCAGAACACCATTGGCTTCGGGTCCCGGTACCCGGGCAGGGCCTCGGGCGCCGGCCGTTCCGCCGAGGTGACGGTCTCACCCGACCGGGCGCTGCCGACGTCCTTGATGCCGGCGATCAGGTAGCCGACCTCGCCGGGCCCGAGCTCGGCCACCGGCAGGATCGCCGGGGTCCGGATCCCGATCTCTTCGACGTCGTGGGTCGCACCGGCGTTCATGAACGAGAGCCGGGACCCGGTCTTGATCACCCCGTCGACGACCCGGATCGAGCTCACCACCCCCCGGTATTGGTCGTAGGAAGAATCGAAGATGAGTGCGCGCGTCGGCGCGTCGCGCACCCCGACGGGCGCCGGCACCCGGTCGACCACCGCGTCGAGCAGCTCCGCCACCCCCTCGCCGGTCTTGGCCGAGATCCGCAGGATCTCACCGGCGGCGATCCCGAGCACCTGTTCGATCTCGGCGGCACAGCGCTCGGGGTCGGCCGCCGGCAGGTCGATCTTGTTGAGCGCGGCGACGATCTCGAGGTCATGCTCCATCGCCTGGTAACACGTCGCGAGGGTCTGAGCCTGGATGCCCTGGGAGGCGTCGACCAGGAGAACGGCGCCCTCGCAGGCGGCGAGCGACCGGCTCACCTCGTACCCGAAGTCGACGTGGCCGGGTGTGTCGATCAGGTGCAGGACGTGGTCGCGGTAGTAGACGCGGACGTTCTGCGCCTTGATGGTGATGCCGCGTTCGCGCTCGATATCCATCGAGTCGAGGTACTGCTCGCGCATGAAACGGGGGTCGACGGCACCGGTCAGCTCGAGGATGCGGTCCGAGAGGGTGGACTTCCCGTGATCGACGTGGCTGATGATCGAGAAGTTTCGGATTCGCTCCTTCGCGACCGATCCGTGTTGCGATGCGGAGGTCACGGTCCAGCCATCGTACCGGCGGGTGGCGGAGGTCTCGGATGAGGCGGTGCCCCGGTGCGCCCGACCCAGGCACGACGGGGAGCCGTTCGGTAAGGTCGGCCGGCCCCGCGACGAGGAGTTGCCGTGACCGTCGCATCCGAGAAGAACCGAGACGAGGTCAGGGCCGAGGTCCGCGCGTGGCTGGCCGAGCACTGGAACCCCGGCATCGACGCCCGGGAATGGCGGGGTCTGAGCGTCGACGCCGGGTGGGCCTGCCCGAGCTGGCCCGAGGCCTGGTACGGGCGGGGCCTCGACCGGGCGCTGTCGCAGGTGGTCGCCGAGGAGTTCACCAGGGTCGGTGCGCCGGCGGGCGGCCTGGACGCGACCTCCTCGCATCTGCCGATCGAGCTCCACATCGGCGGCAACGTGATCGTGACCCTCGGACGCGACAGCCTGAAGCGACGGATGCTCCGGCCCATCCTCATGGGAGAGCTTCGAGGCTGTCTTCTCTATAGCGAGCCCGGCGCCGGCTCCGACCTGGCGGCGCTCCAGACCCGGGCCGAGCGCGACGGCGACGAGTGGGTGGTCAACGGGCAGAAGGTCTGGACGACTGCGGGCTTCGGGGCCGACTTCGGCCTGCTGATCGCGCGGACGGACTGGGACCAGCCCAAGCACAGCGGCATCAGCTACTTCATCCTCCCGATGGACCAGCCAGGCGTGGAGGTCCGCCCGATCAAGCAGATGACCGGGGAGGCGCACTTCAACGAGGTGTTCCTGACCGATGCTCGAACCCCGGCCGACCATCTCATCGGCGACCTGAACGACGGGTGGCGCGTGCTCCGGACTGCGCTCGCCCACGAGCGGGTGGTCATGGGGTCCGCCCGCGGACCGGGTGTCGACGACCGCCGGCTCCCGGTCGGTGCCACGGTCGACCTGATCGAACTGGCCCGCCGGGTCGGCAAGAACGACGACCCCATGGTGCGCCAGGCCCTGGCCGAGCTCTACTCGCTCCGCCGGGTCATCTCCTGGAACGCCGAGCGTGCCGCGGTGGCGGCCGGCCGGGGGAACTTCTCGCCCGCGGCCTCGCTCGGCAAGCTGGCCATGTCGCGGGTGCTGCACGAGTCGGCCGGGGTCGCGTCGGCGCTGCTCGGACCGGGCGGGACCCTCTACGGCCCGAGCGTTCCCGAGGCCTACTCGTCCAACACGAGCCTGATGATGGCGTTCATGAATTCGATCGGGGGAGGCTCGGACCAGATCCAACGCAACATCATCGGTGAGCGCATCCTGGGCCTGCCGAAGGACATCGGCACCGATCGCGACGTGCCGTTCCGTGACGTCCCGAAGGCGGCGGCTCGGCGCGAGTTCGGACGGGCCGAGGCCGAGCATCCCGGGTCCTAGTCGTACCGGCGAATCAGGCTCCGGTAGTCCCGACAGGGCCGTTGCGACCGGAAGGCCCTGGCCCGAGACCTGATACGCTGCTCCTTCGCCTGGAGCGCGGCAACGCCGCCCCGGCCCTCGCATCCAAACGACCTCGGGACCTCACGTGGCCAACATCAAGAGCCAGATCAAGCGCAACCGACAGAACGAGAAGCGTCGCGTCCGCAACAAGGCTGTCCGTTCCGAGGTCCGCACCCGGGCCAAGTCTGCGGTCGACACTGCGGCGGCGGGTGCCGAGAACCAGGACGACGCATTGCGACTGGCCATGAAGCGGATCGACAAGGCGGCCAGCCACGGAGTGATCCACAAGAACCAGGCGGCCAATCGCAAGTCGCGCCTGATGCGCCGGGTCGCCGCCCTTTCGACCGACGCCGAATAGCACCCACCGGCTCCCGCTCTACCCCCTCACCTTCGGGCCATCGGTCGCGCCCGCATCTGGCGGCCGAGCCGCGCCACGAGCACCTCGAGCACGAGGTCGGACGGCAGCGCGGTGCGTCCCTTCACGTCGAGGTCGGCGTCGGCAAGAAGGTTGATCGCCTGCGCGATCCGCTCGGTCCCGAGCCGGCGGCCCTGCTCCATCGCCTTCTTGGCCACGAACGGGCTCCTCACCCCGAGCAACTGAGCCGCCTCCGCTGAATCGAGTTGGGTGATGCCGTCGAGCGCGAGCATGTTCGAGTAGTGGCGGTGCAGCACACCGATCACCTCGGTCGGATGCCGGCCTCCTGCGTCGAGCATCCGGCGGAGTGAGGAGAGGGCGCCGGCGATCGAGCCCGAGTCGATCGCATCGGTGAGGTCCCACGGCGGCACGGCACCGGCGCTCCCGAGGAAGGGCTCGAGCTCGTCGATCGAGATCGGCGCGCCCTCGCCGTAGGCGGCGACCAGGGTCTCGATGAGGCCGGCGAGCCGGCCCAGATCGTCACCGAGGTGCGCCTGGACGCGCGCCCGTGCCCCGGCGTCGAATCGCAACGGCGCGTCCTTCAGGTGGTCGGCCACCCAGCTGGTCCGGACGCGCCCGGTTCCGGCGCTGGCGTCGATGAGCTCGCCGTTGGCGGTCACCGCCTTCACGAGTGCCTGGGGCACCGTGCCTGCCCCACCGACCAACACGAGGACGGTGGTCGGCAACGGGTCGGCCACCGCCGCGCCAAGCGCGGCCGCCTCGGCGGCACCGATCCGCCCGGCGTCGCGCACCACCACCACCCGACGGTCACCGAGGAACGACGGCGTCAGGCATGCGTCGATCACGGCCTTCACGTCCAGGTCTTCGCCGGAGGCCCCGTGCTCCTCGACGACGAAGCTCGACTCACCCTCACCCACCAGTCGGTCGATCAGGCCCCGGGCCTCCTGGGCCACCAGTGTCGGGTCGTCCCCGCGCACGAGGTAGGTGCTCGCGTCGCCGCTGGCGCGCTTGGCCGGCGGCGTCACGGCGAGCCAACGATCGCGGAGATGACGTCTCGGACCCGGACCGTCCCCGCGACGTCGTGGACCCGAAGGATCCGGCATCCGCGCGCCATCCCGAGCGCGGCCGCGGCGAGCGACGCCTCGCGTCGTTCATCGATCTCGAGATCCAGCGTCTTGCCGAGAAAGGTCTTGTTGGAAGCCGACAAGAGAAGCGGATATCCGAGAGCGACCAAGGCTTCGGACTCCCGCAGCAGCACGAGCGACTGGTGGGCGGTCTTGCCGAGGTCGAGGCCGGCGTCGATCACGATGCGGGTGGGTGCGATTCCCGCCTCGAGCGCCTTGGTTGCGCGGTCGCTCAGGAAATCGGCGACGTCGGTCACGAGGTCGCCGTAGACGGGCTCGGGGTCGGCAACCCGCGGGGCCAACCGGATGTGGGTCGCGACAACGCTCGCCCCGGCGGCCGCCGCAACGCTCAGGTAGTCGGGGTCGGCGAACCCGCTGATGTCGTTGCCGAGCACCGCGCCGGCCGCGTAGGACTCCTTGGCCACCGAGGCCCGCCAGGTGTCGACCGAGATCGGCACGTCGAACCGGTCGGCCAGGATGCCGATCGCACCGACCACGCGTTCGAGCTCCTCGGGCTCGGTGACCTCGGGTCCCGGGCCCGCCTTCACGCCCCCCACGTCCAAGAGGTCGGCGCCGTCGGCCACGAGCTGCTCGGCCCGCTTGCACAGCGCGTCGAGGTCGAACGTCAGCCCCTTGTCGTAGAAGGAGTCGGGCGTCCGGTTGAGGATGCCCATCACGAGGGCGTGGTGGGTCAGGTCGTAGGACCGTTCCCCGAGCTGAAGCTCGATCATCAGAACAGTCGGGAGGACAACGCCTTGCGGTATTGGAGCGTCCTCGGGTCCTCTGGCCCGAGCGCCTCGAGGAGGTCGAGGTATTCCTGTCTCGCGTCCTCGTCGTCGCGCACCCGGTCCAACAGGGCATCGAGGACCACGGTGGCGTCATCGGTGGCCACCGAGCGCTTGGCCAGCCGCGCCCGCGCCGCGAGCGCTCGCGTCTCGGGGGTCTCGGGGATCCGGGCCAGCAGATCCAGCGCTCCATCGGTGTCTGAGCGCCCGACCAGCAGTTCGGCCAGGCCGAGCACGGCACCCACGTGATCCGGCACCAACTCGAGGGCCTGGCGGAGCGAGTCCTCGTCGTCCCGGGCGACCAGGAGGTCGGCCTCGCTCGGGGCCGGAGCCAGGCGCGCCACGAACTCGGCCACCTGAGACTCGGGGAGCGCCCCGACGAACCCGTCGACCACCTTGCCTCCGGAGAGCGCGTAGACGGCCGGGATCGATTGGACCTGGAAGGTCGCGGCGACCTGCGGGTTCTCGTCGATGTTCACCTTGGCCAGCTCGACCGCGCCGTCGGTCGCGTCCACGACGCGCTCGATGATCGGGCCGAGCGTCCGGCACGGGCCGCACCAGGGCGCCCAGAGATCGACGACGACCGGGACCTCCTTCGATCGTTCGATGACGGCGGCCTCGAACGTGGCATCGGTCACATCGGCCATCGCCTCGGACCCTACCCGGTGCCCCGAACGATCGACTCCCCTGCCCGCGCCACGACGGTCGGCCCAGGATCGGGCCTGGGGGTAGCCACTAACGTTTGGCCGTGGCCCCGCGTGGAATCGACGAGCAGAACGTGTCCAAGTGGTTCACGGAGTACGTGCCCGATGTCGAGCTGCCCCTCGAGTTCACCCTCATCGCCGGCGGGCGCTCCAACCTGACCTACAAGGTCGAGGACGCAGCCAGCCACCGATGGGCCCTCCGCCGGCCGCCGGTCAGCCACGTGCTGCCGACGGCGCACGACATGGCACGCGAGCACCGGATCATCAGCGCGGTCGGCCCGGCCGGAGTGCCGGTGGCGACGGCCATCGGGCTGTGCACCGACGTGGAGGTCAACCAGGCCCCCTTCTACGTGATGGAGTTCGTGGACGGTCACATCCTGCGCAGCGCTGAGCAGGTCGTCGCGGCGTTCGACGATGCGACACGGCCCGAGATCGGGAACAACCTGGCCGACACTCTGGCGGCGCTCCACGCAGTGGATCCCGACGACGTCGGACTGGGCGACCTGGCCCGCCGGGACGGCTACATCGAGCGCCAACTCAAGCGGTGGAGCGAGCAGTTCCGCAATGGCATCGTGAACGGGGACGACTACGACGGGCTCGTCGAACATGTGGCGTCGGACCTGCGGGCGCGGGTCCCCGACCAGATCGGGCTCGGCATCGTGCACGGCGACTACCGGCTCGACAACACGGTGTTCGACGACCGAGGTGGCGTCCGAGCCATCTTGGACTGGGAGCTGTGCACGCTCGGCGACCCGATGGCAGACCTCGGGTTGCTGATGGTCTATTGGAACGACCGCGACGAGGCCGGCGTTGGCATCGGCGTGTCGGCGACGACCGCCCCCGGGATGGCCACGCGCAAGGAGATGCTCGAGCGCTACGCCAAGGCGTCGGGCCGCGACGTGTCGGCGATTCCCTTCTACACCGCCTTCGGCTACTGGAAGCTGGCCTGCATCATGCAGGGCGTCTACGCCCGCTATCTCGGCGGCGCCGGTGGCGGGGATTCGGGCTCGTTCGACGGCTACCCCCAGTCGGTTCGCAGGCTGGCCACGACGGCCGCCGAGCAGTTGGCCGCGTGGTGAGCGGGCTCCGGGCGCCATGAGCCCGGAATCAGGTGCGCTCTACCGACTCCACCAGGACCGCCCCCTTCACCGGCCCGTGCTCGTCATCGGCCTCGAGGGGTGGGTCGACGCCGGTCTGGGCGCCGCCACCGCGATCGCATCGGTACTGGCGTCGGGCAACAGCGACCTCGTGGCCACCTTCGACGGCGACCATTTCTTGGACCAGCGGGCCCGCCGGCCGGTGGTGCGACTCGTCGACGGTGTCAACACCGAAATGACGTGGCCCCAGACCCAGCTCCGCTCGGCCCACGACGACGTCGGCAACGACGTGTTGTACCTGGTCGGACCCGAGCCCGACTTCCACTGGCGCGGCTTTGTCGACGCGATGGTCGAGCTCGCGCAGCGCTTCGAGACCCGGATGGTGGTCGCGCTGGGCGCCTTCCCGGCGCCGGCCCCGCACACCCGCCCGGTGCGGCTCGTGGCCACGGCTCCCCCGACCTCGTCGGGGCTCATCGACCAGGTCGGCCGCAGCCGGGGCGAGCTCGAGGTGCCGGCCGGCGTGAGCTCGGCGCTCGAGATCGGCTTCGGCGACGCCGGCATCGACATGGTGACGCTGTGGGCGCGGGTCCCCCACTACGTCGCCGCCATGAACTTCCCCGAGGCCAGCGCGGCGCTGGTCGACGGACTGGCCTCGGTGGCCGGCCTCAGCTTCGACTCTTCCGCGCTCCACCGGGCCGCCGACGCGTCGAGACGCAAGGTCGACGAGGTGATCGCCGGCAACATCGAGCACACGGCGATGGTCCGGGAGCTCGAGGCGAGCGTGGACGCGTCCGAGGGCAACCCGCTCGGGACCGACGGCCTGCCGTCCGGCGACGAGCTGGCCGCCGAGCTCGAGCAGTTCCTACGCGGCGAGGATCACTGAGGGCGTCCCACGCCAACGACCGAACAATGACCGAAGATCGGGGAGGCACAAAATGAAGGTAGACGGAGCCATCGGATTCAGCCCGGTCGGGACTGGCCAGTCGGCAAAGGCCGTCGAAGAGCTCGGCTACGACGGCGCATGGTCGGCCGAGACGGGCCACGACCCGTTCCTGTCGTTGGCCATCGCCTCCCAGGCGACCGAGCACCTGGAACTCGGCACCGCGATCGCTGTCGCGTTCGCGCGCAACCCGATGACGCTGGCACTGACGGCCAACGACCTCCAGGAGCTCTCCCACGGCCGCTTCATCCTCGGGCTCGGCTCCCAGATCAAGCCCCACATCACGAAGCGCTACTCGATGGAGTGGTCGCACCCCGCCCCGCGGATGCGAGAGATGATCCTCGCCATCCGGGCCATCTGGGACTGCTGGGCCAACGGCACGAAGCTCGACTTCCGGGGGGACTTCTACACCCACACGTTGATGACGCCGTTCTTCAGCCCCGGGCCCAACAAGTACGGCAACCCGAAGATCGTGCTGGCGGCGGTCGGCGAGCTGATGACCGAGGTGGCCGGTGAGGCCGGCGACGGGATGATCGTCCACGGGTTCACGACCGAGCGGTACCTCCGGGAGGTGAGCATGCCGGCCCTCGAGCGGGGCGCGGCCAAGGCCGGCAAGACCCGGAAGGACCTGACGGTCTCGTACCCCGGCTTCGTCGTCGCCGGCGAGGGCGAGCAGTTCGAGGTGGCGAAGACCGCGGTGAAGCGCCAGATCGCCTTCTACGGGTCGACACCCGCCTACCGTCCCGTGCTCGAGCTCCACGGCTGGGGCGAGGTCGGCGACGAGCTGAACGCGATGTCCAAGCGCGGTGAGTGGGAGGCCATGGGCGAGCGCATCACCGACGAGATGCTCGACGCATTCGCCATCGTCTCGGCGCTGGAGGACGTCCCGGCCAGGGTCGGCGAGCGCTTCGGGGACCTGGTCGACCGGTTCAGCTTCTACGCCCCTTACAAGATGAGCGAGGGCCTCTGGCCCGAGGTCCTGGCCGGGTTCAAGAAGATCTAAGCCTCCCGAGGGACCCCGGGCCCGGCATCGAGACCGAGGGAGTACCCCTCCAGGAAGATCGTGGCCTCGCTCTGGCGCGCGAAACGGTCGGCCAGCTCGTGGAACCTCGGCGAGTGATCGGGGTAGACGAGGTGGGCCAGCTCGTGGACCAGCACTGCGTCGAGCACCCATTCGGGGACGCCCTGGAGCCGATGCGAGAGCCGGATGTCACCGGTCTCGGCGGTGCACGATGCCCAACGCTTCTGTTGGTTGGTGACCCAGCGAACGGAGACCGGGTCGGCGCCGGGGACATAGCGATGGGCCAGGTGCAGGGCCCGGTCGAACAGGGCCTCGTCCGAGGCGGCGGCCCGCGGCCGGCGCGACAACACCCTCGCCACGAGCCAGTCGACCATCTCCTTGCGCTCGGATCCGCGGAGGTGGCTCGGGAGCAGCACCACGATCCGGCCGTCGCTCCAGTAGGCGGTCGCGCTCTTGCGGCGGCGCTTGGACGTGCGGATCTCGACGTCGGGCGTCCCGGCGGCCGCGCTCTCCGACCTGACCGGCGTCTTGCGGGCGCCACCCGAGGCGGCCGTGCGCTGATCCTCGATGGGCGCGTCGATGTCGTCGTCGAAGAGGCGCTGCTGGTCCGGCCGGTCCATCGCGCTCTATTTATGCCACGACGTTGACGAGCGAAGGTGGACGCACGACCACCCGCTTCGGGCTCGCGCCGGCCAGGGCCTCGATCACACGCTCCGAACCGAGCGCGAGGGCCTCGGCCTCCGCAGCCCCGATGGACGGGTCGACCTCGATCCGGTCGCGCACCTTGCCGTTCACCTGCACCACCATCGTGACCGAGTCCTCTGTCACCAGCGCCGCGTCGAACGATGGCCAGGACTGCTCGTGGACGCTCGACTCTCCTGGGTGCCGGCGCTCCCAGAGTTCGGCGGCCACGTGCGGGGTCATCGGGGCGAGGAGGAGCAGGAACCGGTCGGCGCCCTCGGTGAAGACGTCGGGGTGCGGACCGCCCTCTATCCGGGCGTAACGCAAGAAGGCGTTCAAGAGCTCGTGGCAATGGGCGACGGCGGTGTTGAACGACCACCGGTCGATGTCCTGGGACACGTCTCGGATGGTCTTGTGCAGGATCCGGCGGAAGGCCACGTCGTCGTCGTTCAACGGGCCGGTCCGGGTCCCGACGGGCTCCTCCGTGAGCAGCCGCCACAGGCGATCGAGGAACCGGCCGCATCCGTCGATGATCTCGTCGGTCTGATCGGTCCAGTCGAGATCGTCCGCTGGAGGCCCGACGAAAAGGTGAAAGAGCCGGAGCGCGTCGGCTCCGACCCGCTCGTAATAGGCCGCCGGGGCGATGAGGTTCCCCTTGGACTTGGACATCTTGGACCCGTCCATGCGGATCATGCCCTGGGCGAAGTAGTGCCGGAACGGCTCGCGTTCGATCGAGGGCAAGAGGCCGATGTCGATCATCGCCCGCTGGTAGAAGCGCGCGTAGAGGAGGTGGAGGATCGCGTGCTCGACGCCGCCGATGTACTGGTCGACGGGCATCCAGCGACTGGCACCTTCGGGGTCGACCGGGCCGTCGCTGTACCAGGGGTTGCAGAAGCGCAGGAAGTACCAGCTCGAGTCGACGAACGTGTCCATGGTGTCGGTCTCGCGCCGGGCCGGGCCCCCGCATTTCGGGCACGTCGTGTGGGTGAAGCCGTCGTGGAGCGCCAGCGGCGACTGACCGCTCGGGAGGAATTCCACGTCGTCGGGCGCGACCACCGGCAGCTGGTCCTCGGGAACGCCGACGATGCCGTCGTCGGGGCAGTAGACGACGGGGATCGGGCACCCCCAGAAACGCTGGCGCGAGACCAGCCAGTCGCGGAGCCGGTAGTTGACCTTGCGGGTGCCGATCCCCTCCTCCTCCAGGAACTCGATCGCCCGGGCCTTCGACGTCGCCACGTCGAGGCCGTCGAGGAAGCCGCTGTTGATCTTGGGGCCCTCGCCCGTGTAGGCGCCACCCTCGAAGTCGTCGGGGGGCTGGACCGTCCGCACGACCGGGAGCCCGTAGGTCCCTGCGAACGCGAAGTCGCGCTCGTCCTCGGCCGGCACCGCCATGATCGCCCCGGTGCCGTATCCCATGAGCACGTAGTCGGCGATGTATACCGGCACCGGCTGGTCGTTGAACGGGTTGATGACGTAGCTGCCGGTGAAGGCGCCCCGCCTCGTCAGCTCCTCCCCGGTGTCGGCGGCCTTGGAACGCTCGATCTCGGTCGACAGCGCGGCGCGGCTACGCAGCTCGTCGACTTCCGCGCGTCGGTTCTCCGTCGTCAGCTGATCGACAAAGGGGTGCTCGGGTGCGATGACGGCATAGGTCATCCCGAAGCTGGTGTCGGGCCTTGTCGTGAAGACGCGGAGTGCCACCTCCGATCGACCCCCGTCGGGTGCCTGGACGAACAGATCGAACTCCGCTCCCTCGGAACGGCCGATCCAGTTCCGCTGCATCACCTTCACCCGATCGGGCCACTCGAGACCGTCTAATGCCGCGAGCAACTCGTCGGCATAAGACGTGATGCGAAAGAACCACTGTTCGAGGTCGCGTTTCTCGACCAGGTCGCCGGATCGTTCGCACCGGCCGTCGGCAAGCACCTGCTCGTTGGCCAAGACGGTCTGGCAACCCGGACACCAGTTGACCGCCGCGTTGGCCCGGTAGGCCAGTCCGGCCTCGAGGAACCGGAGGAAGATGACCTGGTTCCAGCGCATGAACACCGGGTCGTGGCTGCAGATCTCCCGACGCCAGTCGTAGACGGCGCCCAAGCCAATCAGCGAGGTCTTGAGCTCGGCGATCCGTTCGTCCGTGAAGATGCGTGGGTGGGTCCCCGTCTTGATGGCGGCATTCTCGGCCGGCAGGCCGAAGGAGTCCCACCCGATCGGTGAGAGCACCGCGAAGCCCTGCATGGTCTTGTGCCGGACCACCAGGTCCCCCAAGGTGTAGTTGCGCACATGGCCCTGGTGGGCGGGTCCCGACGGGTACGGGTACATGCACAGGCAGTAATAGGAGGGACGGGGGTCGTCGTTCTCGACCTGGTAGGAACCGTGCTCGAGCCAGTGGTGTTGCCACTTTTGCTCGATCTTGACGGCGTCATAGGCCCGTGCCATCGCCAGATGCTAAGTCAGGGTCATGTGCCCCCCGACGAACTGACTACGGGCTTCGGACTTTGGGGTGCCTGATAATCTGAATCTTCGTCCCGGGGGCGTAGCTCAGCTGGTAGAGCGCTTGACTGGCAGTCAAGAGGTTCGAGGGTTCAAGTCCCTTCGCCTCCACCGTGTGATGTCT
>PLWZ01000048.1 GCA_003151235.1 Acidimicrobiaceae bacterium
ACGTCGAGAATCTGGCATTCCCCCCGTTCCGACTCGGGATCGTCTTCCAACCGGTACGAGCCGGGCCAGCCGGCCCCCTGGCGTGGGACTCGTCGGCGTCCAGCCGATCCGATGCCGTCTGCCGATGCCTGAGCTTTGTACTCTGAATGGAGTTCAGGCGGGTACCACCGACCGTCCGAAGCCAGCCACCATCCTGGTGACGTCCGACCTGCCTCCATCGTCACCGAACAAGGTTATGGCTGTACCTTTCGCGATTGGCGGACGCTCAGTCTCTTGGAGGCCTGCGATGGAGCTCGGTCCGTCGCCTGTCCGGTCTCACTGCGAGATTGATAGGCAGACAGCCCGCCGGGTCCCGACGGCTTAGGTCGTGTGCCAGCCCAACGGATTGCGGGTAGTCGGTTAGCTTGAAACCCTTACCCTGCCGTCTGGACCGAGCTCGAACCCCGGCAGGTCGAATCGCTCCGCGAGCAGTGAAGGGATCGCCTCGCGCGGCTCCTGCGTCTCGACCACCCCCTCAGGCGACATCACCATCGCTTGGACCTTGCCGGACCAGTCCCAGATGACCTCCCGCCGGCCGTCCGGGTGGTTGAACGACGCGATCAACCCGAACACGAACGGCGATGCCGGGTTGGTGCACATCCACCAGTTGCTGACCTCGATGTCGATCCGCGGCGCCGGCTTGGGCAGGAACCCGTAGACGTCGGACCAGCCCTCCGGCTTGAGGGTCCGGAGGACGAGCTCGTCACTCTCCGCCACGACCCGGAAGCTCCAGCCCGACTGCTCATGCACCCCCGAGGGGCCCCACGGGATCGGGTCCAGCAGGGTCCCGAGCCCGAAGCCGACATCGGCGTGCCATTGGCATCCCTCGCCATCCGTCACCCGCAGCACGAGGTGGCCGAGCGGCCGGGTCTGTGGGGCGCCGCCCCCGACCCGCGCCAGCATCGGCTCGACCCGCAGGCCGATGTGCTCCAGGGCGGAGGCCAGCAGCAGGTTGTGCTCGAAGCAATATCCGCCTCGCCGGTTAGAGACGAGTTTTTGCTCTAGATCGGTCTGCTCCAATGAGATCGGGATGCCGCGGTGCGAGTCGAGGTTCTCGAAAGGGATCGTCGTCGCGTGAGCGCGATGGATGGTCTGCCAGGTGGGTGAGTCCGCCGGGCTCAGCCCTATTCGGTGGAGATAAGCATCGAAGTCGAGCATCACGCGGAGCCTACGCTCTGCGGTAGGGGCACCCGGGCGCGCGTGTGAACGAACCGAAGGTTTGCCCTGTCCCACGGAAGCTCGAAGTGTCGTTGAGGTGGCGGGCCTCGCGCTTACTCGTGGAAGGTAGGCGACTCGGCATTGCTCGGCCTCGGGCCGGGCGAATTTTCTCGGAGCACTGCCCCGTATTGCGTGATGCCGGATGCAGCGCGGCCGCTCGGGGCACCGTGTTGACCCTTCCCCCACTGTGTCGCTCACTGTTGTGATTACCGGATGGTTCCGCCGCAAGACGGCCGCCGAGCCGGTGTTAGGGGACACCCGCACGCCGGGTAGTTCGGACGGTTGGTAGTGGATAGGCAGCCGATGTCTAGGTGCTCATGTCCGTTGTTGTGTGTTCCCGACGCGTCGTGTGGCGCCCGCCAAGTCGATGGGT
This sequence comes from Acidimicrobiaceae bacterium, assembly GCA_003151235.1. GTDB lineage: Bacteria > Actinomycetota > Acidimicrobiia > Acidimicrobiales > RAAP-2 > Palsa-461. The sequence goes on from PLWZ01000048.1 coordinate 1,631, forward strand.
TCCAGGATCGCATGCCCGAAATCGCCATTTGCCTCAGGTTGAGCGCGTTCATCGGTGACCTTTGTGGCTGTGAGGTAATCCCACGGTGCAATGCGAGGACGACGGAGCAGCCCGCCTGGGGGCGAGGCACCCAACGTGAAGCAGATACCGATGACGCAGCAGACCGCGATGGTCGGTATGACCAATAGGCAACAGATCCGACGCGTCTTCGAGCGCGTGGTCAGCCCGAAGGAATACCCATTGACATCCGGCCCCTCTTCATAGAGATTCGACATCAGCCGCAAGGCGATCTACTGGGATCTGAGCTATGAGCAGGTGCGGGAACCCTGACCTGCGCCGGACGTCGGCGCCGATCTAGTGGATAATCTCGACTAATATGATCAGATAACTCAACGTTGAGCTGCGCGAGCCACCCCCAGGTGTAGGGGGCTTCTCGCTTTTTCGAACGCCCGCTCGGCCCGGCATCGATGCCACACGAGGAGCAACTATGGCCGCGACGGCAGAAGCGTCCACAGCGAAAGGCTCGGCATCGAGCGACCCGGACCAGATCGATCGTGCCTTCGCCGAGACGCTGGTTGGCCACCGCCGGTTTCAACCCGGCGCGCTGCCCTCCAAACACGACGTGGAGGCCTTGGTCGAGGAGGTTCTGGCGCTCCTTTTCCCGCAGCACGCGGAGGATGTGAGTGCAACCGTGGACCAGATCCGCGCGCGGCTGACTCTCCTGCGCGCTGAGCTTGGCCGTGTCCTCTGCGCGGTCGTCCCTCGCGAGCGCTCCCAGGAGTTGGTCGGACAATTCGTGGAACTATTGCCCGGGATCTACGAACACCTGTGCGCCGACGCCGAAGCCATCGCGGCCGGCGACCCGGCGGCCGAGAGTATCGACGAGGTGGTGGTTGCCTACCCCGGTTTCCTCGCCATCACTG
>PLWZ01000049.1 GCA_003151235.1 Acidimicrobiaceae bacterium
GTGGGTCGGTAGCCAGTGCCGGGGCTCGGCGGAGTGATGGTGGTCATTGGCGAAACGCTAATGCCGCCACAAGAGCGGCCGAAATGACGCTGCCAACTTTTGAGGCGACCCCTCAACGATCGCCTGGCTTAGGCCGTCGGGGCGGCAAACGAGCCGTGACCCTCTCGCGGAACGGCGGCCAGGAAGTTCGGATGCACTCCCCATAGGGTGACCCAGCGACGGGATGCGTCGAGGTCTATGCGGACCATGGCTCGGTTAGACCGAACCGATTCGACGATGACCTGGATCAAGGCGGCAATGGCAATGGCACCCAGACCCGCCGCCAGCAGTCGGAAATCAGTGGTTTGAGGAAGGAGCGCGAGGAAAGCAGCGACAAAAGTACCCAGAAACACGAGAACTGCCCCCTGGCGGACCCAAACTGCTCGTTTCATCCGGAGGTCTGTGGCTTCGCAGTACGGCAATGTCACAGTGAGCGTCTCAGCACTCCGGCGTGTCGCGGCAACCAGGAGCAGGCCGATCCACCCCAGGGGTCCTGCTAAGAGCAGAAGCCAGGCCACCCCAGCCCGGTCCTACCGCCGACGTCCTGAGTGAAGGTAAAGCCGGTCGTCAGTCCAGACCCGTCTTTGACGCAGACCGAAGGAAGCCATCCCAGAACCGCGTCCGCACCCGTGGTGGCTGACGGTGTAACAGCCGCGCCGACCCAGAACTCGCAACGTAGACGAAGGCCAAACACGACTTCACGACGACCTTACGCCACGCCTGTTCGGTTGTCCGGCGGCATCGCGCTATGGATTGACCACATCGGATCAACGTCTGTACCTGGGCTTCCCTCAAAGGACGCTGTCGACATACAGATCCTCGTGGGCAATCTGGATCGTGATTCCATCGTCGGAGCAATGGAGAAGACGATCTCCTATTCAAACTTTCCTGAGCTGCGGGAACGGATATTCAGGCTCGGCTGGCTAACGGATTGTCAGCAGTAGACGACAGTGCCTGCAGGTCACGTGGTTTACCTGCCCGAGGAGTCGAGGGTCACGCCGATGTCGAGTCCGCCTTCGGCTCGAGGGCGTGCGGTGATCTTGGCGTCGTGAGCGTGGGCGATGGCGTGGACGATGGCGAGGCCGAGGCCGTGTCCGTCGGTGTGCCCGACGCGCTGGCTGCCTGCCCGTTGGAACGGCTCAAAGAGTCGGTCGATCTCGCTGGGCGGGATAGTCGGGCCGGTGTTGCTGACGGTGATGGTTGCTCGTCCTGGGGTCGAGATGGTGGCGACCTCGATTCTCCCGCCGGTGGTGTTGTGGCGCAGCGCATTGTCGATGAGGTTTGCCACCAGGAGTTCGATGAGTTTGGGGTCGCCGATTGCGGGGGCGGCGGCGAGGGTGGCTTCGATATGGATTCCTGTGCGCTCGGCCTCATGTCTACGTCCGGTCAGAACGGTCTCAGTGATGTGAGCGAGATCGAATGGCCCCCACTGTTCGACGCCGCGCTCGCTGGTGGCCAGGGTGAGGAGGGCCTGGATGAGTCGTTGTTGGTGTTCGCCGAGCGCGAGAGCCTCTTGGCAGACCGACCGCATGGTGTCGGTGTCGGGGTCCGGGTCGGCGAGGGCGACTTCGAGGAGGGTCTGAAGGCCTGCGAGCGGGGTGCGCAGTTCGTGGGAGGCGTTGGCCACGAAATGACGCTGCGCCTCGAACGAGGCTTCGAGGCGCCCGAAGAGGTCATCGAGGGTCCGCCCCAGCTCGGTGAGTTCGTCTTGTGGGCCCTCCAGGCCGAGACGGCGGTGGAGGTTGGTGGCAGAGATCTCGCGTGCGGCAGCGTTCATGGTGCGGAGCGGGCGGAGGAATCGGCCGGCGATCCACCACGCCATTCCCAACGCGATCGCTACCGCGATCACGCCCACGATCGCCGGTCCGACATCGAGGTGGTGACCGAAGAGGGCGTTGTGTGAGGTCGCGACACCGTTGCCGTTCGTCGATCCTTGGCTGACCAGCAAGCCGCTGACGGCAAGGACGGCGACGACCAGCAGGCCGAGCAGTCCTGCGTAGAGCACCGTGAGCTGCACGCGGAGCGGGGGTCTGCGCAGGCGGGACCTGGCTGGGGTCATGCTGATGGCGGTCATCGTGTATCTCCTATCCGGTAGCCGCCCTCGCGGACGGTGTGGATGATTGGGGGGTCGCCGAGCTTGGTTCGCAGCCGGTGCATGGTGTGCTTAACGGCGCTACTGAAGGGGTCGGCGGCCTCGTCCCATACCCGTTCGAGTAGCTCCTCGGCCGAGAGGACCAGGCCGGGCGAGGCGAGGAGGCATTCGAGCAGGGCGAACTCCTTGGGGCTGAGGTCGAGGCGCTGCCCGGCTCGGGACACCACTCGGCGGGCTGGGTCGAGGGTGATGTCCTCGTAGGCGAGGGTGGGGGGTACTGGCGAGGTGGCTCGGCGGGCAAGGGCCCGGACTCGGGCGACCAGCTCGGCGAACGCGAACGGCTTGGGGAGGTAGTCGTCCGCGCCCAAACCGAGACCGTCGACGCGGTCTTTGACCGTATCGGCGGCGGTGAGCATCAGGACCCGAACATCTGAGCGGTCGGCGACGATCTGCCGGCAGATGTCGTCGCCGTGGACGCCAGGCAGATCCCGGTCCAAGACGACGACGTCGTAGCGGGTGATCGCGAGGTGGCCGAGGGCGTCGGTCCCGTCAAGGACGACGTCGACGGCCATGCCCTCGCGGCGCAGTCCGGTCCCGATCGAGCGGGCTAGGACCTCGAAGTCCTCGACCACCAGGACTCTCACTGGCGGCCACCGTTCATGGTGTGGGTAGTGCAGCGTTGCGGGCTGCCGGCTCGACGTGCCATGTGCTCAAGCATGCCGGGTGGTCGGTCGCAACCAGGTATCAGCGGCTGCGGGGCGTAATGCGTCCTCGCACGATAGGGATGCTATGCACGCCTGACCTGATTTGTTGTCCGAGGCTGTGAGCGCATCAGCCACGATCCGGACTGGCCATGCTTCGCTGTTTCGTGCGCGCGGCTGACTATGAAACAGCCGCACATTTGGGATGATCTTGACTCACCCCGAGGCGGTCTACTTGCGCCAATAATCAGTCGGCTCTGCACCGCATGGAGGCCATGGCCGTCTCATCCCTAGGCGGGCGGCGCGAAGAACTCCAGAGCAATGTTGTCAGGGTCCCGAAAAGAGAGGCCCGATCCATATGAAGCGTCGACGATGCCGCCGTTCTCGATGCCGAGTTCGTTCAGCTTCGACTCCCATTGCTCAAGCTCCGCCCGGTTTGCACAAGCGAATGCCAGGTGGTCGAACCCTGGCCGCCGCTCGTCGAAGGGTTCAGACCCGTGCAGATCGGGGAATTGGTGGATGCCGACCAGGGTTTGGCTCCCAAGGAGCCAAACGACGTGATGAAAAGGATTGATCTGTGCTCGTGAGGTGGTCGGGTGCGAAGGACGGTCGATGTCCCGAGTATCGATCCAGTTACGTACTAAAATGGAACTTGGTTAGTTCGCACACGTTCGATGGAGCGGCCCTCGTATGTCTGTGCTCTCAGCCCATGACGACAAGCGGTCACAGGCTGGTTTTACCCTCATTGAGATGTTGGTCGTCCTGCTCGTCGTGGCGATCCTCTTGGCCATCGCCATTCCGATATTTCTGTCCACCAAGGCCGGTGCTCAGGACGAATCCAGCCAATCCAACCTCTCGAATGCACGGATCTCGGCCAAAGCCTCGTACATTAACGAAGGAGCGTACCCGGTCGTGACCAACCTGATATCGGTACTGAACAGCCAAGAACCCAACCTGTCGTTTGTAAAAAAGGCCGCAGGCAAGGGAACTAACCAGATCAGTGTGAACGTATCGGCCTCTGGTCAACAGGTTGTTTTGGTCGCCTATTCGGCGTCGGGAACGTGCTGGGCGATAAGTGCCAACCAGGGCGACCCACCGGCCTCGGCATGGGGAGAGGCTCCGTTGGGGGGCCGTTACGTTTCGTGGAATCCATCAGCCAAGGGCGGGAAGGCGTGTAACGCCACGAATGCCTTCGGCGGCTCCGAAGGTAAAGCGCTCGCGGGTGACCCTTGGAGCGCTACCTTCCCGTCGGGTACGCCGTCCGCGAAGCCCTAACCGTTCGTCCCAAGACGTGAGAAGAGATTCTCAGGTCCTCGCTGCGGTCCCACGTCCTGAGCGTGGTGATCTGGCGCAGACTTTTCGCGCTTTCGCCCGAGCCGCTGGAGAAGTGCGAGACGAACAGTGGCCTTGCAGCTGGGAGCTCTAGGGAGTTGGGCGAGTTCCCGGAAGACACCGAAAGCGCGCGAACCGCGCCGCCTCGGAACGACGAGGACGCTCACATCGAGGGAACGGGCGAGACGAAAGAAGCGCCGCTTGTAGGGCTCAAGGTTTCCGGCGCGCCGGTCCGGTTGACCCGACGGAGCTCAGTCGTTCAGATGGTGGCTGCGCTCGCGCTGGACGGTTCGATCACGAACAGCTTGAGCCGATCGGTCAGCTGCTCTGCCGTCCATTTAGCCCGATGACGACTGCAAAAGTTGTCTAGGGATTCTCCTACGAGCTGGACCCATGGCTCGACCACAAAATCACCCGACACTTAGTCCATTTTGGTTCGCAGCGTTCGGCTCGTCGCGGACCCCGGAGCATGCTTGAACTACTCGGCATAGCCTGCTTCCGTGGCCCCGCTACGCCGCCTAACGCCTTACGCACTGCTCGCCGTCCTTGTGCTCGGGACAGGCCTCGGCGTCGGACTCGGTCTGACAGGTGCCCCAACCAGAGGGATCGAGACCAATGGGCAAGTCCGGGGAACGGTGAACATCCTCGTCGGTGGGTCTGCGTATCGCCCTTACCCCGGAACTGCGATCGTCGGTATCGAGCGGCGAGATCGGCTGATTCGGACGTTGTCCGTCTCGTCTGGGCACTCATTCCATGTTTCGGTACCTCCGGGCAGGTACAGAGTCCTTATTGGGTGCGTTCCCCTTTCCAGCTCGCCATGTGCAGGATGTGAGAGGACCAGGCAGGTAAATGGTCTAATGAGTCGTACACCTAGCTTCGTGCCGACTTCGGCAATCGTTGTGGAGACGAACCGGAGCGTCAATGTCAACTTTTCATGCGTCGTCGACAACGCGTTGGGCTAACGGCGCAATGACGCTCGAAGCTTCCGGCTGGCTGGCAATCGCGATTGACGTACTCCTGATCGACCCGGACGATCGCCAGCGGATCGAGCGCGAGCGTCGGGGTGCTTACCGTCCGACGTGGCGTCTCGTGTCGGATCCATCGCTCGACGACTCAGCAGCTCCGCTGGTGTTCATCTCTCCTGCCCGAGGCGGAACGCGACCGTACCGAGTGCTCCTCCACCCCGTCCGAGCAGATCATCCCCTGTGGAGCCAGATTCGCGAGGGCGACGACCTGACGCTGCTCGTTCAGGATCGTGTCGCTGGTCAGGGCATGGTGAACTGGATTGCCGACATGGACAGTGGCCTCCACGACGGTCAGCGCCATGCCCTTTTGCACTGGGGAGCGACCGGTCACCTGCCGGAGTTCCGACGACAGTGACCTACGTTTCGTTCGTAGAAGGAATCGAGGGCTGGGTTATCGCCGTATGGATACCGGCGCACCCGAAGGAACGTATGCCAACTGAGAAGCTGGGCTTCTGGTGTGGCCCGGAGGTCGGAGGTCGGAGGCAACGCCCTAGCCCCGCTACGTGCTGGGGTCGCTGTCTTCGCTGATGAGGCAACCGCAGTGAGAGCCTTCGAGACGACGTTCCCTGACATGCCATCACATCGGCGGTGGCAGCCGATGCCGATTCAAGCAGCGAAGGACGAGTGGGAACGGTACGAGAAGTCCACCGGCATGAAACAAGGAAGCTACGGATGGGTTACGTCCGGATGGTTCGCCGAGCTGACAGTTGACCCAGACGGACACCGAGTCACGCCTCGACGTCCCGTTACCTCCCGCGTTCAGGCGGGGCCGTAGTGACGACCTTGCCGAGCGAACACTGCTGCCATGCGGCCGTCGGGGAGCGCCTGAACACGCGACGTTCGTTCGTAAAGGTGCTGCGCCCCATCTGTCATGAGGACCAGAAGCTCCCCTGCTGAAGGCTCGACGGGATACTCCCTGCCGTCCATCGGTCCACCGTCAAGCACAGCGACCTCTTCGTTGGGACCTGAAGGCCACTGTTGTCGAGTGGGGACGCCGCCTTCCGGCATCGTGACTTACCGCAAGCCGAAGACGAGGCCGGAGATCAGTCCACCCAGCATCAAGCCAACTGTCAGGATGATCAGGGCGCGTCCATACCGTGACCTCCGCTGCCGCCGAGATGCGGTCGAGCTACCAGGTCGTTCCTGACGCATCCGGGTTAAGCCATCTGCGAAGCGGCCGAGTCCAGCCAGTTCGCCCTCAACCGTGTATGGGTGCGGCTCGTACTCGTCCATCGGTTGACAGTCTTCCACCGACACTGTCTGGACCCCTGAGTGTGTCCCCTGGCCTCATTAGGCTTGAACCGTGACCCGATCCCTTGTGGTTACCGGAGAAGGAGCGGCTTCTGGGACGGCAGATCATTGCTTGATCACGCTCTCGCTGAATGTGATGGCTGCCACCTCTGCTGATGCCTTGGATCAGGTCGGTGCCCTGGCCGAGCAGTTTCTCGAAGTCGTTCTTGCACAAGGAGTTGCACGAAGCGACGTGCAGACACTCAGAATCTCGCTGCAGGACTGGCTGGACAAAGACTCAAGGAGCGTGACGGCACGGGTCGCCACGTACATGCTGTTAGTAAGGGTGACCGGCCTTGAAACGGTAGGACCACTTCTGGCCGAAGTTGCTCCCATTACGGGCAACTCCCTGCAAGTTCAAGGCATTCGGCTAGCGATGGGAGATCCCAAGCCAGTGCTTGCTGAGGCTCGACGAGCTGCGGTGGAAGACGCTCTGGCCAAAGCCCATGAGTTGGCACAGGCAGCAGGGGTGCAGCTCGGGAAGATCACCTCGATCGAAGAGGCCGACACAGGGCGTTCGGGGAACAGAAGGCTCATGTCAGCAAGCGCTGCCGCCATGCCCGTCGAGCCTGGAACCTCGGAGGTCACCGCCGGTGTGACGATCACCTTCGAGATCGACGATTGAGAGCGCCGGTGACAACTTATTGGGGACCCTGCTCATCTAGGGGAATGATGGCCGGTCGGCAATCTTGTCGAGGGGCGGAGCATTGCGGCGTCTAACGCCCTTAGTTCTGCTCGCCGTCCTGCTGCTCGGGACCGGAGTCGGGCTACCAGCCACCTTCATGAATCCTGCTCTTGCGGATGCCGCTGCTACGCCCGTCAAAGAAATCATCGTCTGGCTAGAGCCGACTGACGTTCACGCACAGATTGTGGAAGTCAGGACCGAGCTATCGAAGGTCAACACCGTTCACGGCTGTGTGTTTCATAGCAAACTGACTGACTACCGAGAAGCGAAGCATCTGCTCTCCAAGACCGAATACCGCATGCTGACGCTAAGTGCGACCCCTGCGTCGATTCGTTGCGTCGCAACAACCTCTGCTCTTAGCGCGATAGTTACTCGGTTTTCGGGACAACCAGGGGTGTTCCACGTTACAATCCCACCGCGTCCGAACAGACTGCCGATTCGCAGTGGCGCATAAAGCCCTCCACGTGCGGCTGACTAGTTATCAGCCGCCCGTGCTGGCGGTCGAGGTGACCGGCGGCAGCTCGTGATGTGGAGCGACACCACCATGGCGCTGCCACCGGGCGGGCGCACGATGACGGCACCGCACACCGGACAGCTGACGGACAACATGGAGTCCACGGTAGTAGGTGGCTGAGAGCGCATCAGCCACGGGCCTGGTCCGTCGAACCGACTTGAGCCGATCCGCTCCGAGGTACCGGGTCCGGCGTAGGTCACGGCAACTTCGCGAACCCCAGGTAGCTTGCTCAACTCGTTAGCCGAGGCCCCGACCGGAGCCGTCAGGCGTCTCTGAGCGAGTCGAAGGAAACACACCGACGACACCGCGTCCACCGACGGCTCGACTCACGGTCGAGAGCACATCGACCAACGCATCTCGTTCAGAGCGGAACTTCACTGATCCGGGTCAAAGCTGCCCGCAGTCGCTTCCGGTGTCAGAGCCGTGAGCTCAGCGACCGGTAGCAACCTCTTGGCCTGCCTGACTCCGCCGGCCACTCGACAGGGCGTCGCCGACGTCAGTGGCGGAGGATCCCGGCGAGCACCTCGGCTCCGCTGATCTCCGGCTGCTTGGTCGCAGTGAGCAATGTCACTGTTCCGTGCAGCGCCAGTTCCAGCAAGTGAGCCAGAGCCTCGGATCGCTCCGGTTGCTCGAGCTCGATGTGGTACCTACGGGCAAACTCCTCGAACCTTGACGGGTCATGGCCATACCACTTGCGCAGCTCCGGCGAGGGTGCAACCTGCTTGCACCACTCGTCGAGCTCAGCCTTGGCCTTGGTCAGGCCGCGTGGCCAGAGCCGGTCGACCAGCACCCGAGTGCCGTCGCCTGGCCCGGGCGGGTCGTACACCCGGCGCACCTGGACCTTCAGCGCCATCGTGATCTTCCTGAGCGCAGAGTGGGACCGAGTCCAAGACGTTGCTCTGACACGAGGACTGCGAACTGCCTTCGTGCTGGTGTCCGTTCGCCCATCCTCACGGCCGCAGAAGGGTGAGGAGCATCACCGTGGGTTCCGTGGCTTCGAGTGCATGGGGCGTGTTCGGGGACATATGGAGCCACAGTCCGGGACCGAGATCCAGCTCCTCGCCGTCGACAGTGAATCTCAGCCTCCCCGACAGAACCTGGACCACGGCGGACCGGCTGGCCTGATGCTCACTGAGGCCCTCTCCGGTGTCGAAGCCGAACACGGTCACATTGAGCTCGTCATCACGGTGGATGACCTTGGAGACCACCGAGCCGGGTTGGATGACGACCTGGTCAGCGATAGGAAGAACGAGGTGCGGCATATGAGCTCCTTCGTGTTCCGTCTATTCATGCTTGATTGGTCCACCGCGGCGACGTGGCAATCAGAAAAGTCTGTCGCGTAAGGGACCAAAGGCCCTTCCCTGATCTCTGAACTGCGGTTTACCGGTGGAGTCTTCTTGAAAGTGCTCGACCGAGCACGGACCACCCTTTGCTGCCTCAACATCAGACGGCTAGCCGCGACAAGCAGCCTCACCTGACCGGAACCGTCGGCCGGGACAAATCCTGTTGCGCGACTGATGTCGAATCAGCCGCTCATTTCCCTGTGCGCGGCTGTTAGTTCATCAGCCGCCCACTGCATTTGGCAGGGACGGTAGAAGAAGAACCAGTCCGGACTGCTCCGGGCGGGAAATGGTGCCAGCTCGCCTCATGGTGGCTTGCAGTGCGGCAGGCACCGGGTCCCAAACAGGGTAAAGCTCTGATGTGGCCACATTTGAGTGGGAGTGTCCGACCTGGGGCTGTCGTGGCGGCCTATTCAGAGACGATCCCCCGCGCCACGAGGAGGTCGCATGGTGCGAGCCGTGGCCCGGAGTGAAGGTGACGAATTGCGGTAGAGCGATGCGGTGGAACGCACACCGGGAGCAGTGGGAATCTGCGCTCAGTCGTCCAGGGGGCGCCTAACGTTGCTATATGTCTACGGCGCCGCCGCCGTTCGGGATCGCCTGTGAAGAGCTCGGCTGTGACCGGTGGGCACCCATGTGGGCCCATCCGAGTCGCGGGGGCTTCTATCGGGAGGAGGTACTCCTGCCAAGTCCCGGTAACGACGGCTGGAGGTCAACCGACACGGGCTGGCTTTGCCCGGACCACGCTTAGAAAGGTTGTTCTTCCTTCTTCTCGTCGTCCTTCGGGTGCTTCCCTGAGAGACCCTGTGGGTCCACCTTCAGGGCCGCGGCGACGAACTCCTCAGACTCATCCGCGGAGGGCGGTTTGGGCTGGGGTTGGGACACGGGCACCATACTACTGGGACCGTTGCCCTCGCCCCTGCCTGTGCGGCTGTTACGCACTCAGTCACGCGAGACCGGCGAGGCAACCAGCCAGCCGTTCTCCTGAGAGCTGGGAATACGGAAAGTCGTTACCTCGCCAGAGGGCGTGCGAAGCTCAGCTCATGGCCGTCTGGGTCGTGGATGTGGAAGTAGCGCTCGCCCCACGGTGCGTCCGCAGGGGAGGTCTCAGGATCGAACCCGGCCGTGACAGCGCGTCGGTACATCGCATCCACGTCGTCGACCCACAAGACCACTCGACCCCAGACGGCCCTTTGGGGAGAGCCGACTGAGTCAAGCTGAAGGTTGAGGTAGCCGGCGCCGACCCGGAAACTCGTAAAGGGCGCCTCGTGTCCTCCATAGAGCAGATGGAAGTCGAGCTCTTGGTAGAAGGCCACAGCCTCAGCCATGTCGACGGTCAGCAGCGTCACCGCGCTGATGCTCTCGACCGGCTCCCGTTGCGCTGCCACACAGGCCAGCTTTGCAGGAAAGACGGTAGGGCCAGGTTGCCGGCGAGACCGCGCATTTGTTCGCGACCAAGGGGCACCGGTTCATCGTGACAAGGCGTCCTCGATAGACGCCGAGACTGGGACGCACAGGACGTTCCGTTGATTGACCTCCCGAGCACTGGAGTTCCCCGGTTTCCTGGACCTGGTGATGTTCCCCTGGGGAAGCTCAGACAGGAATACTGGGACGAGCGGGCCGAAGCACCAACATCTCGATCAGCCTCGTGAAGGACGTCAGGAGTCTGGGTGCCCCATAACGTTTCTACCGGGCGGC
>PLWZ01000053.1 GCA_003151235.1 Acidimicrobiaceae bacterium
GTCCAACGAACCGGGGCCGCAACACTCCCAGATAAATGGTTGTGCTTACTGCATCGACATGCACACCTACGAAGCACGACAGGCCGGGGAGAGCGATCGGCGGATGCACGCAGTTGCGGCGTGGCGTGAGAGCCCACTTTTCAGTGCTCGCGAGCGAGCCGCACTTGCACTGACGGACTCGATAACCAGGATCTCTGAGACTGGCGTGCCGGACGATATCTACAATGTGGCGGCCGGACAGTTCACGAAGTCCGAGCTCGCCCAGCTAGTGATGGCGATCGTGGCAATCAACGCTTGGAACCGGATCGCGATCACGACTGGCGGGTCGTATGATCCTCCCGGGCCCTGATACCTCCCACCTTTCGCGACGGAGGAAAGGATGGCGAGGGGCTATTCGCTAGAAGCTGGGCTCGTTGACGCGGCCGTTCTTAGTCGTCTTCGGGACCCCTACTGCTGACGAGACCGTCCCACGACCAGTGTGGGATGGGCAGATCGTCCGGCACATCATCTGCGGAGCGGTGGTAGCGGGACATCGTCGTGGTCGTTGCCCAAGCGAAGTAGTCGTGTAGCACCTGTCTGACCCGCTCGTTCTCACCAAGACCGACGTCGACCAACGGCAGATCGAAACACGCGATCGCTCGACGGTCCATCTCTTCATGCGCACCGTTGCCGCTGTGCATCCGCACCACCGATGTTTCGTCGTCGTAATCGGTCGAATACGTCGTCGGTCCCTCAAGTGCCTCGGCCCAATACGCCGCGAGCCGTTCGCTGTGCTCGGGGTGAAAGCCGTGGCTGAACGCGTGGGCCACCACCTCGTCCGCCATGACCCTGACATGCCACGCGTGGGCCAGACGCAGTAGGCCGACGTCACCGCCGGCGGCTTGGTGCACCGTTTGCATACGTTGACGATCGTAGCGAGGGCTTCGTGATCTCTCAGATGAGAGTCGGACGCTGTGGCTGGCTGACTGTGGTCCGGGTCCGTGAGAGCGACGGAACGTAACCTGCGTGCAGTGGGTGGCTTATTGCAATTGGAGGGGCTCCGCCGTTCCTACGGTCCGGTCGTCGCCCTTGACGACCTCTCGTTCGATGTGCTCTCTGGCCAGGTGGTGGGCTTCCTCGGCCCGAACGGTGCGGGGAAGACCACCACCATGCGGGCGATCTTCGGCCTCACCGACCTCGACGCCGGCCGGGTCATCTGGAACGGCGGCCCCGTCGGGCAGGCCGAGCGTCGGCGGTTCGGGTACATGCCCGAGGAGCGTGGCCTGTATCCCGGGATGCTGGTCGGCGAGCAGGTCGAGTACCTGGGGCGGCTCCACGGCCTGAGCGCGACGGCGGCGGCCGACGCCGCCGCCGTCTGGATGGAGCGGCTCGAGATCGCGGAGCGCCGGGACGCCAAGGTGGAGCAGCTCTCGCACGGCAACCAGCAGCGGGTGCAGCTGGCCGCGGCTCTGGTGCACGAGCCGGAGCTGCTGGTCCTGGACGAGCCCCTCTCGGGGCTCGACCCGACCGGGATCGAAGCCATCAGCCGGGTGTTCGTCGACCGGGCTCGGGCCGGGTGCTGCGTCCTCATCAGCAGCCACCAGCTCGACCTCGTCGAGGAACTGTGCGACCGGGTCACGATCATCGACCACGGCCGGCTCGTGGTCTCGGGGACCGTCGACGAGCTGGCGTCGAGCGGCCCGCGGCGGCTCGAGGTCCGGATCGAGGGGGAGCGGAGCGCGGACTGGACCCGGGGCGTCCCGGGTGTGACCGTCTCGGAGGTGGCCAGCGGGGCGGCCCGACTTGTCCTCGACGAGTCGGCCGACAGTGATGCCGTGCTCCGGGCCGCCATGGCAGCCGGCCGGGTCACCGAGTTCTCCTTTGGCCGGCGCCGCCTCTCCGAGGTGTTCCGGGAGTCGCTCCGGTGAAGGTGCTCATCACCGTCCTGGTCGCGGCGCTCCTGGTGGCGCGTATCGCCTTCTACGTCGTCCGGCGCCGCCGGAGGGCCGAGCGCAAGGCCGCGGCGGCCGAGCCGCCCGCGCCGGCCGTTCGCACCCCGGGCCGTCCCCACCCCCAGCTGCGCAGGATCGAGCACGCCCTCGGCGACGTCGGCCTGGTGGCGGGTCGGGAGATCCGGGAGCGGGTGCGGGGGCGCATTTTCCGGGTTGGCACCATCATCATGCTGGTGGGGGTCGGCGCAGCCGTCGTGATCCCGACGATCCACTCGGGTAGCGGTCCTACGCCCCAGCGCGTCGGCGTGGTCGGCGGTCTGTCCTCCGACGGCCGCCAGGTCGTGGCCGCCTCTGCGAAGGCGAACGACGACAAGGTCACCTTGGTGAACGAGAGCTCGACGAGCCAGGCGAAGGCCGACCTGCGCGCCGGTCGGGTGGACGCCGTCATCGTCGATTCGGACGAGATCCTGCTCGACCAGCCGATCAACGCGAGCACGTCGCCGGCCGACTCGGGGCTGGTCAACCAGGTGGCGCAATACCTCGGGGTCCTGCGCGCCTACCGGGTGGCCGGCCTCACCGCGTCACAGGTGGAGCGGATCAACAAGTACCAACCGGTCGCCGTATCGAGCCTGGTTTCGGGATCGAAGGGCACCAACCTCAGCAAGGGCACGTCGGTGATCGGGATGGTCCTCTTGTTCTTCATGTTGACCCAGTACTGCACCTGGATCCTGATCGGGGTCATGCAGGAGAAGTCGAGCCGGGTGGTGGAGGTCCTTCTTGCGGTGGTCCGCCCGATCCAGCTGCTCGGGGGCAAGGTGTTGGGGATCGGGGCCGTCGCACTGGGGCAGGCCGCGCTGATCGTGGGGTTCGCGCTCGCTGTCGGAGCCGCCGTCGGATCCGATCTTCTTCACGGCGCCGCCCCCCTGGCCCTCCTGTCGGAACTGCTGTGGCTGGTGCTCGGCTACGGCTTCTACTGCTGGGTCTACGCGGCTGCCGGCTCGACCGCCGAGCGCCAGGACCAGGTCCAGACGCTCGCCCTGCCGCTCAGCCTCCCAATCCTCTTCGGGTACATCTACTCGATCAGCGTGGTGAGCTCGGGCACCGCGAACGCCTTCTTCAAGGTGCTCGCCTTTCTCCCGCCGACCGCCCCGTTCTGCATGTCGGCGCTGGTCGGCCTCGGCCAGGTGACCTGGTGGCAGTTCGTCCTCTCGGCGCTCATCAGCGTCTGCGCCACCGCGGGCATGGCGTTGTTCGCGGCCCGCATCTACCGCCGGGCTGTGCTCCGCACCGGCTCCCGGGTCCGCCTCCGGGAGCTGCTGCGCCCGACCGGCTCGTCCTAGGGACGGACTCGGACTGGCCAGTTCACCTTGAGTTACGGGTGAGCTGCAGCATCACAGACGTTTTGGGGCCAACGGAGCGATCAACAAGTGCCGAGTTCTCGGCACAGGGTCTTGCCGTGGGATTTTCGGGCAGAATCAGTCATACGCCGAGGCCGACCTTGTCGGACCGGAGGCACCTCGTAGGGAGGGGGATCATGGGAGACCTGCTCGAAGGCCGCGTCGCTATCGTCACCGGGGCCGGCCGGGGGATCGGCGCCGGCGTGGCCCGCCTGCTCGCTCGGGAAGGCGCCAAGGTGGTCGTGAACGACCTCGGGGTGGCCCTGGACGGAGCTGGGGAGGACCAGACGCCGGCCCAACAGGTGGTCGAGCAGATCAGCCAGACCGGCGGCGAGGCCACCGTCAACACCGACGACGTCGCCGACCATCACGCCGCCCAAGGGATCGTCAACCAGGCGATCGACACCTATGGGCGCCTCGACGTCTTGGTCAACGTCGCCGGCATCCTGCGCGACCGCATGGTCTTCAACATGTCCGAGGAGGACTGGGACGCGGTCATCCGGGTCCACCTAAAGGGCACCTTCAACACCGCGCACTACGCCGCCGCCTACTGGCGACGCCAGCGCGACACCGACGGCCACTTCCGGCTGATCAACTTCACATCTGGCTCCGGGCTGCACGGTGCGCCCGGTCAGCCAAACTACGCGGCGGCGAAGATGGGCATCGTCGGCTTCACCTACTCATGTGCGAACGCCCTGCGGCCCTACGGGGTGACGGCGAACGCCATCTCCCCCGGTGCCGCCACCCGCATGACCGAGTCGGTGCCGGATGGGCGGCGCCGTACCCCGACCGGCGACGGCAGCGACGAGCGATCGCCCGACAACGTCGCCCCGGCGGTCGCCTTCCTGGCCAGTGATCGCTCCGACTGGTGCACCGGTCAGGTGATCTCGGCACGGGGGTTCCAAATCGGCCTCTACAACGTGCCGCAGGTCATCCGGCAGATCGCCTCCCCCGGGCCCTGGGAGCTCGAGACGGCGTTCACGATGATCGAGGATTCATTCCGGCCGGCCGTCGAGGCCACGCCGCGGCGCGGTGGTTGAAGCTTGACCGGGGCAACTCCAGGTGAGCACAATCGGACCGCACCAGGGCATTTAGCGACCTCGCGGCTTCTCGGCACTCGCTCGACGAGGGGTTGCCGACGTGGATGCCGGTTGAGGCTCTTTGGCGATCGGTTCGCTTGGGGCAAGGGGAAGACGTGACGATTCGGGGCAAGGCGTTCATAGCCGGGATCTATGAGCATCCCCTGCGCGAGATCCCCGATCGCTCGAACAGCCAGATCCACGCCGAGGTGGCCGCCGGCGCCCTCGCCGACGCCGGGCTCTCCTTCAGCGACGTCGACGCCTACTTCTGCGATTCCTCGGCCGGGTTCGGCCCGCTATCGATGGCCGACTATCTGGGTCTTCGCCTGACCCACGTCGACTCGACGGAGACCGGCGGATCGTCCTACGTCGTGCACGTCGGCCACGCCGCAGAGGCCATCGCGGCCGGCAAGTGCCAGGTGGCGCTGATCACGCTGGCCGGCCGTCCCCGCAGCGCCGCGATGGCCGGGCGGCCGGGCGGAGGCGGTGCGACGCCCGACATGGTCTTCGAGGGCCTATGGGGGATGTCGGGGGCCGTAACCGGGTACGCGATGGCGGCGACCCGGCACATGCACGAGTTCGGGACCACCAGCGCCCAGCTGGCCGAGGTGAAGGTCGCTGCGTCCCTGCACGCCCAGCACAACCCGAACGCGTTCCTCCAGGAACCGATGACGGTGGAGGAAGTGCTGGAATCACCGATGATCAGCTCGCCGCTGCGCAGGGACGATTGTTGCGTCGTCACCGATGGCGGGGGCGCCCTCATCGTGGTCAGCCCCGAGGTCGCCCGGGATCTCAGCCGGGTCTCGGCCAAGATCCTCGGCCACGGCGAGGCCATCAAGCACGCCGACAACGGCCGGCTCGACCTGACCTACACCGGTGCCGTCGTCTCGGGACCCCGCGCGTTCGAGGAGGCAGGGGTGACGCAGGCCGACATCGATTACGCGTCGATCTACGACTCGTTCACCATCACGGTGATCGAGACCCTGGAGGACCTCGGATTCTGCGCCAAGGGCGAGGGCGGGCGTTTCGTGCTGGACGGAGCGCTCGTCGCCCCCGACGGGCGGCTGCCCTTCAACACCGACGGCGGGGGCCTTTGCAACAACCACCCTTCGAACCGGGGCGGGATCACCAAGGTCATCGAGGCGGTCCGCCAGCTGCGTGGTGAGGCACACCCCGCCGTCCAGGTCCCCGACTGCACGATCGCCCTCGCGCATGGCACGGGCGGGTCCATCGGGACCCGGATGGGCAGCTCGACCCTGATCCTCGGAACGGAGGACGCATGAGCACGACCCTGCCGACGCCGGTCCCGGTCAGCCTGCCCGAGACCGAGGAGTTCTGGGCCGCGACGGCCGAGGGCAAGCTGCTCCTGCGCCGCTGCGACGACTGCGGCATCCCGATCTGGTATCCGAGGCCGTTCTGCCCTGTGTGCGGGAGCTTCCGAACCTCCTGGTCCGAAGCGTCGGGGCGGGGCACCGTCTACACCTTCACCGTGGTGCACCGAAGCGGCATCCCCGGATACCGAGAGGCGCTCCCCTACGTCGTCGCCTACGTCGAGCTGGCCGAGGGCCCGCGCGTCATGACCAACATCGTCGACTGCGAACCCGACGACGTTGTGGTGGGGATGCCCGTGCGCGTCGTGTTCCACGACACCGGCCAGGGCAGCGCCCTGTATCGATTCCAACCCGACCCGACGGCCACCGATGACGGGAGCTGACCGGCCCGAGATCGTGAGACGGTCTCGATCGGACGGCCGCCGGACGCGGACGGCTCGGCGATGACCGACGCGGCGGGGGAGAGGGTCCGGGCGCTGGCCGACATCCGGGTCGTCGATCTCAGCACCGGGGTCGCCGGACCGTTGGCCGCGATGCTGCTGGCCGACTTCGGAGCGGACGTGGTCAAGGTCGAGCCGCCGTCGGGGGATCCGGGCCGATCGCGGCCCGGCTTCGCCATGTGGAACCGGAACAAGCGGAGCCTGACCATCGACGCAGAGGCGACGCCACACCGCTTGCTCGATCTGCTCGCCGATGCCGATGTCTGCGTGAGCGGCGGCGGAGCCGGTGGCCTCGCCGAGCGCATCGACGCCGAGGCCGCCTGCAAGGCCAACCCGGGTCTGGTCTATCTCAAGGTTCCGCCGTTCCTCGGCGAGACCCCGTGGGCGGGAGGCGCAGAGTCCAGCGGGCTGCTCTGGGCCTTGGTTGGCATGGCGCTGCGGCAGAGCTCGTTCGACGGGGGTCCGATCGACCCCGCCTTTCCCTACATGCTCTATCTCCAAGGGGCGTGGGCGGCGGCGATGGCCGTCGCTGCGCTCATCGAGCGGCACGCCTCGGGGCACGGACAGATCGTCACCGTCGGCGGCGTGCACGCGGCCATGGTCGCGTCGAGCGCCTCACTCGTGATCGATACCGAGGCGCCCGTGGTGCCGGCCAACTACGGCCCCGGCGGCCCGCACCCGATGTACACGCGATATCGGTGCGCCGACGGGGCGTGGCTCTTCCTGGCCACGCTGACCACGAAGTTCCAGGAGCGCGCCCTGGCCGCACTGGGCGTGTCCGACATCCTGGAGGACGAGCGCATCGAGGGACACCTCGAGGCGATGCTGATGCCGGCCAACCGGGGGTGGGTCCGCGAGCGCTTCGTCGAGGTCTTTGCAGCCCGCACGAGCGAGGAGTGGCTGGCCACGCTCCGGGACGCTGATGTGCCGGTCGGGCCCCTGCTGCGGCGGGAGGACTGGATGGATTCGCCGGTCCTCGCCTCGATCGGGATGCGGGTGGAGATGCATGACCCGGTGCAGGGCCCGGTCACGATGCCGGGCAACCCGATCAACCTGGTCGCCACCCCCGCGGCGATCGATCGACCGGCACCGAACCCCGCTGACCAAGAGGAGTGGATCCGATGGGGCACCCGCCCCGCGCCGTCCAACGCCGCTCCCGAGGGGAGCCCCCCTCTCAAGGGGTTCCGGGTCATCGACCTCGGGACGATCCTCGCCGGCCCCTATGCCGGGACCCTCCTCGCCGAGCTGGGAGCCGACGTGATCAAGGTGGAGATCCCGGCCGGCGACAGCTGGCGCGAGCGCGGCATGCCATATATCCGTGGACAGCGCGGTGTCGCCATGGACCTCTCGTCGGATGCCGGACGCGAGGCGTTCCACGCCCTGGTGCGATCGGCCGACGTGGTGGTCGACAACTACCGGGCCGGCGTCCTCGAACGTCTGAAGATCGACTACGAGCGGCTTCGCCAGGTCAAACCGGACATCATCTCGGTGTCCATCACCGGATTCGGGGACCACAGCCCGTACTCGTCGGAACCGGCCTTCGACCCGCTGCTCCAGGCGAGGAGCGGAATGATGATCGCGCAGGGAGGCGACAGCGAGCCGGTGCTGATGACGGTCGCGGTCAACGACGTGACGACCGCCGCCCTGGCGGTCCTCGGAACCGTTCTTGCCCTCTTCCACCGCCTTCGCACCGGCGACGGCCAAAACGTGTGGCTGTCGCTGGCCGGCACCTCCGCCTTCGCGCAATGCGAGGAACTCATCTCGGTGCCGGGCCGAGACGCCCCGATCGTGGGTGGGCGTGACTTCGCCGGACCGGGCCCGCTCGACCGCTACTACGCCACCACCGACGGCTGGCTCCGCCTGCAAGCCGTCGGACGAGGGATTGGGGGCCTGCGGGAGGCGGGCCTGTTGGACCGGCCGGACCCAGTCGGCGACGCCGAGCTCACCGAACGAATCTCGGCCGCCTTTGCCTCCTTGACCAGGGACGAGGCGATCCGCCGCCTGGCCTCGGCGAACGTCCCGGCGGCACCGGCCAGGCGTCTGTCTGAGCTCATCGACGACCCCGACTACCGCAGCTGGGAGGTCTTCAACGTCCTCGACCGCCCGGGCAGTGGCCCGGTGCTGGCTCCGGGTCGCTACGCGCGCTTCTCCAGGACACAGCACCACGAGACGCTCAAGCCTCCGGGGGTCGGCGAGCACACCGCCGAGGTCCTCGCCCAGGTCGGGCTCACCGATGATCAGATCGACGAGCTCATCGCCGACGGTGTTGTGCGGCTTGGGTCGCCCATGGTCTTCCGCTCCATGGTCGCCTACCGATAGGGAACAGGAGCCCGGCTTATGCCTTCAACGGTCACGCATTGTTCTCACCGGCTAGGTCTCCTGGGGATGGGATGAAGATCGCGATCGTCGGGACTGGCGCGATGGGCTCGGTGTACGCCGGGTTCCTCGGTCGGGCCGGGCACGATGTGTGCGCCATCGACGTGTGGCGCGAGCACATCGACGCCATCGCTGCCTCTGGATTGTCCGTCTCGGGGCCCAGCGGCAACTTCGTTGTCGACAACCTCCGCGTCGGCCACTCGCCGTGCGATGCCGGGCACTGCGATGTGTGGGTGATCGCAACCAAGGCGTCGGCGGTTGAAGAGGTTGCCGCGAAGATCGCGCCGCTGCTCCAACCCGACAGCGTGGTCATGGCGTTCCAGAACGGCCTCGGCGCAGGTGAGCGCGTGGCAAAGCACATCTCGGAGGATCACATCCTCGTCGGGATCGCCGAGGGCTTCGGATCGTCGAACCCCGAAGCGGGACGCGTGCATCACGAGGGCATGCGGCTGATCCGCATCGGTGAAATGAGAGGCGGCCTGACCGACCGAGTCCTAACCATCGAGCAGATGTGGCGTGAAGCCGGCTTCAACGTCCGGGCCTTCGCCGACGTGAGCCTCATGACCTGGGAGAAGTTCCTCTGCAACGTCACGCTCAGCGCACCATGTGCGGCCTTTGACGTCACCGTGGGCGAGCTCATGGCGAACCCCGAGGCTTGGAAGGTCGCACTCGGCTGTACTTCGGAGGCCTATCGGCTCGGCGTAGCCAAAGGGGTCAAATTCACGTTCGAGGACCCACTGCGCTACGTCACCGACTTCGCCGCGACGATCCCCGACGCCAGCCCGTCCATGCGCCTCGACCACCTCGCGGGTCGACCCTCGGAGATAGACGTCATCAACGGACAGGTCGTCGAACTGAGCCGAGAGATTGGTCTCGAGACGCCCTACAACGAAAGCCTTTGCGCAATTGTGCGCCAACGTGAGTCTCTGTTCGCCTGAGATCGCGGGGTCTCCCAGCGTCCCTACTCTTACCAACGTCGGCGCTCAATGCTGGATTCAGAGGCCTCGCTCGCAGACGTACATGACGGGGCCGTCATCCCCCCCCCGACCCGATTGGTGAAACCGAGGCTCTCATAGAGGCGACGAGCGGCAACGTCGGGCTCATCGACGCCGATGTCCACTGTGTCCGCCCCCCGTCGTTTGGCTTCTCGCAGCGCTGCCTCCATGAGCGCCCGTCCAAGTCCCTGTCCCCGCCTGGCCGGCACCACGTACAGTTCGGCCACGGTCGAGAAGAACGCGAGCGGCGTCGCCGATCAGCCCCCTCCTGTCCGCTCCACCTCCTTCAAGTCGCAAAGGTTCCTGAGCACGCCCCGTAGGATGCCCGTCGTGATCTGGAAGATGTCCGAGTGGGGTCCGGGACCGGTCCGGTGACGGCGGCTGCGATGACCCCCGGCTTCCATGCCGAGCGGACCCCGGACTCCCCGGCCATCATCATGGGTTCGAGCGGAGAGACCGTGACCTATGCCCAACTGGAGGAGCGATCCGTGCGATTCGCTCGGGCGTTGCGTTCGCGTGGTGTGGGGGTGGGGGATCACATCGCCATCTTGTTGGAGAACGGCCGCCCGTACCTGGAGGTCAGCTGGGCGGCCCAGCGGTCCGGCTTGTACTACACGGCGATCAACACTCATCTGCGCACCGGCGAGGTGCAGTACATCCTGGACGACTGCGGTGCCGTCGCACTCGTCGGGTCAGAGGCGATGGCCGACCTCATCGTCGGACTCGATCTGTCCCGCATAGGCATCCGGGTCTCGGCGCTGGGTCAGCTGTCCGGTTTTGAGAGCTACGACGATGTGCTCGCGGGAGCTGCCCCGAAGCCGCTAGATGGCGAGTGCGAGGGCCGGGAGATGCTGTATTCGTCGGGCACCACCGGGCGTCCGAAAGGCGTACGCAAGCAACTCCCGGGCACCCCCTTGGGAGATGCTTCGTCGGCTCCGGTGCAGATCGCGAAGGGTTTGGGCGACCGAGGGGGTGGTCCGGACACGGTTTATCTATCACCGGCGCCGCTGTACCACGGTGCGCCGCTCGTAACGTCGATGTCGCTGCATCGCTTAGGCGGAACGGTCGTCGTGATGGAGCGTTTCGATCCTCGCCAGTGTCTCGAGCTCATCGAGCGCTATCGAGTGACGCAAGCGCAGTTCGTGCCGACGATGTTTGTCCGAATGCTGCGCCTTCCCAAAGAGGAGCGAGAACGCTTCGACCTGTCGAGCCTTCAGTATGTGGTCCATGCTGCAGCCCCGTGCCCGGTCTCGGTAAAGCGTCAGATGCTCGACTGGTGGGGTCCGATCATCTACGAGTACTACGCGGGCACCGAGGACATCGGGACCACCCAGATCACACCTGAGGAATGGCTGTCCCATCCCGGCTCTGTGGGCCGCTCCATGACCGAGTGCCACATTGTCGGTGAGAACGGCGAGGAACTTCCGCCGGGACGAGCCGGTGTCGTCTACTTCGGCGGCGGCCGCCCCTTCGAATACCACAACGATCCTCAAAAGACGGCATCGGTGACCAACGAGAACGGTTGGCGGACACTGGGCGACGTCGGTTACTTGGACGAGGAGGGTTACCTCTACCTCACCGACCGTCAGGCGCACATGATCATCTCGGGTGGCGTCAACATCTATCCCCAAGAAGCCGAGAACATCTTTACCGGCCATCCAGCGGTCGCTGACGTCGCGGTCATCGGCGTCCCGGACGATGAGATGGGCGAGGCGGTCAAGGCGGTGGTGATGCTGACCGATCCAGCTGCTGCCAACCCGGAGCTCGAAGCCGAGCTGCTCGCATACTGCCGCTCCGAGCTTGCAACCTACAAGTGTCCGCGCAGCGTCGACTTCGTAGAGGAGCTCCCTCGAGACGACAACGGCAAGCTCTACAAGCGCCTGCTACGCGACCAATATTGGGAAGGCCACGACTCTCGCGTTATCTAACGCCGACAGGATGATCTTCGAGTGTTAACCGCGCCCCGGTCGTGGGCCGGCCTGACCCCGGCCTGGATGACCGCTGCCTTGGCGCCGCACTTCCCGGGGGCGGTGGTCAACGACGTTGCGGTCGCTGACATCGCCGATGGCACCAACAGCAGGGCCCGGCTCCGGCTTCGGTACCAGTCGGGGCAAGGACCCGAGAGCGTGTTCGTCAAGCGCGAGGGTCGCGTATTGAACCGCCTGGCGCTGTCGGCTCTGGGCGCGCGCGAGAGCGAGGCACGGCTGTTCGACTCGGGGGTAAATCTGCCTCTGGAGCACGCCACGCCGTATGCCGCCGGTGTCGATCCGTGGCGGCTCTCGACGGTGGTCGTCATGGAGGACGTGGCCCTGCGTTCGGCCCATCCCAACGTGGCCACAGTTGCCTTGACCGTCGGTCAAGTCCAAAGCGGCCTGCGGGGTCTCGCCCATCTGCATGCTGCGTACTGGGACCGGCCATTGCCAGAGCCCATCCGGTTCCTCCGTCCGTGGAAGCTCAGCTCGGCGTGGGCGCCGCTTTCGCTTGCCAGTCTGGCCAGGGCGCTGCGGCTGCTGCGCGTGGGCGGCCATGCCAGAACCCTCCCGCCCCTCGCCAGCGCCGCCACTCTTGAGCGAGGATTCCGTCACTGGGCGACCGTCGCGGTCAGTGGTCCCCAAACCGTGTTGCACGGCGACCCGCACCCGGGCAACACCTTCGCACTGCCCGATGACGTGACCGGCTTCTACGACTGGCAGTTGGTGCGGACCGGCAACTGGTCGCACGACTT
Organism: Acidimicrobiaceae bacterium; assembly: GCA_003151235.1. Classification (GTDB taxonomy): domain Bacteria; phylum Actinomycetota; class Acidimicrobiia; order Acidimicrobiales; family RAAP-2; genus Palsa-461. Next base: position 12,275 of record PLWZ01000053.1, read on the forward strand.
CGGTTACTTCGTCGCCGCCAGCTTGGACATGGCCGATCGGCGAGCCCACGAGCAGAACCTGCTCCGCTTCTACCTCGATGAGCTCACGCAAGCGGGAGTGCCCGCCCCCGACTTCGAGGGAGCGTGGCGCCTGTACCGTCTGACGCCGGCATTCGGCCTGGGCACCTGGCTGCACACCCTCTCAGGCGGTGGGTTCCAGCCGATCGAAGAGTGCCTCGCCACCATCGAACGCTTTGCCGCCGCCTACTCCGACCATGAGATGGGCTCCTAAGTCCAGCCGTTGGGGGACCTCGGCCTCAGATGTACATGCCGCCATTGACCCCGATGATCTGGCCGGTGATGTAGCTGCCGCCGTCGGAGCAGAGGAATGAGCAGGCGGCGGCGATGTCGGCGGGGGTGCCGGCGCGGCCGAGCGGGACCATGGGCCCGACCACGTCGACGCCGGGAAAGTCGCCCCTGACTTCGGCCTCACGTGCCATGGGGGTGTCGACGAGGCTTGGCGGGATGGTGTTCACGGTGATCCCGCTGCGGGCCAACTCGACTGCCAGCGCCTTGGTCAACCCGATGACGCCGCCCTTGGACGCTGCGTAGTGGGCCATGTTGGGCGCGCCGGATTGGGCGCTCGACGAGGAGATCGTGACGATGCGCCCCCAGCCGGCGGCGAGCATGTCGGGCAGTGCGGCTTGGACGCACGTAAAGGTGCCGGTGAGGTTCACGGCGATGATCCGGTCCCACTTCTCAGCCGTGATGTCGGGGACCGCGTCGAAGGACTCAATGCCGGCGCTGGTGATCAGGATCTCGACGGGTCCGAGATCGCTCCGGATCTGCGCGAACGCTCGGTCGACCGATGCGCGGTCTGCGACGTCTACCTCGATAGCGATCGCCTTGGCGCCCTTGGTCCGCAGCTCGCCGGCCGCGGCATCGGCCGCTGGACCGTTGCGATCGAGGATGGCGACGAGGTGGCCGTTGCTGGCGAGCTCGTCGGCGACCCCCAAACCGATGCCGGACGCACCGCCCGTGACCACTGCGACCCGGCTCATCGGGCGCTCTCCGTTGGCGTGAACTCGAGGTGAATCCTGGACAGGCCCCGCAGGACCCACGTGCGCTCGTAGTCGAAGTGGTGGGCGCCTGGAGGGCCGTGGTGCTCTTCGGAGAGGCGGATGTCGCGCATGCGCTCGAGGATGCGCTCGATGCTGATTCTGCCCTCGGCGCGGGCCAACGGACCGCCCGGGCACGAGTGGACGCCACGTCCGAACGCAATATGGGACTGCACGTTGGGTCGATCGATGCGGAACTCCTCGGGGCATTCGAACCGCCGCGGGTCACGGTTGGCAGCGCCGTTCAGCAGCATGACCGGCGTGCCGGCCGCGATGTCGATGCCGGCCACCGTCGTCGAACGGCGGGTGAGACGGAAGTCCGTCTTCACCGGGCTCTCGATCCGGAGGGCCTCTTCGATGAAGTCGGGGATCTTCTCATGGTGCTCACGCAGCTCGTCCTGGAGCTCCGGGTGCTCGGCAAGGTGCTTCAGCGCCGCCGCGAGGAGTCGGGCCGTCGTCTCCTGGCCGGCGGCGAAGAGGAATGTCGCCGTCCGCACCACCGACTTCACGTCGGGGGTGGTGCCGTCCGGATAGGTGGCTAGGGCGAGGTCGGTCAGCACATCCTTGCGGGGCTCGAGGCGCCTGTCCTCGATGTACTCCGCGAAGCAACTGTCGAGCCAGCCCAGCGCGTTGAGCTCCTCACCATGCTCGTCACCGGCCCCGGTCTTGCCCGGCGTCATGCTCAGGCCGAACCCTTCCCGGAACCGCTGATGGTCTTCGTCGGGCACCCCGAGGAGATCTGCCACGACGAGCATGGCGAAGGGCTGCGCATAGGCGCCGATGAACTCGCAGCTGCTGCCGGCGGAGATGAGCTCGTCGAGTTGTTGGTCGGCGAGTCGCCACATGAACTCCTCGTTGTCCTTGAGCCGTTTCGGGGTGATCAAACGCATCAACAGCGCCCGCTCGCGGGTGTGCGCCGGTGGGTCCATGGTCACCATGTGCTCGTTCATCGGCAGCTGGTCTCGGTAGCGATCGACGATCTCGCTGACATCGTCGCCCGTGAGCGGCACCGGGAAAGTTGCGAACGGCCCAACCACCGCGTTGCACGACGAGAAGGTGTCGGGGTCGCGGTAGATCTCGCAGGCCTCGTCGTAGCCGGTCACGGCGACCACGCCGAGGTGGGGGAGCGGCAGCACCGGGCACTCGTCGAAGAGGTCCTTCATGTACGGGTACGGGTCCTCGTTGAGGGACTCGTCGCCGAAGTAGTCGATCGTCTTCCAGTCGCTCACGCGCTCTCCTGACTAGGGAACGAACCTCTGGGCACCCGCTCAGAATCTCTGAGCAGTTGCTTAGCATCCGTGCGTCGATGTGGCAAGGTGTTCCGGTGCCGATCACGTCAACGTCGTCCCGTCGCATCGGTGCCGCGGACTCGAAGACGCGCGAGCGCCTTTTGAATGCGGCCGAGCAGCTACTGCTCGAGGAGGGCTACGCCGCCGTCACGTCACGGCGCGTCGCTGCGAAGGCAGGCTTGAAGCCGCAGCTGGTCCACTATTACTTCCGCACGATGGACGACCTCTTCCTCGAGGTCTATCGCCGTCGTGCCGACGAGAGCCTCGCCCGGTTCGAACGGGCGATCGCGGCCGACTGCTCGCTCCACACGCTGTGGCGGCTCAACGCGGATCTTCGCGGTGCTTCATTCAGCATTGAATTCGTCGCGCTCGCGAACCACCGCAAGGCCATTCGCGCAGAGATCGCCGGCTATGCCGAACGCTTTCGCGCCGCCCAACTCGAGGCCGTGAGCGCCGCACTTACAGCCGACGGCTTGTCTGCTGATCAGATTCCACCGGTCGTCGCCCTCGTACTCATGACCGGGCTGACACAGGTGCTCGCGCTCGAAAAGGCGCTCGGCATGACCGCTGGTCACGAGGCCACGATCGAGTACGTGGAGCGTGCGATCGCTCAGCTAGAACCCCGGCGTGCAACCTCAGAGCGGTAGCCAAGGGCGGGTGCTTCACGCGCCCTTGGCCAGCCGGGCGGTTCGTCAATTCCAGCTCGGGGTTCGTCCTGGGCGTTGATATCGGCGACGGCCGTACCAAGGTGACCAGCACAGGACGGCAAGCAGTCCGAGTCCGACGACGCCAACGATGAGGAGCGCCAACGCAATGGGTTGAACTCCGACGCCCCCGATCGGCGTTCCGACGAACGGGCCCAGGGGGCGGGGGATCACGAGTCGGCTCGCAGCAGGCGGGAAGAGCCGGAGCGGACCCGCATGCACGACGATCCGATGCGAGGCAAAGGCAAATGAGCCTCCGTCGAGACCGAACAGCACGATCAGGCCGGCGCCGACGGTGAGGGCGCTCAGAAGGACGGTGACGGCGATCGCGACGGGCGGTCTCCAGAAAGACCGATGGTCGGTGATCGGTCGGCCCGTCACGCCTCGCGCGTTGGCCCACGCCGCCGCAAAACGCCGAGGGTCGAAGGCACTATTCCCCAGCACATCCTCGGGCGAACCCCCTTCGGCCTGCGCCTCTTCGAGGTCGGCCGCCAGGTCGGCCGCCATCTCGTTGGCCACGGGATCCGGCACTCCGAGCCGCCGCCACTCCAGGCGGCACTCCTCGATGAATTCACTCACGTGTGTACCTCCGCTTCGACCAGACACGGGAACACAGGGTCGATACCCGGCGCCGTCGTTGTCGCGGATCTCTCGGCCAGCCGTCGTGATCGTGCTCATCAGGCCAGATATGTGGCTCCGAACTCCTCGAGGAAGTCGAGGGTCCGCGTCGCCTCTTGGGTGCCGCTGGAGATGATCACCCAGGTGACCCCGACGCGTTCGATGTCAGCGAGGGCCTCGCGGTGACGGTCCGCCTCCTGGCTCGGCGAGGCGATCGAGCGGTCGGGATACGAATACGTCACGTCGATGAGGTCGGAGCGCCCTCGGGCAGCTGCAGCATCGCGGAGCTCGGCGATCATGTCTGCGAGCTCCGGGAGGGAGGCCAGGGGCGGGGTGCGGGTGGTGGCGCTCAGCTCGGCGGGTCCGGACATCGGCATCCAGCCCTGGCCGCGTTCGGCGATCCGCCGCCGACTCAGCTTCGAGTTGCCTCCGATCCAGATCGGTATCGGGTTTTGGACCGGTCGTGGTCTGGCGATGACTTCACGGGCGTCGAAGTGGCGCCCGGCATAGCTGAACGGCTCGCCGCGCCAGTGCATCGGTAGGACGTCCAAGGCCTCGTCGAAGAGGTGGTTGCGTTCCTCCATGTCAACGCCGAGTGCATAAAACTCTGTCTTTTGGTACCCGGTCCCAAGGCCCAGGGTCAGGCGACCCCCTGAAAGCCTGTCGACGGTCGCCGACGCCTTGGCCAGCAGGAACGGGTTGCGGTAGGGGGCGACCACGAGGTTCGTGATCAGTCGGATGCGGTGGGTGGCCCCGGCGATGTAGCCGAGTGTCACCAGCGGGTCGAGTGTCTGGTGGCCGCCGGCGGACAGCCACCGCGCACCCGGTGCCGGATGCTCGCTCAAAGAGATGCCATCGAAGCCGACCCGCTCGGCAGCCGTGGCTATCTCGAGCAGCGACCCGGCGTCGAGGGAGTCAGCGTCCGGGCCCTGAGCTTCGGGACAGTGAAAAGTGAACCGTACCGTCATGTCACCGGGGTCCCAGTCAGGGCGGCCACCGGCGTATCCTCGCGTCCCCCCGGGCGGGTGACAACCGTTGATCGACGATCGACTGCCGGAACGCGCGTCGCTAGGGTCGGGCTGCTCAACCGGCCTGAAGGAGGATCGTTGTGTTGGAGGGTGAGAAGATCCTCATCACCGGAGCCACCGGGAAGATCGCTTTTCTCATCGCCCGCGCCCTCGCGCCCCGCAATGAAGTGTGGGGAGCGGCGCGCTTCACCAACCCCTCGCTCTGGGAGAGGTTGGAGTCCGTCGGAGTCCTCCCACTGAAGCTGGACATTTCGAGCGATGACTTCGACGGGCTCCCTGGCGACTTCACCCATGTCTTCCATGCGGCGGTCTCACCGGGTGAGGGGGATTGGCGGTCGACGGTCGAGGTAAACGCTCAGGCGTCGGGTCGACTCCTGTTCCACTGTCGGGGGGCCAGAGGTTTCGTCTACTGCTCGACCGGTTCCATCTACCAGTACCAGGGGCGGCGTCCGTTGACCGAGGCCGATCCGCCCGGCGTTCCGCTGCGGGCGAACTACAGCTTCTCCAAGATCGCAGGCGAGGAGGTCACCAGCTGGGTGGCTCGGCACTTCGAGATTCCGCTCACCATCATCCGGATCTGCTCGACGTACGGGCCCGAGGGAGGGGCACCGTGTGACCGGCTCGAACAGATGCTTCGTGGGATCCCGATCCGGCTGCATCCAGACAAGCCGAACAACTTCAATCCGATCTATGAGGACGACTATGTCGAGCTCGGCATCCGCGCCATGGAGGTGGCAGGAGTGCCGCCGGTCGTTGTCAACTGGGCGGGGAGCGAGACGGTCAGCGTGGAGGATTACTCCACCTACATGGGCGAGCTCATCGGAGTGGAACCCATGTTCGAGTACGACGGGACGGCACATACGCCGCTGTGGCCCGACGTGACGCTGATGCACCGAATCCTCGGCAGGACGAACGTCCACTGGCGTGACGGATTCCGCCGGATGATCGAGGCGCGGCATCCGGAGCTCTCCTTGCGCGATTCGATCGGGTGAAGGCCGGTCCGGTCGATAGCCAAAGGACAGCATCGGGCTGTGTCAGGGCAGGTATCGGTCCCAGGCGAAGGGGACGACCAGATGGAACGGCGCCGCCAGTAGGGGGACGGTGTCACCGCGCTTCCAGCGGTCCTCCAGCGGTCCGCGAATGGCCTCGGCGACCTCGACCGGGTCGTCATCGAGGAACAAGAGCGTGACCTGCAGGCCCCGGCTGTCGATCGTGAACGGGGTCTCGGTGACCATCCCCTCGTGCCACCACGCACCGGCGACCCCTTCCACATCGACAACGGTGCCAGGTGGGCTTGCCCCCTGTTCGATAAGGAGATAGACGCCGAGGGCGGGGCGCCACGGCAGCACGTCGGCGCCCACCGCCACCCGAGGCGCGGCCACCTTTCCCACCAATCGGAATGTTCCAAAGCCGATGCTGGGCAGCGCCGCTCCCCGCCGGTCGCCGGTCAGTGCGTCACTCAACGCGCCGAAAGGACCGAGCGCCTCCTCGTGCGTCCAGAAGTAGATCATCACGTGGTCGGTGGCGTCATAGCGCGCCTCGCTGACCGCGCGGTGGTCACGGCACTGCGGAGTGGACACCAGCCGAAGCGAATGTCGCAAGCCGACAATCCGGTACTGCTCGGGCCGGTGATCCATGGAGTGCCACTCCAGATACTCGGCGTCACGGCCCTCGACTTCTCGAGCTGACATCGAGACGAAGATCATCGTGTCGTCCGTCGACCCGGCTGCCAACACCTCAGGCAGTTGGTCCGAGGGCGTCCCACGGCCCGTGGGCGTTGTCAGCGAAGGACCTCGGTGTGTTTGAACTCGTTCAATTCCGGCCACCCGTTCATCAGGTCCAGAACCCGTTCGATTGTCGACACCGCAAGCTCGCCGTCTCCTGCCGGTCGGTGCATGAGCCTGACGAAAACCGCGTCGTCGTCCGACATGAACGTCGGGACGCCAAAGGCCTTAAGCCGTTCGACCGAGTCGGTGTGCTCGCTCTTGAGCACCTCCAAGGGCCAGCCATCGTCCACCTCCCCCAGCACGCCGGAGCCGTCAATGCCCGCCTCATCGAGCACCTTGGCCACCAAGGCGCGGTCTCGGAGATCCAAGGCCTGGTCATGACGAGCGGAGAAGAGCGCGGCATGGACCGCAGGGAAGGCCTCGGGGCTGCGGTCCCGAACGACCACGCCGGCCAGGTTGGCGACCAGACCCGGGTGACGGTCTGGTTCGTCCCAGACCGGGGTGCCACCTTCTTCGACGTGTGACTGCTCCAACGAGAAGACGAGGAACCGGACATCCCAGTCAGCACCAGCTTGCAGACCGGCCAGGAGATGCTCGTGAGCATTTCGGGCGAAGGGACACCGGTAGTCCCAATTGACTGAAAATGACCGCTTCATCTCCACTCCTCCATGGGTTCTCCGCGCACGAACGGCGTCAAATGGCACACGTTGGGTGGTGCTGACGAAGCCAATTGAACCCTATCGTGCACGATTGACTCTCTCCTCAGAGCGGTGAGAGACAGCAAAGGAGCGCGCCGGTGGCGGAAGATGCAGGACTTCGGGAGCGCCTAGCCGCGCTCGAGAGCCGCGTCCTCCAACTGGAGGACCATGTGGCGATTCTGCGGCTCGTGAACAGGTGGGGGCCCGCTGTCGACACGGGAAGCAGCGATGCGGCAGCAGGCCTCTGGGACGACGATGAAGTGCTCGAATCGGATCTCTCGCATCTCCAGGGTCCCGCCGCCGTCGCTGAGATGGTCGAGAGCGAGGGCCAGCAGGCGCTGATCCGACAGGGATGTGCCCATGTCCAAAGCGCACCTGTGGTCACCGTGGACGGCGACCACGCCACGGCGATCACCTACTCACAGGTGTACCTGCACTCCGAGAACGGTTACGATGTCTGGCGCGTCTCAGCCAACCAATGGGAGTGTCGCCGTACAGCGGGCGGGTGGCGTCTGACGCGCCGAGTGAACCGGGTAATCGATGGTTCTCCCGCCCCGCACACAATCTTGGTCGGTGCCTTAGACGGGCCCTGATACATGGGCGGCCGGACTGTGGAACCTTGTCCTTAGGACGGCGAAGTCGTGGAGTCTGGATGCGTCCCGGCTGCGGAGCGCATGCCCCGAACCTCGAGCCGTACAATCCCGGGCGTGTATCCCGGGAAGCATGCCGCCGACCGATTTGACCAGCCTGCGCTCATACTCGAGCCGTCCGGTCAGACGATGACGTTCGGCGAGTTCGACGCCAACGCAAACCGACTCGCCCATCTGTTCCGCCAAGTAGGGCTGCGCCGTGGGGACCACCTGGCCATATTGATGGAGAACAACTTGCGGTACTGCGAGGTGATGTCGGCCGCGGAACGAACGGGTTTGTACTACACCTGCGTGAACTCGTACCTGACGGCGGACGAGGTTGCATACATCGTGGACGACTGTGAAGCCAAGGTTTTTCTGACGTCGGTGGCGAAGTCTGATGTGGCCGTCGCAGCGGCTGCGTTGACACCAAAGGTCTCGCTGTTTCTCTGCGTAGATGCCTCAGAGCCGATGGGGCCGTTCCTTCCTTATGAGCCCGCGCTGCGTTCATTTCCGGCTACCCCGGTGTCTGACGAGCAACTGGGTGCCGCCATGCTCTACTCCTCGGGCACGACCGGTCGACCCAAAGGCATTCTCCGTCCTCTCCCGAATTCTCACCCGCGAGAGCAGCTCCCGGTGATGACCTTCGCACAGCAGCTCCTCGGAATGCGCGACGGCATGGTCTACCTGTCTCCGGCTCCGACGTACCACTCGGCGCCGCAAGCCTCCATTGCAACCGCGTTGAGACTCGGCAGTACCTGCGTGATCATGGAGAAATTCGACGCTGAGCTTCTGCTGCAGCTAATCGAGCGTCATCAGGTGACTCATACAAACATGGTTCCCACAATGTTCAGTCGCCTCCTGAAGCTCCCCGAAGAGGTACGCACCCGCTACGACTTGTCGTCCTTGGAGGCGGTCGCGCACACAGCTGCTCCATGTCCGGTGCAGGTGAAGAGAGCCATGATCGAGTGGTGGGGCCCGATCTTCAGGGAGTACTACGGATCCACTGAAGCTAACGGTTTTACATTTTGTGACAGTGAGGAGTGGCTGAGCCATCCAGGAACCGTTGGTCGGGCGGTACACGGAAAGGTCCTCATCCTGGATGAGGACAACGAGCCCGTCGCACCCGGGGTCGTAGGAACCGTCTGGTTCGATGGCGCGACGAATTTCACCTACTACAACGACGAAGCGCAGACCGCCGAGGGCCGTGATCCAACCTGGCAGCGGTCGACAGTTGGGGACGTGGGGTACCTCGATGAGGATGGTTATCTCTATCTGACGGACCGCAAGACGTACATGATCATCTCTGGCGGGGTGAACATCTATCCGCAGGAGGTGGAGAACCTGCTCGTCACCCACCCGAAGGTCCTCGACGCCGCGGTGTTCGGCGTGCCGAACGAGGACCTCGGTGAGGAGGTGAAGGCCGTCGTTCAGCTTGTGGATGGCCACCAGGCCGGCCCCGAGTTGGAGCACGAGCTCGTCCAGTTCTGCCGGGACAATCTTGCCCGCTACAAGTGCCCGCGTTCGGTGGACTTCGACCCCGAGCTACCCCGACTGCCGACGGGCAAGCTTTACAAGCGGCTTCTCCGAGATCGCTATTGGGGAAGCACAACGTCGCGGATTGTGTGACGACGAGCTGGCTCATCGCGACGGCCGGTTCAGTTTGAAAAGAGGAGCACCGTCGCCAGCAGTCGGGGTTAAGAGCCGGCCTGCTGAGGTGGCAGGTCCTCGAAGTACTCTTTCTGAGCCGAAGGCAGGCATCCCGGTAGCCTGCGGATTCGATGTCAGTGGAATGCCCGATTGCTGTTGCCCGGCAGCTCATCAGAGATGCGCGCCGGGTGGTGGTGCTGACCGGGGCAGGGATCTCAACCGACTCCGGCATCCCCGACTTTCGGGGCCCTGAGGGTGTCTGGACCAAGAATCCGGAGGCGGAGCGGCTGTCGACGCTCGATGTGTACCTCCAAGACCCCGAGGTCCGACACAAGGCCTGGCGCAACCGACTCGAGTCCCCGACGTGGATGGCCCAGCCCAATCCGGGCCATGTCGCTCTCGTCGCCTTGGAGCGCCAGGGGAAGCTCGACACCCTGGTGACCCAGAACATCGACGGCCTGCACCAGTTGGCCGGCAACGATCCCGAAGGCATTGTCGAGATCCACGGCACGATGCGCGAGGTCGTGTGCATGGCATGCGGCACCCGGGAGCCGGCCGGGCCGACGTTGGAGCGGGTCCTCGGGGGCGAGGACGACCCGCCGTGCCTGCGATGTCGGGGCATCTTGAAGTCCGGCGTCATCAGCTTTGGGCAGTCACTGGTGGCGGCCGACCTTGCCCGGGCCGAGAAAGCTGCTCGTCGCTGCGACGTGCTCCTCGCGGTCGGGACCAGTCTGGCCGTGTATCCGGCCGCCGGTCTCGTTCCGCTGGCGGCCGACCATCAGGCATCGGTCGTGATCGTGAACGCAGAGCCGACCCCGTACGACTATCTGGCCGAAGCCGTCGTCCGCGACCCAATCAGCCGAGCACTGCCAGCAATTATCGAGGAGTAGCGGCTACTCGCGACCGACGGGAATGACTTTTGCGAGGTTCTCCTCGAAACTTCAAGCCCGCCTGGCGAGCATGCGCCATACGTCGGCCGCCCTCGACCCCACCCGAGCGAGCCGGTGGCGTCTTGCCCCACGCCGATGGTCCTCGAGGCGGCGCCGGATCAGGTCCCTCCGTTGCTGCAGCTCGCGGTTCGACATGTGGGTGATCTCAGGTGGCAGCGCCAGGGCGGTCCGCACGGTGTCGATATCCATGGGTGCGAGGCGGGGGTCGATCCCGATGTCGGCGGTGATCTGCGCCCCATGTCGGTCGGCGAAGTACTGATTGAGTGCGACAACCTCGCCCAGGAGGTCCACATCGGGGGCCAAGGTGGCAAGCGCTCCGTCCAAGAAGAGCATGTCCTTCACGAACAGCATCAGCACCTTGGGAAAGCGGGCCCCGTAGTCGAGCAACTTGCGCGTCAGGTCTCGGAGCTCGCGCAGCAGGTCTTCGGGCCGCATCGTGGCCGGATCCATCGGCGTCTGGTCGAGGCCGAGATCGGCGACTACGGCGCCAAGATCTGTGTCGGCGGGGAGGGCTCCCAGGTCTCGCAGGGCTTCGAGTTGGAGCACCGGGTTGTTGAGGGATCCGGCCACCAACAACCGGAGAAACGCTAGGCGGCGGGTTTCGTCGAGACGGCCCGTAATGCCGTAGTCGAGCAGCGCGACGCGACCGTCCCGACGGACGAAGAGGTTGCCACCATGGAGATCGCCATGGAAGACCCCGAAAAGTGCCGCACCTTCGAGAAAGGACACCATCAGCGCTCTGACGACCGCGGCAGTGTCCACTCCCGCCTCGCGCATGCCGGCGACGTCGTCCCATGAGAAGCCGTCCAGGCGCTCCATGACGAGCACTCGACGGGTCACGAGCGTCGGATGGGGACGGGGCACGACCAGCGAACGCTGGCCGGTGGTGGCGAGGACCCGCGCGACGTCAAGCATGTTCTCGGCCTCCAGTCGGAAGTCGAGCTCCTCGACGATGGTGTCGCCGAAGACCTCGACCAACGCCGGCGGGTTGGCCAGGGCGGTCACCGGGATGCGACCGATCAACAACGGGGCGACCCAGCTCATGGCGGCCAGATCCTGGCGTACCGCCGCCGCCACGCCGGGTCGCTGCACCTTGACGACGACCCCCTCACCGGTGTGCAGTACCGCAGCGTGAACCTGGGCGATGGAGGCCGCGGCGAGTGGTTGCGTATCGAAGGTTTGGAACACCTCGTCGAGTGGTCTGCCCAGGTCGGCTTCGACGACCCGCCGGACCAATTCGAAGGGTTCGGCCGGGACCCGGTCGCGCAGGAGGCGGAACTCGTGAACAAGCTCTTGGGGGAAGAGGCCCTCACCTGAAGAGATGATCTGCCCGAGCTTGATGTACGTCGCTCCGAGATGTTCGAAGGCGCGGCGCAGTCGCCGCGAAAGGCAAGCCCGAGACGCACTTTGATCTCCACGGCGTAGTGCGTGCGGACGGTCGATTACGTACCAGATGGCCACGGCTGGAAGTAGACGAAAGGCGAGCCGGGCCGCCGGAAGGACCGGGGGCAGGCGGCGGCGCGAGACGAGCGCCGGCACGGTGCCGGCCGTTTCGGACCGAAGGGCGTCGACACCATCGCGCCAGCGCATGGCGCCGGGCACGACTTGCCAGGGTGGTGTGTCGCTGAAGGCACCAAGCAACAGGTCTGGGGACGCCAACTCGTCGGAGCCGATCGGCGAAGACATCTCCCCTTGACCCTAGGCGCATGGTCGCTGCCAGTCTGCCTTCCGATCATGAACGTGTGCCGTGTGTCCCCGGTCGCAGGGTCTGCCAGCGCGGTGGTCGACCGGTCTGGCGGCGGGGGGGGTTCACCAACCGAGCACGCACCAAAGGGTGGCTCTGCCCAGATCTGAGCAATTTGCCTGAGCTCGTGACTAAGGTCATCGCTCCACTGGTCCTTAGCATGGAGACAAGGGAGCATCAATGCACGCCGTCGTCATCCCGGTCACATTCAACGACCGTTCCGCGGCTGAAGGCGAATTACCAGGCCTTGTATCCCAGGTCTCCGCCATGCCGGGCTTTGTATCCGGATATTGGGTCGCGTTGTCGGAAGACAAGGGCATGGCGATGGTCATGTTCGACTCCGAGGGCTCTGCTCAGGGACTCGTGGAAATGGTGAAGAGCGGCCCCGATGGAAGCGTTAGCACCGGGACGATCGAGGTTGCCGAAGTCATGGCGCACGCGTAGATCAACCTGACCGACGACAGGCGCTCGAGTCTGCGTTTGCCCTGACGTTCTATGGGAGCTTTGATGCAGATTGCGCAGTTGACATACCTAGATGAGCACGCGATGGACATCGCGACCGGCATCGAAGAGGTCTGGCCGGTTCTGATCGAAGCAGTAGACATAACCTATTGTGCCGACTGCCGTCCGGTGGTCTCTACCGGCTCCTCGTTATTGGCACGGGCGGCCACGTCATCGCGATCCGGCGCTTCCTCAGGGCGATCAAGCGTCGTTCGGAATCGCAACGCCGGCCATCCGGCTGATGGGTTGAACGTACACGTGCGGACTCCGTCTTCGAACGACGCGACCGTTGCCGTTACCGCACCGAGAACGGGGAGTTGTTGACGGTCTGCATGCCAGCCGGTGTCCTCGCCTAGGCCCGCGGAAGGGATCAAGGGCGGAATGCGGACCGAGGCCGCCGCCGGTCGCCTTGTCGTCAGCTTCCGTCGCGCAGCGCTGGACAAGCTGAAACGGACCTATCGAGACCACATACGAGCGACGGGCAAAGTACGACCCGCCTGATGCCGACGGGACATCTACTCAGAGAAGGATGGAAACGTGAAGGGTGATACGTGCTCGCTGGCCGGTTACACCGTCCGCCGAGTTGGCTTTGGCGCCATGCAGTTGCCGGGCTCCGGTGTGTTCGGGCCGCCGCGGGATCACGGTCGCGCAATTGCCGTCTTGCGACGGGCGGTCGAAGCAGGAGTGAACCACATCGACACGGCTCAGTTTTATGGCCCGAAAGTCGCCAATGAGCTCATCCATGAAGCCTTGTTCCCATATCCCGGCGATCTCGTGTTGGTAACGAAGGTGGGCGCGGCTCGTGACGAGCGCGGTGGGTGGGCTCCGGCGCAACGACCAGGGGAACTTCGGACGGGGGTCGAGGCGAACCTGCGGAGTCTCGAGCTGGACCAGATCCCGGTCGTGAACCTGCGGCGATTGCCGACTGCCGACGTCGAGTTCGGTGACCAGGTCGACGCGATGGTCGAAATGCGCAATGAGGGAGTCATAGGTGGGATCGGTCTGAGCAACGTCACCTTGGACGAGTATCAAGCCGCTCGTGCTCGCACCGAGATCGCCTGCGTTCAGAACGCATTCAGCGTTGCCGATCGGTCTGGCCAGGGGCTCTTCGACGCGTGCAAGCAAGACGGTGTCCCGTTCGTGCCGTTCTTTCCCTTGGGCTCGGCGTTCGCGCCGGACAATCCGATCCTCGGCGCGGCTGCGGTTCGAGACGTCGGCGCTCGGATCGGCGCGACTCCCGCGCAGGTGGCGTTGGCCTGGCTATTGCACCTGGCTGACAACGTCCTGCTGATCCCTGGCACGTCCTCGTTGCAGCACCTCGAGGAGAACCTAAGCGTGGGGTCCTTGGAACTCGACGACGAGGCCATGGCGGCACTCGACCGGGTTGGATCGTCCTAGAGCGTTCCGAACGCCGTGCCAATCCGGGCCCACATAGACCGCCGGCCGCGCACCGAGATGTCTTAGGAGTCGAGGAAGCGCAGCACGGCCAGCACCCGCCGATGGTCGGACTGTGAGACCGGCAGGTCCAGCTTGGTGAAGATGTTGGCCACGTGCTTCTCAACGGCCCCTTCCGAGATCACGAGGGTGGTCGCGATAGCAGCGTTGGAACGACCCTCGGCCATGAGCGAGAGCACCTCACGCTCTCGCCCGCTCAGGCCCGACAGCGAGTCGATCTTCCGAGAGGCGCCGAGGAGCTGCGTGACCACTTCGGGGTCCAGCGCGGTGCCGCCGGATGCGACCCGCACGAGAGCCTCTACGAAGTCGCTCACGTCCGCCACCCGGTCCTTCAGCAGGTAGCCGATGCCGGCGGCGCCGTCGGCCAATAGCTCTGCGGCGTAGCGGGTCTCGATGTACTGGGAGAACAAGAGAATGCCGAGGGTCGGGTGCCGGCGCCGGAGCTCGATCGCGGCCCGGAGCCCCTCGTCGGTGAAGGTCGGCGGCATGCGGATGTCCACCACGGCGACGTCAGGAAGGTCCCTGGTGACGGACTCATGCAGCCCCTCCGGGTCGCTCACCGCGTCGGTGATCTCGAAGCCGCGGTCAGCGAGCAGTTGGACAAGCCCGTCACGAAGGATGGCCGAGTCCTCGGCGATGGCGACACGGATGGAGTCGCTCATCTAAGCGTGAAGCGGGAGGTCGATCGTCATGATGGTTGGTCCACCGGCAGGGCTATTGACCTCGAGCGTGCCGTCAACCGCATGTACGCGATCGATCAGTCCTCTCAAGCCGCTCGAAGCAGATCCAATCAGTGCCGGCTGCGCCCCTCCACGCCCGTCATCGCGCACAACGACACGCAGCCACTTGCCATGCTGGGTGCAGCGGACGCTCGCCCTCGACGCATTCGCGTGCTGGGCGACATTGGCGAGCAGCTCGGCCACGGAGAAGTAGGCGATCGCCTCGATGGCATGGGTCGGCCGCTCCTCCAACACAACTGTCAACTCGACCGGGACGGTGCTGCGGGCGGCCAGTGTGGACAGAGCCCCTTCGAGGCCGGTGTCGAGCACCGGGGGGTGGATGCCGCGGGCGAGGTCGCGAAGCTCGACGATGGCCTCCTTGGCTCCGCCGTGCGCATCGTTGATCAGCCGTCGAACCTCGTCGATGTCGAGGTCTCCGGCCTCGGCCAATTTCTCCTTGGCCTGCCCGAGTTGCATGGCGAGCGCCACGAGCTGGGCCTGCGTGCCGTCGTGCAGATCCCGTTCGATCCGCCGGAGGGTGGCCGCCGAAGCGTCCACCGTTTGAGCCCGGGCGTCCTCGAGAGAACGCACCCGGGCCGTAACGGGGTCGGGCCCGAGGAGGGTATGCATGAGTCGGCGGTCGGCGAAGACAACCGCGCGCATGGGCCACGGGGCGAGCAAGAGGAGGAGTCCGCCGGTGAAGAAGATGAAAAGGCCGTGGATGAAGCCCGATGACTGGACCGACAGAAACCCCGGCGGGAACAGGTTGAGTACGACCCCGAACTCATTGGGGCGAGTCGCCCCCGCCCCCCACAGGGGATAGGTGAGGCAGAAGAAGGCGTCGACCCACACGCTGAAGGCGAACCAGACCCCGAACACTGACAGGGGGACCTTGATCACGCAGTAGGCCACCGCCCTCCACCCAACGCGGTCTCGCAGGGCGGATTGGAGCCACCCGAAAAACCCGGGCCGCGCCGAGAAGGGCAACGGCTCCTCGATGATCTCGTCAATGAAGCCGCGGGCGAGTGTCCGGTGGAACCTGCCCAAGCCCCTTGTTCCGCGGAGTGAGGCGGCGACCACGACCAGGCCGATGAACGTGACGGTCAGCGCGATCCCCGCACCCATGGTGACCGCGATGAAGACGAAGCCCACCCCGGTCAGCATCGAGCTGACCATGAAGAACCCGAGCTCGTGCCAGGCCCGGCTGGAGAACGGTTCACGCCAGGCCGAGCGGCCGAAGTCCCGGATCTGGTTCAGCCGGGCCTCCGAAAGCACGATCACCCGCTCCTTGCCTCCGCGGCTCAGCCGGAGGCCAACCCCTGATTCCCTCGCATCAGCTTTCATCATGCGTCACGGCCGACGATCGAGAAGGCCGCGAGCGCCAGGGCGGTCCCGCAATAGAGCAGCATCAGGAGCATCCCGAGGCCAATCGAGACCTGACCCGGGTTTCGGACGACGGCGGCGATCGAGTTGGCCAGGATCGGCACGGGCGTGAAGCGAGCCGGGTTGCTCGGAAGGCGGTTCAGGAGCACCGGGATCAGGAATGTGACGGCGACGTAGGCGGAGATCGCCCCCGCCGTGTGACGCATGAGCATCCCGAGACCGAGTCCCATGAGAGCGAGCAGGGCGAGGAAGGCCCCCGAGAGCAGGAGCGCCTGCAGGACGCCGGGCTGGCCGAGCGAAGCGGTCGGCGCCCCGCCGCTCCCGAGGATTGCCTGGCCGACACCGAAACAAACGAATGTGAGCACCTCACCGACGACAAGCACGATCCCACCGACCACCACCGCTTTCCCGGCCAAGAACAGTCGACGGCGGGGCGTGGCCGCCAGCGAGGCGCGGATCGTGCCGCTGCCGTACTCGCCGGTCGCGGCCAGAGCTCCAAGGATGCCGACCGTGAGCACCGCCAAGACCAGCCCTCCCATCGCTTGGTTTGTCGGGTCGAAGCCCTGGTACCACGCCGGGTCGTGGTGCGTGACGCTGTTGGTGGACAGGATCGTCACGACCACCGACCCGGCAACGGTGACCAGCAGCATCCAGATCGTCGATCGAAGCGATGTCAGCTTGGTCAGTTCGGCTCTCACCACGTGTCTCATGGTGTAGCGGGAGCGCGGCGATTCCATAGCCGCAATATTGGTCACGACTTCTCCTCTCGATATGGGCCGGAAGAAGCAGCAAGCGCAATCGGGCGGCCATCTGCCCGGAACTCGACTGCGTCGCGGGTCAGCTCCATGAAGGCGTCTTCCAGTGACGCCCGGATTGGCGTCAGTTCGAAAAGGGTGAACGAACGGTGTGCCGCAAACCTGCCCACGTCGGCCGACGACAATCCGTCGACGACGACGGCTCCGTCCTGGTCCACGGTGACCTTCGCACCGATTTCCCGGAGGGCCGAGACGAATGAGCTCGCGTTTGGGGTGACCACACGGACCACCTTCCCGGCGCTCTGCGCGGTGAACTCGTCAACGGTGGTCTCTGCGATCAGTTTCCCCCGCCCGATCACCACCAGGCGTTGCGCTGTCATGGACATCTCGGTGATCAGATGGCTGGAGACAAAGACCGTTCGGCCCTCGGCTGCGAGACCTTGGAGCAGGCCGCGAACCCATCGGATGCCCTCGGGATCGAGTCCGTTGACGGGCTCATCGAAGATCAAGACACCGGGATCCCCGAGGAGGGCGCTGGCGATCCCGAGCCGCTGTCCCATGCCGAGCGAGTACTTCCCGGCTCGTTGACGCGCCACCGAGGTAAGTCCAACGGCCTCGAGCACCTCATCGACCCGCCGGAGTGGGATGTCGTTGGCCCGGGCCAGATACCGGAGGTGGTCGAAGGCACTGCGACCCGGGTGAAACGCCTTCGCATCGAGTAGGGCCCCCACCTCTCGGAGCGGCCACCCGAGCTCGGCGTATGTACGACCGTTGACGAGCGCTGAGCCCGAGGTCGGGGAGTCGAGTCCCATGATCATTCGCATGGTCGTCGACTTTCCCGACCCATTGGGGCCGAGGAAGCCGGTGACCACTCCCGGAGGGACCTCAAAGCTGAGATCGTGCACCGCCACGGTCTTGCGGTAGTGCTTGGTGAGTGCGCGAGCGACGATCATCTAGTGCTCCTGCCGATCCCGGCCAGTTCTAGGTCCTCGTCCAAGGGTAAAGAGTCCCGACGTTCGTGAGAATGCCGCTAGCGGGCGTCTCCCCCTGGGGCTAACCCCCGTAGCGAGGCGGGGTCAATGACTACGAGCAGCGGCTCTCACAGCGGGAGAACAAACGTCCATGATCGAAGCGTGCTGTAAGGATGACCGGGGTGAACGGGGTGAGCGGGATCCGCCGTCGCTATGTGGATCGGACAGCTCGCTCGCTTGAGTTGTGGCGCGAGTTCAGCGACATCCTGGTCGACGGGAACACCCGATCGCTCGCGTTCTACGAACCCCACCCCCTGGTCATCGTCTCTGGACGCGGAGCCGTCGTCTCAGACGCCGACGACAACACCTACTTCGACCTGCTCAACAACTACACGGCGCTCGTTCACGGCAATGCCCACCCGGCGCTCATGGAGGCCGCCGCTGCAGTCATGGGAACGGGCACAGTGTTTCCGGCTCCACATGCTTTACAAGCCAGGCACGCTGCCATGCTCCGCGAACGGATTGCCGGTACCGAGGTCGTTCGGTACACGAACAGCGGGACCGAGGCCGCGATGCTGGCGGTTCGGGTCGCACGAGCGGCAACGGGCCGAGACATCGTCGCCAAAGCCCGATTCGGGTATCACGGCGGCTTCGACGGGCTCGTTCCGAACTCGGAACGGATCGATCCGGGCGTCCCTCGCGCGACGGCCGATCTCCTGCGGGTCTTCGAGTTCAACGACAGCGCCGACATGAAGCGCGTCTGCCGCGAGGCCGGGAGCGACCTGGCCGCGATCGTGCTCGAGCCGTTGCTGGGCTCGGGTGGCGCCGTTCCTGGGACCGCCACGTTCATGAGGGATGCCCGGGCGCTTGCCGATGAGCTCGGTGCGCTGCTCATCCTCGACGAGGTGCAGACCTTCCGCCTCGACCCAGCCGGCCTGCAGGCCGTGCTCGGCGTAACGGCGGACCTAACGGTGCTCGGAAAGTTGATTGGCGGTGGCTTTCCTGTTGGCGCTGTCGCGGGGCCGCGCCATCTGCTCGATGCCCTGTCAATCCGCTCGCCGCAGCATGTGAACCACGCGGGCACCTTCAACGGCAACCTGGTTTCGATGGCTGCCGGGATACGGGCGATGGAGCTCCTCGGTACTGGGGAGATCGCGCGGCTCAACTCCGGGGGCGAGGCTCTGGCGTCCGCGACCAAGAGCGCACTCGTGTCGAGCGGATTGCCCGGCACCGTGACCGGCTTTGGCTCGATGTTCAACCTCCACATCGGAGCCGAGGTCGGGACCGTCCGCACCGGCTCCGATGCCACTGGGCAGGACACAGCTCTGATGGAGTTGTTTCATCTGGCCTTGCTCAACGAGGGAGTGTTCGCCGCCCCGAGAGGGTTCTTCAATACCTCGACGGTGCTCTCCGACGAGGACCTCGCGACAGTCTCGGGGGGCATCAGACGAGCCCTGGCCGCCGTGGCCGAGGAATCGCAACGGTCCTCGTATCCAACCGGTGGGTGAGGTTCAGGTACCCGGACGATGTGGGGTGTTGTGTGCGGGCGCAATCACGTGGGCTCCCGGGCAGTTTCGTTCATTGACGGGTCCCGAGCCACACGATGCCTTGAAGACGGCCAGGTTGCCGAGGTCCGCCACCGCAGAGGTCCGGAGCCTCGACGGCCGGAATCAAATGTCCTCCTTCACAGCAAACTGTGAACGCATGCCACCCCAAGTCTGATCACCGGTAATGTCGGCGCCGAAGTAGCCCGTCATCAGGGCTTCAAGGGGGCTTCACCATGGAAAGCAGCACCCGCGCGTATCGCTCGATCCCGGAGCGATTTCACGTGAATCGACGTTCACTGCAGATCGCGCTTGGCGTGCTCTGGATCATTGATGGGCTGCTGAAATTCCAGCCCGCACTCTTCAAGCCCGCCTTCATCGGCATCGCGATCCGACCGATGGCTATCGGTCAGCCGACCTTGATCGCTTCCGCTATCAATCACATGGGGAATTTCTTGTCGCATGAAGCGACGATGTGGGTGGCGGTATTCGGACTCGGCGAGATCGCCATCGGGGCGGCCATGCTGTCCAGGCGGACCGTCAAGCCGGCACTCGTCGCCTCGTTCATCTGGGGTGCCTGCGTGTACCTCTTCGGTGAGGGTCTCGGCATGGTGTTCACCGGCCACACCTCACCGCTTGCCGGCGCTCCCGGAGCCGTCTGCTTCTACATCCTTCTCGGCGTGATGGTGTGGCCGAGGGAAGAGCGCGAACCCGCTCGGGTGCTCGTCGGCGCCGACTCATCGGCAGCCGGCCGTGGTCCTCTCGGTGGGACGGGCGCGCTTTTGGTTTGGGCGGCGATCTGGATCTTCGAAGCCGTCCTCTGGATGCTCCCGGTAAACCGGACCAGCAATGCGGTGACCAATCAGATGTCGGCGACGGCGCACGGGCAGCCGGGCTGGTACGCCCATCTGCTCACCGCCTTCGGCCACGCCTTCACGGGTGCCGGGGTCTCGGTGGCGGTGATCCTGTCCGCCGCGTCCATCGTCATCGGCCTGGGACCCCTGATCTCACGACGGCCCCAGGCCTTCATCGGCCTCGGCATCGCGCTGGCCCTCGGGTACTGGGTCACCGGGCAGGGACTCGGCGAGCTCCTCAGCTTCGGCGGAACCGACGCCGCCAACGGACCCATCATTGGGCTCATCGGCCTCTCCATTTTGCCGCTGATGCCCGCCCGGGCCAGCGAGCCAACCCCGGCGGCCCGGCTCATGTCCCGGTATCCGGTCGGCGCCATCGTGGGGGTCCTCGGCCTCGCGCTCGTGCCGTTGGCCGTCGCCGTCATCCCGGCCGGCTCCCAGGTCATCGAGGCATCTCCGACCGCTTCGCATTCCTCTGGCCCCGTCAGCGCCCTGAGCAGCACTACGGGTTCCAGCGGATCAAGCAGCGCCTCGAGCTCCAGTAGCACCATGCCCGGCATGTCGATGTCGCCATCGTCGTCGTCGCACAGTGGGAAGGGCGGGTCCGCTCACTCGATGAACATGTCGGCAATGGCCGGCCTCGGCGTCACGAGCGCCGACTGGAAGTACACCGGCCCTGCACTGCCGGCGGCCGAGGTGAACGAGCTCACCGTCTCGAGCGATGAGCAGGACAAGGGTCACCTGATGCAGACGCCGGGCTGCACGACCGCTCCCACCGATCAACAGGTGCTCGGAGCGACCCAGTACGTGCAGGCGGTGTCGGCCGCGGTGGCCAAATACAAGAACCTCAGCGTGGCCCTGGGGGATGGGTACTTCCCCATCACCACCACCAGTTACCCGGTCGTGCACTACCTGAACATCAACTACATGAACACAAGGGACATCATGAATCCCAACACCGTGGATTCGCTTGTCTACGCCACCACCCCCTATGGACCGGTGCTAGTGGCGGCGATGTTCCTGATGCCCGATCAGAGCAACGGTCCCATGCCCTACGGCTGCTTGGTTCAGTGGCACGCGCACACCAACCTGTGCACCAGCCAGACCACACACCAGATTGACGGACTGCAACCGTGTGCGGTGGGTTCCGTCGCCGACCCCCCGACGCCGTTCATGACCCATGTGTGGCAGGTGCCGGTTGCCGGCGGGCCTTTGGCCATCGACCCATCGGACCTCCAAGTCGTGGAGGCGGCGATCATGGCCCAACAACGGGGCTTGGCTCCGACCACGACGGGAGCGCCGCCTGCCACCGAAGTCAGCACGGTGACCAGCGGGTAACGGATCTAGAGCAAGGCATCGCCCGCCAGCCGGTCGTCGAGCCCTCGAATCGTTGGCAGCGCGTCCGGACGGTCCTCGCCAGCAGCGGGTCGTTTGCCCTAGGACTGGTCGTAGCTGGGGGCTGGGTCGCGAGCTGCCGACGGGCGAACGCTTCAACGCTCCAGGTACTGCGTGGCGAGTCGGGGAGGAGCGCAGGCCAACCAGGCGTCGACGACCGCATCTTTGAGCGCGCTCTTGCTGACCACCTTCAGTTGGATGAGGACGGCCGAGTATCCGTCGAAGTGGGGAATCGTGAAGAAGGCCTTCGGATGTGTCGCAAGCATCGCCTCCTTCTCTTGAAGGTCTGCGACTCGGACAGCGAGGATGGGTCCGTCCGGCGGGGTCGCGGCACCGAACCGCTTGATGTCCGCCATGGTGAACGGCCGCTCCCATGCGAAGCCCTTCCCGGCGACGTGCCACGTACGGTTGCCGTGCCGTTCGCCCTCGGTGACGTCGGGCATGCCCAGTGCCACAACTGCGGCGTCGTCAAGAGTCGCCATTCGGGGCACCGTACCGCTGCGTGCTTGGAGTGCGCTCATTCCTTTGGCGTGCGGATCCGGGATCCCGGCTGGTCGTTGGGGCCAGCCGTGACATCTACGCGCCGCTGCTCTGGTTGCTGTAGAGCCGCGCCGGCGTCATCAGAACCGCGGTGCGGCCTTGCTCGGCCATGGTGCGGTCGTAGGCGTCCCAGTCATCGTGGGAACCCCCTGCCGCCGTGAAGACCGCTCGGAGCAGGAGGCGCAGCCCGTCGGTGTCGATGTGGGGGTTCACGTCACCGGGGCCGACAAGCTCGGCCCGACCCTCGGCGGTCGCCCACTGCCATCCCGAGCGGAACGTGATGCTCACCTGGGGTCGACTGCGAAGGTTGGACAACTTTGCCCGCCCGTAGGTCACGAACCCGATCACGTCCGATCCGGTGACCGGATGCGCGAGGACGCCGGCGTTGACGACCGATGACTGGATTGTGGCGTCGCCCCGAAGCGTCGAGACCACGGCCAGATACTGATCCGATCGACCGATGTCGACGAGGTCCTGAAGTGTCGTCATCCCGGTGCTCCCTTGCCCGTGTCGTGTCAGAACCGTTGCTATCACGGTCTCGGCGCGCCACCGCTTCACGGACCGCCTAGCTCGCTGACTCGACCCGGCAGAATCTTCGCAGAGCAAGAGGGACGGACAACCCGCTACGGGCATCACGGACCGGGAGACGAGCATCACGGTCTGGGCCGGCAGAGAAGTCTTGGTGGGGCCGTCCCCGTCCGCAGGGTCGGGGCAGGACGATGCACGCCGGGCCGCCCTGGTGAGATCGAGGTTCTTGCGAGGGTCGATGACCCGACCGCCCGCCGGGCACGCGGTGGCATGCTTCAGGCATGGGCGAACTTGTTACCTACGAGCTCGATGGTCATGTGGCGACCATCACGTACAACCGGCCGGAAGCCATGAATGCGATCAACGCTGAAGTAAGGCGTGATCTGAACTCGGCCTTCTCCCGTTTTCGGGACGAGGAGGAGGCATGGGTTGCGATCGTGACCGGTGCCGGTCGGGCGTTCTGTGTGGGGGCCGACCTGCGAGGCGGCGGGGGCGCCGCGGGCGAGTTCGCCGGAACGTTCTGGGAGAAGCCGACGACGAACTCCTTCGAGAGCGGCTGGGAGATCTTCAAACCGGTCATCGCAGCGGTGAACGGGTTCTGTCTGGGGTATGGGCTGACGCTGGTGACATGGTGCGACTTCGTGATCGCGAGTGACCGCGCCGAGTTCGGGTTCCCGGAAGTGAAGATCGGCGTTCCGACGATCGTGGGTGCGATCCGTCTTCCGCAGCGCATCAATTGGCAGTACGCCATGGAGATCCTCCTGACCGGAGAACGGATATCCGCGGAACGGGCACACGAGATCGGACTCGTTGGATGGGTCGTCGACCACGATCATCTACTCGATGAGGCGCGGAGCTTGGCCGGGCGACTGGTGGCCGCGGCACCCCTTGCGGCGCGAGCTGTGAAAGAGGTCGCCGTTCGGTCGCGAACCTTGCCGACGCTTGAGGCCATTCGCTTCGGTGAGACCATGCGCAAGGTCGCCTCAGCTACCGAAGACGCAGCGGAAGGTGTGCTCGCGTTTCGGGAACATCGCCCGCCCGAGTGGAAGGGCCGCTGAGCTGAAACAGGGGCGGGTGCCGCAACCAAACGAATTAGCGACCTTGATGGCTTAGGCTCGGGAACAAACCGAGGCCAACGACAAGGGTGGTCAGGGTGAAGCTGGTCGGTGTGCACCACGTGTCAGTCAACGTCGACGATGTCGACTCGGCCCTTGCGTTCTACGTCGGGACCCTCGGCTTGGTAGTCCGTTCTGACCGGCCCGACCTCGGTTTCGCCGGCGCCTGGTTGAATGCGGGAGACCAGCAGGTACACCTGATGGACGCCAGCGTCCCGACTGACCAGGGCCAGCACTTCGCATTGCGGGTCGACGACCTGGACGCAACGATCGGCGAACTGCGCGGCGAGGGCGTCAAGGTGAGCGACGCGATTCGAATCGGTACCGGCCGCCAAGCGTTCCTTCACGATCCGGCCGGCAATCTCGTTGAGCTGCACCAGGTTGCGACGGCTTCGGGCGCATCGAGGTAGGCCCGAATCGCAGTTGAAACGGTGTTCGGACCTAGATCGGACAACCGATCCGAGTGACCGGCCCATCGCGATCAGCGGTTGTCCCTCCGCGGCACAGGTGTACTCAGTCGTCGGTAGTTGGCTCGCTGGTCGATTGGGAAGTGTGCCCCGGCTCCCGGTGCAGGTGTGACGATCTTGACCGAGCCACCCGCAAGCGAAGGCCGGCCAGTGTCCGGTTAGCTCTCGGAAATGCAGACGGTGTCCGGGTTCGCTCCGATCCCGCCAGTGCGACACAAATAAGGTGGCCTCTATGAGCTCCGAGGGCAGCGATCAGTGGCACGGCCGACTGCACCACGTTCGGGGCTCAGAGCTCTCCTCGAAGACAGCACAGAGCGCGGGCATGCACAGATTCGAGGCAATCTCGGGACCGAACACCGGATCCGAGAAGATCTGGATGGGCGAGGCTCACGTTGACCCCGCTACCAGCTCCGATCCTCACCATCACGGTGAGTCGGAGACGGCCATCTATGTGGTCCGCGGCAATCCGGTGTTCGTCTTCTTGGAAGACGAACACGAGGTCCGGATCGAAGCGCAGCCCGGAGACTACGTATTTGTGCCGCCGTATGTGCCACATCGCGAGGAGAATCCATCCCCCGATACCGAAGCGGTGGTGATCTTGGCCAGATCCACCCAAGAGCCCATCGTCGTCAATCTCCCGAGCCTCTGAAGGGCTCGGATCACGCCGGTCAGGATCGGTCGCCCGCATATGCGCAAAACTTGAAGCGACACGTTTCCCCCGAGATGTTGCAGCAACTCCGCGAGGTCATGGGAGCGGTGAACGTCAAATGGACGACACCCGAGCAGGGGGCCGCGACCTCGGTGCTCCTCGCAACGCCGCCGCGGCTCGAGGGCATCTGCGGCCGGTACTTCGAGGACTGCAACGAAGGGGGTCCGAATCAGCCCGAGTCCAACCGGGGAGTCGCCCCGCACGCTGTCGACCCGAGGCTGCCGAGAGGCTCTGGCGGGTGGCGCTCGAGTCGATCGGCTCGTAGCCCGGGTAGACGGTCGGCTGGCGCGGTTGCGCCCGGCGGGACGCTACCGTGCAGGTGATGGAGGCGCTGCACTGGCAGAACCGGCCGTCGCTCAACCAACCGATCATGGTGGCCGCGTTCCAGGGTTGGACCGACGCTGGTGGCGCCGCGTCGAGCGCCGCCAACTACCTCGCCGACCAGTGGCACGCCGAGCAGTTCGCCACCGTCGAGGCCGAAGAGTTTTACGACTTCACGTCTCTGCGCCCGCAGATCCGGCTCACCGGCGACGGTTCTCGCGAGATCGTCTGGCCGCAGAATCGCTTCCTCGCCGCGTCGGCACCGGGATCCCGCGACGTGGTGTTCTTGATCGGCATAGAGCCGCACCTGCGTTGGGGAGCGTTCTGCGACTGTGTGACGACGGTGGCGAAGGCCGTGAGGGCCCAAGCCGTGTTCACGCTCGGGGCGATGCTGACCGACGTCGTGCACACCCGGGCGACGCCGGTGCGTGGTTCGACGGCCGATCCACGGCTCACCGATCGCTTCGGGATGACCCGCCCCCGATACGAGGGTCCGACCGGAATCGTCGGAGTTTTGCAGGACGCATGTGCCAAGCTCGAGATCCCCGTGGGCTCTCTCATGGCGCAGGTCCCGCACTACGTCCCGAGCACACCGTCGCCGAAGGCGACCCTGGCTCTCGTCGAGAGGGTGTGCGAGTTACTTGACACCCACGTCGGGACATCCCCGCTCGAGCTCGCATCGGTGGAGTACGAACGTGAGGTGAGCGAGGTCGTTGCCGCCGACGAAGACATCGCTCGATACGTCCACCAGCTCGAGTGGCAATCCGGGGGCGACGAGCCGACCGGTCTCGGTGATCTGCCGTCGCGAGACGCCCTCGCGGAGGAGCTCGAGCGCTTCCTACGCGAGCAGGGTGGGCCGACCTAGTTGTAGGTCCTAGGTCAACCTGCGCCGCCATGCACCTAACCCGACGGGTCGGTGGCCCCTGCGGGGATCGAGGCAAGGGCCTCGGCCCACGTGTAGAGAAGCGGTCCCGGCTTGGCCGCCACAGCAAGCGTCGCGGCCATGGATGTCCCACCCACGTCGCCGGTGTTGGTGTCTCCGGTCGCATTGAGAGCGGTCCCCATGACCAGATCGCTTCCCGAGCCGAAGTTATCGAGGATGCCGTGGCGGTGGCCCCAACATCCGGCCGCCCCCCGGTGGAGGCAGTCGAGGTTGCCGCTGTTGAACCCGTCGTCGTACATCCAGCCATAGACAGCATCGAGCCCATTGGCCGACCCGCCGGCCCATTCGTCGTCGACCAGTAGGTACGCGGGGCCGGCATCGGGCGGGTCGTTGGCGGTGTCGGCCCCCCGCTGGGCATTTCGATCGAGTGCGGCCGTCAATCCGACGAACGGTGCCAGTCCCCGGTCCACCCGCTCGAGGTTGATGGCCACGAAGAGTTGCTCCGGCACGGTCAATCGCGAGAAGTCGGTCGGCAGCACCATTGACATCACGCCTTCAAGCGAGTGTGCGTGATTGATCGCCGCCAGGACCGCCCGCACACAGTTGACCGAGCTGTCGATCCCGCTCGGTGCGCAGGTCTCGAAGTAGTTGGGGTCCGGGTTCACGTTGTGGGCAGGGTCCAAGACCCCGGTGTCGGACTCGTTAGCGGGGATCTTCGCCAGTGGTGCCAGCGTGCCGGCTCGCATCGCCGAGAGCGCCTGCGCCCACGTGTAGGCAAATGGGCCGGTCGCGTCGCGAGCGATGGCCAGCGTTGCCGCCAAGGACGGACCGGCTGGGTACCCGGGCGAGCTGGCGCCGGTCGGGTCGAGGGCCGCACCCATGACGAGATCTCGGCCGGCGCCGAAGCTTCCGAGCACGATCCGGCGATCGGCCCAGCACCCCGAACGCTGTTTGGACGAGCAGTCCGGCAATCCGCTCCCGGGCCCGTCGTAGTACATCCACTGGTAGTCGGCGTCGAGGCCGTTGGCCACTTCACCGATCCACTCCAGCTCGGAGCTTCGGTAGGCGTGGCCGGGGCTCGGCGGCAACTCCGCGTGATCGGCTCCCCGCTGGTCACTTTGATCGAGTGCCGCGCTCAATCCAACGAACGGGGTCAGTCCCCGGTCCACCCGCTCGAGGTTGATGGCGACGAAGAGCTGCTCGGGCACCGAGAGCTGGGCGAAGTCGGACGGGAGCCGCATAGGACCGATGCCTTCGCGGCCTCGAGCCCGGTCGACGGCAGCCAACGTGAGCCGGAGGCAGGTGACCGAGGTGTCGACGCCTGCCGGGGCGCACAGATTGATGTAGTCCGGGGTCGGGGCCACCGATCCGGCCGGGTTCGCCGCACCGGAGGCCGACTTTGGGCTCGACAACGACAATGCGGTCCCGACGAGAGCCAGGGCGAGGACGGCCATCGCGTGCCGACGGGCCCAAGCACGGCGGCGCTTCACGGCCGCCCGAAGCCCCGTTCTCCTACCCCTGCCTGCACTCCGTTCCTCACTCTCGAGGCGCACTATTGAACCGACCGGTGGTTCGACCGATGCGAAAGATCAGGCTTGCGTGACTGCGAATCGCCCCGCAGCGCACTCGGCGTCGCTGACGTGTGATCATGATCGTCTCATGACTGTGATCAAAATCAATGCGATGACCGTTCCCGAGGACGGAGGTGACGAGCTGGCCAAGCGCTTTGCGGCCCGTGCCGGAGCCGTGGACAACCAGGACGGATTCGAAGGATTCGAGTTGCTGCGTCCGACCGACGATCGCCGCCAGTGGCTGGTCGTGACGAGGTGGCGTGACGAGTCAGCATTCGAAGCCTGGGTCAACTCTCCCGCCTTCTCCCATGGCCATGCCGGAGCCGACCGACCCGCCGCCCACGGCGGCCCTGTCGCCGTGAGCTCAGAGCTGTGGTCATACGAGGTGGCGGAAGGCTCGCCGGGAGAGTCCGGGCAATCCAAAAGCCGGTAAGCAGCAGGCTCGAAAATTACGGTCGGGACGTGCGACTCCGGCTTGGCACCGCCTTGGTGTTGATGGCGGTGTTGGCTCTGCTCGAGACGGCCGGACCGGCCGCAGCCAGCTCGTCGTCCAGCACCGCCGCCGAGCCGCCCGGAACTCCGGTCGCCCACTCCTTCCGAGGGATGTCGACCGTCGGTCCGCTGTTCCGGCCCGACAGTTCGGTGCACACGTGCACAGCGAGTGTGGTCGACAGCGCCAAGGGCGATGTCCTGATCACCGCCGCACACTGCATCTCTGGGACCGGCGCCGGGTACACGTTCGCTCCCGGGTATCACGACGGGATCGAGCCGTTCGGCATCTGGTCGGTTGTCGACGCCTACGGAGCCCGGGGATGGCTCGCCAAGCAGGCACCCCAACGCGACTTTGCGTTTCTCGTGGTTGCCCCTCGCCGTCACAACGGGCACCTACAGCGGATAGAGCAGGTCACGGGGGCAAACCGCCTCGGCACGGCCCCCGTGTCAGGTGAGCAGGTCACGGTGCCCGCTTACGCGACCGGGCACGATGACAACCCAATCACGTGCACGACCCGCGTCCGCTATGACGGCAAATTCCCGGCCTTCAACTGCAATCCATACGTCGACGGGACAAGTGGTTCCCCGTGGCTTCACAGAACGGGCAAAAGCTGGGAAGTCGTCGGCATCATCGGCGGTCCGAACCAGGGTGGTTGCAACTCGTGGACCTCGTACAGCGCTCGGTTCGGTTGGGCCGCGTTGCGGGTCGAGTTCGAGGCAGCCTCCGGATTCGCCGGCTCGACGTTCCCGACGCCCGGCAGCGACGGCTGCACGACCACGACGTAGGTACCAGGGGTCATCCGATGCAGGCTCGTTTGGGAGTCGAACTGCCGAGCCCAGCACGACTCAGCGCAGGAGTTGACCAGGTGCGTGGTCGGACACGTACTGAACCCACACCTCGATGTCATCGGCCCTCGGGGGGAGCAGCACCAACCGATCGACACCCAGGTCCGCGTAGTTTGCGGCCGCGGCAGCGTCGACGTGTCCACGCGGCGTCACCGAGATCGAGAGGGTGCCGAGCGTGTCAGCTCGCTCAACCCGTTCGGCCGCCGCCCGCAGACCTGCGATCGCTCGCTCGCTGTCCTCCGGCGTCAGGGCGAACCCGTACCATCCATGCCCGCTCGAGACGGCTCGACGGAACGCGGCGGGTGTGTTCCCGCCCACGATGACCGGGGGGCCACCGGGCGTGGCCGGTCGGGGGTGGGCGTCGATCCCCGAGAAGCTCGCGTACTTGCCGTCGAACGCGGGTTCGTCGTCCGTCCAGAGGCGTCGCATCGCGACGAGGTACTCGTCTGACCGGGTGCCTCGATCCGTGAGCGGCACCCCGATCGCCCGGAACTCGGGTTCCAGGTAGCCCACGCCAATCCCGAGCAGGAGCCGTCCATGACTGAGTACGTCCAGGCTGGCGACCTGCTTGGCCAGGATCAGGGGATTCCGCTGCGGCAGGATGATGATCCCGGTGCCGAGCAGGATTCGCTCGGTCACCGCGGCGAGAAACGACAGTGCCACCAGCGGGTCCAGCATCCGGGCGGTCGGCTCGATCGGCGATGGGGGCACCCTCGGGGATGGGACGACGACGTGCTCGCCCATCCACAGCGACTCGTAGTTGAGCTCTTCGGCGAGTCGCGCGATGCGCTCGGCGCCGTCAGGCCAGCTACACGGACCCGCATTCATGTTGAACAGACCAATATCCACGGTCCAACCCTTCAATCCGCGATGCCGGTTCGGGCGAGCCGAACGGTATCGTGCTTCGGGGATCTCGACGTCGGCCAGCCGCGCCACGACCTGGTGCTGGTGAGCGCAAGAGCGGATTCGGTGTCTGAAAATCGGCGATGAAGTTCTTTGTGGTGACGTACGTCCATCCCGACGGTGACGGTGCGATCGCGAGGGGAGACAACTGATGGCGCTCGGAACGAAGGAGGACCGGTGGGTTCTCAAAACACCACCGGGAACCTCGGAGTACACCATGTACCGAGATGAGCAGGTGGATCCGCCGGTGCTCGTCTGCCAGGTGGGTTCGACAACATTGCGATACGACCTCAGGGCGATCGAAGATCTGCGCGCGTGGCTGGTGGAGCAGGGAGACTGGGTCCCGCTCGGTGCGGCCGACGAGAAGAAGCCCGCCGCGCCGGGCACCGTTGAGGCGTGGGGACGCTCGGAAGACAACCCACTCGGCGGTTGGTACGGGCTGCGGAACGGCTACCGGGGCCGCTTCGGGATGTACCTGCCCCCGCTGCTGGAGGAGCTCGGGCTCGCCGAGGTCACCCACGATGCCCGCAACAACCGCATGCGCGCGACCCCGGGAAGCTGATCCTGGCTGTCAGCGCCAATATGGCGTTCCGAGCCCGTCGGGGTTCGTTGCGGAGTCGACGAAAGAGAGACACAACTGA
The DNA here is from genome assembly GCA_003151235.1 of Acidimicrobiaceae bacterium. Taxonomy (GTDB): domain Bacteria; phylum Actinomycetota; class Acidimicrobiia; order Acidimicrobiales; family RAAP-2; genus Palsa-461. Next base: position 43,002 of record PLWZ01000053.1, read on the forward strand.
TGTCAGTGACCAAGGAGATCCGTTACACGACGAAACCGGAGTGCGCCGATGAGAATGCGCGCCTGATCCGAGAGGTGTTCGCCGAGTTGGCCAGGGAACAACCCGATGGCCTGCAATACAGCGCATTCCGGCTGGCGGACGGGGTCAGCTTTCTTCACGTTGCCGTGCTCGACACCGAGGACAACCCGTTGACGGCGTCTGCCGCGTTCGGCGAGTTCCAGTCCGACATCGAGGCCCGGATCGCCGACGGTCCAGTGCAGTCCGATGCCACCGTCGTGGGCTCGTACCGGCCCTTCGGCTGACGGGCCCGGGTGGCGGGGGTCACCGCTGTCGGTAGTGTCGGTTCAACGGAGCCCGGAAGCGCCCGGAAGCGCCCGGAACTCCGCTGAACGATTGGTAGATCGGTGAGGAGTCCCCGTGCAGGTAGGCATTCACTTCGTCAACTTCACGCTGCCAGGCGGGCCAGAGCAGCTGGGCCCCACCCTCGCGGCAACCGCCAAGGCGGCCGAAGAGGCCGGCGTCTCGTACTTCTCTCTGATGGATCACTGGTTCCAGATGGAGGAGTTCGCCACCTCCCAAGATCCGATGCTCGAGGGGTACACCTCCCTCGGGTTTGTGGCCGGGCTGACCGAGAAGATGACGCTCAACCTGCTCGTGACCGGCGTCACCTATCGCCACCCCGGCCTCCTGGCCAAGATCGTGACGACGTTGGACGTGCTCTCGGGTGGCCGCGCCATGCTGGGCATCGGCGCCGCGTGGTACGAGCGTGAGCACAACGGGCTCGGGGTGCCCTTCCCGCCCCTCGGCGAGCGGTTTGAGCGCCTCGAGGAGGCCCTGCAGATCTGCATTCAGATGTGGAGCGACGACGACGGACCCTTCGAGGGCACGCACTACCAACTGGCCGAGACCATCTGCCGACCACGGCCGGTTCAGCAGCCCCGGCCGCGGATCCTCATCGGCGGCAGTGGTGAGCGAAAGACCCTGAGACTGGTGGCCAAGTACGCCGACGCCTGCAACCTGTTCGGGAGCAGCATCGACGAGGTGAAGCACAAGCTCGAGGTGCTCGAGCGACACTGCGCGGACGAGGACCGGGACCCGTCCGAGATCACCAAGACCATCCTGGCCTTGGCCGACCCCGTCGGGGCCCCCGATGCCTTCGTCTCGAGCATGGCCGAATACGCGGAGCTCGGCATCGATGTCGTGGACATCGTGCCGTTCGGCCCCGACCCGGTGGCGATCGTCAGCGCACTCGGGGATCGCGTCGTCGGTGCGCTGGCTGAACTCGGTCCTTCATAGGACGGACCGCCGGCTGGGAACGGCCCTACTTCGCCTCGTCCCGCCTGACCTCTTGGACCATGAAGCCGTTGCCGTCGGGATCGCTGAAGGCGAGGAACGATCCATAGTCGCTGCGTTCGGGATCCGGGCCTGGCGCCTGCGTTCCGTCTTCGAAGTGGAAGATCTCGCTTGCCTCCACCCCCCGTCCGATCAGCTCGGCACGCGCGGCCTCGATGTCGGAGACGACGAGGTGCAGTCCCTGGAGTGAGCCTGCGGCGCCGGGGTTCTTCATGATCGTGATCGAGCATGCCGAGCCGGGCGGTGTCACCTGCACAACGCGAAAGTCCTCGCCGGCTCGATGGTCGACGTCCAGAGTGAAACCGGCTTGTTCGGTATAGAAGTCCTTGGCCCGGTCGACATCGGAGACGGGCACCACCACGAGTTCGAGCTTCCAGTCCAAGGTCCAACCTCCCCACGTTCGTGCGTCACTCGCGACACCCAGCGCCTCTCGGGGCGAATGCACCGGGCCGAGAACGAGCGGCCAGCGGCCCGCTCAGGCGCTCCTGTCTGCATGTTCGAGCTCGAGGAGAAGCTCTTCGGCCCGCGCCCGATACCGCTCGACACTGGCTTCTTTCACCGACTCGTAGCCGCGTATGAGATCGGGCAGCTGGGCGACGGCCACGACCAGATCCAGGGTCTCGGGTCCGAGGCGGTCGATTGCCCTCTCGACCATCTGGCGGTACTCGCCGGGGAGAGACCGTTCCATGCGCCTGACCGCGGTGTGGCCGAAGGGGTCAAGGGGCGTGCCCCGGAGCCGCTTCCCGGCCCGAAGGAGCGTGAACGCCGGACCGGCCAACCGGCCCAGTCGGATCTTGCGGCGGAGGCCGAGGGCGCGCAGCACGGGTGGGTGGAGGAGCACGCGAGCGCGAGCACCCTCGCCGAACTGCTCGGTCAGGCGGGCCCGCTCCAGGGGATCCAGGTGGAGGCGCGCCACCTCGTATTCGTCCTTGTAGGCCATCAGCTTGTACAGCCCTGCGGCGAACGCCATGGCGACCGGGTCACCATCGGCGTCGGGGCGGTGGCTGCGTTCGGAGGACGCCACCGATGCAACGGCAAGTCGGTACGAGTCGGCATACGCAGCGCCCTGATAGGCCACGAGATCGGCGGCCCTGGCCACGATGAGCTCTTCCAGCGTGGCCGGTGGCGGCGGTGCGACAGCGGTGGGCGCAAGGGCACCCCGGACACCTTCGGGATCGACCGCCGCGGCACGTCCCCATCGGAACGCCCGAACGTTGTCGGCCGGTGCGACGCCGTTCAACGTTATGGCGGTCTCGATGGCGATGGCGGGCACCGGCAGGCAGCCATGCTGGTAGGCAGCTCCGAGTAGCACCATGTTGGAGGCCAGGTCGAGGCGGTTGGCGATCCAGTCGGCATCGAGGAACAAGCTCGCGCCGGTCAGTGTCTCTCGTCCGATGCGGCGGACAAGTGCGTCGGAGCTCGGGAATGCGCTGGTTGGGTCCTGGGCAAGTGGCACCGTCGGCATCTGCGCGGTGTTGACGACGGCAACGGTGCGTCCGGGGTCACACACCGACAGGTTGGTCGTGTCCGCGGCGCCGAAAAGGTCGAAGCCCAAGAGGACGTCGGCCGAGCGGTTCGAACCCCGTGCCGCGCCGTCGATCGGGAGGGGCGAGATGCGGACGTCCGATACCACAGGGCCGCCCTTTTGCGCGAGGCCGGTCTGCTCGACCCCGACCGCGTACAGCCCCGACAAATGCGCGGCCATCTGGAGGATCCTCGACACCGTCACCACCCCCGTCCCCCCGACTCCCGGCATCCTGACGAGGACCGAGTCCGGGACGACTCGCACCGGCTCGCTGGGCGCCACCGGCGGGTCACCTGCATGGGGCTTCCGTGGCCGGGCCAGCACCTCGACAAACGACGGGCAGTCCCCGCGGGCACACGAGTAGTCGAGGTTGCACGTGTGCTGGTCAACCGCGGTCTTGCGGCCATATTCGGTCTGAACAGGGATCAGGGAGAGGCACGTCGACTTGGTGACGCAGTCGCCGCAACCCTCACAGACCCGCTCGTTGATCCAGATCCGCCGGCTCGGCGTGGGCAATGTGCCGCGCCGTCGCAGCCGTCGTTCCTCCGCCGCGCACCAGTCGTCGTGCAAGAGCACGCTCACACCGCGGGTGGCCACCAGGTCTCGTTGGATCTTTGCCAGCTCGTCGCGGTGGTGCACCGTCGCCACCTTGTTGAGCCGGACCCGCCTGTACGCGGCCGGATCGGCGGTGGTGACGACGATCTTGTTCACCCCCTCGGCGGCCAAGAGGTCCACGACCGCCCGCACGCTCATCGACCCGGCCGGCACCTGGCCGCCCGTCATGGCGACGGCGTGGTTGAAGAGCAGCTTGTAGGTCAGGTCAACCTTGGCCGACAGGGCGGCCCTCACTGCGAGCGAACCCGAGTGGAAGAAGGTCCCATCCCCCAGGTTCTGGAGATAGTGCCGGTCGTCGGTGAACGGGGCGAGCCCGATCCACTGGGCCCCTTCGCCACCCATCTGGGTCATGCCGACCTGGTGACCGCGCCCGTCGTCGTGCAGCGCCACCATGGCGTGGCAGCCGATGCCGAGGCCAACCAGTTGGTCGTCGTCGGCACGAGTCGAGATGTTGTGCGGGCAACCCGAGCAGAAGAACGGTGCCCGGACAGGCGGGGCGTCCGACTCACCCCCGATCGGGCTCGCCAGGAGCGTCAGCCGCTGGCGCCCGCCCGAACGTTCGAGCGAGCGCCGGGCATGCTCGGGCAGGTTGACCCGGCTCGCCAGCACCGTCGCGACCATCTCGGCGGTGACGGCTCCGGTCGCCGGCATGAGCGGGCGCCCGACCTCGTCGGTTCGCCCGACGACGACCGGCTGATGTTGCTGACGGTAGAGGGCCTCCTTCAGCTGGGTCTCGACGAACGCCGTCTTATCCTCGATGACCAGGACCTCGTCGACACCGCCCACCAGCTCGCGGAGGGGCAGGTGCTCGATCGGCCACGGCATCCCGATGCGGACCAGCCTGATGCCGAGTTGGTCCAGGTCGCCCTCGGTCAACCCCAGGTCCGACAGCGCCCGAAGCACGGTGGCGAACGGCAGTCCGGGCGCCACGATGGCGAGGCGCGCCTCGTGCGGTTCGAAATGGACGACGTTGAGCCCGGCATGGTGGGCGTACTCACCGACGCGGGGCAGACGGAAGGCGTGGAGACGTCGCTCGGCATCCAACGACTGCGGGCCGATAAGGAGTGGCTCGTGCATCTCGCGTCCGAGGTCTGGCGATGGCACGAAGGACTCGGGGTCTTCGAGCTCCACCGTCGCGGCCCCGTCGGCAATGTCGGACACGATCTTCAATGCGACCCAGGTCCCCGAATATCGGGAAAGGGCCACGGCGTGGAGGCCCAGTGTGCGGATCTCCGCCACCGAGGAAGGCGCCAGGAGCGGGATGAGCAGGCTCCGAGCCATCTGCTCACAGGACGAGGGGATCGTGGACGACTTGCAGGTCGGGTCGTCGCCAACGATCGCGACGGCGCCGCCGAGGGGAGGGGTGCCCGAGTAGTTGCCGTGCCGGATGGCGTCGGCGGCCCGGTCGAGACCGGGGTTCTTGCCGTACCAGAACCCCGCGACCCCGTCGTGTCGTCGGCCCGGCAGTTGCCCGAGCAGCTGACTCCCGGCCACCGACGTGGCCGCCAACTCCTCGTTCAGCCCCGGGCGAAAGACGACCCCGGCCTCATCGAGCAGGGCCGAGTTGCGTTGCAGCTCGATGTCGAGGCCGCCGAGCGGAGAGCCCTCGTAGCCGCTCACGAAGGCTGCCGTGTTGAGGCCGCGGGCCCGGTCCAACCGTCGTTGGTCGAGCATCAGCCGAACGAGAGCTTCAATCCCTGAGATGAAGACCGTGCCCGAGGTTGCGGTGTACTTGTCGGAGAGCGATACGTGTCGCAGTCCGGTCCCGTCGATGACCTGTTGGGGCCGGTGGGCAGTCTGCATGTCGCCGATCAGTCCGGCACCGTGACGCGGTGTCCCAGTTGAGCGGACGCCATCTCCTCGGCGACTTCCAGGGGGGTTCGTCCGGTGTCACGTGCGGTTCGCAACACGTCGCGTACCCGCGTGCCGATGGAACCCACCGTCGCGGTCATCCGGTCCTCATCCCATCCGGCCCTCTTGGCGTGGATCGCGATGACCCCGCCCGAGTTGATGAGGAAGTCAGGGACGTAGTCGATCTCTCGAGCCCTGAGCAGATCCGCTCCGGCCCGGGTCGACAACACGTCGTTCGCAGCTCCGGCGATCAGCGCACACCGGAGAATGCCGACCGAGTCGGCATCGACGAGCCGCCCGACGGCACAGGGCACGAACACGTCGCAGGGATGTCCGATTACCTCGCCTGGGTCGATCATGGTGCCACCGACCTGCGCGCAAACTGCGCGAGCGCGCTCGGCGTCGACGTCGGCCACGGTCACGCGGGCTCCGGCCGCCGAGAGGCGGGTGGCCAGGTTGGCGCCCACGTGTCCGGCCCCCTGGATGAGCACGGTATGTCCGGACAGGTCGGTATCCCATCGGGACTCGACGGCAGCGACGATACCCACGAAGACCCCGACTGCGGTCTGCTCCGACGGCTCCATGATGCAGATCCCCGGCACCTGGGTGGACATGACCCGGAGGTCGTCAAGCGAGGTCCCCATGTCGAGGCCGGGCACGTAGGTGCCGTCCAGCCTGCGCACCAATCTCCCGAACGCCTCGATCACCTCGCGGCGGGTGGAGCCAGAAACCGAAGGGAGCGGTTTGAAGATGACCCCCTTGGCGCCGCCGCTCGGGATGCCGGCGATAGCGCTCTTGAGCGTCATGACCCTGGCCAGCCTCCGTACCTCGGTCACGGCCGACGCCTCATCGGGGTAGGCACGCCAACGCACGCCACCGATCGCAGGACCGAGCGTGGTGTCATCGATCGCCACGGCGGCACCCAGTCCGGACGAGCGATCGTGAACGAGGATCAGCTCCTCGGTCTGGTCAAGGCCCAATCCCGACTCGTCGGTGGCGAGGGTCACGAGCCGGCGCCCGGACGGAGTGTTCGGCGCCCTAGGCGGTTCCGCCGGATCCCTCGGTCAAGCGCAACAGATCGCACATGACAGTCCTAGTCCCTGGGTGCGCAGGTTGCTACCGCGCCACCGGGCCTCGTCGGGAGTCCCGATGTCTCGCAGGATTTCGGGCCCTGGCCCGCTGGTGGTAGCTCCCCGCCGTGTCGTGCCCTCCGGCGAGGGATCCCCTACTCCTTGGCCAGCTCGGCCCGGGCCATTGCCTCGATCTCGGCTCGGTCGGGCCGGCTCTCCACTTGGAAGGTGATCCGCTCGATCGACCCGGTGAACGGGAACGGGGACTCGTAATCGTCGACGACGGGCGACAGCGCGTCGCGACCGACGTCGAGGCCGGTTGAGCCGAGCATCCGAACGATCTTCGGGATCTCGATCGAGGTCAGGTCCTGACCGTCGGCCGAGATCGTCAACGTGCCACCCGGCCCCCTCCGATCGAAGCGGGCCGCGATCTCGTGTCGGCCCGGGGCGAGGGTGAGCGGTGCGGTGGCCCGGTGGTGGGTCCCGAGCGCGTTGTAGTCGAAGTGGACCGCGCCATCCTTCACGAAGAACGAGTGACCCACGTTGTGCCCCCCGCGTGCGTACAGCACCCCGTGAAGGTCGCTGTCCGGGACGTCGACCCGAGCCGTGATCGCCCAGGTTCGGCCTCCGAGCGGTGGAGCAGCATCTGAGGGAATGTGCGCGATCGGTGGGAAGTAGACGTACTCGTTACGGGCGTGCACCGTGCCGGGACGGGGCGCTCCACCAAACAATTCGATGCTCCGGTCGTCGAGCGGCAGCACCCCGTACTGGCCGGCCTCGGCCCACCAGGCATCGATGAGCTCGCGCAACTTCTCGGGGTGGTCTGTCGAGACGTCGTGGCACTCCGAGAAGTCATGGTCGAGGTTGAACAGGCCCCACTCGGTATCGTCGATGGGCTGGCCCTGTTGGTGATACGTCGTGATCTTCCAGCCATCGGCCCACAGGCCCCGGTGACCCATCTGCTCGAAGTACTGGATCGATCGAGGAGCGGACGCCGACGGGTCGGCGAAGGTCTGGGTAATCGACGCTCCGTGGATCGGCATCTGCGCCGAACCGTTGAACACATCAGGTATCGGCGCGCCCGTGATCTCGAGGAGGGTTGGAGCGACATCGATGGCGTGGCAGAACTGGCGGCGGAATGAACCGGCGTCGGTGATGCCGTTCGGCCAGTGCACGACCAGGGGATCGCGGACGCCGCCTCCGTAGGTGTTCTGCTTGTACCAGCGCAGCGGCGAGTTGCCGGCCTGCGCCCAGCCCCACGGGTAGTTGCAGTGCGAGTGTGGGCCACCGATGTCGTCGAGGCGGTGGGTGACGATCTCATCGATGTCTTCCCAGGCCGCGTTGAAGAAGCTGAACTCGTCCATGACCCCGTAGGGCCCGCCCTCGCGCGACGCGCCGTTGTCAGAGAGGACCATGAGCACGGTGTTGTCGAGGAGTTCGCGTCGCTCCAGGAATTCTACGAGCCGACCGATCTGGACGTCAGTGTGCTCGAGCATCGCTGCAAACGCCTCCTGGAGGCGTGCCGCAAAGGCCTTCTGGTTGTCGGTCAGGTCGTTCCACGGGGGAACGCCAGGGTTCCTCGGTGCGAGCGTCGTGCCTTCGGGTACCACACCCATCTGGAGTTGTCGCGCGAACCACCGATCGCGTGCTTCGTCGTAGCCGTCGTCGAACCGGCCACGCCACCGGGCCAGATACTCGGCGGGCGCCTGGTGGGGTGCGTGGGTGGCGCCGAAGGCGAGATACAGGAAAAACGGCCGATCGGGTCGGACAGACTGGAGATCGCCGATCCACCCGGTGGCCCGATCGACGATGTCCTCGGAGACGTGGTACCCGTCCTCGGGTCGACCGGGGGGATCCACGTGTCCGTTGTCGCTGGTGAGCTCCGGGTAGAACTGATCGGTCTCACCCTGAAGGAACCCGTAGAAGCGATCGAAGCCCTTCTGCAACGGCCAGTTCGTGTGGGGCCCGCCTGAGCTCGTCTCCTCCATCGGCGCCAGATGCCATTTGCCGGCCGCGTAGGTCGCGTATCCGTGGGCACGCAGGAGTTCGGGGAGCGTGGCAGCCCGCGGCGAGATGCCTCCCCGCATGTGCGGGTAACCCGTGTTCCAGTTCGACACCCCCCGCATGCCGACGGCGTGAGGATTGCGTCCGGTGAGAAGCGACGCGCGTGATGGCGAGCACAGCGCAGTCGTGTGGAAGTTCGTGTACCTGAGGCCGTTCTCGGCCAGCCGGTCAATCGTTGGCGTCGTCAACTCTGAGCCGTAACAACCGAAGTGCGCGAAACCGGTGTCGTCCAACACGATCATCACCACATTCGGGCCACCGAGCCCGTCGGGCGGATCGGGCCACCACGGGGTGGAATCCCGATAGGTGCGGCCGATGTGGCCCTTGAACTCCGGCTCGTTCGGGGACGCGGCCACTACGTGGGTCCGCCCGCGAGTGCGTGGGGGCCGACGAGGGTGTCGGCATGGCGGCGGAGCGAGACATCGGCCCTGGTGGAGGCCCAATCCGAGTGCGCGCGGGTTTCTCCGCCCCCGCCTTGTCGCACGGAACTCGACCATAATCTTCTGGCAGGGTGGTCGCTCCGTGGCGGCGTCCACCGGCCGCTCGATTGCCTGGAGGTTGCGATGAAAATCCGGCGCACGCCCGATGAGCGGTTCGCATCGCTTCCCGATTTTTCCTTCGAACCGCACTATGTCGAGATTTCTGACGGCATCCGAGTCCACTACCTCGACGAGGGGCCGACCGAGGCCGCGCCAGTCCTCTTGCTCCACGGCGAACCGTCGTGGTCGTTTCTCTACCGGAAGATGATTCCGGTGCTCGTGGCGGCCGGCCATCGCTGCATCGCACCCGACTTGGTCGGATTCGGCCGATCCGACAAGCCGGGCGAGCTCGATGACTACAGCTACGAGCGCCACGTCAACTGGATGACCGAGGCGCTCTTCGACAACCTCGACGTCCGAGGGGCCACCCTGTTCGGTCAGGACTGGGGTGGGCTCGTCGGACTGCGATTGCTGACGGCCGAGCCGGACCGGTTCGCCCGCGCCGTCGTGGCCAACACCGGCCTCCCCACCGGCGACGTCCCGCCCAACGAGGCGTTCCTGAGCTGGCAGCGGTTCGCACGCGAGTCGACGGACTTCCCGATAGGGGCGATCGTCTCGGGTGGGTGCACCAACAGACTCGGCGACGATGTCATAGCGGGCTATGACGCCCCGTTTCCGGACGACTCCTTCAAGGCCGGCGCCCGCAAGTTCCCGTCCCTGGTTCCCACCTCTCCGAACGACCCCGCGCACGCGGCAAACACGTCGGCGTGGGATGTGCTCCGCGCGTTTCAACGGCCGTTCCTGTGCGCGTTCAGCGACGGTGACGCCATCACCAAAGGGGGAGAACGCCAGTTCATCGGGCACGTCGCGGGCGCCGAAGGACAGCCGCACACCACCATCGAGGGTGGTGGACACTTCCTCCAAGAAGACAGGGGTCCGGAGTTGGGCAAGGTGATCGCCGACTTCATCGCGGCGACGTGAGCGCCGACGTGAAGGTCGTCGACTTCCACTTTGACGTCATTTGCCCGTGGGCCTACCAAACCTCGATTTGGATGCGCGACGTGCGAGATCAGCTCGGCCTCGAGGTCCGTTGGCGCTTCTTCAGCCTCGAAGAGATCAACCGCGCCGAAGGTAAGAAGCATCCATGGGAGCGCGAATGGTCCTACGGCTGGTCGATGATGCGCGTCGGCGCGATGTTGCGCCGGATCGACCCGGGCCTCGTCGACCGGTGGTACTTCCTGGCCGGGACCGCCTTGCATGTCGACGGCCAAAAGCCGCACCGGCGAGAGGTCGCCGAAACCCTCGTCGCCGAGCTCGGGCTCGATCCGGCGCTCGTCGGGCAGGCGATCGACGACCCGACGACGCATGACGAGGTGCGCGCCGACCACGACCGGGTGGTGGCGCTCGGGGGCTGGGGAGTTCCCACGCTCGTCTTCGACGACGACCAGGCGTTGTTCGGGCCGGTTCTCATCGAGCCGCCGACCGGTGACGCCGCGGTGCGCTTGTGGGAGGCCGTGACGGCGTGGCGGGAGTTCCCGAAGGTCTACGAACTGCAGCGCCCGAAACGACCCGACGACATGCGCGCGATCGGCACCACCTTCCGTCCCTATCTCGAAGCACGGGATTGGGTGACCGTTCAAAAGGAGACGCCGTGAGCGACCTAGAGACCATTCGAACCGCACTCGAGCGGTGCTACGACAGCATCGAGGGGTTGTGCGCGAGGCTTGATGAAGCAGACTGGGGGACCCAGTCCCTCTGTCCGGACTGGACCGTCCGGGGCGTCGTCTCGCACCTCGCCGGGGTCGAGCAGGTCCTGTCCGGCTGGCTACCCGACGGTGTGGAGACCCCGCCACCCTTCGAACGAGCCGGGGTGTTCGCGAGGGAGACCTCGGACCTCGACAACTCCGCCTTCGCGGCGCGCGTCGGCGAGGTGTTCTCCGAGCGTCGGCGCGACCTCGCCGGCCTGTCCGAGGAGGACCTCGAACGGCCGTCATGGATGCCCACCGGGCCGGGCGTCTATGGCCGCTTCCTCTCCATCCGGGTCTTCGACTTCTGGGTCCACGAGCGCGACATCACAACCCCGCTCGGACGCGAGACCGATGACACCGGGCTGTGCGCCGAGATTGCTCTCGGCGAGGTCGCGGGTTCGCTCGGTTACATCGTCGGCAAGAAGGTCGGGTTCCCCGACGGCCGCGGTATCACCTTTCGTCTGACCGGGCCGGTCGAGCGGGACCTCTCCGTTGTCGTCGACGGGCGGGCCAAGATCGTCGAGCACATCGAGAACCCCGATGTCGAGTTGGTCACCGACTCGGTGACCTTTGTCCAGCTCGCCTGTGGCCGGATCGACCCCCAGGGCCCCATCGACGCCGGCACGGTCACTTGGACCGGGGACGACGAGCTCGGCGAGCTGGCGGCCCGGAACCTCCGGTACACCATGTGAGAGAAGCGGGTCATTCCCGAGCCGACGCTCGGGACGCGCTCCGCTGGGTTCTGGAGCACGCGGCCGGGAGCGGTCCCGACCGCGTCGCTGCGCCCGGGCAGGTGAACTGACGGGTGGGAGCGCTGCTGGCCCTCGTCGCATCGCTCGCCTATGGCGTTTCCGACTTCGCGGCCGGGCTGGCCAGCCGGCGGTTCGCCGTGGGTCCGGTGGCCGCCGTCGCGCAGATCTTCGGAGTCATCACGGCGGTGATCGCGTTGGCGGTGTTCCCGGGTGTTGGCCCGACCGCGAGGGTCATCGGCTGGGGGGCCCTCAGCGGGCTCGGCAGTGCGGTCGGCACCCTCTCGCTCTACCGGGGCCTCGCCATCGGTCGCATGAGCGTTGTGGCGCCCCTTTCGGCCGTGCTGACCGCCATCATTCCGGCCGTCGTGGGCCTGGCCTCGGGCAACCACCTGAGCACCGGGGCAGCCGTCGGCATCGGCATCGCAATCCCCGCGATCGGGCTCGTGTCCTGGCAGCCTCGGTCCGAGGACAGGGCGCCAAGCCGCGGCGGTGCTCTCTACGGCGTGACGTCCGGGCTCGGCTTCGCCCTGCTGTTCATCGCCCTCGACCATGCCGGCACCCATGCCGGAGCGTGGCCATTGGTTCCCGGCCAGGGGATCGCCTTCATCCTTGAGATCCCGTTCGCGATCCATGGGTTCCGATCATCGAGCCCGCCATCGCGGGCGACCATCGGCCTGATGATCCTTGGCGGTTTCCTGAGCGGTACCGGGAACCTCCTCTTCCTGGCTGCGACCGGCAGGGGACAGCTGGCCATAATTGCGGTGCTGAGCTCCTTCTACCCGGCCATCACCATCCTGCTCGCCCGTTCGTTCCTCTCGGAGCGCTGGACCCGGTTGCAGGCGGTTGGCCTGGTGACCGCGGCGGCGGCGATCGCGCTCGTCAGTACGGGCTGAGCCGGGGGCTACGCGGCGTCCGGCCCGAGTGGGAGACTGAGCGGGTCGGTCCGACATGGGACGGTCCCAGCGGTCAACTGGGGGACGACCGGCGTTTGGATGCGAGGATCCGGGAGATCGACCTCCCGGCAGACGTGGGAGCACCGATGGCTGATGACATAACCGAGTTGAGCGAGCGCCTCGACCAGGACCACACGCCGGAAACCAACGGGCGGATGGCGATCTGCAGGAGATGCGGCTTTCGAGCGACCTCAGAAGCCGGCGAGCACCATGTGCTTTTGGAGGAACAGGCGGCGCGGGCAACGAGTTGGCTGGGCGGCCAAGCCACCGCCAATCGTCTGACCAAGGCGAGAGAAGCACTCGACACTTAACGCTTGAAACTGACGTCATGTGTTGGGGACCGGGTGGGTACGGTGCCCGGAAAACCAACAGACGTTGACCCGGTTCGTCGAGTGCTCCCCGGGTTAGCCGTTCCCCTCGAAGGTACATCGCAGTTGGTATCAGTCGCGCCCGAAGGTCCGGGCCCGGACACTGAGCCACATGTTCGGCAAGCGTCCATATCGGACGAAGGACCGAAGCACCAACATCGGTTGGCTTTCCGTGCCCAGCTTCGGCGACTCGTGGCACAACGGCCATCACGCGTTCCCGGCGATGGCCCGACATGGTTGCGATCGCGGTCAGCTCGACCCATCGGCGGGACTGCTGCGGGTCTTCGAACGCCTGGGATGGGTCACCGAGGTGCGATGGCCCGAGGCTGAGCAGCTCGGGCGCCGCCGCGCGTTGGCGTAAATACCACTCAAGGAACGACAAGCACGGCCGGTTGGTCGTCAGTCGGAGACCGGTCATCGTAGTAAGGTGGCTCCTGCTCGATTCGATCACGCAGATCGAGCCTCCCGTCTCGCCGTTTTGGTTTGGCCGGTACACGCGATGCGTGGCATGAAGGGCCAGCCATGGTAACGGTGACATCCAGTCCGAACCGGGTCGGCGCGCGGTATCAGCTCTCGGGAAACGGACAGGTGCCTTTTGCCTAGACACGGATCCAACAAAAAGACCGACAGGCGCAGCCCGAGCGACTCACCTCGAGAGCGCGCACAACCGCACCGCCGCATGTCGGGCAAGGCGATCGACGAGCAGGCACTTGAGCTCCGCGAGGAGGGTGCGTCGTATTCGGCCATCGCTCGCCGCTTGGAGCTCAAGCGGGCGGGCGACGCTCACGGCGCGTTTCTTCGCGCACTCAAGACTCGCGACACCGATGAGCGACAGCAGCTCATCGTGAATGAGCAGGAGCGTCTGAACACGCTGGAGCAGCGCATACGCGATCGAGATGCAGCCCTTCCCGAGAAGCTGGAGCGCCGGCTGGGTGCGCTCGAGTCGCTACGGACAGCGCTGCTGTGAGCGACAGCGTTGTGGCGGGAAACTGTGTGATCTGTGGGCACGTCAGCGCGATGACCGTCGATCCTCCGAGGCGGACCCTCGCCCGCGGAACCGATCCCTCGGACTCGTCCTATTCGGTCACGATCGTGCTGCCTGACGTCCTGTTGTGCGATGACCACTATCACCAGTTCATGAGCAAGGAGCTCGTGGTCGGCTGGTGCGACGAAGAGTCATGCCGGACGTACGGAGCCGTCGGAGCCCTGTCGGCCTGCGGCAAGCCGTTCGCCGTACTCAAGCGCTGAACAAGGCGCAGGGTTCTCGTCACCGTGTCGGTGACGGGTTCGAGAATCGATCGTGTGATTGACGCGGCCGACGATGGTGCTTGGACGTCTACCGGGTCGGCTACAGTAGAGATCTGACGCGTGTCGGCGGTTTTGCCGATGCGAGCTCACTGGCCTCGCGGATCCATTCCTTAGGTTGCAGTGTGCGACCCAAAGAACGGAGTCCCAGGTTGTCATCCACTGTCGTAGGCGCAGACGCGCCCCCCTTGTCCTTTGCCGAGCTCGGCCTGCCCGCAGCCATGGTCGACGTGCTGCGTCGGCGCGGGATCACCGAGCCTCTACCCATCCAGTCGGCGACCATCATCGACGGCATCGCCGGAAGGGACGTGTCGGGCAAGGCTCCGACCGGTTCCGGCAAGACGCTCGCCTTTGCGCTGCCGATGGCGGCGATCCTGGCGCGCGGCAAGCCCCGCCGACCCAGGGGTCTTGTGCTCGCTCCCACCCGCGAGCTCGCTGCCCAAATTCTGGCGGAGCTCACCCCGCTGCTCCGTGCCCGCGGCTTGCGGGCCCACTCCTTCTATGGGGGCGTCGGCTTCGGTCCTCAAAAGAACGCATTGCGCAAGGGGATCGACGTGGCCGTGGCCTGCCCGGGCCGCCTTGAAGACCTGATGGGATCGGGCGACATCATCCTTTCCGACGTTGACATGGTTGTTGTTGACGAGGCCGACCGGATGGCCGACATGGGTTTTCTGCCCGCGGTCAGCCGCATCCTCGACGCGGCATCGCCAAAGCGACAGACGCTCTTGTTCTCAGCCACCCTCGATGGCGATGTCGACGTGCTCGTCCGCCGCTACCAGCGCCAACCGGTGCGCCATGAGGTTGCCTCGCCTGTCGAAGAAATCGGCCGGGTGACGCACGCGTTCCACGCAGTGCCCCATGCCGACCGTGTCGCCGTGTGCGCACAACTCGTGGCCGACCAGGGTTCGACGATCGTGTTCGTTCGCACAAAGCGAGGCGCCGATCGAGTGGCCACCCAGCTCAGCCGATCCGGGGTGTCCGCTCAGGCCATTCACGGAGGTCGGAGCCAAGCCCAGCGTGATCGGACCTTGGCGGCGTTCCGCGCCGACAAGGTGCAGGCACTCGTAGCGACGGACGTTGCCGCCCGCGGGATCCACGTCGACGACGTGTCGTGCGTCATCCACTTCGACGTGCCGGCGGATGCGAAGGACTACATGCACCGCTCGGGTCGAACCGGGCGCGTGGGAGCCGAGGGGTCCGTCATCGTCCTCGTGACTCCCGAGCAGCAAGCTGCGGCCTCGCTCCTGCTTCGGAACCTCGATGTGACGATTACAGGTTCTGGAGCCATTGAGCCGCAAAGGACGGCGGGAAACTCGAACCGGTCCAGGAACGTCCGGGGAACGTCGGGATCGGGGACGGCCCGGCGTCAACACGTAGCCCCCTCGGCCGGCGCCCGCTCCGGCCGGTCGAGGAACGGTGTGGCAACGTCGACGCGCGGGGGTGGCTACGGCCGCCGTCCCCGGAGCGATTCGGGCAGGCGAGCTTCGAGCCGCTAAATCGGGGTTGCTCGGCCCGCAGTACGGTCGCGACTCACGCGGCACGGGTCCCCCCGATCAGCGTGGAAAAATCGGCTGATGGCCGGACCACGCGAAGGGCCCGCACCGAATCACTCGGCCCGGGGTGGCTTGGATAGATCGGCCATCATGAGCGGCCTCACACGGCGGGGCCCGCTCCGGGTGCCCGAGGTGACGGCCTTCTTCTGGATCATCAAGGGCTTGTCGACGGCGATGGGCGAAGCCACCTCGGACTACCTGGTCCGCGTCCTGCACCCGGTTCCGGCCGTGTTGCTCGGTTTCGTGTGCTTTGTGGGTGCGCTCGTGGTGCAATTCTCGAGGGGCCGGTACGTCGCCTGGTCCTACTGGCTGGCCGTCGCCATGGTCGGCGTCTTCGGCACGATGGTCGCCGATGTCCTCCACGTGGGGTTGGGCGTGCCCTACGCGGCGTCGACGCCCCTGTTCGCCGTGACGTTGTTGGTCGTGTTCGTGTCCTGGCAACGGACGGAGAAGACCCTGTCGATCCACTCGATCGACACCGTGCGCAGGGAGGCCTTCTACTGGGCCGCCGTCGTGGCGACGTTCGCACTCGGGACCGCGGCGGGGGATCTCACGGCGATCACGCTGCACCTCGGATACTTCTTCGCGGCGCTGCTGTTTGCCGGCGTGATCATGATTCCCGCCATCGGCTACCGCTGGGCGAACCTCAACCCGATCCTCGCCTTCTGGTTCGCCTACGTCGTCACCCGGCCGCTCGGTGCGTCGCTGGCCGACGGGATGGGCAAGCCCAAGATCGTCGGCGGCCTCGGTTGGGGCGCCGGACCGGTGAGCCTGGCCTTCTCCTTCGTGATCGTGGTCCTCGTGGCCTATCTCACCGTCAGCGGGCGCGACGTCCAGACCGAGCGCTCGTAGGGTTTTCGAGCTGCCGTCAGGCCGGCTGATCGGCGGCCACGACGAGATCGGCCAGGAGCCGCCGCAGCTCGAGCGTGCTGCGGTCCGAGCGCGTGTGGATCTCCATCGTCTGGTCGAGCGGAAGCACCAGCTCGTCGAACGCCTCCTGCACGCGGAGGTCTTCTTCTAGGACCGCGACCTCGAACTTGATCGCCGCCGCCATCGCATCGGGATCGCCACCGAGGTCGTTGCGCCAGAGCGTGGTGTAGATCCGGCAGCTCTCGTCCGTCTCGGGTTGGAGGAAGAACCCGATCACGTTCGAGCCACCCGCCTCGACGAAGTCGATCCGGAGATACAGGTGGAACGGCGCGTCCAGGCGATAGGTGAGGCGTCGGGACTGCACGAGCGGCCTGATGCCCTGCGCCACCCCCGGGTCCTCCCGGTTCGCGAACGGGTGCTCGCGGTGGGCGGTGAACGACCAGCCGTCCCGCTCGACCTCGTAGCGGGGTACCTCGGCGGCTTCGTCGGCCCCGAACGTTCCCCGGTGCACGAAAGGAAAGTGGGCCATGTCCAAGAAATTGTCCGCGAGGAGGCCTATGGACGCCCGGGCCCGCATCGCCGGGAGCTCGCCCATCTCGAAGGCCGGGTCCTCGCTCTCCTCGATCACCGCGAGGGGGGCGATCGGCTGTTCCGGGGCGACGAAGATCATCCCGCTCCGCTCGGCCACCGCGGCCATCGGGATCAGGCGGGCCTGGCTCGGCACCGACCCGCCCGGGCCCAGCGCGGGGATCTCGACACACCGGCCGTCGCCGCCGAAACGCCACCCGTGGTACGCGCACTGGAGGGTCTCACCGTCACAGGAGCCGAGCGAGAGTGGCGTCCGCCGATGAGGGCAACGATCGGCGAAGCACACCACCGCGCCCTTGATCCGATACAGGACGAGGGGCTGGCCGAGCAGGAGCACCCGGATCGGGTTGGACGACACCTCGTTGCTTCTCGCCACCGGGTGCCAGCACCGGCGCAGAGCCGGATGGGTGTTGGTCATGGTCAGCCCGGTCGCGCCCACGGGACTCATTGTGCCCACCGCCGACTCAGGGCGCAGGTCCGCCGGCGCCGGGCGGAAGGTGGACGGCCAGCCAGTTGGTGCCGGTCCGGGTGGAAAGCACCCGATGCCGCACCCCCTCGTCGAGGAGGACCCAGTCGCCGGATTCGAGCGACTCGATTGTGCCGTCGACCTCGAGGGTGGCCGACCCGTCCAGCACCACGACCCACTCGCAGTGGTCCAGCTGGTCCTCCACCGGGCCGAGAAGCCGCCCGCTGAGGATTTGTTCGACCCTCCATCCGCCGGCCGCCGCAAGGACGTCGGTCTCTTCTCCGGTGTCCGGCCCTGTCATCGGCGAGCGGAGCTTCCCCCTGGTGATGCTCACTTCGCCTGGCTGATCTCCAACAGGTGACCGTCGGGATCCCGGAAGAACGCCCGGATCTCCCAGTCGTATTCGACTGGCGGGGTCAGGAACTGGGCACCGCGAGTGACCAGGGTGTCATAGGCCGCCCGGCAATCCGGGACGCGAAGCGTGAGCTCGTGGTTCACGACGTCGGGTTCGGCCGGCGGCGCGAAGGTGACGGTCGGCTTGTCGGGTGTGGGATCCCCACCGGTCACGAGCAACAACCACACGCCCTGGAACCGCAGGACCGCGGAGGTGCCGCCGTAGGTGCGGGAGAGTTCCGCGCCGAGGACGTCGCGGTAGAAGTGCACGGATCGTTCGAGGTCCCTGATCGCCAGCAACTGGGTGACCTCGACGCGATCGGTAGGGAACGGCACTGTGGTCACGGTTCCCGCCGGCTCGGCATCAGGTCTTCAACGTACCCGGGGCGGCACCCGCGGTCCCTCGGTAAGGTGCGGCAATGCAGGTAGGGGCAATCTCGATCGAACCGGTCCTCGACGGCGTGGCGCGGATGAAGCCGAGTGCGGCCTTTCGCGGCATGGGCGCGGTCGCCGGCACCAAGGGCACGAACGATGAGGACTGGGCGCCGCACCGGGACCTCATCGCCGACGATGGCATGCTCGAGATCGCCCTCGGGGGATTCCTCGTGCGCACCGGCGACCGGGTGGTCCTCGTCGACACCGGCCTGGGGGACATGGAGCGTGGGGTCATGAAGGGCGGGCAGTTCCTGATCGAGCTGGCCAAGCTCGGTGTGCAACCCGCCGACGTCACCGACGTCGTGCTCACCCATCTGCACTTCGATCACGTCGGTTGGTCGACCACGCACGGAGAGATCGTGTTCCCGAACGCCACCTACCGGTGCGACGCTCGCGATTGGGCGCACTTCGTCGGTCCCGACCCCGGGGCAACCAAGAAGCTTCGGCCGCTCGAGGGCCAGCTCGAGCCATGGAGCGGCACGGGGACGCTCTTCGGCGGGCTCGACACGATGTCGGCGCCCGGCCACACGCCCGGGAGCACCATCATCGTGGTGTCGTCGGGGACCGACCGGGCCATGATGCTCGGCGACGTGGTCCACTGCCCCGTCGAGCTGCTCGACGATGAGTGGGGCGGCATGGGCGACGTCGACCCGGCGCTGGCCAAGCGCACCCGGGTGGCCCTGGCCAAGGAGCTCGAGGGAAGTGACACCCCGGTCGCCGCGGCGCACTTCCCCGGCATGCGGTTCGGCCGTCTCCTGACCGGGAGCGGCAAGCGCTCGTGGGTGGTCGGCTGAGCCGGGTTCGACCCCCTCTGCCGGCCTAGCGGAGGCCGAAGACCCCGCTTTCAACGACGGCGCGGGACCACGGCCGCACCAGCGCCCTCAGGCGTTCGGCGTCCTCCTCGGTAATGGCAGCCCACACCGATGCCGCCACCCGGTCGGTGGTCGACTCGATTTCGGCTCGCAACGTGTTGCCCTCGTCCGTGAGGCTGTCACCGTCGAGCAGCCCTCGCGCGGTCAGGCGCGCCTTGGCCGCGTCCCACTCGTCGTCGGGCCACGACCGCGACTGCTGGAGGACAGAAAGTCCGATCCCGGCGTCGTTCGCCCCCCCATGCGTGATCAGCGCCTCACACGGGTCGAGGTCCGCGGCAACCAGGGCGGCAATGTGGCCGTCGCCGCGAAACTCTCTGAGAAGCGAGATGGCGTGCCACAACGCCAGGTGGGGTGCGTCGGGCCAGGGGAGCGCCGCGTGGGCGGCAAAGAGTGTACGGCCGGCGATCGACGCGGCTCGCGCGCAACGCTCAGCGAGCACGGCCGCCTGGACGACCTCGTCGCTGTCGAGCGCTTCGCCAAGGATCTCGCGCAGGGCGAGGTCGGCTGCGGCGAGGCGTGCCTCCAAAATTGCCGCCGGCGAGGCCTTCTCCCACGCACGAGGAATGGCGTGGCGGACCAAGCCGGGATGGAAGTTGTAGAAGGTGGCGATCACCACCTCTGCGCTGACCGGGCCGAGCGGGGCCGCGCGCGAGGCGAAGTACCCGTCGCGTCCCTCGATGCCGAGCTTGGCGTACTCGGCCGCCGCGTGCGGCGTGAAGTAGATGATGCCGTGGTAGGGCTCGAGGGTCCGCCGCATCTTGCGGGCCAACTCGGGTGACCCTGTCCCTGGGCGCTCGGAGGTCTGCGTCATGGTCGAATGTACCTAGCTCTCTCTCGATTCCAGACTGACGGAGGAACGTCATGAGCCGGATGGTGCGAATCTACGCCGATCGAGACGGCGAGTCCCATGTCGAGGAACTGCAGCTCTCGGTCGTGAATTCGGCCGCCCGCGGGGCGGCCGGGGGTTCGATCCCGACCACCAGCCGCCCGGTGCTTCGTGCCTACCCGGACCCCGGGTCCGACGCGGACTGGGCCGTCGTCGACTGGCACCGCGCCCCGGGCAAGACGTTCGTCATCGCGATCTCGGGTTCCATCGAGGTCGAGGTGTCCGACGGGAGCCGCATGGCCATCGGGACCGGTGATCTGGTGTACCTGGAGGACACCCGCGGCAAGGGCCACGTGACCCGCCTCCGGGGCAGCGTCACAAACCTGTTCCTGCCCGTCGGTCCGGACTTCGACGTGGTGGCGTGGCTCGACAGCGGAGGGGTGGCCGCCCCGTCGGGCTAGCCGCTGTCGACCGAGAGCTGTTGGACCACCGCCGCCGGAGCGGGCCCGGTCCCGGTGGCCATGGTTGCCATCGGCGCGCCGGCGGTGGCGGTGGCGTTCGTGCAGTTCCGGGTCTGGTTCCAGGTGTTGAGTGCCGCGGTCGCATCGGATCGGCCGGCCACTCCTAGGCACCTGGGTGGCAGTCAGGCGGCCGCCAGCACATCGACCCGCTCGTTCGGTAGCCCGCGCACGCTCGGGAGCGCCAGCACGATCCCGACGGTCAGGACGAGCCAACCCGCTCCCAGCCAGAGCGTTCCCGACACGCCGAGCAGGGACACGATCCCTCCTTCGAGTACGAACCCGATGGGCAGCAGGACCATCGACCCGAACCAGTCGTAGGCGCTCGCCCGCGAGAGGACCTCGGGCGGGAGCTGTCGTTGCATTGTTGTGTCCCAGACGGGCCCGAAGATGCCGAAGCCGACGCCGCTCACGAAGCCGGCCGCGGCCACGACCGGTACGGGAGCCCGTAGGGCCAGGACCACCAGGATGACGGCCCATCCGAGCATGGCCAACTCACCGGCCAGCATGGGCCGTCGCGGCTGGAACCGCAGCATCAGCACGGCTGCGATCGTCGCCCCGGCCCCCTGGCATGCGAGCACGATCCCCCAGCTGACCGCGCCGCCGTATGACTGCTTGGCCACGACCGCTCCCAAGACAAAGAACGGCGGGAACACCAAGAGCCCGAGCGTGCAGAACTGGGCGACCACGGACCAGAGCCAGGTCCGTGATCGGAACGCTTGCCATCCGGCCAGCAGTTGGCGGCCGATCGACTCCTCGTTCTCTCCGCCGCCGGTCCACCCGACGCGGAGTCCGACGAGGCAGGCCGCGCCGACCGCGTAGGAGATGGCGTCCGCGGCCACTGCCCACCCGCTCCCGACCGTCGCGACCAGGATCCCGGCGATGGCGGGACCGACCAGGGTCCCGCCCCACTGGGCGGCGCCGTTCAGCGCGTTGGCCTGGTGCAGGGTCTCGGGTGTCGTCACCTGGGGGATGAGCCCCGTCATCGCCGGGGTGAAGAAGGCGGTGCCGATCCCGACGATGAACTCGAGGACGATGAAACCCCACAGCGGCGGCCGGCCGGTGATCAGCCAGTAGGCGAGCCCGGCCTGGGCCCCGCAGCGGAGCAGATCGCCACCGAGCATGACGGCGCGGCGGTTGATCCGGTCGGCGAGCACGCCTGCCACCAACAAGAACAGCGCGAGCGGGAACACGTCGGCGGAGAGCACGAAGCCGACATCGGAGGTCGAGCCGCCGTGGCCGAGTACGGCAAAGGACAGCGCGACCGGGATCATCCCGGTCCCGATGAACGAGGTCAGACGGCCGATGAAGTAGAGCCGGAAGTCCCGGTGGGCCAGGACCCCGAGCCAGCGGGCTGCGGGCACGGACCGAACGTATCGGAGGAAATGCGGTGCGTGATCCGGAGGCCGACCCCGGCCGACTCGAACGTCGGGTTCGGTCGGGCTGCGAATATGGGGACCCGGGAATGTGACCCGGCTTGGCGGAGGCGATAGATCATCCGTGTGCCCATCGAAGCTCGACACCTATCGGTCGAAACGAGACTCGGAACGGACCCCCGAACCCATGGGGTCGGGGAACAGGCGGACGACGACGAAGGCCAAACCGACCTTCGTCGTCCAGGAGCACCACGCCCGCGCGTTGCACTGGGACTTCCGCCTGGAGCGCGACGGTGTGCTGGTGTCGTGGGCGGTGCCGAGGGGGGTACCGCTCAATCCCCGCCGCAATCACCTCGCCGTGGCTGTCGAGGACCATCCACTCGAATACGGCGGCTTCTCCGGGGAGATCCCGGCGGGGGAGTACGGCGGGGGAACCGTCTCGGTCTGGGACTCGGGGACCTATGAGACCGAGAAGTGGTCCGAGCGCGAGGTAATGGTGGTGCTGCACGGAGACCGGGTAACCGGTCGCTACGTCCTGTTCAAGACCGACGGCAAGAACTGGATGATCCACCGCATGGATCCGTCCCCCGAGGGGTGGGAGCCGCTGCCGGACCTCATTCGTCCGATGTTGTGTCGGGCCGGGGAGATCCCGAAGACCTCCCGCGGCTGGACGAGCGAGTTCAAGTGGGACGGCGTCCGTGCGGTCGCCTACGTGGACGGTGGTCGAGTGCGCATCAACTCGCGCAACGACCTCGACGTCACCGCGTCGTATCCCGAGCTGGCCCCGCTCGGACGGGCGCTCGGTTCACGCCCCGCGATCCTCGACGGCGAGATCGTTGCGTTCGATGACTCGAACCGACCGAACTTCGGCCTGCTGCAGCAGCGCATGCACGTGCGGGACGCGCCAGCGGCCCGCCGATTGGCCCGCAAGGTCCCGGTCAGCTACCTGGTGTTTGACGTCCTGCACCTCGACGGGCGCTCGACCGTCGAGCTCCCGTATGGGGATCGCCGCTTGCTGCTCGAATCGTTGGAGCTCGGATCCGACCACTGGGCGACCCCGGCCACCTACCGTGAGCCGCCAGGGACGGTGCTCGAGGCCGCACTGTCGTCGGGACTCGAAGGCGTGGTCTGCAAGCGCACGACCAGCGTCTATCTCCCCGGTCGTCGGACCGACGACTGGGTCAAGGTCCGCGGTTTTCGCACCCAAGAGGTCGTGGTGGGTGGGTTTACGCCAGGGAAGGGGAGCCGTTCGGGCGGCGTGGGCGCACTCGTCGTCGGGATCCCGGGCGAACGCGGGCTCCGGTTCGTCGGCAAGGTCGGCACCGGCTTCTCGGACGCCGACCTGTCGGACATGTCGACACGATTCGCCAAGCTGGCGAGAAAGACGAGCCCGTTCGACGGGGAGCTGCCGCGGGCACAGGTTGTCGGGGCGACGTGGGTGCGGCCGACCCTCGTCGGTGAGGTCCGATTCAGCGAATGGACGGCACAGGGCAGGCTCCGCCAGCCGGCCTGGCGGGGGTTCAGGCCGGACAAGTCGCCAGGCGACGTGGTCGCCGAGTCGTGAGCGCCGTCCTTCCGGGTGGGACCGGTCGGGTCTGAAGCGTCAGATGTTGAGCGGCTTGACGCTCGAAGCGACGAGCGTCGGATCGTGCTTCCAGTCCACGCCCGCCACGTCCACGTACAGCTCGACCTCGTTGCCGTCCGGGTCGGCGACGTAGAGGCTGTGGGTCACCGTGTGGTCCGAGGCACCGAGCACGGAGGCCCCTGCCGCGACGACGCGGTCGAGCGCAGCCTTCAGCTCGGCGTCGGTGTCTCCCACCCGTAGCCCGAAGTGGTACATGCCGACGCGCCGGCCGGCCGGGATCGGTGCCGCGCCCGCGCCCACCTCGATGAGGAGCAGCTCGTGATGGGTTCGCCCGCCCGAGAACGCGGCCATGCCGCCGACCTCCGTCCCCTCGTCGGGGATGATCTGGTGCCAGCCGAGCACGTCCCGGTAAAAGCGCGCCGAGCGCTCGGCGTTCTCGACGTAGAGCACGACGTGGCCGAGTTCGATGACTCCCATGTCGGCCTCCTTCTCTCGATGGCGGTGTCCTTTGAACAACGCCGTTTCGGGCCCAGGAATGCCCGTCAGGCCTCTTCGGGCCCCAGTTCCACCACGATGCCCGCTTCGGTCCCTTCGCGCAGCTCCAAAATGGTCACGTTCCCGGCAGCCCGTAGGTCGCCCGCGGCGGCACGGATCGAGTCGAGGCGCCCGGGGCGGTCGGTGACCTCCAGGCGGGAGACCGGCGCCCGGAGCGAGCGTTTCTCGGTGGTCTTCGTTTTCCGGACCGCCGCCAGGGCTTCTGCGACAGCGTCGAGCATCGCCGGGTCGGCGTCGGCGTCGACCGGCAGTTCTGAGGCCGAGGGCCAGGTGGCCCGATGGATCGAGCCTTCCTGCCACCAGCTCCAGACCTCCTCGGTGACAAACGGGAGGAACGGGGCCAGGAGTCGCAGCTGGACGGACAGGGCGAGCGCCAGCGCGGCTCGAGCCGACTCGGTCGCGGCATCGGGGATGTCGTGCTGGCCGTAGGCGCGTGACTTCACGAGCTCTAGGTAGTCGTCGCAGAACGACCAGAAGAACGCCTCGGTCCGCTCCAGGGCCTGGTGGTATTGGTACGACTCGAACGCGTCGGTGGCGGTCGTGACCACGGAGGCCAGGCGGGCGAGCATGGCCCGGTCCAGGGGCTGGGCGATCTGCCCGCCCGCGGTCGCCATGCCGAGCACGAACTTGGACGCGTTGAGGACCTTGATGGAAAGGCGCCGACCGACCCGCATCTGGGCGGCATCGACGGCGGTGTCGGTGCCCGGCGCGCCGCTGCAGGCCCAGTAGCGCAGGCCGTCGGCGCCGTGCTCGGCCACCAACGCCTCGGGCGTGACGACGTTGCCCTTCGACTTCGACATTTTNNCCCTTCGACTTCGACATCTTCTTTCGGTCCGGATCGAGGATCCATCCGTTGATGCTGACGTTGGACCACGGCAGCGACCCGTGCTCGAGCTGGCTCCGGAGCACCGTTGAGAACAGCCACGTCCGGATGATCTCGGGGCCCTGGGGGCGCAGGTCCATTGGGAAGGTGTGGGCGAAGAGCTCGGGGTCGTCCTCCCACCCGCCAGCGATCTGGGGCGAGAGTGACGAGGTAGCCCACGTGTCCATGATGTCGGGGTCGCCGACGAACCCGCCGGGTTGGCCGCGCTGGGACTCGATGAACCCGGGCGGCGCCTCGGACTGGGGATCGACCGGAAGCGATGCTTCGTCGGCTGGGATCGGCTCGTCGTGGTTGATCTCTCCGTTCTTGTCCACCGGGTACCAGACCGGGAACGGGACCCCGAAGTAGCGCTGCCGGCTGATGAGCCAGTCGCCGTTGAGCCCGCCGACCCAGTGCTCGTACCGGACGCGCATGAAGTCGGGATGCCACACGAGGCTGCGTCCGGCGTCGAGGAGTGCCTGGCGGCGCTCGGGA
The DNA here is from genome assembly GCA_003151235.1 of Acidimicrobiaceae bacterium. Lineage (GTDB taxonomy): Bacteria > Actinomycetota > Acidimicrobiia > Acidimicrobiales > RAAP-2 > Palsa-461. The sequence continues at coordinate 68,479 of PLWZ01000053.1, forward strand.
TCCCGGGCACCGTTGCGGATGTACCACTGCCGGCTCGTCACGATCTCGAGGGGTCGCTCGCCGCGCTCGTAGTAGCGGACCTCGTGCTCGATGGGGCGCGGCTCACCGAGCAGGTCGCCGGACTCGGCGAGCAAGCGGGCGATCTCGCCGCGCGCGGCCTTGGTCGTCTTCCCGCCGAGCGACTCCCATGCCGCGACGGCGCCGTCGCTGGTCAGCCACTCCGGGCGCTCGGCCTGCAGCCTCCCGTCGCGTTGGACCACCGAACGGAGTGGGAGGTCGAGCTCGCGCCACCACACGACATCGGTGCTGTCGCCGAACGTGCAGATCATCGCCGCGCCGGTGCCCTTCTCTGGATCGGCCAGTGCGTGGGCGACCACGGGGACACGGACCCCGAAGAGCGGGGTCGTGACCTCCGTGCCGACGAGGCTCCGCCAGCGAGCGTCGTCGGGGTGCACGACGACCGCCACACATGCCGGGAGCAGTTCGGGGCGGGTCGTGTCGATCTCGATGCCCGTGCCACCCTCTTGGTGGAACGACACCTTGTGGTACGCGCCCGGCGTCGGCCGGTCCTCCATCTCCGCCTGAGCGACCGCGGTCTGGAAGTCGACGTCCCACATGGTGGGGGCCTCGCTGGCATATGCCTCGCCCCGGGCCAGGTTTCGCAGGAAGCCCCGCTGCGCCACCCGCCGGGAGCGGTCTTCGATGGTCGTGTAGGTGAGCTCCCAGGCCACCGAGAGCCCGACGCTCCTGAACACCTCTTCGAAGGTCCGCTCGTCCTCGGCGGTCAGCTCGTGGCAGAGCTCGATGAAGTTGCGACGCGACAGCGGGCGTCGGGCGTCGGGTTCGGGTTCGATCTTGGCGCCGGCCTCGTAAGGCAGGCTCGGGTCGCATCGCACGCCATAGTGGTTCTGGACCCGGCGCTCGGTGGGCAGTCCGTTGTCGTCCCAACCGACCGGGAAGAACACCTCCATGCCAAGCATGCGCCGGAAGCGGGCGATGGCGTCGAACTGGACGTACCCGAAGACCGTGCCGAGGTGCAGCGATCCGCTCACCGTGGGCGGGGGCGTGTCGATCGCGTAGACCTGCGAGCGCTGCTTCGACCGGTCGAAGCGGTAGGTCTGGGCGGACTCCCATAGCCCGTCCCACTTGGCCTCCAACCCGTCCAGGGAGGGGCGCTCGGGGACAGAGCGCGGGGCTTCCGAGCTGGGGATCGGTGCGCTCATGATCGGGTTACCGTACCTGGGTGCTGCGCCTCCACGACACCGCAACCGGGGTCGTGCGCCCACTGGAGCTGCGCGATCCGGGCCACGCCTCCATGTACGTCTGTGGCCTGACCGTCAATGACCTTCCCCACATCGGGCACGGCCGCATGGCGCTCGTCTTCGACGTCATCCGCCGCTATCTCGTCTTCTCCGGCCTCGACGTCCACCATGTCTCGAACGTGACCGACATCGACGACCGGATCATCGACCGGGCCGTCTCCGAGGGTCGGACCGAGCCTGAGGTGGCCGCGGAATTCGAGGGTGCCTGGTGGGAGGCCATCGACGCACTCGGGATCCTGCGCCCAGACGAAGCGCCCCACGCCACGGCGTACGTCGAGGGCATGGTGGCGCTGGTGACCGATCTCGTCGCGCGGGGCGTCGCCTACCAAACGTCGACCGGGGTATACCTCGATGTCGAGAAGATCGACGGCTACGGGCTCCTGGCCCGCCAATCGCTCGATTCGTTGCGCTCGGGCGCCCGGGTGGAGGTCGACCCCGAGAAGCGCTCGCCGCTCGACTTCGCGCTGTGGAAGACGGCCAAGCCGGGCGAGCCGACCTGGGACTCGCCGTTCGGGCCGGGTCGGCCGGGTTGGCACACCGAGTGCGTGGTCATGTCGCTCGACCTGTTGGGCGACGGGTTCGACCTGCACGGCGGGGCCGTCGACCTGATCTTTCCCCACCACGAGAACGAGCGGGCCCAGGCGGTCGCCGAGGGACGGGCGTTCGCACGGCACTGGGTGCACAACGGCTGGGTCATGACCGGGACCGAGAAGATGTCGAAGTCGCTGGCCAACTTCGTCACCATCGCCCAACTCTTGGAGGGGACGGATTCGCGGGCCTACCGCCTGCTCGCCCTCCGTTCTCAGTACCGGTCCCAGATGCAGGTGACGCCCGAGACGATTGCGGACGCCACGTCGGCGCTCGATCGGCTCGACCGGTTGGCCGAGCGGTTCTCCGTCCGCCCGCAACCGACACTGGCCACGGTGGCGATCTCATCGGACGCCGGCGATGCACCCGACCTGGTCGCAGCCGAGGTCGAGACGTTCCGGGCCCACATGGACGACGACCTCGACACACCGGGCGCGCTGGCGGGGATCTTCGACGCGGCCGGCCGCGCCAACGCGCTCGGCGACGCGGGTGACACCGACGCCGCCCGTGCGCTTGCCGAGACGGTGGGGGTGCTGTCGGCCGTGCTCGGCATTGCCCTCGGTGGGCGCGATTCGGTGGTGATGGACGAGGAGACCGCCGGCCTGGTCACCGAGCGGGACGCGGCCCGGGCCTCGCGGGAGTGGGGCCGAGCCGACGACCTCCGAGATGCGTTGGTCGAACGTGGGTTCGTCGTCGAGGACGGGCCGAACGGGACGACACTGCGTCGCTGAGTGGCCCGAAGGACCGGGGGCGACCTTGTCCGACACTTCGTCACCCTCAAAGCGGCTCCCTGCTGCTAGCGTCCCCGCGCAACGGTGGGTCGGAAATTCCCTCCGCGGCGGGTGCGAAATATGTCGTGAGCGCCCAGCAGTGAAGCAGGCGGCGTTGCCTCGGCAACGCCTCAAGCAACAGGGAGGATTGCCACAGTGGCATCCGGAACAGTCAAGTGGTTCAACTCCGAGAAGGGCTACGGGTTCATCTCTCAGCCGGACGGCGGTGCCGACGTTTTCGTGCACCACAGCGCCATCCAGATGAGCGGTTACCGCGTCCTCGAAGAGGGGCAACCGGTGGAGTTCGACGTCGAGGAGGGCCCGAAGGGTCTCATGGCGAAGGACGTGCGCCCAGTCGGCTAGCGGGCGCCGAGATGGCATCCCTGAAGCTGTAATTACCCTTTGGTAATTTCCCCGTGAAGTTCTTGCCCGCGCGCGGGCTTTCTTCAGCGCGCGAGAAGGGGGGTACCGGGTGACCGGAGCAACAGGGTTTTCGCTGCAGCCGGGCGAGGACCAACTCGCCGTGGCCCAATGGGCCCACGAGTTCGCCGAACGGGTCATTCGCCCCGCCGCTCACGAGTGGGACGAACGCGAAGAGACGCCGTGGCCGATCATCGAAGAGGCGGCCAAGATCGGCATGTACAGCCTCGAATTCATCGTCAACGCGGCGCTCGACCCGAGCGGACTCCAGTTGGCCATGGTGTCCGAGGAGCTGTGCTGGGGCGACGCCGGCATCGCCCTGTCGATCCTCGGTACCGCACTCGCGGTGTCGGCGATCTTCCAGAGCGGAACACCCGAGCAGCAGGGCGAGTGGCTGCCACAGTGCTACGGCACCCCGGGCGACCTGAAGATGGCTGCGTTCGGGGTATCCGAGGCCGACGCCGGCTCGGACGTGTCGTCGCTCAAGACGCGAGCCGTCTACGACGAGGCCGCCGACGAGTGGGTGCTCAACGGCACCAAGACCTGGATCACGAACGGTGGCCTGGCCAACACCCACGTGATCGTGGCTCAGGTCGACCCCGAGCTGAAGGCACGCGGGCATGCCGGCTTCATCGTTCCGGAGGGAACCCGCGGGATCTCCCAGGGCCGCAAGTTCCAGAAGCTCGGTATCCGGGCCTCGCACACCGCCGAGGTCATCCTCGACGACTGCCGGGTGCCGGGATCGTGTCTGCTGGGCGGCAAGGCCAAGCTGGACGAGAAGCTCGCCCGAGCGCGCGAGGGCGGCCACTCGGCCTCCCAAACGGCCTTGGGCACGTTCGAGGCGTCCCGGCCCTACGTCGCTGCGGAGGCGTTGGGTGTGGCCCGGGCCGCCTACGAGTACGCGCTCGACTACGCCAAGGAGCGCAGGCAGTTCGGCAGAGCGATCATCGAGAACCAGGCGATCTCCTTCACGCTGGCCGACATGCGGACGCGCCTCGACGCGGCGCGCCTGTTGGTGTGGCGGGCCGCGTGGATGGGTCGGAACCGCCAGCCGTACGCGGCGGCGGAGGGCTCGCAGTCCAAGCTGTTCGCGGGGGAGACCGCGGTCTGGATCACCGAACGGGCCGTGCAGATCCTCGGCGGGGCCGGTTACGTCCGCGATTCGCCGGTCGAGCGGTGGTTCCGCGACGCCAAGATCTTCACGATCTTCGAGGGGACCTCGGAGATCCAGCGCCTGGTCATCGCCCGGGCGATCTCCGGGCTCCACCTCAACTGATCGGCTTGGCCCCGGCTTCACCGCTCGTCCCTCGGGACCGAGCATGACGATGGAGCCGGCTCGGATCGTCACGCTCTGTACCGGCAACGCAGCCCGCTCGGTGATGGCGGCGTTCATGCTCGAGTACTGGGGTCCCCAGCTCGGCGTCCCGCTCGAGGTGGCGAGCGCCGGGACCCACGTCGTCGAGGGTCAACCCATGGGCATGCGGACCAGGGCGGCACTGGCGTCGGTCCCTGCCCTCGCCGACCTCTCGGTGTCGGGCCACCGGAGCAAACAGCTGAGCCCCGACCAACTCGCATGGGCGGACCTGGTGGTCGCGATGGAGGTCGACCACGTGCGGTTCGTCCGTCGGCACCATCCAGAGGCGACCCGCCGCTGTGCCACCCTGCGCCGACTCTGCCTCGACCTCGCACCCGGAGAGGCGGCCCTCGAGCATCGGATCGAAGCGCTCGGGCTCTCCGACCTCCCGCTCGATCCGAGCGAGGACGTCGCCGATCCGGCAGGCGGCGACGTGGAGGTCTACGTGGCCTGCGCGAACGAGCTGTGGCTCCTGACCGAGCAACTGGCCCGGAGCCTCTGACTCACCCCAGATCGATGCCCCGCAGCCCCGCCCACGCGAGCCTCGAGACCCGTTTGGTCATCAGGTGGACGTCGTCGGGCAGGGTGGCCTCGTCATCGTCCACCGTCGCGTCGGGAGGATCGCCGGCCGACTCCCGGCGGGTCCGCTCCACCCAGAACCTGGCGCCACCCTCGGCCATGCCGATGACGGCGTAGGCCAGGAGCCGGCGGTGATCGGCCTGCAGCTCTCGCGGCATGCTCGCCTCGATGATGTCGATCACCGCGGTTTGAACCTGGCGCACCGCACTGAAAAGCTCCGGGTCGTCGGGGGCTTGGCGCCCGAAGAGCAGCCGGAACGCGTTCTCGTGGGTCACGATCAGCTCGAAGTACGCACCGAAGCCGTTCTCGACCTTCTCGCGCGGGCCGGTGGCCCGCTTGTGCGCGGTGACGAGCGCCTCGAGCAACTCCGCCGAGACCTGATGAACGAGCTCGAGATAGAGGGCCCGCTTCGATGCGAAGTGCTGGTACAGCAGGGGCTTCGTGACCCCGGCCGCGTTCGCGATGTCTTCCATGGTCGTAGCCCGGTAGCCGCGCTCGCCGAACAGCCGTTGGGCGGTCGCGACCAACTGCTCGCGGCGCTGCGTCGCACCGAGCCGGCGCGAGCGAATTCGCGTGCCGGAAGCCTTCGTGGTGGTGGTCCCCGCGACACCGATCATTGCGATGCCAGGCTACCGGGCGCCGGGCCTCGAAAGACACCTTCTCGACCCGCCGTTAACCCCAGTGGCGGATGGCTCTCAGAAACCGATCGGCAGCGTGGAGAGGACCTCGGCCAAGCGCCCGGGCAGCTCTCGGAGCGAGAAGTGAGCGTCCGCGACCGACCAGTTGTGTTCGAGCAGGGAGGCGTCGGGTGCCTCCAGCCAGCGCTCGAGCCGGTCCGGGTCCTCCAAAGGGAACCATTGGAAGCCGAAGGCGGCCAGCTCTCGGGCGACCGGGTAGGGGCCGATGCACAGAGGTCGCCGGTGCACCGCCGACTCGACGGTCGGATTGCCGAAGCCCTCCCAGGTCGAGGGCAGCAGCACGAGGTCGCACGCCGCGTACGCGTCCTGGGTCGGGATCGCCGCAACGGCGCCCGCTGACCCGCGGAGGACCCGGTGGGTCGCGCCGTCGATGAGGCGGTCGAGTTCCGGGCCGAACCCGTCCTCGGCCGGCCCGAGCAGCCAGTAGGTCGCGCCGAGCCGCCCCGAGACCGCCAGGCCGCCGGCGATGTTCTTGCGCGGCAGGGCCCGGGTCGGTTGGAGGAACAGCCGCTCGCGCGGTTCGACCCGAAGCGCCGAGCGCGTTCGTTCCCGGTCACCCGGTGTCACGGCGGTGTCGAAACGGTTGTAGATGGTCGTGGCGTCGATGCCGCGCTCGGCGAGCTCGCGGCGGCTGAGCTCGTTGATCGTGACATGACGCCAACCCGGGTCGTCGGGGGGCGGTTCGGCGCCGAGGTTTGGGCGCTGCCACGACAGGTCGTGGTGGTGCAGGATCGTCGGCCGGCCCGAGCATGCGCCGGCGACGACCGCCGATGCGGTCGGGTTGAGGGGGAGCGAGCACAGGTTCTCGACGATCACGACGTCGGCTCCGTCGAGCGCGCGCTCGATCATTTCTCGGTCCGGTTCCACCTCGGGCGCGATCGCGAGGCCGGCCACCAGGTGGTCCACCGACCCCTCACCCGCCACGCTGACGACATCGAATCCGAGGTCACCCAGGGCGGCGCACCACTTGGCCGATTCGATGGAGACGCCATCGGTGCCGGACAGACGGAACGAGACGACGGCAGCGACTGGCACGAGCGCGCACTGTAGGGCGCCGACGCGTGGTGCCGTCGGTGCCTGCTTGGCCAGTCGGCCGGGCCGCGGGGGTGGGCTACCGTGGCCTCCGATGCCAAAGAAGCGGGCCCTCATCACGGGCGTGACCGGCCAAGACGGGTCCTACCTGGCCGAACTCCTCCTTGAGCAGGACTACGACGTGGTCGGGATGGTGCGCCGCTCGAGCACGGTGAGCTTCGAGCGGATCGCCCACATCCAGGACAAGATCACGATCGTCAGCGGAGACCTCCTCGACCAGGCGTCGTTGATCACGATGCTGAGCGAGTTCCGGCCCGACGAGGTGTACAACCTGGCCGCCCAGTCGTTCGTCCAGGCCTCGTGGAGCCAGCCGGTCCTCACCGGCGACACGACTGCGCTTGCGGTGACGCGCATGCTCGACGCGATCCGGATCATCGACCCCGAGATCCGGTTCTACCAAGCCAGCTCGTCAGAGATGTTCGGGAAGGTCCAAGAGGTCCCCCAGCGCGAGAGCACCCCCTTTTACCCACGGAGCCCGTACGGGGTGGCCAAGGTCTACGGCCACTGGATCACGGTGAACTACCGGGAGAGCTATGGGCTGCACGCGACGTCGGGCATCTTGTTCAACCATGAGTCACCGCGCCGCGGGCTCGAGTTCGCGCCGCGCAAGATCTCGCACGGCGTGGCGAGGATCAAGGCCGGGCTCACGACCGAACTCCGCATGGGCGACCTCGACCCCCAACGCGACTGGGGATACGCGGCCGACTATGTGCGGGCGATGTGGATGATGGTCCAGCAGGACACGCCGACCGACTACGTGGTGGCGTCGGGCGAGACCCACTCGGTCAGAGAGTTGTGCGATATCGCTTTCGGCGTCGCCGGCCTCAACTGGGAGGACCACGTTGTCGTTGACGAGCAGTTCATGCGTCCCGCAGAGGTCGACCTCCTGGTCGGCGACCCGTCCCGGATCACGGCGGAGCTCGGGTGGAAGCGCGAGGTCGACTTCCCCTCGCTCGTCGAGATGATGGTGGAGGCCGACATCGAGTTGGTCCGGAACCAGCTGCGCTGAGCACACCGGCCGGGGGGTGTCGATGACGGCCGCTGTCACCGCTAGCCCCCTTGGCGTTCTGGTCGCGTTCGGCGCCGGGATCATCTCGTTCCTCTCGCCCTGCGTGTTGCCGCTCGTCCCCGGCTACGTGTCCATGGTTTCGGGGCTGTCGGCGGCCGAGCTCGAACGAGCCCCCGGGTCGGCCGGGGTGCCGCTCGGCCGGCTGGTCCGAGACATCGCCCTGTTCGTGGCCGGCTTCACCATCGTGTTCGTCGCCCTGGGGGCGGCGGCGTCGGGCATCGGGCACCTGCTCGGCAGCCACAAGCGGGATCTGACGGTCGCCGCGGGCGGGGTGGTCATCCTCCTCGGGGCGGTGCTGCTGGCGAGTTCCCTGCCCGCGGCGGTCTGGGCCCGCGTGGGGCCCGCGACGCGCTCGTTCGCCGGAGGCGTCATGGCCGAGCGGCGGATGCACGTCGACCCGCGGGCACTGGGCGCCTATGCGGCGCCGATCATGGGGATGGCGTTCGGGTTCGCGTGGACGCCGTGCATCGGGCCCGTGCTCGGGGCGGTCACCGCATTGGCCGCCTCGAAGGCCACCCTCGGCGGCGGGGTCCTGCTCCTGTTCGCCTATTCGCTCGGGCTCGGGGTGCCGTTTGTCGTCACCGGCCTCGCCTTCGGGCGGCTGACCGCCTTTTACGCACGGGCCCGCCGGGGGCTCCCGGTGGTGCAACTGGTCGGTGGGGCGATCCTGGTGGCGTTCGGCGTCCTCCTCGTGACCAACCAGCTCGGATGGCTGGCCAGCGAGATGCAGCAGGTCATGCGGCACATGGGCCTCGGCAGGCTGACGACCAGCTGAACCCTGCGCCCCCTCCGGGCACGCTTGGCCCCGCCGGGTGATCCGCTCGTAACATGCGCCAATCCCCATGGATCCCGTCGTACTTCTCCGGGGCGCGGTGGCGCTCACCGGCCGTTTCCCCGCCCTTTCGGGGGTCGACCTCTCGGTCGCTGCGGGGGAGGTCGTTTCGGTCGTCGGCGCCAACGGTGCCGGGAAGACCACCCTGCTGCGGGTGTGCGCCGGCCTGGTGCCGGTGAGCTCGGGAGAGGCGATCGTGCTCGGCGTCGACCTGCGGGCCGACCCCTCGGCGGTGCGGCGACGGGTCGGGCTTCTCGGCCATGCGCCCAGCCTCTATGACGAGCTGACGGCGGCCGAGAACGTCCGGTTCGCGTTGCGGGCGGCCGGGCTCGGTGCCGACCGGGCCACCCCGGCCCTCGAGCGGGTCGGGATCACGGGCCGCCTCGCGAAGACTGTCGCCGGCGGGCTGTCGGCGGGCCAGCGCCGCCGGGTCGCACTGTCGGTGCTCGTCGCTCGGGCCCCCGAGCTCTGGCTGCTCGACGAGCCCCATGCGGGACTCGACGCGGGGGCCCGGAACCTTCTTTCCGACCTGGTCACCGAGGCGGTGCGATCCGGCGCCTCGGTGATGTTCTCGTCGCACGAGTCCGAGGTCGCGGCGGCGATGTCGGACCGGCGGGTGACCATGTCGGGCGGCCGGGTGGCCGACGTCACTTCGGGCGGCCGCCGGGCCAAGCTTGCCGCGGTGGGCGAGGGCGGCAGTCATGTGGCGTGACGCGCTCCTCGTCGCAGGCAAGGACCTCCGGATCGAGCTCCGGTCCCGCGTGGCGCTGTGGCAGGTGCTCCCCGTCGCAGTCCTTTCACTGGTGCTCTATGCGTTCGCCCTCGGTCCGGCGAGACACACGCTGGCCGCCGCCGCGCCCGGGCTGTTCTGGTTGGCCGTGCTCTTCTCGACGGTGCTCGCGACCCAGCGGAGCTTCGCCATCGAGTCGGGCGAGGGGACGCGCGATGGGCTCCGGGTCTCGGGCATCGACCCGGCCGGGGTGTTCCTCGGCAAGGCGGCCGCGGTCGCGGCCGAGCTGGCGGTCCTCCAGGTCGTGCTGTGGGCCGCCATGACCCTGCTCTTCGGCGTCCACATCCACACCGCGTGGTTGGCCATCGTGGCGTCGTTCCTCGCAACGATCGGCCTGGCCACGGCCGGCACGCTGTATGGCGCGCTCTCGGCCGGGCTCCGGGTACGCGAGACGCTCCTGCCCCTGCTCGTGCTCCCGGTTCTGGCGCCGGTGCTGCTGGCCGCGTCGAGGGCGTGGTCCGGTGCGCTCACCGGGCCGGTGTCGAGCGGGGAGTCGTGGCTCCGGATCCTCGGCCCGTTCGCGGCCGTGTACCTGGTCGTCGGGATCGTCCTCTACGGGCCCCTCTTGGAGACCGCATGAGCACCTCAGAGAAGACCGTCACCGTCGTCCGTCGACCGCGTTGGCTGCGCGTCGTCGGCGCGCTCGCGCTGGTCTCGACCGCGGCGACGGTCTGGCTCGGCCTCTGGGTGACCCCGCCCGACGCGGTGCAAAAGAACCTGGTCCGACTCGTCTACCTGCACCCGCCCATCGCTTGGGTGGCCCTGTATCTCGCCTTCGGGCTGTCCGCCCTCGCGAGCCTCCTGTACCTGTGGCGCCGCACTCGCTCGATGTTCTGGGACCGCCTCGCCGCCTCGTCGGTCGAGGTCGGCGTCGTGTTCAACGCGCTCACCCTCGCCACCGGGATGATCTGGGGCCGGCCGACCTGGGGGGTCTGGTGGACCTGGGACGCCCGGCTGACCTCGACGGCCCTCTTGTTGGTGCTCTTCCTCGGCTACCTCGCCCTGCGCCGCGTGCCGGTCGATCCCGAGGTGCGGGCGCGGCGTTGTGCCGTGGCCGCGCTCATCGCGTTCGTCGACGTGCCGATCGTCCACTTCTCGGTGATCTGGTGGCAGACCCTCCACCAGGGTGCGACGGTGCTCAACGCCAACCTCAGCCCGACCATCCACGGGTCGATGGCCTGGACGCTCCTGCTCGGGTTCATCGCGCTGACGCTCGTGTTCGTGTGGATGGTGGGGGTGCGCTACCAGATCGAGGTCCTGGCCGACCGCACCGGAGCGGAACGGCTGGAGGTGTCCCTCGCCGAGCGTTGGGCCGAGGGCGACCTCGACTCGTCAACGGCCGGTGGGAACGGACACGCCAACGGCGCCAACGGCTCGCCCGTCCGCTCGCCGACAAGGGTGGGCCAGTGAGCTACGTCGACGCTGGCTACTCGATCGGTCTGGGGGTGCTGTTCCTCTACGCGGTCGGCCTGTTGCTCCGACGCCGCAGCCTCGAGCGCGCCGTCGAACTGTCGCCCCCGCCGGGACCCCTGGAAGGGCCGACAGAGACCGGCTCGGCGAGCGGGCCGTGACCGACGCGTCGACGATCGAGCGTCCCCCGCCCTTGCAGGGTTCGCCGACCACGCGGCGCACCAGACGACGGCTGTGGTTCGTGGCCGCAGTGCTGGTCGGCGCGCTGGTGTTCCTGCTGGTCGAGGGCCTCGGAAGCTCGCTCGACTACTTCGACACGGTTGACCAGGCGCTGGCCCACCGGGCGACACTCGGGACGTCCACCTTCCGGCTCGAGGGGGTGGTGGTGCCGGGCACCATCCGCCGCACCGCAGTCGGGACCAACTTCACCGTTTCGGAGGGCGTCGAGCAGGTGGCGGTGCACAACGTGGGCTCGCCACCCGAATTGTTCCAGCAGAACATCCCGGTCGTCGTTGTCGGGCACTTCTCACGCGTGGGCTCCGAGCTCTTCTTGTCCAACCAGATCATGGTGAAGCACTCGGCCAACTACATCGCAGCCCACCCCGGTCGGGTAAAGGCGCCCAACGGCTCGGTCCGATGACCGGGCGAAGATACAGATGAACGCGGCCGTCGGCTCGATCGGGGTCTGGCTGGCCTTTGTCGCGGCGGTCGTCGGAGCCCTGACGATGGCCGTCTCGATCGTCAGGGCACAGCGCGGCAAGGCGCCCGACTCCCGGTTCGACGGTCGGCTGCTCGCCCCGGTGCTTTTGGGTGGCATGGTCCTTGCGGTCGTGGCGATGGAGCACGCGCTGGTCACCCATGACTTTTCGATCGCGTTCGTCGCCGACAACAACAGCCGGGCGACGCCGCTCCTGTACTCGATCACCGGCCTGTGGTCGGCGCTCGCTGGGTCGATCCTCTTGTGGGGGTTCATCCTCTCGGTCTTCGTGTGCGCAGTGGTCTGGCGATTCCGAGCCGCGACCGCCGACCCGGTGATCGCGTGGGCGACGCTCGTCATGTTCGCTGTGGCGGCGTTCTTCACCGGGCTCATGGTGGGCCCGTCGAACCCGTTCTTGCACGTGGTCGGCGCAGCGCCGGCCCAGGGGGCCGGTCCGAACGCGCTGCTCCAGGACAACCCCCTCGTCGCGATCCACCCACCGCTGCTCTACCTCGGGTTCGTCGGCTTCACGGTGCCGTTCGCCTTCGCGATCGGGATGCTTGCCACCGGCCGGGTCGGGGACCGCTGGCAGGTCGAGACCCGTCGCTGGACGTTGCTCGCGTGGACGTTCCTCTCGGTCGGCATCGTGCTCGGGGCGTGGTGGTCCTACCAGGTGCTCGGCTGGGGCGGGTTCTGGGGCTGGGACCCCGTCGAGAACGCGGCCCTGCTCCCGTGGCTGTGCGGGACGGCCTACCTGCACTCCGTGCTCGTGCAGGAGAGGCGAGGACTGCTGCGGGTGTGGAACCTGTCGTTGTCGGTGGCGACGTTCTCGCTCACGATCCTCGCGACGTTCCTCACTCGCTCGGGCGTCATCCAGTCGGTGCACGCCTTCAGCGACTCCACCCTCGGTCCGATCCTGATCGGCTTCTTCCTCCTCGTCGTGGTGGTCGGCTTCGGGCTGATCGCATGGCGGGGCGACCGCATCCGCTCGCCGGGTGGGATCGACGCGCCGCTCGGCCGCGAGGGCGCATTCCTCATCAACAACCTGCTCTTTGTCGGCTTCGCGTTCGTCGTCCTGCTGGGCACGCTCTTCCCGCTCCTCTATCAGGCCATCAAGAACCAACAGGTCACGGTCGGCGCCCCCTACTTCAACACCGTCGCCGTGCCGGTCGGCCTGGCTCTGCTGGTCCTCATGGCACTGGCCCCGGCGCTGTCGTGGCGGACCGTCAACGCAGGAGTGCTCTGGCGCCGGCTCTCGCCGGCCGCATGGGCGGCCGTGCTCGTCATCGTCGGCTGCGTTGCCGGCGGGATCCGCGGCTTCGTTCCGCTGCTGGCGTTCGGGCTGGGGGCCTTCGCCGGAGCTTCGGCCGTCCGATCGATCGTGCTCGCGGTCGTGACCAGCCGTCGGCACGGCCGGGGCGTACTGCGCGGCATCCTCGGGCGGGCCAACGGCGGCATGATCGTCCACCTCGGGGTGGTGGTGATCGCCGTAGGGATCACCGCCGCGACCTCGTTCGTGCAGCGGAGCGAGCTCGCACTGGCCCGGGGCCAGCTCGTCCGCTTCGACGGGCACACGTTCGTCTACGAGGGCTTGGCGAAGGTCAACTCGCCCTCGCGCACGGCGACCGAGGCCAAGATCCGAGTCGACGGCGGGGGAGTGTTCCGTCCCGCCGTCACCCAGTTCGCCGGCGCCAACTCTGAGGCGGTCGGGACGCCGGCCATCGACTCGGGCTTCACCGGCGACGTCTACCTCACGCTCGATGAGATCGGCGGGTCCGGCTCGGCCACGGCCGCCCAGGAATTCCCGGGACTTCCCGGCGGGTCGGTCGCCATCGGCGTCGTCATCGAGCCGCTCACCGCCTGGATCTGGACGGGCGGCCTCATGATCGGGCTGGGCGGCCTGCTCGCGCTCTCGCCTGGGAGGCGCCGGCGGGCGACCGATCCCGTGTCCGGGGCCGCGCCGCTCGACGACGAACTGGAGGACGTGCCGTTGCACGAGTCCCATGCGGCCCCCATCGCGAACGGCCGCGGTGAGCTGGGTGATCGCGAGGGAGCCGCCGAGCCTGTCGTGACCGCGGGGCGATGAGCGAGCCGGGGGCGCCGACCCGTCGGCGTCACACCGCCCGCTGGGTGGCCGGCGGCGTCACGGTGGTCCTGGTCGTCGTCGCGATCGTCGCCGCGACGCGGCCGTCGTCCCAGGCGACCGCTGTCCCGAGCCCGCTGATCGGGCACCAGGCACCGGCCCTCTCCGCCCGGGACTTCGGCGGCCAACGCATCTCGCTGACCGCCGACCGCGGCCACTTCGTCGTGGTGAACTTCTTCGCCAGCTGGTGCCCGCCCTGCCAGGCCGAGGAGCCGAACCTGGTCCACTTCGCCTTCGAGCAGAAGGTGACCGGCGCCAAGGTCGACATGGTCTCGATCGACATCGACGACTCGACCGCCGCGGCGCGCCGGTTCGTCTCGCAGTTCGCGATCACCTGGCCGGCCATCCCGGACCGGGCCGGCCAGCTCGCGAGCGCCTTCGGGGTCGCGTCGCCGCCGATGACCTTTTTCATCGACCCGGCCGGCACGGTGGTCGCGGCCTTCGCCGGCCCGGTGCAGTACGGGCAGCTCAACTCGACGTTGTCGGCGGCCAGGCGTGCCTGATCGCGAACGGGTGGCGGATCCCGCCACCACCGGGCGCAACGGTCCACGGGGCTTCCGCGTCGTCTCGGCGGTGGCGCTCGTGGTGGTCGCAGCGGTCGCGCTCTCGATCGGCAGCGGTGTCGGTCGCTCGTCCACGCCGACCGTGGTCGTCCGGGCGGCGTCGCTCGAGAGCCGGATCAGGTGCCCGCAGTGCGAGGACATCTCGGTGGCGCAGTCGCAGGCATCATCTGCGATCCAGGCCCGACGCCAGATCACCTCGATGCTCGCCGCGGGCTCGACCGACGCGCAGATCGAGCAGTCGTTCGTCGACCGCTACGGCCCGTCCATCCTTCTGTCGCCGCCCGCCACGGGACTGAGCGCGCTCGTCTGGATCCTGCCGTCGGTGGGGGCGGTGCTCGCGATCGGCGCGATCGGCGTGCTGTTCTGGCGGCGCCAGCGCGCGCTGAGCAGATTGCGGGCCGGATCGTGAGCCCCCGACGTGGCGCGGTGACCGCTCCCCGGAAGGACGCCGACGCGCGCTCGGGTGATGACCGGCGGTGGCGGTTGGAGGACCAGCGCGACTTCCTCGTCCGCTCGCTCGCCGATCTCCGATCCGAGTTTGCGGCCGGTGACCTCGAGGCTCGCGACTACGAGGCCCTGCTGGCCCGCGACGAGGGCCGCCTGTCGGCCGTCGAGGACGAGCTCCGGGGGCTCGACGCCGAGGAGTCGGAGACCGACGCGGCCGCCGCGGGCCCCGGCCACCCAGATCCCGACGAAGCGAAGCGAGCGACGAGACGCCGCCGCCCGCTGTTGGCCGTGATCGCAACGGTCGCCCTCACCGCCGGCGCGACCCTGCTCGTCATCCACCTGGCCTCGCCGCGGTTGCCCGGACAACCCGAGACCGGCAGCGCCCCGCAGAACCTGGCCAAGGAGGTCCTGACCCAGCTGGCCGAGGCGTCGATCCTGGTCGAGGAGGGCACGTCCACGTCGTTGGACCAGGCCCTCACCGTCTACCGGACCGTGCTGGTCGAGGACCCGACCCAGCCCCAGGCGCTCGCCGAGACGGGTTGGCTCGAGTGGGAGGCCGGCTTCTCGGGCGGCAACACCAAGCTCCAACGCTCCGGAACGGCGCTCGTGGCGCGTTCGATCAAGGTGGAGCCGTCGGACTACGCGGCCCACCTCTTCATGGGCACGATCGACCTGAAGGGGGACCACGACGCCGCGGCGGCGGTCGCGCAATACAAGGCGTTCCTATCCGACCACCCCCCGAAGGCGCAGATCACGACGGCCGCTCCGCTCATCCGGCAGGCCTTCAGCGAGGCGGGCCGGCCCGTGCCGGCGTCGGTCGGCTAGGACCGACTTCACCCGGCCCGGGGCGACCCGGGGCGACCCGGCGCCTTCGCGTTAGCGACCGCCGCCGTTGCGCAGCGCCCGCAGGCCGTTGACCACGCCCGCGAACGCGGCGGCGAACGATCCGATGTCGTCGTCGGTGGTGGACCATCCGACCGACAGCCGCAACGACTTCTCGGGGTCGACACCCATCGATGCCAGGACCGGAGAGGGCTCGAGGGATTCCGACGAGCAGGCCGAGCCCGAGTGCACGGAGATGCCGGCCCGGTCGAGCCCGACCACGACCGGCTCGGCCTCGACGCCATCGACGCCGAGACAGACGAGGTGGGGGAGTCGACCATCGGGGTCGGGGTCGCCCACGATCGAAACCCCCTCGACCGCCTGGGCGATGTCGAGCAGCTGCGCCACGCGGACCTGATTCGCGCGAGCCTCGCCCTCGATCCGATCGCCGTGCAGAAGTAGTTCGGCCACTGCGCCGAACCCCGCGATGGCGGTGGCGTTCTCGAACCCGGCCCGCCGAGCCCGTTCCTGCTGGCCGCCGAGCATCAGCGGGTCATAGCGGTTGCCCGGCGCGATGACGAGGGCGCCGATGCCGGCCGGTCCACCGAACTTGTGCGCGCTGATCGACACGAGGTCCGCGCCCAGCGCGCCCAGGTCGGTCGGCACCCAGCCAACCGCCGCACAGGCGTCGACGTGGATCGGGATGTCCGCGGCGCGGCACAGCGCCACGATCTCGTGGGCCGGTTGGATCGTGCCCACCTCGTGATTGGCCCATTGGCAGTGCACGAGAGCGGGACGGGCCGCACCGCGAGCCCCGAGGGCCGCCGAGACAGACCCGGTATCGATCCGCCCGGTCCGCTCAACCGCCAGCTCAACGATCGGCGCGGCCCGTGCCGACGCGTCGCGCACGGCCGAGTGCTCGACGCCGGCGCACGCGATCGGCCGACCGGGCGCCATCCGAGCAACCCCGAAGACGGCCGCGTTGATGGCCTCGGTCCCTCCGGAGGTGAACACGACCTGCCGGGGCCTCACCCCGACCAGGTGGGCCACCCGCTCCCGGGCGTCCTCGATGAGCACCCGGACGGCCCGCCCGTCCTCGTGGACGCGACCGGGGTCTCCGCATGCATCCATCGCAGCCACCATGGCCGCGCGTGCCTCGGGTCGAAGGGGAGACGTCGACGCATGGTCGAGGTAGTGGCGGGCCACCGATCCTCAGGCCGTGGCGGCGCAGGTATCGTCGCCGCGCGCGCGCGAGGACAGCACGATCGGCAGCGGGCCGTGCTTCGAGTCGCCGCAGAGTCCGGCGAGCAGTCCCTTCACCATGCCGCGATCGACCGCACAGAACACCGGCGGCGTGGACGCGGCGTCCCCGAACGGACACTGCTCGGCCACCACCGCAGTGGTGTTGCCGTGATTCTCGACGTGGGCCGCGAAGCCGTGCGCGGTGAGGGTCACGGCGATCGTCCGCATCGCCGCGCGTACCGAGCGTTGCCCCTCGTCGGGTGTCATCCGGGTCGCGAGCATCCGCCCGTAGTTCTCGCCGACCTTGGCCGCCATCTTCTCGGCATCTTCGGGTCCGAGAAGTTCCAACGCCTCACGCAGGAGGAGGACGAGCAGGTCGTCGCGCTTGTCGACGAGGCCACCCACCGGATCGTCGTCGGCGGGCGAGAAGCGCTGGGCCGGTCGACCGACGGCCTGGCCGTCCCGGCTCATGGTCACGCTCAGGTAGCCGCCGGCGACCAGTCGGCTGAGGTGGTGCCGGGCCACGTTCGGATGGAGCGAGAACGCCAAAGCGACCTCGGCGGTGCTCGAGGCGGGGTGGGAGCGGACGAAGAGGAAGATCTCCCGTCGGGTGGGGTCGCCGAAGGCGCCGGCGACCGCCGCGACGACGGAGGCGAACCTGGCGTCGGCGGTGGTTTGCTCGACGCCCTCGGTTCCGCCGACGTCCGCGGGCGGGGCCCCGGACTCGGGGTTCGAGCCCGAACGCACGATCGGTAGTGTACCTGTGGCAGCGAGAACGACCGAGGCCGACGCACCAGCGTGCGTTCGGTGCAGGCGGTGGCAGGCACCCTGTTCGTCTGACCGAACGAGACCCGGTCATTGGAAAGGCAGGCCAATGACATCGGATCGCGGACGGCTCGAGGAGTCGGTCGCCGGGGTCGTCGACCCGGTCATCGGGCTTCCGCTCGGCGAGACCGGCATGATCCGTTCGGTCGGGACACGCCGGCACCGCGCCGAGGTCGAGGTGGCCGTGCCCGCCGACGACTGGCCCGGCCTGAGCGAGCTGGTCGCAGCGGTCGAGTCGGCGGCGCTGGCCGCCGACGGTGTCCGCGAGGCCAGCGTCGTCGCGGTGACCATGGACGAGGACGAACGCAACGCCTTGCGGATCGCCCTCCGGCGGCGCATGCAGGGCGACACCGATGACGGCGGGGGACACGACCACGGCGGCCACGGCCACGACACCCCGACACCCGCATTCCTCCAGTCGGGCTCGAAGACACGGATCATCGGCGTCTCATCGGGCAAGGGCGGCGTCGGGAAATCCTCGGTCACGGTCAACCTGGCCATCTCCCTCGTGCGCGCCGGTCACACGGCCGCGATCCTCGACGCGGACGTCTACGGGTTCTCGGTGCCGAAGATGCTCGGCGGCGACCAGGACCCGGTGATCATCGGCGACACCGTGGTCCCGACGGCGGTCCACGGGGTCCGGTGCCTCTCCATGGGCTACTTCGTCCCCGAGGATCAGCCGGTCATCTGGCGGGGGCCGATGTTGCACAAGGCGATCGAGCAGTTCATGGGCGACGCCTACTGGGGCGAGCCCGACTTCATGCTGGTCGACATGCCGCCCGGAACCGGTGACGTCACGCTCTCGCTCGCCCAGGTGATGCCGCGTGCCGAGGTCATCGTCGTGACCACCCCGCAAGCGGCCGCCCAGCGGGTCGCGCAGCGCTCGGCCTTCGCGGCACGCAAGCTCAAGCTGTCCGTCCGGGGCGTCATCGAGAACATGAGCTGGTTCACCGGGGACGACGGGACGCGCTACGAGCTCTTCGGTCGCGGCGGGGGTGCCCAGCTGGCCGGGGACCTGGGCGTGCCGCTGATCGGCCAGATCCCACTCGTCCCCGAGCTGCGCGAGGGCGGTGACACCGGCCGACCGATCACGGTGACCGACCCCGACTGTGAGGCCTCGCTGGCCTTTTCGGCGGTGGCCAAGCACCTCGTCGCAATCGGACCGGCGCGCGTCTACCGTCGCGAGCTGTCGCTCAGCTAGCCGGGCACCGAGGAGGTCGCATGAAGGAGTTCTCCGGTCGGGTCGCCGTGATCACCGGTGGGGCCAGCGGGATCGGCCTGGCCATGGCCCATCGGTTCGCCGACGCGGGCATGAGGCTCGTCCTTGCCGACATCGAGGAGCCAGAGCTCGACCGGGCGGTCGAGGAGCTCCGTTCGGCCGGCACCGAGGTCGTCGGCGTGCCGACCGACGTCGCCGACCACGACGCGGTGGTGAACCTGCGCGACAAGACGCTCGAGGCGTTCGGTTCGTTCCACATCGTCTGCAACAACGCCGGCGTGGTCGGCCGATCCATCGTCGACAGCTCGATCGACACCTGGCGATGGGTGGTCGGGGTCAACCTCTACGGCGTCATCAACGGCTGCAACGTCTTCCTGCCGACCCTCGTCGAGCAGGGCGAGGGCCATGTCGTGAACACGGCGTCGCTGGCCGGCCTGCGGGGCAACGCACTGCTCGGTGTCTACTGCACCACCAAGTTCGCGGTGGTCGGGCTGAGCGAGGCCCTTTACGAGGAGCTGCAAGCGTCCGGCAGCAAGGTGGGCGTCTCGGTCATCTGCCCGGGATTCGTGAAGACCCGAATCGCCCAGTCCGGCCGGAACATGCCCGCACATCTGAGGGCCGCAGAGCCGGACCCCGAGATTTTGGCCCCGGCGGTCTCGGCCGGGATCCCGGCATCCGAGGTGGCCGATGCAGTCTTCGACGCCGTGCAGTCGGACCGGCTCTACGTGCTGAACCACAAGGACATGGCGAGGGCCGCACTGGACCAGCGCCTGTCGCTCATGTTCGAACAGGGCGGCTGAGCCGGCCGCAGCACCGCGCCCGCGCCGGCACGGATGGAAAACAAAGGGGGTTACGAGCAGCTCGGGAGAATCCACCTAAACGCAATCGAACGTGTGTACGCTTATGCCGTGAAACTCGCCGAGTGGGCTCGTTCGTACGGCGTTCATCCCAACACCGCCTATCGCTGGTTCCGCGAAGGCAAGATGCCGGTTCCGGCGCGCCGGCTCACGTCCGGCACGATCGTCGTTGAGCAGACACCAACGGCAGTGGCCGACGGCCGCTCTGTCGCCTACTGCCGCGTGAGTTCGCACGACCAAC
>PLWZ01000035.1 GCA_003151235.1 Acidimicrobiaceae bacterium
ACTGACGCGTGGGGAACGGTGGTTGTACCGGTGACCACAGGGCATTCAACACCTCGAGATCGAGCGCGCACATGATGCGGGGGACCTCCGCTGGGTCGTCGATTGGGTAGCACCCGACATCCCAGTTGGCCATCAGGCGATCGGTGGATGGTCCTCTCAACGCCTATCCGGGCGGCCTCTTAGGTCCCTTCGCTGAGCCCGAAGGCCCGCAGGAAGCTCTAACGGCTGTCTCTTTTTATTGGATTCTTCCCTCGCCCTTCTGCTGAACGCCGCGTTCCGCCATCTCTTGGTAGTTCTTCCTTACCTCCGCTTGATCTCCGCTGAGGTCTGAATCACCCAGCGCCTGCTCGGCCGCCTCTTCTTCTTCGTCGGTGAGCGACCGGTCTGGCTCATGAGCCTTGAGGGCCTCCTGCTGCTCTTCTTCCCGCGTCTTTTCGCTTGGCGTTGTTCTCTCGTCCATAACGCTCCCTCTGGTTTCTGTCACTGACGAACCTAGCCCCGGACCGCCTGAAACCTGTTCTGTGCCTGCCGACGACCGGCGGCGTCCGCTTCGCTCCCTCGAATCGAGCCCTTCCCGGTGTTCGCGCAGACATGTTGGAGCTACCGGGCACGCCCGACTGACACGCGCTGTCGCGTCGCCAAGGCGCCAAACTCGAAGGGCGGTTACAATCCCCCGGCATGTCGGGGACGTATGCGGAGCCGGGAACTCAGGCTCTTCGCTCAGGACTCAATCGTGAACAGTTCATAGCTGAATGCCAGTACTGCGGCGGCGACATCGTCCTCGCCGACAATGGCTCGGGACGCGACCATTGGCGCCACCTGTTGACTGGCGATGCCCAGTGCCATCCGGTGACCAGGTGGTTGCCTAGCTGAGCCTCGGTTCGGCCCGGTCACACCCCTCTGCGTTGGGCGTTCCCGAGTCCGCTTTAGTGCTCTTCTTCGTGGACCACCATCGAGCGACCCTGCGCGTCGACCGCTTCACGGTCGTAGGTGTGATGACGGCCGCCTGTCGGACGACGGGACATGGCGAAGACGATCGTCGAGATGACCAGACCGACCGCTCCGACGACCATGAGGATGACCCCCACTGTGGAAAACCGGAACCCGTGACCTTGCCAGGTCACCGCCCAATACATAACTGCGCCCGCCGCGATTGCGACGACGCTGAAAGCCATTCCTGTCAGACCCATCTTGTGCCTCCATCTCGTTCCCAGAGACCTTGACGGACACGACCCCCGTCTCGAGGCAGACCCTACCTGGCCGGTCACATCGCTTGGGGTGACCTGTTTCTCAATAGCGGGAAGCGCGCATAACGGCGTAGTAGTGGCGGGGCGCTGACGGCCACTTCCCGAACACTGCACCGCCAACCTCGACTTACGCGGGACCGCACGACAACCGCTGCTCACCATCACGTGTCAGTGAAGAAGGCTGGCCACCCGTCCCCTACGGCCGGCTCACGGGCCAAGATCGCGGCGAACTCGGAAGTCGATGGCGAGCGTCACTGCTCCTTCTAGGACGAGGCGATGCTTTATTCCAGGGGGAATTGGCTGATGCTCTCCGTTCACGAGCCGGCGCTCAAGTGGCGGATTGGTCGCCATACTGAATTTCACCGAGCCCTCGAGCACCCGCAAGTCACCCCAGGTGGGCTCTACGACCTGATGCTCCTTCAGCAACGCCGGGGGAACGCTCGCAGCATCAAAAGGGCCTGCGGTCCTCGCGACCTCGAGGTCATCTGGCAGCTCTGCGCGGTCGCACAGCGGACAGTCGATGATTGCACCGACATGGGTGGTTCGCCCCGCTTCTGACAGTACCCACGGCCGCTCGAGGAACGGCGGTTGGTGGCGGACGTGCTGGTTGTGAAGACATGAGAGCTCGGCGACCCAGTCGCCCACGTCATCTTCATGAAAGCCAATGATGGTGCGCTCCACCCAATGAGCATTGCAGCGTCGGCGATCGGGTGCGCTGCGGGAGGAGCGGGCGGTCGGTGCCCCTTATCGCCGGCACCCGGCCGGCCGTCCTGATCTTCACGGGTTCGGTCCGTCCGGCTCTGCCTCGTGCGGCTGTTAGTTCATCAGCCCCTGGTGCCGCGATAGCCATGGGGGGAAACCGATTGCCGACACCACGGTGAGCGGCGACGGCGTGTCGCGCGGCATCGGTCTTTGGCCCATTTTCAAACCATTGCACCGGCCAGGCCCTGGTGGTCTCTCTCGAGCTGGCCCGAGTCGACATGGCCGTGTCGGCGGATCAAGCTGGCCCTAAGAGCACCTCGCCATTCGACGACAGACGCCGGACTCAACTGGCGACCGATGCACGCTGCGGTGAAAAATGCTGACCTCGACCCGACAATCTCGAATAACGGGGCCCGTCAAAGCGCGGTCGGGATGGCGAGTGCGTTTAGGCATCATTGCGATATGCGGGGGATTTATAATCGGCATTGTCACGTGTGGCGGACCAATAGCGAGCGCTCATCCCGCCCCCCGATCACACGACCCGACCTACGAGGTCAGCACCGGTGAGGTGAGCGGACTCGGCACTGTCCTAGTGGATGGGAAGGGTTTGACCTTGTATCTCTTCTTACCCGACAAGCACTCATCGCACTCCAGATGTTCGGACATCTGTGCGGTGGCGTGGCCGCCACTCCTCCTACCTGAGGGAAGGACTGCACCTCTTGCCGGTCGCGGAGTGAGGTCCTCCTTGCTCGGCACCACCATCCGTTCCGATGGCGGAAGACAGGTCACCTACAACGGCTGGCCGCTCTATCGGTGGTCCAATGACGCGAGCCCCGGCCAAGCAACCGGCCAGGGTCTCAACAATCTCGGCGGTCTGTGGTATGTCGTCAGCCCTCGAGGCGAGCCCATCCGATCCTGATGTGAGCGATGCCAACAAATCGATCTGGACCTTGCAGGCGTTCGGCTAGCCAGCGGCTGAGAGCGCATCATCCTTTCGCCCTGAAAACGGCGGATAATTGTCAACCGCCCGTACAAGGACACAGACAGCGCCTACCAGAGCACTCGCATGCGCTCCAATGCACTGACGAGGCTCGAGAGCCTTCGCAACATGGACCTCTGGACCTCTGGACATCCGCTTGCGATCGGCGGCGGGCCGTTAGCGATGCCGGGCGCCGTCGCTCCTACATGGCGATCTCGGCCGCGACGGGATTGGCCACCCCTCTTGAACGTCGTGATTCACGCTTGCGGAGCGCGAAGTAGACCACGCCGGCCACGGCGAAGCCGACGTAGAAGGAGAGGTCCGCGCCGTGTAGCGCAGTCGCCGCTGGTCCCCTCAACAGTCCGGTGTTCATGAAGGGCACCATGGCACCGAACCCAACGACCAGAGCGACGAGCGCAGGCCATCCTGGGCTCAAGTTCTCGAAGCTCATGAGCCTCAAGAGGGTCTTCGGCTCGATCGAGCTCTTGCGGTAGTGCCAGTCGATGAGGATGACCGCCAGAAACGGGGCGATCCAGTACGCAGAGAACAACAAGGCATTTTGGAACTTGCCCGACGTGTTCCCGCCGTGGATCCAGAGGATGACGAAGAAGGCGAGGACGGTCCCGATCAAGGCGCTCCAGTTCCGCTTCATCTTGACCCCCCCAGCCTGGACCGCCAGAGAACCCGAGTAGTCGTTCATGGCATTGGAGGTGATCGCCCCGAAGACAACCGCGATCAGTGCCAGCACGCCCAGGAAGCCTCCACCCATGAGCGAACGCACTCCGGCGGCCGTCTGGTTGACGAGGATCCTGGCGCCGGCCAGGCCGATGGCATACATCCAGATGTACGACACCGCCAGGCCGCCCAGAGTCCATAAGAAGATCGAGGAGGACGGCGTGGTCTTCTTCTGGTAGCGGCTGTAGTCAGCCGCGTAGCTGGCCCAGCTGAAGCTGCCGCTGAAGGCGATCGTCGTCATGAGGACGAACGCTCCGATCGCGGCACCGCCGTGCACGGTGTTGTGCATGGGAAAGTTCCCGTGCTGGAGGATCCGCACCGATAGGACGACGAAGAGGACCGCCAAGATGGCGCTTCCCCATCCTTGGAGCTGGTGGATGAACTCGTAGCCCAAGTAGCCGATCACCCCTTCCAGCGCCAACACGATGATGACGCCCAGTGCGAAGGGCACGTGGAACAACAGCTGGGCCCCTTCACCACCGAAGAGTCCGACCAGTCCGTCCCAAGCGACTGCGCTCAGCCACTGGATGGACGCCGGAACGCTAATGGTCTTGCCGAAGGGCAGTCGCGCCAAGGGCAGCTGTCCCATGCCGGTTTTGGGGCCCCAGGTGGCGAGGAGGCCGACGGGCAGTGCTCCGAGGATCACCCCGATCACAATGGCGATGAAGCCGGGCCAGAACCCCAACCCGAGAGTGAAGGCCAGCGTGCCGGTGAAGACACTGGACAACTCCATGTTCGGGGCAAACCACACCGTGAAGTTCCGCCGTGTCGAGCCGTACCGCTGGTCCTCGGGAATCGGCGCCATTCTCTAAAACTGACGAAGGTTGATTA
>PLWZ01000007.1 GCA_003151235.1 Acidimicrobiaceae bacterium
ACCACTTCAGGGGACGCCAACTTCTCGAACTGAGTCCACTCTCATGAGGAGGGATCTTGCGACGGCTGGGCAATCGAGGCCAGCGCCGAGTAGCTCCCACACCCGGTTCTTCGTGGGCTGGTCCAAGGCTTCTCCTTCATCAGGAGAGAGCCGTTGCGATCACCCCTTGAATCCGCCCGACATCAGCCGCTCAAGGCGATCTGTCGTAGCGGTTTGGCGCGTGTATTCCAAAATGGCGATAGTGCACCGCCGCTTGGCCCCCTGGACCGCAACTGAAATCTGGCAGCGCCTTCGAAGCGAAACACTCATTTGCCTGGTGTTTCGGGCCAAATTAGGTATCACTAGGGCGCTGCATCCCTCTAAAGGAAGTGGGCCACAGCCGGAGGGTGACGCGTCGCGGGCTGACGAGTTCTGAGCCCACCGCGGAGTCCTCGAAACCGGAGTTGAGCGGATCGGTCGACGGCTCAGAGCTTCAGTCTTTCTTGGTCAACCCGCCGGCGGATCCCGGGACGATCGCCGCCCAGACCCGGAAACCAGGGCCCGCAGTCGAGCCTGACCGGGGGGACGGCGACAGGCCCGGCAAACAGTCCAAACCAAAGCGCATTTCGGTCCGCGCAGGGCTGACGACGATCGATCAGGGAGTGGCGTCGGTGTCGAACTTCGCCGTCGGCGTGGCCGTCGCGCGGGTTGCTGGCATCGCCGGTTTGGGCGCGTACTCGCTGGCCTACACGGCGTGGCTGGTCTTGGCCGCGATGCATCGATCCCTGATCACCGACCCGATGGCGATCGAGAACGACCTTGGACAGCCAAACGCGACCGCACATGTGCGTTCGGGGCTGGCGGCCGAATTGGTGCTCGGCACCGGCTGCGTCATCGTCTTCGCGGCCCTTGGGGGGATTCTGCTGGCCACCGGCCAGCACGCATACGGCGTCGGCTTTGTAGCCATCGCGCCTTGGCTCCCGTTCCTCCTGGCCCAGGACTACTGGCGGTGGGTCGGATTCATGAAGGCTCAGCCCGGGAAGTCCCTCAGCAACGACTGCTTCTTCCTGGTCATCCAGGTCGTCATGTTCGCTCTCCTATTCGCTCTGGGAATCCGATCGACGGTCCTGGCCATCGGGGCTTGGGGCTTCGGGGCGTTCGCCGGGGCGGCCTTCGGGCTCTGGCAGTACCGCACCCGACCCACCGTGCACCTGGGCGCCAAGCGGATCCGGATGCGCTGGCAGATGAGCAAGTGGCTGCTGGGCAGCTCAACTTCGGCTTGGGGTGCATCGCAGGCCTACGTGGTACTCGCCGGGATCATCCTCGGACCGGTGGGTCTGGGCGGTCTGAAAGCCGCGTCCAGCCTGATCAACGGGCCGTCGCTCGTCCTCGTGCAGGCTGGGGGCAGCGTGGGCCTACCCGAGGCTTCTCGGGCTCTCGCCGATCGCGGTTGGCCTGGCCTGCGCAAGGTTGAGCGGGTCGTCACGTTGGCGGGTGTGCTGAGCGTTGGGGCGATCGGCCTGGTCATCCTCTTCTACGGCAAGGCACTCCTCACCCTCTTCTATGGGCACCAATTCGGTCGGTTCGCTTCGATCGCCGACATCCTGGCGGCTTCGATCCTGGTGAGCACGCTTGGTCTCGGGGCCATCCTCAGCCTGAAGACAACCAAGCAGTCGCGTCACTTGTTCAAGATGGGGCTAGTCAACCTGTGCGGCTCCGTGACCGCCGTCCTCATACTGGCCCCACTGCTCGGTTTGAAGGGAGCGGCGGCCTCGACCCTCGTCGCGAGCTCGTTGACGACGGGCACGGTGTTGTCGCTGCACTGGCGGCGGTCTCGGCGCGAGGCAGAGCGGCTCAGCGAGGCTGCGCGACCTGGAGACCCGGTCGCTCACTCCGAAGACCCGTTGCCCAACGATCCTCGACGGCCAGCGGATGAACGAGTCCTGGTCTCAAGCCATGGCAGCACGCTGGAAAGAGAGAGACGGTACCCAGACGTCGCCTATCCGAACGCCGATCGCCTTGACCGGACCGACATGATCGACGCGTCGGCCCTGAAGGGACGCCGATAGTGAGGGCCTTGGTCGTGCACAATCGATACCGGTCCTCCTTGCCGAGCGGAGAGGACCGCGTGGTGGACCAGGAGTCCGCCGCCCTCGCCGGTGCGGGCTGGGAAGTCGAGCGCTTCGAGCGGCTGAGCGATCAAATCCCCGGCCTTCCCCTGGCCCAGAAGCTGGCCATCCCTGCACGGGTGGTTTGGAATCCGAGCGCTGCCCGTGAGTTGAGTCGGACAATCGAGTCCTTCCGACCCGACATTGTCCATGTTCACAACGTCTACCCGCTCCTCAGCCCGTCGGTGCTCCAGGCATGCCGGAACCGCGCGCCTGTCGTCGTGACATTCCACAACTACCGTCCGATCTGCCCGACCGGCGAGCTATTCCGGGCCGGCTCGCGGTGCACCGACTGCGTGGGTCGAGTCCCTGTGGCCGCAGTCAGGCACGGTTGCTACCGGGGCTCGACCATCGCCACTGCGCCCTTGGCGGTGGCCTCCCTGGTCCAACGCCGTCTTTGGCGCAGCGTGCCGTCGGCCTATGTCTTCTTGAGCGCCGCTCAACGACAGCTCTTCTCGACCGTCGGTCTGCCCGGCGAGCGATGCTTCGTGAAGGGGAACCTTGTCCATCCCTCGGTTGGAACCACACCGACAGAATCAGTCGTCGCATATGTGGGGCGGTTGGACGAGAGAAAGGGAGTCCGCCTCCTGATGGACGCCTGGGACCGTTGCCAAGCCGCCGACGAGGGCGGCCCCCTCCGACTCGTCGTCGCGGGAGCGGGACCGCTCGAACCCCTCGTTCAATCCTGGGCCGAGCAGCACTCCAACGTCGAGTTCCTCGGGTTGTTGGGCCGGGAGGATTGCTCCACTCTCATGCAGCGGGCCCGCGCCGTTGTCGTCCCATCCACGTATGACGAACCGTTCGGGCTCGTGGTTGCAGAATCGATGGCTGCCGGGACCCCGCCGATCGCGCCCGCTCATGGCGCCTTTCCCGAACTGATCAGCGACGGGGTGGACGGGGTGTTGTTCCCCTCCGGGGACGCCGACGCGCTCAGCGGCCTTCTCACACGCGTTGGGAGGAACCCGGCATGGTTCGACGGTCTGGGACGAGCGGCCAAGCGCACTCACGCCCGACGGTTCGCACCCGAACATAACGTCGCCGAACTCGTGGACATTTACCGATTCGCGATCGACCATCCGGTTGGCATCGGCCGCACACCTGAGCTCGTTACGGCGGGATCCGCGTGATACGCGGTATCACCGAGAGCCGATCGTACTCAATTCCATCGCCGCTCATGCGTAACCGCGGGTGCGGTTCCGCCCCCTATTTGAACGATTGACCGTGCCCATCGTCTACGCGTCCAACCAATCCGAGCCCAGCGACGCCGAGCGCCGGTCGTCGGTCTTTGACGGCGATTTCTTCGTGTACGGCCCGCGGCCAACCACCATGGCGCTCCGCGACTTCGCGCGGGACAGCATCGAACAGATGCTTGGCGCTGAGCCATCATGGGCACAACAGCGGATGACCGAGACCGAGTTTTCGGTGCTTTTTAAGGTCGCCCTCCGGAACTTCAGCCGCCGCCAGGCGGTAATGAGCCTGATGGCCTCGATCGTGTCGGATTTTGGGTGTGACCCCAGTACGACGTACATGAGTTGCCCTGAGCTCACCGCCATAACGGGTCAAGGTTTTCTCGCTCAAGGTATCGGAGGACCCCGCCATCCCCACCGGGACACCTGGTACGCGGCGTCGCCAAGCCAACTCCACTGGTGGATCTCGCTGTACGACCACGATGGGACGTCGTCGGTCGCGTTCCACCCCCGGTACTGGGACTGGCCGGTTGCCAACAGTTCGGTGGACTTCGACTACCAGAAATGGCAGGACGGCGAGTTCACGCCCGAGGCCGGCCCGGGAACTGGGCTCAGCCACCCTCGCCCCCTTGAAGCGGTCGTGCTGAGCCCCGAGATAAGGATCGCCTCCCCGGCTGGCGGCCTCATCATTTTTTCGTCCGCACAGCTGTACTCGATCGTCCCCAACGACTCGCTCCACACTTACTTCGCCACGCACTTTCAGACGGTGAACGAAAGAGACCTGCTAGAGGGAGCAGGCGCGCTGAATCTTGACGCCGAACCGCATGGCTCATCCCTCTCGAGCTTCCTGCGCTGCGACGATCTCAGCCCAATCTCGCCCGAGATCATCGAACGGGCCGCACTGCAAGGCGCTCGGCCCTCACCCGAATAGCTGGGACGCTATCCAGCGAGGGGGTTATCGCCCGCGCGGCGGCCGAACGACCTTGTCGATGGCGCCTCGGCGGCACCCACGTGTGACCAGCCGGCTTGCCTGGCGAAGGCGACAGCCGCTAACTGCGAGTTCACTCCGAGCTTCTGAAGGATCGACTTGATCTGGGAACGAACGGTGGACAGAGCGACCCAACCGCTTTTCGCGATCGCGTCCGCGGTGCGCCCCTCCATCAGCTCCGCCAAGACGCTCTGTTCGCGTGGCGTCAGGATCGCGAAAGGAGCAAGTCGGCTCGGCAGCGGGACGCTGGCCACGGCAACGGCAACCGGCGGAGGCCGCCACTCCGTTTCCGTGGGGTTGGTTGTAGAGACCAGGGTTTCTAGCAACCGCACGAGCTCCTCCAGCGGTCGGCTCGACTCGACCACGGCCGCGGCGCCGGCGTCTGCGCATCTGAGGAGCAGTTCGCGGTGGGAGTTGGCGCCCATGACCGCAACCACGACTCCCGATTGGCGAAAGAACTCGACAAATTTTACTGGGTCGCCTTCCACGAGGTCGACGTCCAAGAGGGCGAGATCGGGATTCCAGGCAATCGCGTCCCGGATGTGATGCAGGGTGGCGGGAACCGAAAATCGGGCCGCAAAGCCCCGTTGGACCAAAGCGAAAACGAAGGTCTCCGCCACCAGCAGGTCGTCGTCGACCACCAACACCTTTGCCGGCGTGCCGGAACAGGGTGCGCTCCTAGGCAGTTGCTGCAGATCGGCGTCGAACGGGTCGATTGCCATGGTCGATTCCCCCCATCGGCCGTTCAGGCGGCCGGCCGGTGAGGGCGCGGGAATATCGCTGGAGGGAAATCGGTGGGAGCCGAGTCAGGCAGGGATTGAGGGGTAATTCCGTGCCTGAGCGAACAAGATACGGGCCAGATCTGACGGTTCAGGCGCCTTGATGCAACCCCGCCGCCTGATCGATTTGGCACGCGCCCGACACTTCCTTTTTGTAGCAGAGGGTCAATTAAAGACTGAGCCCTCTGTCGTCAAAGTGGGAATGCCGGTTTCGCCCTTGCTCCCTACGGCTCAAGGCGACCAATCGCAAGCCGTAGTTCAATGCCTCACGCCCACGGGCAGGGTAATTCGGCGGTGAGATACATGTCAACCGCGTTAACGCACCGTTCACCAATCGGCAATTTCCGACACATTCGATCCCCCAAACTGAGCCTGGGGCAATCGGTTAGCCGGTGGCGGCTGGGTTGACAGGCTCAGATCTGCCCGCTGTGGGTCTCTGAGGTCGTCCACCTCTTCTCAAGCGAGGCCCGCCACGCCCGGGAGGACCGGGCGCGAGTCTCCTCCGAGCATGTCCTGAAATACTCTCTCGTGATAGTCGTTGAAAGCCCTCAACGTCGATTGCATCGGGATAGTAGAAGTTGGCGTCCCCTGAAGTGGT
>PLWZ01000059.1 GCA_003151235.1 Acidimicrobiaceae bacterium
GGAACGTCGAGGCGATGATCGCGAGTGAAGCCGCAAGTCCGCCGATGACAGTCGCCCAGTACGCGGTTCCCGGGATGCTGAACGCGATGCCGACCTGGGAGTGGAGGTACAGGGCAGCCGACACGAGACCGACCACGATCGACACTGCGGCGACAAGTAAAAGTGGCAGCGCACTCTCCAGTGCGACGACACGGTGCAGGAGCGCGGTGGGGACACCGGTGAGCNNCGACGGATCGAGCGCCTCGACTGCGACCGGCGCTCCCTGGAAGGGAAAGGCCCGTTCCAGTGTGGTCCGTGCTCGCTCGAGCGACCCGGACGACCCGTTCGTCGCGACGACAACGGCATCAACGGGGAGCCTCGCGACGTCCGCCGCCGACAGGTGTGCGGATGGCCAGACCGCCGCCGACGCGTTCGAGTTGTGCCCAAGGAGATTCGAAAGGAAGTAGCCGATACTGGCCTCCGTCGCTCCAGGAGCGCACTTGCCGATCGCGGGCGTCTTCGCCAGCTGGTCGCATGCGACGACCCCGAACGAGTTCCTCAGCGGAACTTGGGACGGGCTCTGGTGGACCACCGTCACACTGCGCACTCCGGGCGCAGCGCGGATCTCGGCAAGCACCTGGCCTGGGACGGAAGGAACTTCGGTGGAAGCGGGGCAATTCGACGTCGAGAAGCTGCAGAACAGCTCAGCGAGGGTGTCTCTCCCCGCGCTTCCTCCGCCGGAACTGGTGGTGGCAGCGGCGAACGAGCTGAGCGCCCCGATCGCGGCGCTCGCAACGAAGAGGGCGATCACGAGCCCACTGATGAAGCGGAAGGCCGCCTTGGGATTGTCGAGGAGCCGGCGGCCGGCGATGAGCGTGGCGGGGCGACTGGCCCGCTTCACCATGAATCGAGAACCAGCGGTCGTGAACCACGGTCCAGCGAGAACCAGCCCCACGATAAGGAGCACGAAACCCACGAGCACCTCGAGAAGCTGGCCGCCATTGCTGCCCGGCTTGCCAGCCGAGTCGAAGTACGCGAGCACGGCGATGCCGGCGAGTAGCGGGATGATCCGTACAATCCGCGGTGGGCGCGACGACGCTCGACGGTTCACGCCGAGCGGCGATATCTGGACCCTGCGAAGCGCGAGGCGCGCGGACACGACAACGGCGACCGGAACGCCGATCACGACGAGCACGACGTCGATTCCCCGGAGCGAGAGGTCGCCTTGGGCCAGGGGCGCTCCGGTGAACGGCACGTGGTAGAGCAGCGGTCGGAAGACGAAGAAGAGTGCGAAGCCGACTGCGACGCCAGCGATCGCGGCGACCACTGCTTCCACCGCAGACACGACGGAAATCTGATGTGGCGTTGCGCCGACCAGGCGCATCGCGGCGAAGCGCTCCTCGCGCCGGGCGGCTGACAGCCGGCTCGCGGTCGCGATCAAGATCAGCATCGGCAGCAAGAGCGCGACGGCTCCGCCGGCCAGAATGAACTGCAGAACGGATCCGCTCCCGATGGTGTTCTGGCAGGCGTAGCAGCTGGCCGGCGTGCGTTGGATCGCTCCGACCTCGACCGCACCAGGTGCCTGCGAGAGCTGGCGCGCGGTGTGGCCGATGACGACGATCAGCGAGTTCGGGGACGGCAGTGCCGCTGCGCCGATGGTCCTGATCTGTCGGCCCGGGTACCGGTCGCGCAGCTCATTGGCCGGTTCGGACTTAAGGAGCGTCGTCAGCGCTGGCGACGCGTAGTACTCACCCGGTCCGGCCAGGTGCGGAAGCCCAGGCGGGACCGGAGCGTTCGGTCCGGCGGCGGCAACGTCGATCCGGTCGATCTCCTGGTTGCCGAACTGGTCGGTGCTCGACAGCCACCACAGCCGGTCCGATGTCGAGGTCGGTGGCGACGCCTGCGCCGAGGTGTCGATCCACGCACCACGGTCAGTCTGGGCGTGTAGCCCGTTGACTCCGGCCAGGGAGGCCAGCAGCAGGCCGACGCCGAGGGCGACGGCTGCCGCGGTGACGAGGACGCGCAGCGCGGCTTCACGTCCGCTTCCGAGCGTCAGGCGCAGGCCGAGCCGAATCATCCGGCCACGGCCGCGGTAGTGGTCACTCGTCCGTCACGGACGATGACCTCGCGGTCGGCGTAGGCGGCGACGCGGGGTTCGTGGGTGACGAGAATCACCGTCGAGCCCTGCGCACGGGCCGAGCTCGTCAACAGGTCCATGACCCGCTCCCCGTTGAGCGAGTCGAGGGACCCGGTTGGCTCATCCGCGAAAAGCACATCGGGATTAGCGACGAGGCCACGCGCCAACGCGACGCGCTGGGACTGGCCGCCGGACATCTCGCCGGTCCGGTGGCGTTCCATACCCTCGAGGTCGAGCCGTTGGAACCAGCTCCGCGCTTCCCGAAGGGCCTCTTCACGGTGGGTGCCACCGAGCAACAGGGGCAGCGCGACGTTCTCCTCGGCCGTCAGCTCCGGCACGAGCTGGCCGAACTGAAAGACGAAGCCGAAGCGATCACGCCGCAGCCTGGAACGCTGCGCCTCCCGCATGGTGTCGAGTCGTTGGCCGTCGAAGTGGACCTCGCCGGAATCCGGGACGAGGATGCCGGCGAGGCAGTGGAGCAGCGTCGACTTGCCTGAGCCGCTCGGTCCCATCACGGCGACGACCTCGCCTCTTTTCACCGAGAGACTCGCCCCACGAAGGGCTGGGGTTTCGCCGAAGGAGAGCACAAGGTCGCGCGCTTCGAGGATTGTGCCTCCGGCGACGACCGCGGAGGACCCGTTCGCCGGGTTCACGCCGCCACCTCTTCCGCCAGCAGCGCGAGCCGGGCGGCGGTGAGGTCGATCCAGCGCAGATCAGCTTCCAAGTGGAAGAGCCCGTGATCGGCAAGGAGGGCGTCGACGACCCCGCCGTTCTGCTTTAGCTCGGTGAGTTCGCGCATCCGAGCCAGGTGTGCTGCGCGCTGGACATCCAAGTACTCCTCCGCTGGGCGACCGAGCATGAGGGAGAGCACAACCTTTACGAAGAGCTCAGTCTGTAGGTGGGGCTCGGCCGGGATCGGCTCGGCGAGCCACACCTCAACCTCGCTTTTCCCGGTCTCGGTGATCGTGTAGCGCTTGCGATCAGGGCCGGCTCCGGGTTCAGCCTCGCCGACCATCGCCTTTCCGTCCCTCGCTAGCCGGGCGAGGGTCGCGTACACCTGGCCGAAGGGAAGCGGCCGGCCGCGACCGAAGTAGGTGTCGTAGTCCCGCTTCAGGTCGTAGCCGTGGCTCGGTTCGCGATCGAGGAGCCCGAGGAGGGCCATAGGTACACTCATACCTCAGAGAATACACTATGCGTATACGTTTGGTCTATAGCCTTGTGTGATGTCGGACGGGTCTACGCCCGCGGCGGCGAGGAGGACTCCGGTGTGCTTGAGGTCATGTGGAGAAATGCCCCCATATGCGCACAGACCACCCTGTCCATGGGTCGCCCAGTTCGCCGGGTAGGTGGGGCACCTTCTGGCCCCCGGAACGTCAAGTGCTAGCTGTCCCGAGCGGCGCACCCCGCTCATTTCCGAGGAGCCGCTTACATGGCGATCCAGTCGCCGGAAAGAGTGGCTGATTTGTAGTCGGCCGCGCCGCAGTGGGGGGAACGTCGGCGATCTCGCTAGTTGATAGCTCATCGGCGGTACGCCGTAACCTTTACGAGGCGCCAAAGAACTCTTGACCTTTGTCGGAAGGGAGCGTGATGCCTGACTACCCGCAGATGCTCGTGCCCGTCGACCACATCGAGCCGGTGCCCCGCAGGATCCGAGCACTGCTGGCCGGCGAGGTGGTGCTGGACACCAGCAAGGCGCTTTATGTGTGGGAGTGGCCCAACTACCCCCAGTACTACGTACCGATCGCGGACGTGAACCGGGAGTTGCTCGTCGACGAACAGCACACGGAACGGCTGCATCGTGGTTCGGCGCAACTTCACGGTCTTCGGGTCGGCCAGATCGTCCGGCCGAGCTCGGCGCGGCTCTACATCGACGGCAGCGTGGCCGGAGCGGTCCGGTTCGATTGGAATGCACTCGACGGATGGTTCGAAGAGGACGAGGAGGTCTTCGTCCACCCCCGGAACCCCTACACGCGTGTTGACGCGCTTCGTTCGACGCGCCGCGTTCGGATTGAGCTTGACGGAGCCCTCCTTGCCGAATCGTCGTCACCGGTGATGGTGTTCGAGACCGGCTTGCCGACGCGCTACTACCTCAACCGGACCGAGGTGAACTTCAGCCATCTGGTGCCAACCGAAACGGTCACCGCCTGCCCATACAAGGGGTGGACCAGCGGCTATTGGACGGTGCGAGTCGGTGATGCGACATACCCGGACCTCGCATGGGCCTACGATTTCCCCAGCCGGCAGGTGCTCCCCATTGCCGGCATGATCGCCTTCTACAACGAGAAGGTGGACATCACTGTCGATGGCGAACACCTCCCTCGCCCGAGGACCCATTTCTTCAGGTGATCGTCAGTCCGCGCGTCCAAGGCACGCCCCGACCGCCCGTCTGTGGGCATGGCACTTGTCTCTCACCACCTGGTAACAATCGATGATGACGTTCGTCCGCCCCGTCGGACTCCACGGCCATGAGCAGCCGATGGAGGCCCTTCAGAACGGGCAGCCGACCGACAGCTGACATGCTGGTCGAACCCTCCCCTGGTTAATCCATGCCAGTGGGGTACCGATGAGTTCTGCGGTACTGAATCGTCTACAGGTGTGAACAAGGCTGAAAGGAATGAGATTGAACAATTTGCCGGAGATCGTCTCAGCCGAGAAGTGGAAGCAGGAGTGCGACCAGTTACTGATTGCCGAGAAGGAGGCCACTCGCCTACTCGACCGGCTCGCCGCACGCCGTCGCCGTCTCCCGATGGTCGCATTCGACAATGCCCGGTATGTGTTCGCTACCCCTGAGGGTCCGAGAACCCTGCTCGACTTATTCGACGGACGGCCGCAACTCGCTATCTATCAATTCATGGACAACGGACCAGATGAGTTCTGTCCGGGCTGCACCCACTTCACCAACAATGTCGTCGATCTATCCGAGCTAGCCGACAACGACGTGAGCTGGGCGACGGTGTCCAATATGCCCCTTGAGCAGATAGAGACGTACAAGGCAAAGATGGGTTGGACTGTGCCTTTCTTCTCATCACATGGCACGACCTTCGCCGACGATTGCAATGCCAGCAACGGCTTCATGCTCAGCGTGTTCCTCCGTGACGGTACGAATGTCTATCGGACCTATGCCACCTCCGCCCGTGGGGTGGATCGGCTCCTGTTCGTCAACAACATTCTCGATCTCGCCGCCTATGGGCGCCAGGAGGACTGGGAGGATTCCCCACCTGGCTGGCCGCAGCATCCCACCTATGGCTAGGACTAAACCTGTCCTGCGGGGGAACGCGACCGATGAGTTTGCCGCACCTGCCACGTCCAACTGTCTGAGCGGGGCGGCTCAGAGCTGGCGGCGGCGGGCCGAGCAATCGCCCGTCCCCCACGAGCAGCTCGACTCGGGCAGGTCGAGCGGGGCCGGGAGCCCCTCGCCCCGGAAGAGGCCCGACGCTGGGGTGGCCCCGCTCAGCGCGTCGGCGGCCAGCACGATGGCGGCGGCGGTGTAGGTGGTCCGCTCTGCGGCCGGGAACGTGATCTCCTCGGGATAGACCATCCCGGTCCAGTACGAGCCGTCGGCGAGGCGGAGCCCCTGGGCGGCGACGAAGAGCTTGTGGGCCGCCTGGTCGAGCCCCAGCGCGTCGAGGGCGATCACGCACTCGGCGGTCTCGGCCGCCGTCACCCATTCCTGGCTCGACACGCATCGGACCCCGAAGCCCTCGATGACGAAGCGGTCCCACGCGGACACGATGCGGTGCTGCGCCGCCTGGTCGGGCAGCGCGCCCGCGAGCACCGGGTAGTACCAGTCCATGGCGTACTCGTTCTTCGGGGCGAACGACCGTGCGTGGTGGGCCACGGCGTGGCCGAGGCGGCCGGCGGCGAGCTCCCAGTCCGGACGCTCCTTGCCCAGGCGCTCGGCGATCGCGACCGCGCACCTGAGCGCGTGATAGATCGACGACGAGCCGGTCAGCAGCGCGTAGGTCTCGGAACGGCCCGAGGCGTTGACCGACCACAGGATCGAGCCGTCGGGGCGCTGCCAGCGCAGCACGAAGTCGATCGCGGCCTCGACGGTCGACCAGTAGCGGGAGAGGTCGTCGAGCTCGCCGGTGACCTGAAACCGGTGGAAGACGCCGGTGGCGACGTACGCGCACACGTTGGTGTCGAGCCGGGCGTCCTTCACGCCCTGGCGCAGGTAGTAGTTGAACCAGCTCCCGTCGGCGAGCTGCGAGTTAGCCACCCAGTCCAGGGCGGCCTCGGCCTCGGCGTCCAGCCCGCACACCGACAGCGCCATGGCCGCCTCGACGTGGTTCCACGGGTCGCAGTGGCCACCCTCGAACCACGGGATCATCCCGTCGGACCGCTGGACCTCTGCGATCGTATGGGCGCTGGCCAACACGTCGGAAGCCGACAGGACGCCCGCGACCTCGGGGATCTCGACCGAGACGGAACGGTCGGTCATGCCGCCGTCACCTGGCGTTCCCGCTCCTCGACCCGGACGTCGGGGTCGTGGGCGGCCGCGACGGCCGGCTTCTCGAAGTAGAGGACGAGGCTCTTGCCCATGACCGGGCTGAGCAGGCGCTCGAGGGTCCTGGTCAACCACGGGCCCTTCTCGATGTCCCACACCAACAGGCGGTGGTAGGCGGCGACGGCCCGGTTGGTGTCGTTGGCCGGCCCGACGATGCACCGCAGCCACCAATACGGCGAGTGCAGCCCATGGGTGTGATGGCCGCCCGTTCCGACGAGGCCGGCCGCAGCGACGCGCCGGGAGAGCTCCCCGCGCCGGTAGATGCGGATGTGGCCGCCCGGGACGTTGTGATAGTCGTCGGAGAGCAGCCAGTTGACGACCTCGGGGCCGCACCGCGGCACCGTCACGGCCATGGTGCCGCCCGGCCGCAGCACCCGGGCCAGCTCGCCGATCGCCGTCAGGTCGTCGGGGATATGTTCGAGCACCTCGGACGCCACGATGCGGTCGAAGGTCCCGTCGGCGAACGGCAGCATCAGCGCGTTCCCCTGGATCCCGCCGGCCCGGACCCGGTCCTCGGACAGCTCGCCGGCCTCGACCATGGCGCCCAAGACCGATCGGACCCCGATCACCTCGTCCATGCCGGCGTCGAGCGCCACCACCTCCGCGCCGCGCCGGGCCGCCGCGAACGCGTGGCGGCCGAACCCGCACCCGAGGTCCAAGAAGCGGTCGCCGTCCAACACGCCCAGCCGGTCGAAGTCCGCCGTCAGCACGGCGCGACCTCGGCGGCCGCACCGGGTGGAAGCGGCGATCCCGGAAGCGGGCGGCCGGCCATCATGGCCTCGTAACATGCCGCGGTTCCCTCGGCGGTGACGGCCCAGGTGAATCGGGTCAGCACCCGCTCGCGGCCTGCCGCACCGAGCCGGGCCCGCAGGTCGGCGTCGTCGAGCAGCCGGGCGATGGCCCCAGCCAGGGCTTCGGGGTCGTTCGGCGGCACCAGCAACCCGGTCTCGCCGTCTTGGCCCACCACCTCGGGCAGCGCGCCACCGGTCGTGGCCACGACGGCAACCCCGCACGCCATCGCCTCGACGGCCGGCAGGGAGAAGCCCTCGTAGAGGGACGGGACGACCGCGACCTCGGCCTCCCCGTAGAGGGTGGCGAGCTCCCGGTCGGTGATCCCGCTGACGCACCGAACGATGTCGGCGAGCGACAGCCTGGCGATGGCGCGGTCGACCCGGCCACCGGGTCGCGGCCGCCCGATCACGACCAGCTCGATCTCGCGCTCGGTCCGCAGCTTGGCCACGGCCTCGAGCAGCGGGACGAGGCCCTTCAACGGCACGTCGCTCGACGAGGTGACCATGAGTCGGCCCGGCACGGGGGACACACCGTCGATCGGTTCGAACACCCTGTGGTCGACGCCGACCGGCACGACGCTGACCCGGTCCGCCACGACGCCCAGCTGGGCGGAGATGTCGCGACGCGACGACTCCGACACCGTGACCACGGCGGGGAGCCGACGGGCCACCCGGACCTGCATGCGCAGGAACCCGAACCAACGCCGGGTCGTGAACCGCTGCCACGGATTGGTGGTGTGGTCGAGGGCGAGCTGGCGGTCGACCGTGATGGGATGGTGCAACGTCGTGAGCAGCCGCCACCCGTCGTCGACCAGCCCGAGCATCCCGCTCCCGAGGCACTGGTTGTCGTGGACCACGTCGAACTCGCCCTGCCGCTCGGCCAGCACCTTGCGGATCCGGCGCGAGTACGACAGCGGCTCACCGAAGCCTGCCGCGCACATGACGGCGAACTCGGTCACATCCGCGGCGCTGTGGAACTCGCGGGGATGCGGGACCCGGAACGGGTCGGGGTCCCGGTACAGGTCGAGGCTCGGGACCGGGGTGAACCCGACGCCGTCATCGACCTCGGGCCACGGCTGGCCCGCGAACACCTCGACCGAGTGGCCGAGGGCGACCAGCTCCCGGGTGAGATGGCGGGTGTAGACGCCTTGGCCCCCGCACAGCGGATTGCCCCGGTAGATAAGGAACGCGATGCGCAGGCCGCCGGGCCCGGGCGGCCTGGCCGGGACCCGGTCCGGGACCGTGATCCGCTGGCTCAGCGCCCATGACGCCGTCGTTTCCCGCCAGAACCGGCGGGGGCTTTTCATCTCCGAGGCCCCCATGCCAGCCCGACCATGGCGCAGAGCCTCCCCCGACCCCGGTCTACTTGCAAACAGAAGCTGTCTTTGCCCTGGTCACAGGCGCCAAAATCAGTGGACACCGAACCACCCGAGGACCGTGAGCACGACCAGGACCGAGGCGAATGCGCCCACCCCGACCACGCTGACGCCGCCCAGCCAGCGGGCTACCGGCCCGTTCGCGGCGGTGCCGAGCAACGAACGACGGTTGGCCAGGACCAGGACGAATCCCAAGGTCAGCGGCGTGATGATCCCCTCGAGCACCTGGGTGCTCACGATGAGGTGGATGAGATTGCCGGGCACGAGGACGACCGCCGCGCCGATCAGCATCTGGGCGCTGAAGATCCCGAGGAACACGGGGGCCTGGCGGAAGTTCCGGGAGACGGACCGCTCGAAACCGAGCGCCTCGGCG
Source organism: Acidimicrobiaceae bacterium (assembly GCA_003151235.1). Lineage (GTDB taxonomy): Bacteria > Actinomycetota > Acidimicrobiia > Acidimicrobiales > RAAP-2 > Palsa-461. The sequence continues at coordinate 9,164 of PLWZ01000059.1, forward strand.
AGCGCATAAGAGGTAGAGAGCGGCACCACCGCCGCCGCGAGGGCCGACGCGCCCAGGAGGCCCAGCCCGAAGAGGGCCTCGGCGGCCGGACCGGCCAGCGGCCGGAGGGCATGAGCAGCCTGGGCCGCCGACTGGAGTGGGCCCGTCCCGCCGAGCACCGCGGCGGTGGCAACGATGATTGCGATCGAGACGAAGATCGCGGCGATGGCGCCGATGATCGCGTCGACCCGCTGGTACTTGTACTCGTCGGGGCCGATGCCCTTGTCGACGATCGCGCCGCCCTCGTAGAGCTGGATGTACGGGGTGATCGTGGTCCCGATCAGGGCCACCGCGAGCAACAGGAACGACTTGGATGCGATGAAATGCGGCAGCGCCGCCTGGTCGACCACCTTGGACCAGTTGGGGTGGCCGAGCACCGCTGCGATCGGGTACGCGATGAACACCACCGTCAGGATCAGAAAGACCCGTTCGGCGTACCGGTAGGAGCCGAAGAGCACCAGCGCCCAGATCGCGACGGCCGCGACCGGCACCGAGATGTAGCGGGACACGCCGAACAGGCTGAAGGCCGTGCTGATCCCCGCGAACTCGGTGACGACCAGCCCGACGTTGGCGATGGCGAAACAGATCACCCCGAACGCCGTCCAGCGCAAGGAGAACTCCTCGCGGATGAGGGCGACCAGCCCTTTGCCCGTGTGGGCGGCCAGCCGGGCCACCATCTCTTGGACGACCACGTAGGCGATGCCGATGAGCACCATGAGGAACAAGGTCCGGTAGGCGAACTGCGCGCCCGCCGAGGCGTAGGTCGCGACCCCGCCGGCGTCGTTGCCCGCGGCGGCCGCGATGAGCCCCGGGCCCATCGCGGCCACGTACAGCCACAACCCGCGACCCCGCTTCACTGCAACAGGCGTGGGAACCGGAAGCGGCCGCCGGTCGGGACCAGGGCGTCCAGCACGTCGTCGGCGAGGATGCGCCCGATCGGTCGCTCGTCTTCAACGACGACGAGCGAGAGCCTCCGGGCCCCGACCAGCTGCTTCGCCACCTCGTCGGCGGGGGTGTCCGGGCTGACGGTGACCGGGTCCTCGTCACCGATGAGCGACCCGACCTGGGTGCCCTGATGCTGGCGGAGCGCGATCAGCAGGTCCAAAAGGGGCAGGTCGGCGACGAGCCGCCCGCGGCTGTCCACCACCGCGACGGCGTCGATGTCCGCGTAGTGGTCGCGGGCCTCGACCAGCCGGTCGACCACCGCCGACACCGTCTCCTCGATGCCGGCCGACACGATGGTCGTGGTCATGAACCCGCCGGCGGTGTCCTCCGCGTAGCCGAGGAGCGCGCCCAGACGGGCGGCGGTCTCGATGGGCATGCGCCCGAGCAGGTCCCGGCGGTGCTCGACGGGCAGATCCCGGAGCGCCTCGGCCGCCTCGTCGGGCTCCATCGAGGCGAGAAGGCGCGACGCGGTCGCCGGGTCGGCCTCCCGGAGGAGCGATGCCAGCTCATCGGGTTCCATCTCCTCCAACGCGTCGGCGGCCTCGTCGGGGCTGAGGGCCGACAACAGCTCGCGCCGCTCGTCCCGGCGCAGGTCCTCCAACAGGTCGGCCAACTCGCCGGGGCGAAGCCGGTGCAAGCCCTCGTTGGTCGTCCGGAGCCGGACCTCCGGCGCGCCCGACTCGGTTTCCCCGAAGGGCTGGATGGCGGCCCAGTCGATCACCCGTCCCGGGGTCGGTTTGGTCAACCGGCGCCTCGGCCCGAGCCGCCGGAGCAGCGTCCGCGCGCTGACGTCGACGCCGACGAGGCGAACCCGGCCGATCGCCTCGGCCAGGTACAGGTCGGCCGCCCGGATCACCTGGACGCCGTCCACGTCGACCATCTGGTGGTCGAGCACGTCCCGGCCGAGCATCACCTCGCCTTCCCGGCGGTTGAACTCGGTCAGATCGAGCCGGGCGGAGCGGAGCAGCACCTGGCGCTGCTCGATGGTGGCGATCGCACTGGCGTCCACCCACGTGAGCCGACGACCGACCCGGACCACCAGCCCGCTGACCGGCGGATAGGTCTGGCCGTCGGACCACCGGGCCAGCACGTCGACCAGCCGGCCGATCTCCTGGCCGGCCTGGTTTCGCACGGGTTGTCCGACGAGGCCGACCAACGAGACGAGCGAGTCGAAGACGCCCCTCGACGCGAGCAGTTGGCGGGTTCGCCTCCGGCGCCGCACCGGGAGCGGCTGGACCTTCCGAAACAACCGTCGGGCCGGCCCTCGGCCGGCGGCGGGGCGCGGGTCCTGCTCAGTGGGTTCGGGGGTGCCCCCGGGTGCCGCCATGATGCCTCCCATCGATCCGTTGTCGGAGCGCGCGAGCGCGCTCGCAATCGCTTGGCGCTCTTCGCCGGTGCGGCAGCGGCGGGATGTCGCCCGGATCTACCGGGCGCCGGTCAGCCGACGCGCGGGCGTCGAGATGCGACGAGCCATCTACTGGGGGGTTCGTCTCGACGCATCGGCACACCTCCTNNCGGAGTGGCCCCGAGCAGGACCGATCGGTCCAGGTAACCTCGGGCCATGCTCGCCGACTACGCCGAGCACGACCAAGCGATCGGTCTCGATTGGTACGCGCTCGATCCGAATCTGTCCTTCCTATTGGACCGCCATCTCCCCGAAGCCGACGACCGCAAGTTCGCCGAGGAGCACGTGAGCGAATACGGGGAGCTGGTCGGCCAGGTCCTGGCGGCCCGGGCCGAGATCACCGACGCCAACGGGCCGGTCCTGCAGCGCTACGACCAGTGGGGGTATGACGTCGGCGAGGTCGTCCACAACCCCAACTGGACCGCCAACAAGGCCGACCTCGTCCGCACCGGGTTCGTCGGCCTCTCCCACCACGCCGGGCGTTCCGTGCCCGCCGTGGTCACGGCGGCCCGGGCCTACCTGCTCAGCCAGTGCGAGACCGCCGCCTACTGCGCCCTCGGGATGACCGGTGGCGCCGCCGACATCGTCGAGCGCCACGCCCCCCTGTCCATCCGTGACGTGTTCGTCTCCCGCCTGAACAGCCTCGACCCGGACGAGGCCTGGGAGGGCGGCATGTTCCTGACCGAACGACAGGGCGGCAGCGACGTCGGAGCGAACACCACCCGTGCCGTGGCCGACGGCGGCGAGTGGCTGCTCTTCGGGGACAAGCACTTCTGCTCGAACGTCGACGCGGACGTCTTCATCGTGCTGGCCCGCCCCGAGGGCGCGCCGGAGGGGACGCGCGGGTTGGCGACGTTCATCGTGCCGAGCCGCCAGCCCGACGGCTCCCCCAACGGGTTCACCATCAAGCGCCTGAAGCCCAAGCTCGGGACGGTCGGGGTGCCGACCGGCGAGGTCGGGCTCGACGGTGCGCGGGCGTGGCTGGCCGGCGGCGACCCCAAGACCGCCGACCCGGGCGCGGCGCGCGACGGCCGCGGCATCAACCGGATGATGGAGATGGTCAACTCGAGCCGCTTCGGCGTGGCGTTGATGGGTCTCGGGATCCATCGCCGCTCGTTCCTCGACGCGGCGATCTACGCGGCCAGGCGGACCCAGTGGGGTCAGCGCATCGACCGATATCCGTTGGTGCGCGAGACGCTGGTCGACCTGCTCGTCGACCTCGAGGCCGGCATGGCCATCACCTTCGAGTGCGCCGGCGCGTTGCGGGGCGCCGTGGACCAGGACGAGGCGCGCCTCGTGCGGCGCATCCTGATCCCCCTGGCCAAGATGCGGAGCACGCGGGTCGCGCTGTGGGCGGCGTCAAGCGCGCTCGAGATCTTCGGCGGCAACGGCTACATGCACGACTGGCCGATCGCGCGGCAGCTGCGCGATGCGCAGTGCCACACGATCTGGGAGGGGACCGAGAACATCCTGGCCATCGACGTTCGTCGGGCCATCCGCGGCGAGCAGGCCCATCTCGCTCTCGGGAGCCGCATCGATCGGGCGCTCGACGCCGCGACCGGCCAACGAGTGCTCGCGTCGAGCGTCGATGTGATCGCGCAGACCCGGCGCGAGGCCTGGGCGGCGATCGACGTCCTCGCAGCGGCGCCCGAGGACCTGGCGCTATTGCAGTCGCGCCGCCTGGCCGAGCTTCTCGCCGACACCGCCGAGGCGGCGCTGCTGGTCGAGGAGGCTGCGTGGTCGCTCGATCACCAGGGGGACGCGAGAAAGGCGGTCGTGGCACGGCGCTTCGTCATGAGAAAGCTGGCCGACCTGCCGCTTCGGGGCCTGTTGGATGACGACCGGACGGTGCTCGACCAGTTCGAGCCCTTGGTGCGCTACGGAAAGATCGAACCGGGCGCCCTGGTCGCCTGAGGATCAGATCTTCGGGATGTAGGCCCCCCGGCCGAGCGCCGCGCTCTCGTAGTCGTCCATCGACTCGTCGAGCCCGCCGATCACCTCGGTCACCCACTCCAGCCGGTCGCGGAGGATCCGCTCGACCCCGCCCTGGAGCGTCGCCGAGCTGATCGCGCAGGAGCTGCACGCCCCGGCCAGCTGGACCTCGACCACACCGTGCTCAACGTCGGCGCTGACCAGGACCAGGTCGCCACCGTCGGACTGGACGGCCGGCCGCATCAGGTCGATCAGGGCCTGAAGCTCGGTGAGCCGCTTGGTCCGGGCCGCGTCGTCGAGAGGCGCTTGCGGTGCCTCCACCTCGGCGGTCTGCTCATCCATGTCGGCCTCGACGTTCGTCTCGGGCAGCCGTCGAAAGATGCTGCGCCCCACCAGTCTGCCGTGGCGCCGGGCCCTCCCGTGCACTTGGCCCTAACTGTCGGCGAACTCGTGGAACGCCGCCAGGGCTCGAGGGCCCCAGACGGTCCCGGGGCCACCGTTCATCAAGATGGCCACGCCGACCATCTCGGCGACCTCTCCGGCCGATGCACCGTGCCGGGCCACCCCACGGGCATGAGCGGCGATGCACCCGTCACACTCCCTGGTCACGGCGATGGCGAGCGCGATGAGCTCCTTGAATTTCGCCGAAAGCTCGCCCTCGCCCATGGCGGCCTTGTGCAGCTCGGCGTACGCCAACGCGACCCCGGGGATCGCCTCCTGCAGCTCCTGGTAGGGGCCGCGGATCTCTTGCATGACCTCGTGGTTATGGGCCATCGGCTTTCCTCCTGTCCGCGGCCACCGGTCGCTCGTACCAGTGTGCCGCCCGTCGGCCGGTCGTGCCGGTCGAGGAGGACGGGTGCTCAGCTCTCCGGGTTTGGACCCCGCGACCGGACGTCTTCGACGTGGGCGAACGCATCACGCAGCTCGCTGATCCACGCCTCTTCGTTCGACGCCACGAGCCTGACGCACCAGGCCAGGGCCTCGCTCCTGCTTCGGGCAACGCCCGCATCCAGCAGCGTGTCGAGGACGTGGCGCTCGGGCATCCGGAGCCGGGTCATCACCGGCACGCTGGCCGAGGTGAAGACGTCCAGGGAGTCGCCGCAACGGGCACCCCACGAGACGATGCGGCCGAACTGCTCCTCGGCCTCCTGGGCGATGCGGACACGCTGGTCCCGGGTGTCCTCGCGGTGACCACCGATGCGGGCGGACTCGGCCGTCGCACGGTCCTCGGGGGAGGACCCGGCGGGCAGCTCGACGACGGCCAGCCGGCCCACGATCAGGATCTCGTCGGCGTCGACAGACACCTGGGGAGCCTCGATGTACCAGTCGCCCGGCACCCGGCCGAGCACCCATGCGCCGATGCGCTGGCGCTGTTCGCCGGTCGTCCGCTCCTCGCCACCTCGGCGACCCCGTCCACGTCGCATGCCCGGGCCCCAGGGCCCGGGGCCCATCCCCCTGCCGCCGCGGCGCGGGCCGCGCCTTCCTTGCCAATTCGTTGGATCGTTCATGATTACATCATTACATACATACCGAACATTGCCAATGACACGTAAGCAAGAGAAGTGCGAGGACTCATTGACCTGGACTTTCTTCGCCGGAGGTCCGGCGGCGGGGTGCTCAGCCCTCTTCGTCGGTCCCGCCCGACTCCCGCATCTGGGTGTCGATCATGTTCACGACGGTCGGGTCCAAGAGGGTGGTCACGTCGCCCAGATCCCGGTGCTCTGCGACGTCGCGGAGGAGCCGCCGCATGATCTTGCCGCTCCTCGTCTTCGGGAGCTCGGGGGAGAGCAGGATCTGGCGGGGCTTCGCGATCGGCCCGATGACCTTGGCCACGTGGGCCCGGAGGTCGTCGACCAACGCCTTCCCGGCCTCGCCATCGACGCCCTCCCCCTTCACCGTGACGAACGCCACCACCGCCTGGCCGGTCGTCGGATCCGACGCGCCGACGACGGCCGCCTCGACCACGGCGGGGTGCCCGACCAGGGCGTGCTCGATCTCGGTCGTGGATATCCGGTGGCCCGACACGTTCATGACGTCGTCGATCCGGCCGAGGAGCCACAGATCGCCGTCGTCGTCCCGCTTGGCCCCGTCGCCGGCGAAGTACTTGCCCTCGAACCGCGACCAGTAGGTGTCTCGGTAGCGCTCCGGGTCGCCCCAGATGCCCCGGAGCATGCCCGGCCACGGGTCGGTGAGGAGGAGATAGCCGCCCTGGCCGTTGCCCACCGAGACCCCGTCGTTGTCGACGATGTCGACCCCGATGCCCGGGAACGGCGTCACCGCCGCGCCCGGCTTGGTCGTCGTGACACCGGGGAGCGGGGTGATCATGATCCCGCCGGTCTCGGTCTGCCACCACGTGTCCACGATCGGGCAGCGTCCCCCGCCGACGTTGGTCCGGTACCACATCCACGCCTCGGGGTTGATGGGCTCGCCGACCGACCCGAGCAGCCGAAGGCTGGACAGGTCGTGCTTGGCCAGGTGCTCCTCGCCCCACTTCATGAGCGTCCGGATCGTGGTCGGCGCGGTGTAGAGGATCGACACCTTGTACTCCTCGACGATGCGCCACCACCGGTCGCGGCCACCCGCGTCGGGCAGCCCCTCGTACATGATCGAGGTCGTCCCGTTGGCCAGCGGCCCGTAGACGATGTAGCTGTGGCCGGTCACCCAGCCGACGTCGGCGGCGGTCCAAAAGATGTCCTGGTCCGGCTTCACGTCGAACACGAGACGATGCGTCGTGGCCACGTGGGTCAGGTAGCCGCCCGTCGTGTGGAGGATGCCCTTGGGCTTGGCCGTCGTCCCGCTGGTGTACATGATGTACAGCGGCTGCTCGGCGTCGAACGCCTCGGGCGTGTGCGAGGGACTTTGGCGATCGACGACCTCGTGCCACCACAGGTCCCGACCGTCCTGCCACCCGACGTCCTGCCCGGTCCGACGTACCACCAGGACGGTCCGCACCGCGGGGCACTGCTCGAGCGCCTCGTCCACGTTCACCTTCAGCCCCGATGGGGCGCCGCGCCGGAACCCCCCGTCGGCGGTGATCACGACCCTGGCATCGAGGTCGAGGATCCGCCCGGCCAGCGCCTCGGCGGAGAACCCTCCGAAGATCACCGAGTGCGGAGCGCCCAGGCGGGCGCAGGCCAGCATGGCCACCACGGCCTCGGGAATCATGGGCAGGTAGATCGCCACGCGGTCCTCCGCCTGGACCCCCAACTCGACGAGCGCGTTGGCCGCCTTCGACACCATCTCCAAGAGGTCGTCGTAGGTGATGGTGCGGGTGTCCCCCTCGGGCTCCCCCACCCAGTGGAACGCGACTCGGTCCCCGTGGCCCGCCGCAACGTGGCGGTCGACGCAGTTGACCGAGGCGTTGAGTCGCCCTCCGACGAACCAGCGCGCGAACGGCACGTCCCAGTCGAGGACCTGGTCCCACGGGGTCTCCCACTGCAGCCCTTTGGCCTGCTCGGCCCACCACGCCACCGGATCGGCGGCGGCCTCGGCATAGATCTCGGGACCCGCCACCGCCTTGGCGGCAAACCCGTCGGGGGGCGGAAACTTCCGTGTCTCCTGCAACAGAGCGGAGAGCGCTCCCCCGTCTGCGATCGCGTCGCTCATGACGACCCCACCTCCCTGACTCGGGCCTTCCGGTTCACTTTGTCCGACCGACGTCACGTGGGCCGTCTCACCCGGACAGTCTGACCACGGTCCTGCCTCGCTGCGACTCGGGTGTCGGGCGGCCGTTCTCCCCGTTTGACCTGCCCCGATCCGTCGGAGAGTCGGTGCGAAAAACCGGCCGGCCCCGATAGGCTTGAGCCATGGAACAAGAGGCGCCCCACGTGACCGAAGACTTAGAGGAAGAGGTTCCCCGCTGGCGAGGGATCAACCACCTCGCGCTGATCACCAACGACATGGATGCGACGGTCCGCTTCTATCACGGGGTGCTCGGTGCCCGGCTGGTCGCCGACCTCGCGGCGCCGGGTCACTTCCGTCATTACTTCTTCGAGCTGGGGGCGGAGAACACGATTGCGTTCTTCGAGTACACGAATCACCCCGTCGAGCCGTTTGCCAAGCCCGCCGGAGTCCCCGACCCACGTGCAGTGCAGTTCGACCACGTCTCGTTCAACCTTCCCGACGAGGCGGCCCTGTTGGCGCTCCGCAACCGCCTGAAGGCCGCCGGCAGCGAGATCACCGACGTCGTGGATCACGGATTCCTTCGTTCGGTCTATTTCACCGACCCGAACGGGATTGCGCTCGAGGCTTCGTGCTGGGTCGTGGACCCGACCGGCCGGCCCGCCGATTACGCCGATGAAGGGCTGTTCTCAGACCCCGATCCGGTTCCCGCCGTCGTCGAACTCCGGCGCGACGGGCATCTCTCGTCGGTGCCGAGGACCCAGCTGGTTTAGCCCTGCGCCGACGCTGCCAAGCAGCGACGGCGAATTTACTGAGCTATTTGGTCTCCCAGCTCTTGCGAGCCTGCTTCTGAGACGCCTGCTTTTCGTTCTTCGCCGCGCGCTTCTCTTTGATGGAGCGCCCGGGTTTCTTCGCCTCGCCGGTTGGTTTGGACTTGGTGGCCATGGGTTTCAGTCTACGAAGATCCGACACCAGCCGCCCTGCAAGCGGCGGTCGAGATTTCGCTCACCAGGCACGAGCTGGACCGACTTGAGCCAATTCGGGTCGCCGAGTCCCAACTAGGTCATCTAATTCGGGGCCCAACGGTCCGCAAGGGGTTCTCAGACCGGTAGCGTGTAGTTGCGCGCTCTCAAACCCGGGGTGGCGCATCTGAAAGTGAGAGTTAGTTGGCTACCGGAACAGTGAAATTTTTTAATGCCGAGAAGGGCTTTGGCTTTATCTCGCGTGAACAGGGCGATGATGTATTCGTCCACTACTCAAACATCCAGGGCGGTGGCTACAAGTCGCTGACCGAAGGGCAGCAGGTCGAGTTCGACGTGGCTCCCGGCCGAAAGGGCGAAGAGGCGCAGAACGTCCGACCGCTGTAACTAGATCATGTCAAAAGAGGCCGCCGGTTCCGCCGGCGGCCTCTTTTGCGTTTTGCACCGTTCAGGGGCAGGTCCGAGTATCGGCGTTTGCCGAGGGCGCGTCCGGCAAGGAAGGCCGCAAAGCGGGCCTGACAACGACGATGCAGCCACACTCTCCGCGACCCTAAACGGGACCGACTCCGCTCCTCAGCGCTTTGCACAGCTGTGGGAGGGGTAATTCGGGAACTTAGGGCGTTCTCCGGCGCAGCGTCGTAGCTCCCAGCGCCAAAGCGGCGACGAGGAAACCCCCGACGACGATCACGTCCATGAGGAACTGGGTGGTGACCGCAGCGTGAGTGCTCAGCTGCTGTGTGGCATCGACGGCATACGACATCGGCAACAGGTACGACACCCAATGCAGGACGGTGGGCAGCTCGGGACGCGGCACGATGATCCCGGACAAGAGGAGCTGCGGGAGAATGAAGGCGGGCATGAACTGCACGGCCTGGAACTCGGTGGTGGCGAGCGCGCTCACCGACAGGCCCAGAGCCGTGCCCAGCAGCGCGTCAAGCACAGCCACCACGACGACCAGCCACGCCTCGCCGCGCACTGTCATCCCGTAGGGGCCGAAGCACAATCCGGAGACCACCAGGGCCTGGACGATGGCGGCCAACCCGAATGCGATCGCGTAGCCGAGAACGAAGTCGGCCTTCCTCATGGGCATGGTGAGCAGGCGCTCAAGCGTCCCGCCAGTGCGCTCTCGCAAGGTTGCCACTGACGTAACCAGGAACATCACGATCAGCGGGAAGATGCCGAGCAGCTGTGGCCCGAAAGTGTCGAAGTCGTGGCTGCGGCCGCGGAGGATCCAGGCCAACAGCCCCATGAGCACCGCCGGGACGGCCACCAGCAGCGCCACCGTGCGCGGGTCGTGGCGCAGCTGCCGGAGCACCCGCCCGGCGGTGGCACGCATCCGGCGCCAGATCAAGGCCTCTCCTCACCGGCAGCCGGGACGCCGCGCTTGCCGAGCACGTCGCCCTCGATCAGTGCCACGAACGCCGACTCGAAGTCCTCGCTAGCCGTGCTCGACAGCAGACCCGCGGGGCTGGTATCGGCCAGGATCCGCCCGTGGCGCATGAGCAGCAACCGCTCACAGCGCTCGGCCTCGTCCATGACGTGGCTGGAGACGAGCAGGGTCGTCCCGGCAGCCGCCAGCCGGTGGAAGAGCGACCACAGGCTCCGGCGCAGCAGCGGGTCGAGGCCGACCGTCGGCTCGTCGAGCACGAGAAGGCTCGGCGAGCCCAATAGCGCGGTGGCGAGCGACACGCGCGCCCGTTCCCCACCCGACAGCCGTCCCACCATGGAAGCGGCATGGTCGCAGAGGTCGACATCGGCCAGCACGCGCTCGACGGCCTCCGAAGACGCACCGAGGATGGTGGCGAAGTACGACAAGTTTTCCCGCACGGTGAGGTCCCCATAGACCGACGGCACCTGGGTCACATATCCCACCCGGTCGCGCAGCCGCGGCGACCCCGCCGGCTCGCCGAGCAGGGTGACGGTCCCCGAGCTCACCACCTGCGTACCCACCAGGGATCGCATGAGCGTGGTTTTCCCGCACCCGCTCGGCCCCAGCAGGCCGACCAGCGTGCCCGCGTCGAGCTCGAAGCTCACGTCGTCCACGGCGCGGGTCCGGCCACGCACGACTGCCAAATGTTCAACGCGGACGGCGGGAGCCGCCGATACCGGAGCCCGGCCGGTCACCAGATCATCCTCGCGGATTGCCAGGCTGGCCGCACTAGCCCGACGGGTCCCACGTTGCGTCGCTCATGCCCATGGCTTGGGGCGAGCACCGAAGCGGTCGCCCACAATCCGGCTGGTCGCCGGTCTTCCTAGGACGGCACGATCACCCCTTGTCCAGGTGCAGAGAGGCGTTGGAGGGGGTCCCCGGCGTCGACCCGCAGCTTGGTTAGGGGTTGGCCACGGATAGCCTTGCAAGATCCGCATTAAGGCGTGGGTGCAGCACCCTAGTTTCGACCTTGGAGCCAATAGGTGCCGTTCGTGCCGCTCAGCAAGCGGGGCACACCAAAAGAAGCCGAACACCTCGCGCTGCTGGATGGCGTTCCGGTTCATCACACGTGTCCCTATTGGACTGGCTGCAACAGCAGATCACGGTTGTCGGGTATACAGGCGGGCTTGCTTTGCGGCCTTCTTCACGGTCCGCTTCTCCGCCTTGTTCCCTCTTGTCCCTCCCTCCCGCTCTGTCCCGCTTCGGCGCCCCAGGCAGGACTCGAACCTGCGACGCACGGTTTAGGAAACCGACGCTCTATCCTCTGAGCTACTGGGGCCAGTGTCCTGACCAGGAACAATGTGATATACTCGCGGCTGTCCTTACTTTGGTCCTACTTTGGTCCTACTTTCTTGTGGCCGAGTAGGACCGACCGAGCATACCGAGGGGCATCATGGCTACTCAGCGAAGCGGACAGTACGGAAGTGGGACGAAGCGGGAACGCCGACCCGGTGTCTGGCAGCTCCGGGTCTACTCGGGCCTCGATCCCGTCAGCGACCGACCCCGGCAGGTGACCCGGACGTTTCGAGGTTCCGAGACGGCCGCCAACAAGGCCTTGGCGAAACTGGTGTCCGATGTTTCCGAAGGGAAGATCGAGAGCACGACAGCGACAGTCGGCCAGCTTCTTGACGCCTGGCTGGATCAGATCGAACCAACCCGCGCACTGTCCACGATGCAGGAATACCGGCGCAAGGTGAGGCTCTCTATTCGTCCGGCGTTCGGTTCGATCGTGCTCTCGAAACTGCGACCACATCAGATCGACGCGCAATACCGAAAGTGGCTCGACCAAGGGCTCTCGCCGACAACCGTCCACCACCATCACGCCATCCTGTCCGCAGCCTGCAATCGGGCCGTGAAATGGGGCTGGATCGAGCGATCGCCGGTCCTTCGCGCTTCACCCCCAAGCGTGACCCGGACGACTATGAAGGTTCCGACGCCGGCCCAACTGGCCCGATTGGTGGCCGAAGCCGAAGCGGCCGATCCGGTACTTGCCGCTGCCATCGCTCTCGCCGCCTTGACGGGTGCCAGGCGTGGCGAGCTGTGCGCCTTGCGGTGGTCCGACGTCGACCTGGAGGCCGGGACCGTGCAGATCGAGCGGGCGATCACGGTCGTGGCCAAGACGGCCTATGAGGGACCTACGAAGACGCATCAAGGGCGGCGCATCGCACTCGATGAGGTGGGTGTTGCAACACTGCGTCGGCACCGTGCCTTTGTCAAACAGCGTTCCGCAGATGTCGAGAGCGCACTGGCGGCCGACCCGTTCATTCTTAGCTATCAGGCGCACTGCGGCGTCCCTGCAGGCCTGGACACGATCACGCATCGTTTCAGCGCACTCTGCAAGCGCCTGCCGAACATGCCACCGTTCCACCTGCACGAGCTACGGCATTTCAGTGTTTCGATACTGCTGGCTGCAGGTATTGACGCGCGGACCGTCGCGGAGCGACACGGACACGCAGACGTCACGATGACACTGAACCGCTACGCGCATGCCTTGCCGGAACGGGACCGGGCGGCAGCTGCCGTGCTGGGACGCGCATTGGGTGGATCGTCGACATAGCGATCAATGGATCATTGGTCACTCGACATGACCTAAATCTAGTTTTCGATGTCGATCCACCCTCTATGGCCTCACAATCTCGCCGAACCCGATAGCTGATCGAGCGGAGGCGCGACCGTGACCTTGAATGGTTCTTGGACCTGATCGATCAATCGATCCACGAGGATCTCGACGTCCATGTCGTCATCGACCACTCCTCCACCAAGATGACCGAGTGGCTTCATGATTGGCTGCTCGACCACCTACGGTTCTCGGTCCACTTCACCCCCACCTACAGCTGGTGGATGGCCGTCGTCGAGCGGTGGTACGCCGAGCTCGCCATCAAGGGGCTGCACGGATCGACCACCGAACTGGTGGCATTGATCAACCAGTGGATCGAGACGTCGAACGAAGATCCGCGTTGCCTCGCCTGGTATTCGGAGCGCGGCTGACAGATGGCGGCGTCAGGGGGTCGTTGCAA
>PLWZ01000045.1 GCA_003151235.1 Acidimicrobiaceae bacterium
GAAGAGCGTGATCGGCGTCGCCACCGTCGGCGGAACGAAGTCGGGCCCGGGCCAGTAGCGGCGCTTGAAGCGCTCCTCGACGGTGAGGCCGTCGTTTGGAGTGACGCGATCGACGAGCGCCGACGCGGGGCCGCCGCCGATCGCGGTGCCGGTGCGGGTGTGGGTCGGGGCGCGGGAGCGGCGGCGGGGGCCGCCGGCGTGCGGGTGCTGCTGATGAGCCGCGGACGTGGCGGCGGCGCGTCGGCAGGCTCCTTGTCGGCGGCGGGCCGGCTCGATTGGATCGTCCCGGCGGCCTTCTTGGCCGCTTTCGCGACCTTCTTGGCCGGTGCCGGGGCGGCCTCGGGCTCCTCGGGCTGGACGGCGCGGCGGAGCCCGTCGGCGTCGGCCTTGCGTCGGACCCGGTCTGCCTGGGCGTCCTCGATCGACGACGAGTGACTCTTCACACCGATGCCGAGGGACACGCAGAGGTCGAGGGCCTCCTTATTGGTTAGCCCCAGCTCACGAGCGAGCTCGTACACGCGGATTTTTGCAGCCAACTCTTCTCTTCGTCCTCGCGTTTCGTCCAGGCGTCTTCCGGCATCGGGGACCGACCCGGCGCCTGGTACCGGAGGCGACCGGTCGGGTCATTCTCCCACATCACACGCCCGGGACCGGCGGCCGAGGGCCATCGCCCCAGCTTGTCCAAGCTAGCGAGCGGCAGGTTCGCTCCGGGCATGCCCACGGCCCAGCGGGTACGGCCGCCTCCGAGCGTGCCGCCCGGTCGGTCGCCGGATCAGGTCAGGCGCACCCGGGGGTCGAGGACGGCATAGAGGATGTCGACGATCGTGTTCATGACCACGATGAACACCGCAGCCAGCACGACCACGGCCGCCACCACGGGCAGGTCGTCGTTCCCGATGGCGTTCAGGGCGAGCTGGCCCAGCCCGGTCAGGCCGAAGACCCGTTCGATGACGAACGCGCCGGCGAGCAGGGTGCCGACGTCGATGCCCAGCTGGGTGATGACCGGGGTCAAAGCGGCGCGAACGCCGTGCTTGAAGACGACCGTCCGGCGGGATAGCCCCTTGGCCCGGGCGGTGCGGATGTAGTCCTCCCCCAGCACATCGAGCAGGGACCCGCGTATGAGACGCGTGTAGACGGCCGCCTGAACGAGGGCGAGCGACAGCCAGGGCAGGATCAGGTGGTCGGCCCACTGGCCGATGGATTGGGAGGGCGCGACATACCCGGCCGCCGGGAACCAGGTGATCCCGGCCTGGGTTAGGTAGAAGTAGAAGACCAGGAGGAACATCAGCCCGAGCACGAAGGGCGGCATCGACAAGAACGTGAGGGCGAACACGGTCCCGCCACGGTCCCGCAGCGTGCGCGGGTGGGTCGCCGACATGATCCCGATCGGGATGCCGATCAGGAGCCACAGCACGACCGCACCGAGAACCAGCGATGCGGTGACCGGGATGGCACGGGCGAGCTCGCTGTTGATCGGCACGGCGTTTTGGAAGTCGAGTCCGAAGTTCCCGTGCAGCAGCCCGTCGAGGTAGTGCCAGTACTGGTACCAGAAGCCGTGATTGAGCCCGAGCCGGATCGCGGCGTCTCTGATCTCGGCGGTCCCGGCGTCACGCCCGGCGAATCGGGCAGCGAGGTCGTTCGGGTTCCCGGCGAAGAACACCACGTAGGTCAAGAAGGTGATGATCACGAGGACGATCACCAGGTAGAAGAGGCGGCGGATGATGAGGCTGATCACGCCCGCTTCCCCTCGGAGTTGTCTTTCTCCCGGCCCGACGAGCGGGCCGACCGCTTCACCCGCTTCGTCGGGGTGATGTTCGATCGGCCGTGGCGGGGGTCGAGCGCGTCGCGCAGGCCGTCACCTAAGAGGTTGAACGCGAGCGTCGTCAAGACGAGCGCGACGCACGGGAAGACGAGGAACCACCACGCGACCGTGAACAGGTCGCCGGTCTGGGCTTCCGCGATCATGTTCCCCCACGACGCGGTCGGGGGCAGCACCCCGAGGCCGAGGAAGCTCAGCGTCGCCTCGGTCACGATGTTGATGGGGATCAAGAGGGTCGCATAGATCACCGCGAGGGCGATCAGGTTGGGCGCTATCTCGATGAACATGATGCGCAAGTCGCTCGAGCCGAGCGCCCGGGCGGCCTCGACGAACTCGCGTTCTCGTAGCGCGATCACCTGGCCCCGCACGAGGCGCCCGATGTAGGGCCAGCTGAACATCGCGATGACGAAGATCAAGAGGTCCAGGCTCGGTCCGAAGCGGGCGACGATGGCGATCGCGAACAGAAGGATCGGGAACGACAACAAGATGTCCATGAACCGGGCGAGGATCGAGTCGATCCAGCCGCCGTAGTAGCCGGACACGAGCCCCATGACAAGGCCGAGAACGAGCGCGACCGCCGTCGCCCCGACGCCGACCTCGAGGGAGATTCGGCTGCCGTAGATGATCCTCGACAAGACGTCGCGGCCCTGGTCGTCGGTCCCGAGCAAGAAACCGTTGTGGCCCGGGGCGACCGGTATCCCCGAGAGCGACAAGCCGCTCGTTGTGTACTGCGTGTTCGGGCCGTGGCCGATGAGCGCCGTCAACAGCGGGGCGAAGATCGCCACCAGGAACAGCAACACGATGAACCCGAGCGAGACCATTGCGACCCGGTCCTTCTTGAGCCGGCCCCAGGCCAGCCGCCACGGCGTTCGCCCCTCGTAGGCCTGCTCGGTACCCTTCGCATCCGGGTTCTGCTCTTCGATGACCTCGAGCTCGA
Source organism: Acidimicrobiaceae bacterium (assembly GCA_003151235.1). GTDB lineage: Bacteria > Actinomycetota > Acidimicrobiia > Acidimicrobiales > RAAP-2 > Palsa-461. The sequence continues at coordinate 2,757 of PLWZ01000045.1, forward strand.
CGGCGGCTCGCAAGAGGCTCACTGATCGACCCCCTCCGTTGCGCCCACCGCCGCCTCGGGTGCCGGCACAGCGTCCCTCGACGCGTTCGCGAGCGTCTCGCCGGGGTTCACCGGGAAGTGGCACGCGGTCAGATGACCGATCGGGTCACCCGTCTTGTGCTCGAGCGGTGGCTCCTCGGTTGCACAGATCGCCTGGGCCTTCGGGCACCTCGGGTGGAACCGGCAGCCCGACGGCGGGTTGACGGGAGACGGCACGTCCCCCGTGAGGATGACCCGCTCCCTGCGGGCGGTCCGGAACGCCTGGTCGGCCACCGGGACCGCCGAGAGCAGCGACGCGGTGTACGGGTGTCTCGAGTTTGAGTAGATCTCCTCGACCGGGCCGGTCTCGACCAGCTTGCCCAGGTACATCACGGCGATCCTGTCGCTCACGTGGCGCACCACCGACAGGTCGTGGGCGATGAAGACGTAGGTGAGCATGAACTCGTCCTGGAGATCCTCCAAGAGGTTGATGATCTGGGCCTGGATCGAGACGTCGAGTGCAGAGACGGGTTCGTCGCAAACGATGAGGTCCGGCCGGAGAGCCAGGGCCCGAGCGATGCCGATGCGTTGGCGCTGGCCACCCGAGAACTCCGAAGGGAACCGGTTGAAGTGCTCGGGGCTGAGGCCGACCCGGGCCATGAGCTCTTGGACCTGGCGCTTCACCTCGGCCCGGGACATCTTCTCGTGCACCGAGAACGGGTCGGACAAGATCGACCCGACCCGGCGCCTCGGGTTGAGCGACCCGTAGGGGTCCTGGAACACCATCTGCACTGACTTTCGGATGGGCCGCATCTGGCGCCGATTGAGCGCGGTGATGTCCTGGCCCCTGAAACGGACGTGCCCGGAGGTGACCGGATGCAGCGCGGTTATGAGACGGGCGAGGGTCGACTTGCCGCACCCGCTCTCCCCGACAAGCCCGAGGGTCTCACCCACCTTCAAGGAGAAGCTCACCCCGTCGACGGCCCGCACCTGGGCATGGGTGCGGTCGATCAGCGCGCCGCTGCGAACCGGGAAGTGCTTGACGACGTCGTCGACCTCGAGGAGCACCTGTGCGTCGGTGGCGTCGACCGCCAGATCGCCCTGGGTCGACGTGCTCACGGCTCAACCCCACCCACCGCGGCCTCGGCCGGCGTTGCTTGCGCATCGTGCGCCGGGAGCCCGACCGCGTCGGAAGGCAGGACACAGGCGGAGAGGTGACCCGGGCTGGTGCCGACCGGCTTCAGCGGCGGGGGTGCGACCAGGCACTCGTCGTGGGCCTGCGGGCACCTGGGGGCGAAGGGGCACGCCTGGATCTGACGCATGAGCGAGGGCGGGTAGCCCTTGATCGGCAGGAGCCGACCCATCCGTCCCGAGTACGACGGAATCGACTGCAAGAGACCCTGCGTGTACGGATGGTGCGGCTCGATGAAGGCGGCCCGCACGTCGGCGCGTTCCATCGGGCGCCCCCCGTACATGATCACCACGTCATCGGCGACGTCGGCCACGATGCCGAGGTCGTGAGTGATCAGGATCACTGCGGTCTGGAAGTCCTTACGCATCCGGCCGAGCAGTTCCAGGATCTGGGCCTGCACCGTGACATCGAGGGCGGTCGTCGGCTCGTCGGCGATGATGAGCTTGGGCTCGAGGGCGAGCGCCATCGCGATCATCACCCGCTGGCGCATGCCTCCCGAGAACTGGTGCGGGTAGTCACGCACCCGCTTCTTCGGTTCGGGGATGCCGACGAGGCCGAGCAGTTCGACCGCGCGCTCGAGCGCGGCCTTGCGGTTCATCTGGGCGTGGGTCTCCATGACCTCGGCGATCTGCGCGCCGACCCGGTACAGCGGATGGAGGCTCGTCAGCGGGTCCTGGAAGATCAACGAGACCGTCCGACCCCGGATGTGGCGGAGCTCGTCCTCACTCATCGTGAGGAGGTCGGCTCCTTCGAGGAGCGCCTCGCCGGTCACGGTCGCACCGGGGGCGAGACCCATGATCGCCTGGGTGGAGACGGACTTGCCCGACCCCGACTCGCCCACGATCCCGAGTGTCTGGCCCGGCTCCACCGAGAACGACATGCCCTGAACTGCGTAGACGGTGCCGTCGTCGGTGTCGAAGGAGACGCGGAGGTCACGCACATCGAGCAAGGCCATTGTCAGGTGCCCCTGGCGGTCAACGCGATCCCCTCCAACTGTGAACAGAACGAATCTGCCCAACGCTCCACAAAAGTGACAGCGCCCCGGCCGACAATACGTCGACCGGGGCGCAATCACACAGCGGAGCGGGTGTAGCTAGGACTTCACCCAGAGGTTGGTCGGGTCGAACCCACCGATGAACGGGAGGTAGATCGCGTGCTCGACGGTCGATCCGATGAACTGCGGCAGCGCCTGATCGAGCAACGGTACCCATGCCGGGTCGTTGGTCATCAGGTAGCTGTCGGCCTTGGCCCAGTTGGTCGCGGCGACCTTCAGGCTGGCCGTGTCCTCGGCGGCGTCGATGTACTTGTCGACCGTGGCGTTGTTGTAGTCGCCGTAGTCCGTCGAGCCGGCGGCGTAGCCGCGGCCGTCGAACAGCGGGCTGAAGTACGTCGCCGCGCCGTTACCGACCCAGTCCGGGAACCATGCCCCGAAGGCGAGGTCCCACTTGGCGTGGGCCGACGGCGTCTCGAGGAAGTCGAAGTACGCGCCCTGGCTCGGCTGCTCGTTGAGCTTGAGGGTCACGCCACCCTTGGCCATGTCGGCCTGCAGCGCGACGGCCTGGGCGGGCATGGGCGGGTTGTTGGCATACGCCAGGGTCAACTTCAACCCGTGCGGGTAGCCAGCCGCCGCCAGCATCGACTTGCACTTCGCCGGGTTACCCGTGTTGTTGGGCGTCGGGTACGGGTCGATCTTGTTGTACCCGATGGACATGGCCGACGGCAGGACCTGGTTGATGGCCTGGTTGATGGCCGGTCCGCCCGTCACCTGGACGAGGTGCTGCTTGTTCACGCAGTACTGGAGCGCCTTACGCACGGCCGGCTTGGCCAGCGCGCCGCCCTGGGTCGTGCTCTTCACGTCGAACACCAGGTAGGTGAGACCGCCGAAGAAGTCGGCTGCGAAGTCCGGGTTGTGGGAAGCCACGAGGCCGGGCACCTGGGCCGTCGGCACCGTCGTGTCCCATTCCATGTCCGCTTGACCGGTCTGGAGCTGCTGCTGGACGGCGGTCGCCGACTCACCCAGCGTCACGGACACGGCGTCGAAGTACTGGTGACGGATGGTGTCGGTGCTCGCCTTCCAGGCCGGGTTCTTGACCAGCGCGTAGCTCTGGTTGGGCGTGTATGAGGTGATCGTGTACGGACCGTCGGAGATGAAGTTCTCTTCCTCGGTGACCGAAGCCGGCACGTACTGGTTGATCTCAACCGGGACCGGCGAGCTCATCGGGAGGGCCATCACGTTCAGGAAGGTGCTCGACGGGTGGAGCAAGGTGAACACGATCGTCGACGAGTTCGGTGTCGCGATCCCGCTAATCTGGTGCGAGCTCATGAAGCTGTTGAGCGCCGTCACCTGGTCGGCCGGCGAGGTCGGGACGGTCAACGCCTCGAAGGCCGTGCAGTAGGACTTCATCCCGGCGATTGCGCCTGTCCAGTAGGCGATGGGGGGTGCGCCTTGGATCGGGTTGCACAACCGTTTGATGCCGTTCTCCTCGTCGGTGGAGGTCACCTGGCGCGGGCCCGACGGCGCGTCCCAGTCCACTCCCTGCTTGATGGTGAACGTGTAGGTCAATCCGTCCGCGCTGACCTTGTAGGTCGCGATGTCCGGAACGGGCTGGGCGATGTCGGCGGCCGTGTAACCGGCCTTGTACGAGACGAGCTGACGGCTCACCATGCGAAGCATCTCGTAGGTGGTCGTGTAATAGGCGCAGCACGTGTCGAGGTGGTCGACGTCGCCGCTGCCCACGATCTTGAGGGTCCCGCCGGTGACCGGCGCGGAGTTACCGACCTTGGGGAGGATGTTGCCCCCGGAGCTGGCGGCGCTGGCCATCATTGCGCCGAGTGACAGGCTGATCGTGGCCATCACCATTGTGGCCACCACGGCTATCCGGAACTTTCCCCTCATTGGCTTCCTCCAAAATTTGGTCCTCAGGGGACCATACGGTTCGCTTGCGAGCCCCCTGATCGGGCGCGCAAGTGAGGGTCAGTCTGCCCCAACCAGGGTCAATGTGCCAATAGCTTGACCTTTGTGTCGAACTGGTGTCATAAGGGGTAGGACCAGGGGCCACTTGTCACCCGCCGATATCTTGCGAGCCAGGCGTGCGGGGCACGAAGTCCTGGTCGCGGTCGACCACTGTGGGTGCTCTCAGGTGGGTTTCGTCTGATCGGCCCAGAACACGGCGAGGCGTTCCCGAAGGCCGTCGTTCGCTTCGGGACTGATGTCCGCGTGCAGGGCCCGCCCGAACGAGCTCCGCTCGACGGCCGTTTCGAAGCAGTCCTTGTTTCGAGCACACAACCACGCTCCCCGGCCGGGGCCGTGCCCGATCACGAGCGCGCCGTCGTCGGAAAGCGCCGTGCGGACGAGTTGTGACTGCTCGGCCCGCTTTCGACAGGCGATGCAGGTCCGGAGAGGCGTTATCCGCCGTCCCCGGAAGGTTCGCTCGCCGCCGGCTCGGCGCTCGCTTCGGCGCCTGCGTCGGCTTCGGCTGCATCGGCGCCTTCGTCGGCTTCGGCGGCCTCAGCGGCCTCGGGCGCCGGGGCAGCCTGGGTCTCGATGGAAGCGTCGTCCGTGACTGCCCCGTCCGCCGATGCCGTCTCCCCGTCCGCCTGCTCCTCGGCGGCGTGGGTCCACGCCTCTGCCGAGATGGCGTCGCCACCCTCGGCCGGCTTCCACACCATCTCGCCGGACTCGTCTTCGACCCACTCACCCTCGGCCCAGTCCTGGCCCTCGTACGCTGCTTCCTCTTCGAGTTGGGTCTCGCTCTTGATGTCGATCCGCCACCCGGTGAGGCGCGCCGCCAACCGGGCGTTCTGGCCTTCCTTCCCGATGGCCAACGACAGCTGGTAGTCGCTCACGATCACCGTGGCGGTGCCGGTCGAGTCGTCGAGGTGCACCTCGCGAACCCGGGCCGGCGCCAGAGCGTTCTGGATCAGCTCGACCGGGTCGTCGGAGAACGGGACCACGTCGACGCGTTCGCCGCGCAGCTCATTTGTGACCATGCGGACCCGCGAGCCGCGTGCACCGACGCAGGCGCCGACGGGGTCGACGTTGGGGTCGTTCGACCAGACGGCGATCTTGGTGCGGTGACCGGGCTCTCGAGCGACCGCCTTGAGCTCCACCACCCCGCCCGAGATCTCGGGCACCTCGAGCTCGAAGAGCCGCTTGATGAGGCCCGGGTGGGTACGGCTCACGACGATCTGGGGCCCCTTGGTCGTCTTGCGGACCTCGACGATGTAGGCCTTGAGGCGCGCGCCGTGCTCGTAGCGCTCGTAGGAGACCTGCTCGGCCTGGGGCAGCAGCGCCTCGACCTTGCCCAGGTCAAGGAGCGTGTAGCGGTTGTCGGTCTGCTGGACTATGCCGGTGACGATGTCGCCCTCGCGGCCCGCGTACTCCTCGTACTTCATGTCGCGCTCGACCTCGCGAATGCGCTGGAGGATCACCTGCTTGGCCGTCTGCGCGGCGATCCGTCCGAAGTCGGCCGGCGTGTCGTCCCACTCCCGGATGACGGTGCCGTCCTCATCGAGCTCCTGGCCGTAGACGCGGATCTCCCCCGACTCGGGGTCGATGGTCACGACCGCCTCTTCGGCCGCGTCGGGCCGGCGCTTGTAGGCGGCGACCAACGCGTTGGCGAGCGCATCGAGCAGGGTCTCGACCGAAATTCCCTTGTCCCGCGCGATCTGCCCCAGCGCGTCGAGGAATTCGAAGTTGGTCTTGCTCATGATCTCGATCGCTCTCTCTCTTGCCGCTTGGCCCCCGGGTTCGCCTTGGACCCGCGTTCGGGTCGCCCGACCGGGCCCCACTCGAAGACTGTCCGGGCTCTTTCGATCTGGTCGTAGGCGATCCGCATCGAGCCACCGGGGACCTCGGGTCCCTCCAAGGTGAATGCCGCTTCGTCCGCACCGGTGACCACGCCACGGACGCGGCGGACCTCGACGGTGTCGGGAAGCGTGCGAACGGTCACCATCTCGCCGATGGCCCGCTCGAAGTGGGCCGGGGTGCGCAGGCGGCGCTCGAGGCCGGGGCTCGACACCTCGAGCGTGTAGCGGCCCGGGAACGGGTCCAGCTCGTCGAGTTCCCGGGACATCGCCCGGTTGGCTTCGGCCAGCGCGTCGAGGTCGATGCCGCCGACCTTGTCGACGATCACTTGAACCTGGGAGCCGCCCACGACGACGTCGACCAGTTCCAGGTCGAAGGACTGGAGGATGGGTGAGAGCGCGTCGACGAGCCGTTCGGTCACGTCCACTGCCTCCTCCTCTCTCCGGTGCTGCCCCTATGTCCCTTCCCCTGCGGCGGCTGACCTGGGGTCGCGAACGACCGCAAAATGAAAGCGTGGGCCGCGGCCCACGCTTCATAAGGCCCACCTGGGGCCGGACAGCGCTCGAACTATACCGTCTAGTAGGCCTTCCCGACGACGGCGATGAGGGAATCTTCCTCGCCCTCGGCCAGCGAGCCGTCCGGGGACTGGAGGCACCGCACGGTGATGCCGGCCTCCGCCAGCCGGTCCTCCCCGGCATCGCCGACCGCCGACCACGGCAGGACGGCGAAGCCGGTGGCCCCCGCCTCGATCGCCTCGTCGACGGTGTCGACGGTCGTCGTCCGTTCCTTCCGGAAGGCCAGGGCCTCGTCGTAGAGCAGCTCGGTGGTCCGCCCGAGCGCCGATTCGACCTCGGCCACCAGCGCGGAGAGGGCGACCGGCGACTTGCTCCGGTCGTGGCGGAGGACCACCACCGCCTTGTCCTCGGCCAGGTCGCGGGGGCCCACCTCGACCCGGACCGGCACGCCCTTGCGCTCCCAGTCGATCGCACGGCGACCGAAGCCGGTCTCGGTCCGGTCGTCCACCCTCACCCGGATGCCCGCGGCCTTCAGGTCGGCTGCGATCGCGGCCGCGGCCCGCTCGGTCGCCTCGTCTTCCTTGACCACCATGACCACCACCTGGCTCGGCGCGAGGGCCGGGGGAAGCCGCAAGCCGAAGTCGTCTCCGTGCGCCATGATCAGCGCGCCGACGAGCCGGGTGCTTGCACCCCACGACGTCTGCCAGACGAACTGCTGGGCGCCGGTCTCGTCCGAGAACTGGATGTCGAAGGCGCGGGCGAAATTCTGGCCGAGCTCGTGGCTCGTGCCGAGCTGCAACGCCTTGCCGTCGCCCATCATCCCCTCGGACGTCCACGTGCGGACGGCCCCGGCGAACCGTTCCCGTTCGGTCTTGTGGCCGATCAGGGCCGGGATCCCGGCGGCCGTCTCGACCGTGTCGAGATACACGTCGCGCAGGATCCGGAGCGCGTATGCGGTCGCCTCCTGCTCGGTCGAGTGGGCGGTGTGGCCCTCCTGCCAGAGGAACTCGGTCGTGCGGAGGAACAATCGCGTCCGCATTTCCCAGCGCACCACGTTTGACCACTGGTTGATGGCAAGCGGCAGGTCGCGGTAGCTCTGGATCCACTTCGCGAAGAAGTGATTGACCACCGTCTCGCTGGTCGGCCTGACCACAATCGGCTCGTCCAGCTCCTTGCCGCCGCCATGGGTCACGACGGCCAGCTCGGGGCTGAACCCCTCGACGTGGGATGCCTCGAGCCGCAGGAACGACTCGGGGATGAAGAGGGGGAAGTACGCGCCCTCGGCACCGGCCTCCTTGATCCGCCGGTCGAGCTCGTCGACGAGCAGCTCCCAGATGCCGAAGCCCCACGGCCGGATGACCATCGTGCCGCGCACCGGGCCGTTCTCGGCCATCTCGGCGCCGGCCACCACCTCTTGGTACCAGCGGGGAAAGTCCTCGGCTCGGGGGGTGAGCCCACCTTTGTCGCTCGGCATGACGCAGGACACGGTAGTGGGTCAGTTGGAATCCCACTGGGCGTTACACCCTGGCCATAGGTTCGGCCCGTGTCGAGCAGCCGGACCTACAAGTTCGTGCTTCAACCGACGAGCCGGCAACTGGCCGCGTTCGAGTGCCTGCTCGGACTCCAGCGAGAGCTCTACAACGCCGCTCTCGAAGAACGCCGAGGGTGCTGGAAGTGGAACCAGCGTTCGGTCTCCTACTTCGACCAGACCAAGGAGCTGACCCAACTTCGCTCGGCCCGCCCCGACGTCTTGAGCTTTGGGGTGACGGTCTGCCGGGGAACGCTGCTTCGGCTGGACCGGGCCTTCAACGGGTTCTTCCGCCGGTGCAAGGCCGGGGAGAAGCCCGGGTTCCCAAGGTTCAAGGGACCGGGCTCCTTTGTCTCGCTCCAATGGGTCGATCGGAGTGGCTGGGCCCTCAACCAGGACACCGGTCGACTCCGCCTCTACGGGATCGGGCACATTAGGGTCCGCCTGCACCGGTCGATCAAAGGCATCCCCAAGACGATCACGATCCGGCGGGAAGGCAGGCGCTACTGGGTGAGCGTGCAGTGCGTCGATGTCCCGGCCGAACCGCTCCCGAAGACCGCCAAGAGCATCGGGATCGACCTGGGTGTCGGTTCCCTGGTCGCGACCAGCGACGGTGAGTTGATCCAGGGTCCCCGGTTCGGCAAACGGGGCCACGCGGGCCTGGAGAAGGCCCAGCGGGACCTGGCCACCAAGGTCCCCGGTTCCAAGAACCGGGAAAAGGCCAAGCAGCGGGTGGCCGCCCACCATCGCAAGATCGCCAACCGGCGCCGGGACTTCGCCCACCAGACGTCCCGTCGGCTGGTCAACGGCCACGACCTCATCGTCTATGAGGACTTGAAGATCACCAACATGACGAGGCGACCCAAGCCTCGTCCGGACCAACAGGGGGGTTACGAACCAAACGGAGCCAAAGCAAAAACTGGGCTCAACAGATCCATCCACGATGCCGGGTGGGGGCAGTTCATTTCCATGACGATCTACAAGGCTGAAAGCGCCGGTAGGGAGGTCATAGCGGTGGACCCTCGCAACACCAGTCGGACCTGCTCAGGATGTGGACACGTCTCGGCCGGGAACCGGCACGGGGCCGTTTTCCGATGTCAGAGCTGTGGGCACGAGGCCCACGCCGACGTCAATGCGGCCGGCAACATCCTTCGGGCCGGTAGGGCCCGGCAGCTCATCGCTGCGTAGGGTCAAAACTGACCCGCTACCCAGGTTACCGTCCGGTCCGCCTAAATTCCTCGGCTACTCGGTTTCCCCGGTCCGCCTGCGGATCTTCTCGATTCGCACGCTGGCCGCATTCGGGTCGTCGCCCCCCTCGTCGAGGAGGGCCATCCGGTCCGCCTCGGCCTCGGCGGCGGCCGTCTTGTCCGCGGCGGCGAGCCGCGCCTCGACCCCTTCGGCGACGAGCTTCTCGGCTTCGGCCACGAGGGCTTCGACCATCTCTTCTTCGGGAACCACCCGGACGATCTCGCCGCGAATAAACAGGTGGCCTTTGTGCTTCCCGGCCGCGATCCCGATGTCGGCCCCGCGGGCCTCGCCGGGTCCGTTCACGACGCAGCCCATCACCGCCACCTGGATCGGGAGGTTGCGGTCCTCGAGTGCCTCCTGGGCCGCCTTCGCCACCGCGATGACGTCGACCTGGGCGCGGCCGCACGACGGGCACGCTATGAGGTCGAGGCCCTTGCGTTCGCGCAGCCCGAGCGACTCGAGCAGCTGGCGACCCGCCTTCGCCTCCTCCACCGGGTCGGCGGTCAGCGAGTACCGGATCGTGTCACCGATCCCCTCGGCGAGCAGCGTGCCGATGCCGGCGGTGCCCTTCAACAGCCCCGCCGGCGGCGGTCCGGCCTCGGTCACGCCGAGGTGAAGCGGGTGGTCGAAGGTCTCGGATGCGAGGCGGTAGGCGGCGATCATCAGCGCCACCGAGGACGCCTTGACCGAGATCTTCACGTCGTCGAATCCGACCTCGGCGAAGTAGGCCAGCTCCCGCTGCGCCGACTCGACGAGCGCCTCGGGGGTGGCCCCGCCGTGGCGCTCGAACAGCTCCTTGTCGAGCGAGCCGGCGTTCACACCGATCCGGATGGGGACGCCGCGGTCCTTGGCCTCGGAGGCCACGGTCTTGATCTCGGCCTCCTTGCGCAGGTTGCCGGGGTTGAGCCGCAATCCCTGGACCCCCGCGTCGAGCGCGGCCAGAGCCATCCTGTGGTGGAAGTGGATGTCCGCGACGATCGGCACCGGCGAGCGGGGAACGATCTGGGCCAACCCTTCGGCGGCCGCCTCCTCGTTGCAGGTGCAGCGCACGATGTCGGCCCCCGCTGCGGCCAGGGCGTAGATCTGGGCCAGCGTGCCGTCGACATCGGCGGTCTTGGTGGTGGTCATCGACTGCACCGAGACCCGTGCGTCGCCGCCCACCGCCACGTCGCCCACATGGATCTGGCGGGTCTTGCGGCGGGGGGTGAGCAGGTTCCCGGAGAGTTCCACGTTCCCATTGTGCCCGCTCACGGGGCCCGGCCGTTCGCCGCGGCCGCCCGGGCACGTGGGCGGGGTCAGCCGAAGGGATTGGCGACCGGGTGGGTGATGTCCAGGTAGGCGGCCGAGGAGACCAGCAGGATGAGCAGCGCGATGAAGGCGTAGGCGACCGGCACCAGTTTCGCCGCGTCGGCCTGGTAGTAGGGGCGGCCACGACGGGTCCGGATCCGCTCGTAGATGGCGATCGCGACGTGGCCGCCGTCGAGCGGGAGCATCGGCAGCATGTTGGCGATCCCGATGAAGATGTTGAGCGCGATCAGGACCTCGAGGAGGAATCCGGCTCCGGCCTGGGCCCCCTGCACGGCCGTGCGGACCGCCCCGATGATCGACTCGGGCCGCGGGGTGTTGTTGCGGGCGTCCTGTGCGGCTGCGGTCGGGTCGGACACCTGGTGGATGTAGCTCGCGATGCCGTGCGGCGAGAACACCTGGCCCAATCCGGTGAACGCGAGGCTGGTCGTCTGGCCGACCACGACCCCGGCACCGCCGAGCGCGCCAAACGGGTTCTCCGGCACCGCGACCCCGCCGAACTCCACGCCGATGAAGCCGGTCGGACGCCCGCTCGGCTTCTCCTGGCGCTGGTGGCCGATGACGACGTCCCGCTTGTCCGCCGGCACGACCGTGAGGGTTCGGGTCACGCCGTTGCGCTGGACCTCGAGCCGGACCGGCTTGTCCACCGAGCCCTGGATGGCCTTCGTCACCTGGTCGGGATTGGTGAAGCTGTGGCCGTTTACCCCGACGACGACGTCCCCGACCTGCAGCCCGGCCCGCTGAGCGGGGTTGAGGTGTTGCCCGGCGAACGGCGTCACCGCGGCGATCACGAGCTGCGAGCTCGTCTGCGCACCGACGAACACGAGCGTCACCCAGGCAAGGATGAACGCCATCACGAAGTGCATGAAGGAACCGGCTGACGCCACGATGATCCGCTTGTGGAAGGGCTGCTGGCGGTAGGTGTGGGCCTCGTCGGCGGGGTCGACCTCCTCGAGGTTCGTCATCCCGGGGATCTTCACGTAGCCCCCGGCGAGGATCCCCTTCACCCCGTAGTCGGTCTCGCCTCGGCGGACCGACCACAGCCGGGGCCCGAATCCGACAAAGAACTCGGTCACCTTCATCCGGCTCCACTTGGCCGTGACGAAGTGCCCGGCCTCGTGGACCATGACCATGACCACGACCGCCAGGATCACGAGGAACAGGTCGCCCAGACCGAGAAGGAAGAAGAGCGCCGCGACTGCGACGACGGTGAGGCCGAGTCGCATCAGTGCACCGGCCGATCGCGCGGCGGGCGGTGGTTGCGGCGGCGCCTTGGGTGGGGCGAGGGTCATTGCGCCAACCGGCGCCTGCCGACCGCCTTCTCGGCGCGGACCCGCGCGAGCCGGTCGGCCTCGAGCACCGCCTCGAACGAGTCGATCGGCTGGCCGTCGTGGGAGTCCAGGGTGTCGGCGACGACCTCCGCGATCGATAGCCACCCGATGCGACCGGCCAAGAACGCCGCGACTGCGACCTCGTTGGCCGCGTTCAGCCATGCCGGCGCTCCCCCACCGGCCCGTCCGGCTCGGTAGGCGAGGTCGAGGCAGGCAAAGACGGCCCGGTCGGGCGCCTCGAAGGTGATCTCGAACGGGCTCGACCAGTCGACCGGCCCAAAGGCAACGTCGAGGCGCTCCGGGTAGCCGAGCGCGTACCCGATCGGGAGGCGCATGTTGGGCATCGACAGTTGGGCCAACGTTGCACCGTCGACGAGCTCGACCATCGAGTGGACGATCGACTGGGGATGCACGACCACGTCGATGCGGTCGTAGTCGACGCCGAACAGCTCGTGGGCCTCGATGACCTCCAGGCCCTTGTTCATGAGGGTCGACGAGTCGATCGTGATCTTCGGCCCCATCTTCCAGGTCGGGTGCGCCAGCGCGTCGTCGCGGGTCACCTCGCCCAGCTCGTCAAGCTTGCGGCCCCGGAAGGGCCCGCCCGATGCGGTGATGAGCAGTCGGGCGACGTCCTCGGGACGACTCACCGAGTTCAAACACTGGTGGACGGCGCAGTGCTCGGAGTCGACCGGCACGATCTCGGCGCCGGGGGTCGCCCGCGCCCGCTGGACGATCGGTGCGCCGGCGATCAGCGATTCCTTGTTGGCGAGGGCCAGGCGTCGGCCCGACTCGAGCGCGGCCATGGTCACCGGAAGCCCAGCGAATCCGACGACCCCGTTCACCACGATGTCGGCGGCCGTCGCCGCCGCGATCAGGCCCTCGGGCCCGGCCACGACCTCGGTTCCGGCCGGCACCAGCTCGGCAAGCTTCGTCGCCAGTCCGGCGTCGCCGATCGCGACGAGCGCCGGGTGGAGGGCCTGAGCCTGGCGGACCAACAGATCGATGGAGCTCTGGGCGGCCAGCGCGACCACCTCGAATCGACCGCCGCTGGCCTGGACGACCTCGATCGCCTGGGTGCCGATCGACCCAGTGGAGCCGACCAGGCTCACGCTCCGGCCGCTCACGACGCCGGCACCCGTTCGGTCATCTGCCCCAGCATGCCATCGGCCGGTGACCGAACCGGGTCACCGTTGGCCCGGCTACCCGAGGTGGAAGGCGATGACCAGGTAAAAGGTCGCCGGCAGAACGAACAGGAGCCCATCCACCCGGTCGAGGATGCCGCCGTGGCCGGGTAGGAGCCGGCCTATGTCCTTGCGACCGAGGTGGCGCTTCACCGTCGACTCGAAGAGGTCGCCGAGGTTGGCCACGATCGAGACGACCACGCCCAGGACGGCGGCCTTCCCGACCGTCCACGGGTGGATCAGGTGCACGATCCCGGCCGTGAGGACGACGGAGGTGACCAGCCCGCCGACGAAGCCCTCCCACGTCTTGTTCGGGCTGACCGAGGCCATCGGGTGGCGGCCGAGCCACGCCCCGAAGGTCAGCGCACCGACGTCGTAGGCGACGCAGGCGATCACACCGCCCAACAAAAACGCGATGCCGTGGCGGTCGGGGAACAGCGCCGGCGAAAGCAACAGCGCACCGTAGGAGCCGAAAATGGCCACCCACCCGAAGACGAAAAGGGTCGTGCCGGTCGAGCGCACCGCGTCGGTCTGCTCAACCCCGGCCAGGTGCCAGATAAAGCAGAACACCAGCAGCAGGACGAGGACGAGCGGCAGCGCGGCCTCGCCCTTGTTGTAGGTGGCGACCATGAGCGAGACCGTCGCGACCAGCCCGAGCAGCGTCACCGGGTGGTAGCCGCCCTGGCGGAACGCCGCATAGGCCTCGGCGGCGGCCATGGTGACGATCACGGTGACCAACGCCACCGCGGGTGCCGGCCCGATCTTGAACGTGATGAGGCCGAGCGCGCCGAGCACGACGCCCGAGATGATGGCGGCACCGATGTTGCGCTGCGGCGCCTCGTCGCGGGTCGGCGCGCTCGGGGGATGGAGGCGGTCCACTATCGGTGCACGTCGCAGCTGAGAGGCGGGCTTGCGTTCGGTCGCAGCGGCGCGACGCTCCTGCTGGGCCCGCAGCCGGGGAAAGCGCGCCTTCGGCTCACCCAGCGTGTCGTCCAGGTCCTCGACGGCGATCGGATCCTCGAACCTAAGTGACCGCCGCGGCTCGTCTTCCTCTTCGGGGTCGTCGAGATCGCTCAGGATCGGTGGACTCAACGTCGCGGCGAACGGATCCGAGACTTCTCCGGGCGCGTCGTCGCTGCCGACGACCGGGATCACCGCGGTGATCGGGCCGTCCTCCTCCTCGTCGCCGACCCACGAGGGAGCCTTCGTGGCGAGGGCCAGCTCGTCCCACTCGGCATCGCCGTCCTCACCCAACTCGGACTCGTCGTCGGAGAAGATCCCACCACCAGCGGGTTTTGACCCGGGCAAGTCGAATACCCAGGGTTGGCGATCGGACGGCCCCGCGTCCAGGGCGCCCTGGCCGGTCTTGTCGCCGACCAGCATCGACGGGTCGAACTCGTCGTCCTGGGCCTCCCAGTCCGAGCCCTCTTCGCGCCATGTCGGCCCCGAGACGGCAAAGGGGTCGGACTCCGTCCGCTCGAGTCCCCGGCCGAGGATCGCGGGCACCTCGCCGGTGGCCGGCTCGGTCCAATGCGGCAGCGGTGGGACGAGCGAACTCGGCGGGGCCGGATCTTGGGCGTCTCGACCCTCGTCCTCTTCGTTCCACGCGGACTGGCCGTCGTCTTCGTCGCGCGCGCCCGCGGAGCGGCCCGCCGGCTCGGCGCCAACGATCCGAACGCGACCGCTGCGATAGCCGGTGTGTTCGAGCCCTTCGTCTCGTTCGTCGTCGCGCGCCATGTGCCCCCCTCAGACCGCTAAGAGCTCGCGCTCTTTGTGGCTGAGCATCTCGTCGATCTTTGCGACCTGGCCGTGAGTGACCTTCTCCAGGTCCTTCTCGATCCACTCGAGCTCGTCGGAGCTGATGGACCCGTCCCTCTCCAGGGCGTCCAGCTCGTGGCGGGCCGCGCGGCGAAGGTTCCGCACCGCGACTCGGCCCTCCTCGGCCTTGTGCCGCACCACCTTCACCATCTCCTTGCGCCGCTCCTCGGTGAGGGGCGGGAAGGCCAGCCGGATGACGTTGCCGTCGTTGGCCGGGTTGATGCCGAGGTCCGAGGCGCTGATCGCCTTCTCGATGGCTCCGAGGGAGCCCTTGTCATATGGGGAGACGACGAGGAGCATCGCGTCGGGGACGCTGAACCCGGCCAGCTGGCGCAGCGGGGTCGGGGTCCCGTAGTAGTCGACCATGAGGGGCTCGAGGAGGGCCGAGTTGGCCCGCCCGGTCCGGACGTGCGAGAACTCCGTCTTCGCGTGGTCAACCGCCTTGTCCATCTTGTCCCGGGCATCTTCCAGAACCAGCTGGGCGAGCTCTTCGCTCATCGGACCAGCGTACCGATCTGTTCGCCGCTCAGCGCCCGGCGCAGATTCCCTTCGGGCATGAGGTCGAAAACCCGGATCGGGAGCCCGTTGTCCTTGCAGAAGGTGATGGCCGTGAGGTCCATGACCCGGAGGTCCTTGGCCACGATGTCCATGAAGGAGATCTCGTCGAACCGGGTGGCGTTCGGGTCGAGGCGTGGGTCGGCGCTGTAGACGCCGTCGACACCCCCGTGGGTCCCCTTGTACAAGAGGTCGGCCTCGATCTCGGCCGCCCGCAGGGCCGCCGAGGTATCGGTCGTGAAGAACGGGTTGCCCATTCCGGCCGCGAGCAGGACGACCCGGTCCTTCTCCAGGTGCCGGATCGCCCGCCGGCGGATGTAGGGCTCTGCGACCTCGGCCATGCTGATCGCCGTCAGGACACGGGTGTCCTGACCGTGCTGCTCGAGCGCGTCCTGGAGCGCCAGCGCGTTGATGACGGTGGCGAGCATCCCCATCGTGTCCGACGTCGCCCGGTCCATGCCGGCGCCGGCGCCGATCGTTCCCCGCCAGATGTTGCCCCCGCCGACGACGACGGCCAGCTGGATGTCGAGCTCGGTGCGGGCTTCTGAGATCTCGCGAGCGAAGCGCTCGACCACGACGGCGTCGAGGGCCTCCTCGGAGGACGCCGACGCCAGGGCCTCGCCCGACATCTTCAGTACGACACGCCTGTGGTCACCCACGCGTCACTCCCAAGCCGGGCCGGCCGGCCCCTCTATGGACCGATGACCACCTGGGCGAAGGCGACGATGTCTGCCGAGCCCAGCATGGCGGCGACGGTCTGCTTGTCGTCGTGCGCCGACGGCTGGTCCAAGAGGACACGCTCCTTGAACCAACCGTTCAGACGACCCTCGACGATTTTGGGAAGCGCTGCTTCCGGCTTGCCCTCGTTGCGCGACAGAGCCTCGAGCGTCTGGCGCTCCGCTGCGATCTCGCTCTCGGGAACCTCTTCGCGGCGGACGTACGTCGGCCGCGAGAAGGCTGCGGTCAGTGCCACTTCGTGGGCGAGTTCGGGCGAGCCGCCCTTCACCACGACTGCGACCGCATTCACGCCGCGGCCGGACTGCTGGTGCTGGTAGGTGTCGACCACCTCGCCGTCTTTGGCCTCGAGGCGGAAAACCCGACCAACCGAGATGTTCTCCTTGAGCGTCGTGGCGAGGCGCTCGACCTCGTCCTTGCGCTCGGCGATCGCGTCTTCGCCCTTGGCGGCGACCAGGGCCGCCAGATCGTCCGCGACGGCGACGAACTCGGCCGATTTCGCCACAAAGTCGGTCTCACAACGCAGCTCGACGAGGGCCGCCACGTCGTTGTCCTTCACCACGGCAACGGCACCCTGGCTGGCGTCGCGGTCCTCACGCTTCGCGATCTGGGACAGCCCGTGCTCGCGCAACCATTGCGCCGCCGCTTCCATGTCCCCGTCGGACTCTTCCAGCGCGTGCTTCGCATCCATCATCCCGGCGCCGGTCTCCTGGCGGAGCCTTTGGACGTCCTTGGCCGTGAAGTTGGCCACCTCTACACCTCCGAACCGTCGCCGGTGGCGGCGACGGCACTCTCTTCTGTTCCTTCACCCGTGACTGCAGCCGGTGCTTCCTCGGCGGGGGCCTCGGCGGCTGGGGTTTGTGGAGCCTCGACCGGGGCGGGGGCCTCGGCGGCTGGGGTTTGTGGGGCCTCGACCGGGGCGGGCGCCTCGGCCACCGGAGCCTCGGCCGCAGGCGCCACCGGCGGCGGCGGCGGGATCGGCGCGGCGGTCGATCCGTTCGTCGGAGCCTCTACGGGTCGTGGCGCGGGGCGGTTGCCCGCGATCCATCGACCCTCGCGGACCGCTTCGGCGACGACCCGGCACATGAGGGCGCCAGATCGGATCGCGTCGTCATTGCCCGGGATGACGTAGGTGATCACGTCGGGGTCACAGTTGGTGTCCACCACGGCGACGATCGGCATGTGGAGCTTGTTGGCCTCGGTGACAGCGATGTGCTCCTTCTTCGTGTCGATCACGAAGATGGCGTCGGGCAGGCGGTCCAGCCCGCTGATCCCGCCCAGGTTGCGCTTCAGCTTGTCGAGCTCTCGCACGTGGCGCAGCGCCTCACGCTTGGGCATCCCCTCGAAGTCGCCGGCCGACTGCATGGTCTCGAGCTCCCGCATCCGCTTCACCCGGCCGCTCACCGTGGAGAAGTTGGTCAGCATGCCGCCCAGCCAGCGCTGGTTCACATACGGCATGCCGCAGGCCAGGGCGTAGTCGGCCACCGGGCCCTGGGTCTGCTTCTTCGTGCCCACGAAGAGAACCTGGCCGCCGCCGGCGACCAGGTCACGAATGAACGTGTACGCGGTCTCGACGCCTTCGAGGGTCTTGTTCAGATCGATCAGGTAGATGCCGTTGCGCTCGCCCAGGATGTATCGACGCATCTTGGGGTTCCAGCGACGGGTCTGGTGTCCGAAGTGGACACCGGCGTCGAGCATCTGGCGCATCGTGACGACGGCCATGTAGTGACTCCTCCAGTCGGTTGTTCCTCCCCGTGCGCAACACCTCGAAGGAGGCGACCGTGGAACGCGCTCGGGTGCGTGGGTTGAAAAGGGTTGGCGCTCCCCAACGGGAAGCAGCGACGAGTGTACTCGCCAGCTCGGGCCCCTGACCAGCGGATGCGCTCGATCGGTGGCCATGGGCGGACCGCTCGTGCCTCAGGCCCTCGGGTGGGTCCCCTTGTAGACCGAGACCAGCCGCTCCTTGCTGACGTGCGTGTACACCTGGGTCGTCTGGAGGCTCGAGTGCCCGAGGAGCTCCTGGACGACCCGCAGGTCCGCGCCGCCATCGAGCAGGTGGGTGGCGAAGCTGTGCCGCAGCGCGTGGGGGTGGGTCGGGACCGGCGAGCGGCGGTCGATGATGCGCCGGACGTCGCGAGGGCCCATCCGGTTCCCGGCCTGGTTCAAGAACACGGCCTCGATCGGGCTGTGGTTTCGGGCCAGCTCGGACCATCCCCGCTGCATCCACTGGCCCAGCGCATCGGCTGCCCGATCGTGGATCGGCACCTGGCGCTCTTTGTTGCCCTTGCCGGTCACGGTGACGATCCGCGCCGTGAGGTCGAGGCCGCCCCGGTCGAGACCGCACAACTCGGCCACCCGGAGCCCGGCCGCATAGAGCAGTTCGAGTGCCGCCGTGTCGCGGAGCTCGGTCGCGAGCTCCTTCGCGTCGCCCGATGCTGCGGTGGGCGTCGACGGCTCGAGTAGCCCGTCCAGCTCCTTGTGCGAGAGCACCCTCGGCAGGCGGCCGTTCGCCTTCGGGGCCGACAGAGCGCGGGCGGGATCCGACTCGATCAGCCCGCGGCGGCGGCACCAGAGGAAATAGGAGCGCAGCGCGGCCGCCTTCCGGGCGACCGACGCCCTGGCGTACCGGCGGGTGGCCAGGAAGGCGAGGTAGCGGCGGAGCAGCATGCGGTCGACATGGCCCGGGTCCTCGATGCCGCCGCGGGCCGCCCAGTCGGCGAAGGCGACCAGGTCGGAGCGGTAGGCGCGCCTGGTGGCGGCGGATCGGCCGCCGAAGGCCCGCTCGAACCCGTCGATGTCCCACGCGACCGAGGGCTCGGCGCCCGCGGCACCAGGGTCACTTTCGAGGGCCGACACGTCACCCACGGTACCGCCGGGTCGTTCCACCTGGTGGGGACCGTCGAATCGAGTCGTGAGCGCGCGTTGCAGGCACGCGGCGGGGACCACCGTTCGAGGTCGCGTGGCATGATCGGCGGAGACGATCGGAGCACCCACGGGTTCCGATGGGCGAAGACCGACGAAGGAGCGAGGCCTGCCGATGAGCAGTCGGATCCTGGTGGTTGAGGACGACGAGCGGATCCGTTCCTCCATGCGCCTCGCCCTCGAGGAGGAGGGCTACGAGGTCGATGACGTCGGAAGCGGCGAGGAGGCGCTCGACCACTTCGCCGCCCAGTCCCCCGACGTGACCCTCATCGACCTGATGCTCCCGGGCATGGACGGATTCGAGTGCTGCCGGGCCATCCGGCGACAGAGCGCGGTCCCCATCATCATGGTGACGGCCCGGACCGACACCCACGACATCGTCGCCGGCCTCGAGGCCGGCGCGGACGACTACGTCACCAAGCCCTTCGTCGCGAAGGAGCTCGGCGCGCGCATCAGGGCGCTGCTCCGGCGGGCCCGGCCCGCCGAGGAGGAGCCACGGGTGCTCACATTCGGCGACCTCGAGCTGATCCCCGAGCAAGGCGTGCTCCGTCATCAAGACGGCGAGGACGTCCATTGCACGAGGACCGAGTTCCGGTTGCTCTGTGAGCTCGCTACCAACCCCAACAAGGTGTTGACGCGCGAACAGCTCCTCGACCGGGTGTGGGGCTACGACTACTTCGGCGACGGGCGTCTGGTCGACGTCCACATCCGCCGACTGCGGACCAAGGTCGAGCCCGACCCTGCCCTGCCACGGCACATCCTCACCGTCCGAGGCATGGGCTACAAGCTGGTCCCCTGACGTGACCGACGCGGCGGTCGCCCCGGCGACGCCCGCCCGCGCCGGATGGCTTCGCACCCACCTGCGGGGTCCCCTCGACCTCTGGGAGCGCCTCGGGCTCCGGGCCCGCGTCACCGGGCTGTTCGCCTTCGGGGCCCTGCTCCTGTCTCTCCTCATGGGCGGGCTGGCCTTCTTCACGACGTCGCACTTCTTGGTGAGCGACCAGGTCAATGCGGCCATCACCAAGACCGGGGTGGAGGCGATCACCCTCCAGACGGCGCTGATCAGTCACCCGAGGCCGAGCATCAAGTCGGTGCTGGCCGACATCGACTCGAGCTCGGGGTCCCAGTCCGTCCTCCTCTACCAGGGCAACGAGTACCTCTCGACGTTCACCCTGTCGAGCGCCAGCCTCCCCCCCGACCTGTTGAAACTGGTCCGGTCGGGCACCCCGGCCACCCAGAACTTCGTGCTCGACGGCAACCCCCAGGTCGCGGTCGGGATCCCGCTCCCCGCCGCCAACGCCCGGTACTTCGCGATCTTCGACCTCACCGACCTCGACCACACGCTCCACGTGCTCGCCCTGGCCCTCGCCCTCGGCGGGCTCATCACGACCATGTTGGGCGGGGTCATCGGGCGACTGGCCAGCGGGCGCTCGCTCAGGCCGCTCACCGCCGTGTCGAGGGCCGCCGTCGCCATCGCCCGGGGCGACCTCGACACCCGTCTGCGGGCGACCACCGAGGACCCCGACCTCACCGGCCTGACCCAGTCGTTCAACATGATGGTGGACCAACTCCAGGAGCGGATCGAGCGTGACGCGCGGTTTACCTCCGACGTGAGCCACGAGCTCCGATCCCCCCTCACCACGCTGTCCAACAGCCTCAACGTCTTGGAGGCCCACGCCGACGAGCTCACCCCACGCGCGCAGCGGGCCCTCGAGCTCCTCGGCGCCGACCTGCGCCGGTTCGAGCGAATGGTCGCCGAGCTGCTGGAGATCTCGCGCACGGATACCTCGGCGGCCGACGTGTCGCTCGAGTACGTCGACGCCGGGGAGCTGGTGCGCCAGTCGGTGGCCGCCGGCACCCGCACGGTCTCCCAGTCCGTGCCACCCCCGATCGTCTGGGTCGACCCGGTCCTCGACGGGGCGATCCTCAGCGTCGACAAGCGCCGGTTCGAGCGGATCATGGCCAACCTGCTCGAGAACGCGGCGCTCTATGGCGGTGGCGCCACCAGGGTCGCAGCCGAGCACGGGCCCGACCGCCGGGGCCAGGCGACGGTCGTCGTCGCCGTCGAGGACCACGGCCCCGGCGTGGCTCTGGGCGAACGGCGGCGGATCTTCGAGCGCTTCTACCGCGGCCAGGCGTCGGGTCGCCGGGGGGTAAGCACCGGCACCGGCCTCGGGCTCGCCCTGGTGGCCGAGCACGTCCGGCTGATGGGTGGCCTGGTCGGCATCGAGGACGCGCCGGGCGGCGGGGCCCGCTTCACGGTCGAGCTCCCGGTGACCGAGTACGAGGGCGAGGACGCGTGACCAGAATCCGGATCCCCCGCCTGGCCCCGATGATCGCGACCGTCGTCGTCGCGCTGACGCTCTGCGCGTGCGGGGTGCCGACATCGGGCGCCCGCGCCGTCGCGAAGAGCGAGGTGCCGTCCGTCCCGCCGCCGGTCCCGACGACGACCCAGCCGCCGGACTTCACCCAGCTCACGATCGTGTTGTTGAACGGGGCTAACAACGTGCCCCACCCGGCCATCCGCTACACGCCCCAGGGGTCGGACCGGCTGTCCACGGTGCTGTCCGACCTGTTGGCGGGCCCCTCACCCCCCGAGACGCTCGACGGGCTGACCACTGCGATCCCGGAGACCACCAGGCTCATCGGGGTCTCGCCCAATCCGCTGGCGTCGGCGATCGTGCCGAGCGGCCCGGTCACGGTCAACCTGTCGGCCGACTTCCTCGACATCACCGGGCTCGACCAGGTGCTCGCGGTCGAACAGGTCGTCTTCACCGTCGGCTGTTCGCTCACCCCGACGACACGGGTGGTCTTCGAGGTGCAGGGGGTGCCCCAGGACGTGCCGATCGGCACCGGGCAGGCAGTCAGCCGCGCCGTCGACTCGACCGACTACGGCAGCGTCTCCTGCTAACGCGGGCTTCTCAGTTGGCCGAGTTGGCCCGCGTGGCCGGAATCTGCCAGCTGATCCGCGGCGCACCCGACCAGAGGTGCTCGAGGTCGTAGTAGCTGCGCGTCTGATCGGCGAAGACGTGCACGACGAAGTCGCCGTAGTCCATCAGCACCCACGTGGCGTCGGCCAGACCCTCGACGGCAACCGGCGCGGTCCCGTCGTGGTCCTTCACCCGCCGCTCCACCTCTTCGACCAGCGCTCGGACCTGGCGGTCGTTGCGGCCCGAGGTGACCACGAACGCGTCGACGACACCGAGCAGCTCGCCCATCGCAAGCACCACGGTGTCTTCGCCCAGCTTGTCGTCCGCCGCTCGTGCCGCGACCAGCGCGGTATCGGGGATCACGGGTGAACCGCCGGGTTCGACGGTGGTGCTCTGGACTGTGGTCATTCGCCTCCTCGGGCTGTTCGGGTGATGGGGACCGGCGGGTGCAAACCGGATCGATCGCGCCGAACGCGTGGGGCGGCGATCGTCAATGAAGCATGTCCAAGACGGCGACGGTGGCGCCGAGGGTCGCGGCCAGCACCCCGAGGCCGAGCATCGCGTCCCGGCGACGGAGCCGCCGGGCGACGTGCAGGTCCCGTCGCGATGCCGGGACCACCAGCTCGGCGACCGCTCGGTCCTCGATCGGGATGATCGTCGGTGGCGGGGGTGTCGCCAGCGTGACCCGGGCCACGACGATCGGTCGAGAAGACCGACCACCCGTTCGACCCGGCCGACCCGTTGTCCGGGTCGTCTTCACTCCGGCGACTGTCATCTGGGGACAGCGTACAGACCCCGGGACCGAATGCAATGTTCCACCGCCGAGGGCACCAACCCCTCGATCGGTCGGCCGTCTGCGACCAGCGAGCGGACCTCCGAGCTCGAGACGGCGATCCCCTCTCCGCCGACCACCTCGACGTCCCAGCCCAGGACGTGTTTTGGAGCGTCGACGCCGGGCCGCACGACCACCACCAGGGTGACCAGGCGGGCCAGGTCGTCCACCCGGTGCCAGCTCGGGAGGGTCTCGACGACGTCGGCGCCGACGATCACGAAGAGCGCCGGCGGCGCCTCGCCCCGGTCACGGGCCATCCTCTGCAGATCCTCGACCGTCTCAACGGTGTAGCTCGGGCCGCCCCGGTCGAGCTCGATGCGGCTGACCTCAGCCCCCGGCACCCCTTCCACCGCGGCCGCGACCATGGCCAACCGGTCCTCGGCCGGGGTGACCGGTTGGACCGGGCTCTTCTGCCACGGGTCGTTGGCGACGACGAACAGCACCTTGTCGAGCCCAAGATGGTCGCGGCACGCGAGGGCTGCGGCTACGTGGCCGGCGTGGGGTGGGTCGAAGGTCCCCCCGAGGACGCCGACGCGCTGGCTCTCGCGACCTGGTCCAGACATCACAGACGAGCCTACGAGGCGCCCCGCCTGCGGGTGCATGGGCGGGACGGTGGGTTTCGAGGTCCTACGCTGTGTGTCGATGACATCGGCCGTCGACACCGCCTCGGACGCCTGGCAGCCCGGGTCGTGGCGCGACCGGCCGGCCGACCAGCAGCCGGCGTGGCCCGACGAGGACGCGTGCAAGCGGGTCGAGGCCCAGCTGAGCGGCCTGCCCCCACTCGTGTTCGCCGGCGAGGCCCGGAACCTGACCGCGGCGCTCGGCGAGGTCGCGCAGGGTCGCGCCTTCCTGCTCCAGGCCGGCGACTGCGCGGAGTCCTTCGACGACTTCTCGGCCGACTCGATCCGGGACAAGTTGAAGGTCATCTTGCAGATGGCGGCGGTGCTCACCTACGCGGCCGGCGTCCCTGTGGTGAAGGTCGGCCGCATCGCCGGACAGTTCGCGAAGCCGCGCTCGCAGCCGACCGAGACGGTGGGGCAGACCGAGCTCCAGGTGTTCCGGGGCCACATGGTCAACGACGACGCGTTCGACCCCGACTCGAGGCGACCCAACCCCGAGCGGCTCGTCACCGCCTACCACCAGTCGGCCTCGACGCTGAACCTGCTGCGCGCCTTCACGACGGGGGGGTTCGCCGACCTGACCCAGGTGCACGCGTGGAACCAGCAGTTCGTCTCGACATCGGCCGAGGGCCGCCGCTACGAGCGCATCGCCGGCGAGATCGACCGGGCGCTGCGGTTCATGTCGGCGTGCGGCATCGACCTCGCCGCCGAGGCCGGGCTGCACCAGGTCGACTTCTGGACCAGCCACGAGGCGCTCATCCTCCACTACGAAGAGGCGCTCACCCGGCGCGACTCGCTCACCGGGAACTGGGTGGACGGCTCGGCCCACATGCTCTGGGTCGGCGAGCGCACCCGCCGCCTCGACGGCGCGCACCTCGAATTCCTCCGGGGCGTCATCAACCCGCTCGGGGTGAAGCTCGGACCCAACGCCACCGCCGAGGACGTGGTCGCCATCTGCGACACCCTCGACCCCGACCGGGTCCCCGGACGGGTCACCCTCATCTCCCGGCTCGGTGCGGACCGGGTCGAGTCGCTCCTGCCCCCGCTCATCGAGGCGGTGATCGCGTCCGGACACCCGGTCGTCTGGGCCTGTGACCCGATGCACGGCAACACCTTCACCAGCGCCGACGGCCACAAGACGCGGCGCTTCGAGGACATATGGACTGAGCTGCGCGGCTTCTTCCGGGTCCACCGCGAGGCCGGGACCTGGCCGGGCGGCGTCCACGTCGAGCTGACTGGCGACGACGTGACCGAGTGCCTGGGCGGCGCCGAGGAGATCTTCGAGGACGACCTGCACCAGCGCTACACGACCGCATGCGACCCCCGCCTGAACGCCCGTCAAGCGTTGGACCTCGCATACCGGATCAGCGAGCTGCTCCGGGACTGAGACCGGCGCGACCTATTCCGGCACTTCGGATCTGAGCACGGCGCGCCCGCGAAAGTTAGCAATCAGGGCCAGCGAAGACGTCAGCACGCTCAGAGTTTTAGTGCTTGGAGTGTGAAACTGGCCGCTAAGCGCCACGGTCGGTCCCGAAGTCGCTTCTTGCGTTGACCGCGTAGTTTGGAAGGATGCGCCAGCGACCCCCAAAGGGTTGGTTCTTCTCGGGCGTTCTCTTGATGCCATCTGCTGCCAGCAGCCCCCGATCATGACCGCAGCCGGGTTGCTCGGCCATGGGCGCTGAATCGCTGCCGCCATGACCGACGTTCGAACATCGCGCCTCCAGCTGCACGCGATCGATGTCGCAGAGGCCGAACGTATCGTCGCTCGGAGCGCGGGACCGCCCGATGCATGGGCGGACGATTTCCCCTTCGAGGGCGACGTTGGCGCAGTGGGGGGATTCCTTCGCGCGACCGCCGCGCTCGGAGAGCAGCGGCCGTTCGGCTACTACCGGGTCACCCGCCTGTCCGACGGGCGGGCAGTCGGGGGGATCGGCTTCAAGGGCCAGCCAGATGGCGGCTGCGTCGAGATCGGCTACGGCTTGGCCCCCTCGGCTCGCGGCCACGGCTACGCCGCGGAGGCGGTCATTGCCCTGCTTTCCGTGGCCGCCGACCACGGACTCTTCAGGGTGATCGCCGACACGACTCTGGACAACATCGCTTCGCAACGGACCCTCGTCCGGGCCGGATTCCGCCTTGTGAGCACCGACACCGAGCTCCACCACTACGAGGTGCTCCTCAAATCGGGCACCGCCACGTAGCCGGCGTTTAGGGCGACCAGGTCCGTCCCCTACTCCAGGTCGCCCACGAACTTCTCGAGCTGGCGCAGCGTCCGGCACTCGACCACCCGGTCGCAGTGGGCCCCGTAGGCGCCGACCACCGAGTCGCCCGACCCCCAGTAGTCCCGAGGCTCGGGGTTGAGCCAATACAGGTGGCGGGCCTTGCGGCGGATCTCGGCCAGCACCCAGTCCTCGGTGGCGTGGTAGTTGTTCCGGGCGTCGCCCAAGATGAGGACGCTGGTGCGGTTGGAGATCTCGCCGGCCCAGCGGTCGTAGAAGACCGACAGCGCGTGCCCGTAGTCCGAGTGCCCGTCCACCCACACCACGTCGGCCTCGGAGTTGATCCGGGCCACGGCCTCCGCCGGGTCGTCGACCTGCTCGAAGAACCGGGTGACCTCGTCGATCCCGTCGACGAAGACGAAGCTGCGAACCTTCGAGAACTGCGACTGGATCGCGTAGACGAGGTGCAGCGTGAACCGGGCGAAGGACGCCACCGAGCCCGAGATGTCCGCAACGACCATGATCTCGGGCTTGGCCGGGCGCGGGTGACGGAACCGCGGCTCGACCGGGACCCCGCCCGTCGACAGCGAGCGGCGCACCGTGGCCCGGAAGTCGAGCGGGCCCCGGCGACGGTGCCGGCGGCGGCGGGCCAGCCGGACGGCCAGCTTGCGCGACAGCGGCTGGAGGGCCCGCTGCAGCGTGGCCAGCTCGTCGCGGGTGGCGTGCATGACGTCGAGGTCCTCGGGGAGCGGCTTGCGGACCGACTTGGCCAGGGCCTGGGCGCCCCGGTCTTCCACGAGGCGGCGGCGGATCTCGTCCTCGACCGCCTTGCGCATCTGGTCGACCCGGCCCCGGTACTCGTCACCGAGCAGCCGCTGGTCGAGCGCCGACATGTCGTCGGCGTCGGGCCGCTCGCCCCGGGCCTGCGCGATCAGTCGTTCGAGGACCCGGTCGAGCTCAAGGTTCCGCAGCGTCCGGTAGAGGTAGTAGGTGCCGCCGACGGGCCGGCCCTTCTCGATGCCGGCGAAGCGGGTCACGGCCTGGCGGGCCACCATCCGCATGAGGGACTGGTTACGCTCGAGCAGCGCCTGGAACAGCATCGCCGCGAGCTCCTCGGGGGTCATCTGGTCCGATGCTCCCCCGCCGCCCTGCTGGCCCTGCCCGTCGGGGCGCTGCTGGCCGCCCTCCCCGTCCTCGGACTCGGTCCCGTCGCCGCTGCCGTCCTCGCCCGAGCCGAGGCCCCGGGCGAAGTAGATGTCGAAGGTCGTCTCGAAGGCGTGCCAGTGGCTGGACGACTTGATCAGCGTCGCGCCGAGCGCGTACTTGAGCGCCTCGCGGTCCTCGATCGGGATGTGGTGGACGGCCTCGGCCGCGTCGAGGTGCTCGGTCAGCGAGACGGGTAGCCCCGCCCGGCGGAGCTCCTCGACGAACCCCGACAGCAGGTTCAGCACCGGCCGGCCACCTAGTCGGAGGCCGAGAGGAGCTCTTTGGCCGCCCGCTCGATGTCGCTCTGGTACTTGAGCAGGATGTGCAAACTGTCCTTCGCCGCGGCGGCGTCGATCGAGGTGATACCGAGGATCACAAGGGTCCGAGCCCAGTCGAGGGTCTCGGACACCGACGGGAGCTTGCGCAGCTCGATCGTGCGGAGCGACCGGACGATCCGGGCCACCTGGTCGGCCAGCTCGTCGGTGATCCCCGGCACCCGCGACCTGATGATGGCCCGTTCGCGTTCGATGTCGGGGTAGTCGATGTGCAGGTACAGGCAGCGCCGCTTGAGCGCCTCTGAGAGCTCGCGGGTGTTGTTGGAGGTGAGGAAGACCATGGGCAGCGTGGTCGCCTTCACGGTGCCGAGCTCGGGAATCGACACCTGGTACTCGGAGAGGATCTCGAGCAGGAGCGCCTCGGTCTCGAGCTCGACCCGGTCGACCTCGTCGATGAGCAGCACGACCGGCTCCTTAGCCCGGATGGCCTCGAGCAGGGGCCGGGTGAGGAGGAACTCCTCCGAGAAGATGTCCTCTTCGAGCTCGGCCCACGTGGGCGTGTGGTGGTCGGGCTCCGCTGCTGCGACGCCTTCCAGCACCTGGCCGGCCTGGATGCGCAGCAGCTGCTTGCGGTAGTTCCACTCGTACAGGGCCTTCGACTCGTCGAGGCCCTCGTAGCACTGCAGGCGGATCAGCCGGCTGCCGGTCAGGTCGGCCACGGACTTGGCCAGTTGTGTCTTGCCGGTCCCGGCCGGACCCTCGACTAGGACCGGCTTGGCCAGTCGGTCGGCGAGGTACACGACGCCGGCGATGCCCTCGTCGGCGAGGTAGCCGACGTCGGCCAGCCCCTCGCGCACTGCGGGCACCGACTCGAACCGAGGCGGGCCGATGTCTCCGAGACCCAATGGGTCGGTGGTCATTGTCGAACCTGTCCCTCTCCCCGCACGACCCACTTGGTACAGGTGAGCTCGCGGACTCCCATCGGACCGCGGGCGTGCAGCTTCTGCGTAGATATCCCGACCTCGGCGCCGAGGCCGAGCTCCCCACCGTCGACGAACCGGGTCGAGGCGTTCACGAGTACCGCGGCCGCGTCGACCTCCCGGACGAAGGTGTCCGCCGCGCCAACGTCCCCGGTCACGATCGCTTCGGAGTGTCCCGAGCCGTAGCGGTCGATGTGGGCGATCGCGGCGGCGATGTCATCGACGACCGCGACCGAGAGGCACGGGCCGAGGAACTCCGTCGCGAAGTCGTCGTCGGTGGCCGGCGTCGTTCCCGGGAGGATCGCGCACACCTCGGGATCGCCGCGCAGCTCGACGCCGTCGAGTGCACGGGCCACGGCGGGCAGGAACCGCCTTGCGACGTCGCGGTGCACGAGCAGGGTCTCGGCGGCGTTGCACACCCCGGGCCGCTGCGTCTTGGCGTTGAGCACGATGTCGGTGGCCATCTCCAGGTCGGCCGACCGGTCCACATAGACGTGGCAGTTGCCGTCGCCGTCCAGCACGTAGGGGACGGTGCCGTGCTCGAGCAGGAGCTCGATGAGCTGGCGGCCCGCACGCGGGATCAGACAGTCGATCACGCCGCGCAGGCGCATGAACTCGAGGGCGGTCTCATGGCTGGTGTCCTCGACGAGCAGCACGCCGTCGGCGGCCAGTCCCGCCTTCACCAGCGCCTCGCGCAGGATCGCGACGACAGCCCGGTTGGATTCGAGCGCCGACGACGAGCCGCGCAAGAAGGCCACGTTGCCCGATTTGAGGCACAGGCCGGCGGCGTCGCTCGTGACGTTGGGGCGGTTCTCGTAGATGATCCCGACGACGCCGAGGGGGACGCGGACCCGCTGGACCCGCAGCCCGTTCGGCCGCACCCACCCGTCGACCACCTCGCCCACCGGGTCGGCCAGCGTGGCGACGCCCCGGAGCCCCGCGGCCATGGATTCGATCCGGCCCTCGTCGAGCGCCAGTCGGTCGAGCGCTGCGGCCCCGAGGTCGTTGGCCCGGGCCCGGTCGAGGTCGGCCCGGTTGGCCCGAAGGAGAGTGGCCGAACCGGCCACGAGCAGGTCCGCGGCGGCGAGGAGGGCCTGGTCGCGCGCGGCCGAAGAAGAGGTCGAGATCGATTTCACGGCGGCCCGGGCGCGGACACCCAAGCGCGCGAGCTCGGTGGCCATCGGGGCAGCATATCGCCGGTCGATCTCTACTCCCCGAGGACCACCATGTCGTCGCGGTGGATGAGCTCGCGGGCGAGGTCGTCGGGCAGCTGGTCCGAACGCCGCCCGAGCCACTCGGCCGAACGGGCCGACGGGTACCTCACCAGGCCTTTTGCCACCACCGAGCCCGAGGAGTCGACCACCTCGACGGCGTCGTCGGGATGGAAGGAGCCGGTGGCCGAGCGCACACCCGCCGCCAGCAGGGATCGTCCGTCCTCGACCAGGGCCTTGCGGGCGCCGTCGTCGACGACGACCGTCCCCGACGAGCCGAGCGCGAAGGCGATCCAGAGCTTGCGCGCCGGCAGGGTGCGGGGCCGGGCCCGGAAGACCGTGCCGGCTCCCGGCTCGCCCGCGACCACGCTCGCGAGCACCCCGGGACGGCCCGCCTCGGCGATGACCGTCTCTACCCCCGACCAGGTGGCGATCTTCGCCGCGGCGAGCTTGGAGGCCATGCCGCCGCTTCCCATCGGGCTGCCGGGGCCGCCCGCCCGTAGCTCCAGCTGGTGGTCGATCTCCACGACCTCTTCGATGAGCGATGCCTCGGCGACCAGCTTCGGGTCTGCGGTCAGCAGCCCCGGAGTGTCGGTCAACAGCACCATGCGATCGGCGCCGACCAGGTGCGAGACCAGCGCGGCCAACCGGTCGTTGTCACCGAAACGGATCTCCTCGTCGGCGACCGCGTCGTTCTCGTTGATGATCGGCACAACACCGAGATCGAGCAGGTGGTCCAGCGTCTGGCGGGCGTGCAGGTACTGCTGGCGGTGCACGAAGTCGAGCGGGGCCAACAGCACCTGGCCCGCCACGAGACCCTGGGTGGCCAGGCCGTCCATCCACGCGTGGGCGAGGCGGGGTTGGCCGACCGCCGAGACCGCCTGGAGAACGGCCGGGTCGTTGGAACGCGCCCGACCCTCGCCGAGCGCCGACCAGCCGGTTGCGATCGCGCCGGAGCTGACCACCACGACGCGGCGTGACGACGCGCGCATCGCCGCGATCTGCTCGCAGATCGAGCCGATCATGGCCGTGTCGACGCTCCCGTCGGCCGTCGTGACCGAGGTGGACCCCAGCTTCACCACCAGCACCGGCACCCGCGCGCTCACTTCGACCCCTTGCCCCGCCGCGGGCGCGCGCCCTCGTCTTGCGGCGCGCCCGGTTCGAGCGAGCTGTCGGGCCCGTAGCGGTACCAGGTGAAGGAGAGCTCGCCGATGCGGACCTCGTCACCGTCATGCGCACCGGCACGCGCGAGCACCCGGTCGACGCCGAGGCGACGCAGCCGCCCGAGCACCACGTCGAGTGCCTGGTCGTCGGTGAGGTCGGACAACCCGATGGCACGCTCTGCGGATCGGCCGACGATCTCAAAGACGCCCGGTTCCAGCCGCTGTGCCGTGATCTGCTCGGGGAACGGCCGGTGGATGACGATGGCCGCCCGCGCCGCCGGCACGATCTCGGCCCGGGCGGCGACGACGAGCTCGGCCAACCGGCCGATGAGGGTCTGGACACCCTCGCCGGTCGCGGCCGAGATCGCGAGGTCGATCGCCACCTCCTCGTCACGGTCCGCGATGAGGTCGGCCTTGGACCCGACGACGAGACGGGGCCGCACCAAGAGATCCGGCTGGTAGCGGCCCAACTCCGCGAGCAGCACCTCGAGTTGGGTCGCAGCGGCGACCCCTCCGGTCGCGGCCAGGTCGAGCAGGACGAGGAGGACCCGGGCCCGTTCGATGTGGCGGAGGAACTCGTGTCCGAGCCCCTTGCCCTCGGCGGCCCCCTCGACCAGACCGGGGATGTCCGCCAGCACGAAGTCCATGCCCGGGTCGGTGCCGGACCCGCCCGGGACGGTCACGACGCCGAGATGCGGCTCGAGGGTCGTGAAGGGATAGTCGGCGATCTTCGGCTTGGCCGCGGACACCGATGAGATGAGCGTCGACTTCCCGACATTCGGGAAGCCCACGATCGCGACATCGGCCACCAACTTCAGCTCGAGCTGAAGCCAACGCTCCTCGCCCCGTTCGCCCTGCTCGCCGAAGGCGGGGGCGCGACGGCGGTTCGAAAGGAAGCTGGCGTTGCCGCGGCCGCCCCGTCCACCCTTCGCGATCAGCCACCGGTCGCCCTCCTCGCCGAGGTCGCACAGCAGGTCGCCCGAATGGTCACGGATCACGGTCCCGACCGGCAGCGGGACCTCGATGTCCGAACCGGTCCCACCGGTCTTGCGCTTGGACGCACCGTGGCCCCCGTCGGTCGCCCGGCGATGCGGGTGGTCGCGGAAACCGATCAGCGAGGCCTGGTTGGTCGACGCGACCACCCAGACGTCGCCACCGTGGCCACCGCTCCCGCCGTCGGGGCCGCCGCGATCGACATGGGCCTCCCGGCGGAATGAGACTGCACCGGCACCGCCATCCCCCGCCTTGGCGTGGAGCTGGGCCCGGTCGACGAAGCTCGACATGGACGACCCGTCAGGAGACGGCGGCGACGAAGAGGCGGCGCGACAGATCGGATCCGAACGCCACCGTCGAGTCACCGACCTCGAGGAGGAGCGTCCCGTCGGGGGCGCGCGACGACACGACCGCCGTGGCGCCGGGGGTGAACCCGTGCTCGTCGAGGTAGACGAGCGAGCCCATGTCGATCTCCACGTCTTCGGAGATCCGCTCCAATCGGACCTTCGTCCCGGTCTCGATGTCGGCCAGCGGCCGCTGGTGCTCGGTCGAGGCGGGCGCGTCGCAGCCCGGGATGGGGTTCCCGTGCGGGCAGGTGCTGGGGTTGCCGAGGATCACGACCAGTCGCTCTTCCACATCGTCTGAGATTGCGTGCTCCCACACCCCGGCCTCGAGGTGCGCCTTGTGCCAGGGCAGTCCGATCACGTCGACCAGGAACCGCTCGGCAAGCCGGTGCCGGCGGACGACCTTGGCGGCAAGCACCGCGCCGGGCTTCGTGAGCTCGACGACCCGGCCCTCCCGGCGCACGTAGCCCTCGTCGGCCAGGCGGTCGAGCATTTCTGAGACCGACGGCGCGGAGCGCCCGAGGCGTTCGGCGATGCGGACTTGGATGACCGGGGTCCCCTCCTCCTGCAAGGAGTGGATCGTCTCGAGATACTCCTCGAGCGGCGGGTGGTAACGGTCTTCCACGGACATGATCCTAAGACGCCCAGCGGAGACGCCCGGGGTGCCATAACCCGCCAATGGCGACCTCCGCACACATTCGACTGTCACAGGGCTCGGCGAGCCTGGCGACGTGACCCGCATGACCACCTTCTCCTTCACCGCACGACCGAGCACCGACCAGCAAAAGGCCATCGCCCGGCACGTGGGCGCCCGCCGGTTTGCCTGGAACCAGAGCCTGCGGTTGGTGTTGGACGCAGAGAAGCAGAAGAAGACCGATCCAACGGTAGAGGTGCCTCGAACCGCCTACTCGCTCATCAACGCCATCAACGGCTGGAAGCGTTCGGAGGGCGCCGGGCGGTGCTTCGTCGCGGGCTCAAACGGCCAGACCACGGTGCTGCTGGGCCTCCCCTGGCGCCACCAGGTGTGCGCCCAAGTGTTCGAGGAGGCGGCGGTCGACCTCGCCCGGGCCCTGGGCGCCGCCGACAAGGCCAAGGGAACCAAGAGACGGGTCGGGTTCCCGAGCATGCAGAAGAAAGGCCGGGGCGCCGAGTCGTTCCGGCTCCGCAACAAGGTCTCGAAGACTTGCACCCCGAGCATCACGCTCGGGGGGACCGAGCCCCGGTCGATCACCCTGCCGGTGCTC
>PLWZ01000013.1 GCA_003151235.1 Acidimicrobiaceae bacterium
ACCCAGTCAGAGGGGTCGGGTCACCCACTCCTTGTTTCATCCCTACTAAAACGACGGAATTTCGCGTGGTTGGCTGGAAGACAAACGCCGTGCTCAGCGCGTCGTCACGCGACTCGACACTCGCCGACTCTCATACCTGGTTGAACCCCGCCTATAGGCCGGCTCACCGTCACTATCAGGACACGCCATATCCTTGTTGTTGATGGGTGCAGCAAATGCCGCGCCCAAACTGCCCCTTCCGCGGGGGCGCGCAATACTGAAATTGGTGCGTCGGCTCACGCCTTACTTGCTACTCGGCATGCTCACGCTCAGCACCGGATTCGGCATCGGACTCGGTCTCTCAGAAGCACCGTCGAATGCCAGCAAGGGGGCCGTTCCGCTCGATGCGACGAGCGTCACGTCCTTCTGGATCGGCCCTTCGACTCAGTATGGGTCGGCACCATCAGGCTTCGCCGAGGAGCTTGCCGAAGACATCGACCAGGCGCCGACGGTTTCACCTGGCGTCTACCACTGTCCTGACGACCTCGGCCAATACGCGGTCATCTTGATGTTCCTCTACGCGAACGGCGATCGGATCACTGCGAACGTGGCCATCACCGGCTGCGACTGGGTCAGAGTCGGGCCACCGACCATCCCGACAGACAACCCCGGTCGCGGCCACCGGGGGCCCCGTTGGGTCACCAAGCAACTGCGGGCAGACCTCGTTTCCCTTGGCGCGCCCCCGTGGGCGCGGGGATCGCTGACGCGCTAGAAGAACCCGGACAGAAGCCCGATTGCAGTCGGTTACTAAGGTTTCCGGAACTCCGAGAGGGGTCGAAGGCTGAAGGCAGGTAGTAGACCCGGTTCCGCCCCAGCGATCGGCAGGCTCAACTCACGGTCATTATCCAGGCCTTATCCGTCTGTCACGTTCGGAGCGGCACCGTGGGTTCGGCCCTTTCCCCATAGCTTCTTGATCACGCAAACAAAGTGTCGGGGTTTCGACAACGACCCGCAACATGGTCCCGGTAGGTTCGTCACCAGGGCCAGACCGACCCGGGGAGGATCCCCCCCCTTTCCACCTCGGGTAGCGAAGAGGGAGCGACCTCGGTCGCTCCCTCTTCGCGTCATCCCTTGGCCAACACCTGGCCCGAGGGTTACCGTTTCTCCGTGCCGGGGAAGCCATGGCACGAGTGAGGTGAATCCCTGGGTCATGGGTCAGTTTCAACCCTCCGCGTACCTCGGCTTTACATCGGCAGCTCCATCGAGCAGTTTCACGCTCCCTCCGACCGAGGGACGGACGGCTTTCGCTGGTCGAAGACATAGGTTTCGGCTGTGACAGCCCAAGCTGACCACTACCAATCCCTGCGTCTGACCAGCGGAAGGGGAAGAATTCAGTGACAATGAATCGAGAAGCCGCACCCGCTGGCGTGCCCACGCTCGATAGCGGCGCCGATCCCCTTGGTGGACACACCGACGGGTCGCGACGTTTCATCGAGCTGCGCCGACTGGCCGTCCTCGCCCGAAACAGCCTGGGGCGCGGGAGGCGACCCTGGTTGGCCGTCGCGCTCGGAGCGACCTCGGTCGCCGTCTACCTGCTCTTGCCGAATCTCATCATCGGGCGGACCCTGTGGCACCTGGGTGCCGTCTTCGCTTCGCTCCCATTGACAACCGAGCTCTGGCGACTGCCGATGTCGCTCTTTCTTCCGACCCCCTACCTGCCGGTGTGGGGCGCAGCGTTGCAACTCGTCGTCGTCATCGGGCTCAGTGAGCTGGTGCTCGGCCGATGGTTGACGATTGCGGTCGCGACCTTCGGTCACGTAGCCGCAACACTGACCGCTCGCGTGATGATCGACTTCGTCCACGGGGGACTGCTCGGCCTCTCGCCCGCGCTGGCTCATGTGCTGGACACCGGCCCATCGGCGGCCGCAACCGCCGTCGGGGCCTATCTGCTCCTTGTCCTCGGCATGCGCCGTTGCGCCTCGCTGCTCTGCGTCGGACTCTTGATCGCTGCGCTCATCACGCCGGGGGTCGACGGACTGGAGCACTTGGTCGCGCTCACATGTGGTCTTCTCGCGGGACGGTTTCTCCCGATGAACTACCGGTGGAACCGACCCCACGAACTCGGAACATCGGGCAGCTTTGGACCAATCCTGATCACGACGCCGCACCCGAGCGAGCGCGTCCAGGGTTAACCCCGGGTTCCGGACGGCTCCCATAGCGGCGGCTGCAAAGCCATCGCCCGCCGAAGTCCGTGCAGAAGGGTCA
This sequence comes from Acidimicrobiaceae bacterium, assembly GCA_003151235.1. Taxonomy (GTDB): domain Bacteria; phylum Actinomycetota; class Acidimicrobiia; order Acidimicrobiales; family RAAP-2; genus Palsa-461. Next base: position 2,245 of record PLWZ01000013.1, read on the forward strand.
CCAGCCCGGACGGGCAATACCCGCGACCCGAACTAGGGAGTGATATTCCGAATGAAGAGGGTCGGCGGTGGGCACAGCGGCGACCCGAGCAGATAGTCCTGGCATTCCGGGACCGTCGTCGAAGCCGAACTCGTGACAGGAGCCGCCGGCCGGTACCGAGCAACCTGGACCGAGCCAGCCCGAAATGCGCGCGTTGACGCCATAGCGGGAGTGGTGCTGACAAGGCCCAAACCCAGGACGACTCCAGCCGTAGCCGCCCAGCGTGCGATTTTCATTGCGTCTCCTTGTTGGCGTGCCGACGGCACCCCGGAGGCAAGAGGGCCGGCAAATGCTGAGTGGATCGCGTACTGGCCGTCGCGACGCAGGTCGTGCTGCTTCGGTGACGGGACGATGAAGCCGAACATCGAGGTGTCGGTGAGAAGCGGGCACATCGGATGGTCGCGAGGTCCCCCGTCACGACGCACGGTCGCGAGGAACGCGAGGCCTACACCGAACTGGTAGCGGAGCTGCCTCCACGGGCGCCGAGGTCGGGTTCCGCTGGGCGAACTCCCCCCGGGTATCCATGTGGTCGGAGAGCCGCCTACGCCGGCGCGGCCACCCGAGCCTTCCCACCCGGAGCGGCGACCATCATCTTGACGAGGGTCTCGGTGACGTTCGGCTCGAGTCCCTCGGTGTGACCCTTGTCCAACCGGACGACGTCGGCGATGACCCAGCCGCCCTTGGCGTCCGGGTACACGAAGAGCTCGGCAGTACCCGGCCGGGGGGACAGCCCCCATCCGGGCGAGGAGTTCCCCTCCCGCGAGTTGTCGTAGACCTGGCCCGGTTCCGTGTCGACGATGTCGTCCATGCGCACTCGGTCGCCGGCCCCGTACTTTTCGGCCCACGGCGACGTCTCGGGCAGCGCCGCGATCTCGTGCTCGCCGGTCGCGAAGATGAACGATATGTCGGCGTCGGGCAGGACCGCGGCCCCCGGGCGACGTCGACCCTCTCCCTCGGGGAACCGGAAAGGCTCGGCGCCCGGGCGTGGCGGCGGGCCGAACCCCGGGGCGATCTCGGCCCGGCCGAGGCGGCCCCCCGACAGGCTCAGCCACCCGTCGACCCTGCTCGCGAAGTAACTGGTCGCGAGCAGGCGGTTGGAGGTCATCCCGCCCTGCGAGTGGCCGACCAGCCAGAACGAGCGGATACGGTCGAGCCCGAACCGGGCGAAGACCAGTTCGACGACGTTGCGCAGGTGCTCGTCGTCGGCCTCGGCCACCCACCGGCGCATCGGCTCGGACGTCGCCGCGGTCGGGGTCGCCACGACCAGCCGGTGGGCGTCCACCTGGTCGCAGGCGGGAAAGTACAGACGCTGCCAGGCCCCGAAGGATCCACCCCCGTGCAGGTTGAGGAGGAACGTGATCTCCTCGTCGGGACCGAGATCGCCCGGGCTGTCGAGGTAGAACTCCCGTCCGGTTCCCGGGTCCGTCACTTTTTCGCTGCTCACGCCGTCCTCCTCAGTCGTGCCGTCTCCACGTCAAGCCGGGTGCCGAGGTGCCCGCCGGTGTCGCCGAAGCGGCGTCCGATGACGCGTTGGCATCGTTTCCACACCATAGGAGGCACGCGCTCGAGGTGCTCAGGAACTACCGGGAGCTCACTGCGACCCGTACCGATCCTGGTGGTGTGCGTCCATGTCGGGCGCGCTGACGCCGTCGGGCAGGGGTGCCTGCAGGCTCACCTGCCGACCGTCGGGATCGCGGATGAGCGCCTCCACCACTCCCCAGTGCTCCGGCGTGAAGGGCTGCGCGAATTCGACGGGCCGCTCCGGGGCGAACGCGGTCGAGTCGGCCACGCCAAGGATCGGGTGCATCTCGAGCTCGGCGCCGAGCTGTTCGTTGACGAACACGTACGGTCCCCCGGCGGGGTGCTCGAACTGGCCGGATCCATGGCCGGTTTCAAAGACGCTCTTGAAGCCGAGCGAACCCCAGAACGCGGCCGTCGCCCCGTAGTTGCGGGTCTCGACGTAGAAACCCTCGAATCCTTCGGTCGTCATCTCACCCTTCCCTTCTTGGAGGCGTGGCGCTCGAGGTACTCCCGGAGCGCCGCCTCGACGATCGCCGACAAGGACCGTTCCGTGTCGGCCGCATGGTGTTTGACCGAGCGGATGACGTCGGTCGGCAGGTACACGTTGAACTGCTTGACCGGCCGATCCTCCACCATATTGCTAGTTTACTAGAAACCTAGGATCCCATCAAGGGGCACCGGACGGCCAGATCGGGAGGGTTCGACGGGCCTCGGTAACGTCTCGGTGCGTGATCACCTCCCCGAGCCGGCCCGCGGCCAGGCGGTTGGACCGGCGACTCGGCGCGAGCGGCTCGCTCGTGCGGCCCCACCTGGCCGTCGCCGCCGCGGCCGGCCTCGCCCAGACCGTGACCGTGGTCGTCCAGGCGGTGCTGCTGGCCACGGTTATCGAGCGTTGCCTACGGGGCCGGACCACGACGAGCGATGTGACCCCGCAGCTGGTCGGGCTCGGCGCGGCGATCGCCGCCCGCGGGATGCTCGGCTGGGTCGGCGATTGGGTTGGGCAACGGACATCGGCCTCGGTCGCCGGCGCGTTGCGGAGGCGCCTCTTGTCCCGGGTGCTCGACCTCGGACCGAGCTGGCTGGCCGGTGAGCGGGCCGGAGAGCTGGCGCTCACCGCGACCAGCGGAGTCGACGCGGTCGGCGTGTACTTCGGTCGATACCTCCCGCAGCTGATCCTCGCCGCCCTCGCACCGATCGCCGTCCTGGCCTGGGTCGCCTACACCGACTGGGTCTCGTTGCTCGTGCTCGTCGGGCTGGTCGCCCTGGTGCCGCCGGCGATCATCTTCTTCGGCCGCCGGGCCACCGAGGCCGCCACGCGGCAGTGGCGGGGTCTCTCCTCTCTTTCGGCCCACCTCTTGGAGCTGGTCCAGGGCCTCCCCACGCTGCGGGCGTTCGGCCGCGTCGACTACGGCCGTCGTGAGGTCGCCGAGGCCGCCGAGGGACTCCGCCGGTCGACGCTGCGAACGCTGCGGGTCGCGTTCTTGTCGTCGCTCGCGCTCGAATTGCTGGCCGGCCTCGGGACCGGGATCGTCGCGATGGTCCTCGGCCTGCGCCTGCTCGGCGGCCACACCTCTTTGTATGTGGCATTGGCGGTGCTGCTCGTCTCACCCGAGGTGTTCCTGCCGCTCCGTCGGGCGTCTGCCGAGTTCCACACCTCCGCGGAGGGCAAGACGGCCGGCGAGCGCATCGCCGCGGTGCTCGAGACCGCGCCGCCGAGGGCCGTGACGGTCCAGGGTGCGCCGGCTCCCGACGCCGGCCAAACGATCCGCTTCGATCGGGTGACGGTCGAGCTCTCCGGTCGGGGGCCCGCGCTCGACAACCTGTCGTTCCGGGTCGACCCGGGGCGCCGGGTCGCGATCGTCGGGCCGTCGGGATCGGGCAAGTCGACGGCGCTGCACGCCGTCCTCGGCCTCGTCGCGGTGTCGTCGGGAACCATCCTGGCCGGGTCGGTCGACCTCTCGAGCGCCGACTGGGACGCCTGGCGCCGCCAGGTCTCATGGGTCCCCCAGCGCCCACACCTGTTCGCCGGATCCGTCGCCGACAACGTTCGACTGGCCAACCCCGAGGCCCACGACGAGGCCGTGGCCGAGGCCGTCCGGACGGCCGGCCTCGACGCGGCCGCCGACCGGCTCGCCCACGGCCTCGAGACCCCGGTCGGTGAGGGTGGCGCACTCCTCAGCGCAGGCGAACGCCAGCGGGTCGCGATCGCCCGCGCGGTCCTCCACGGGGGCCGGATCGTCCTGCTCGACGAGATCGGGAGCCACCTCGACGAGGCCGCCCTCGATCGGCTCCGAGAGAGCGTCGAACCGTGGCTGCGCGACCGGACCGTGATCGTCGCCGCGCACCACCCCGACGTGATCTCCGGCCTCGACGACGTGGTCAAGCTCGGGTCGCCGGTCTCGGCGGCCAGCACATCGGGACCCGAGTTGTGAGCCCGGGAACCGACGGGTCGACCGCGTCGACGGTGCGCCGGCTGATCGCGGTGAGCCCACCCCCTTGGGGCCGCCTCGCCGGTGCGCTCGGGCTCGGGGTCGCGGCGTCGGCGGCCACGATCGGCCTCCTGGCCGGGTCGGGCGCGCTCGTCGACAAGGCCGCCACCCGGCCGGGGCTCGGCGCCATCGCCGGACTGCTGGCGGTGGTCGAGGTCATCGCCTTCGCCCGGGCGCCGCTCCGGTATGCCGAGCGCCTGAGCGCGCACGACGCCGGGTTCCGGGCCCTGGCGGGATGGCGGGTGTGGCTCTTCGACCGGCTGGAGCCCCTCTCCCCCGCGCCGCTGCGCACCTGGCGGTCCGGCGACGTGGCCCGCCGGGCCGTCGCCGACGTCGACGCGCTCTCGGACCTCTATCTCCGCGCGCTCGGCCCGCTCGTGCTGGCGATCGTCGTCTCGGCCCTGGCGGTATGCGTCGTCGGCGTCCTCGTGCCCGGCACCGCCCTCGTACTCGGCCTGGCCCTCGTCGTGGCGCTCGTCGGCGCGCCGGCGATCGCGTGGTCGGCCCGGCAGACCGACGCCGAACGGTCCGCCGCCGGGTCGCTGCACGCGGATGTGGTCGATCTCGTCCAGGGGGCGCCCGAGCTGATCGCGTTCGGGAGGGCCTCGGTCCAGCTCGACCGCATCGAAGGCGCGACGCGGCGGCTGGCCGACTCGTCCCGGCGGCGCGCCCGGGCGAACGGGGCGGTGACCGCGCTCGTGGCAGCGTGCATGGGCGGCGCGGTAACCGGCGTGCTCGTGCTCGCCATCGACGCGCTGCGCGGCCACCGCCTCGAGCCGATCATGCTGGCGGTGCTCCCCCTCACGGCCCTCGGGTCCTTCGAGGTGGTGCCCCCGCTCGCCGCCGCGGCATCGGGGCTGGCCGAGGTGGTCACGGCCGGGCGGCGCCTGCTGGCCCTGGACGACCTCCCCCGACCGGTCAGCGACCCGGCCGACCCGCAGGCACCACCGACCGGTGCGCCCGAGGTCCGCATGCAGGACGCCACACTCCGCTATGGCCCCGGCCTGCCGGTGGCCCTGGACGGTGTGAGCCTGGCCCTGCCGCCAGGTTCCGCGACCGCGCTCGTCGGGCCGAGCGGCGCCGGGAAGAGCAGCGTGCTCAACGCGCTGCTGCGCTTCTGGCCCCTCGAGTCCGGCCGGGCGATGGCGGATGGCGTCGCACTCGACGCGATGGCCCAGGCCGACGCCCGGTCGCTGTTCGCGCCGGTCGACCAGGACGCCCAGCTGTTCGCGGGGACGATCCGGGAGAACGTCGCCTTCGCGCGGCCGGACGCGTCGGACGCCGACATCGACGAGGCGGTGCGACGGGCCCAGCTCGACGAGTGGGTGGCCGGCCTGCCGAGCGGTCTCGACACCCCGATCGGCGAACGCGGCGCGTTGTTGTCGGGCGGCCAGCGCCAGCGGGTCGCCCTCGCGAGGGCGCTCCTCGCCCATCGCCCGGTGCTGCTGCTCGACGAGCCCGGTGCCGGCCTGGACGCCGAAATGGCCGCCGCGCTGCTCGACGATGTCCTCGGCGCGGCCGGCGAGCGGACCGTCCTCGTGATCTCACACCGGCGCGAGGAGATCGAACGGTTCGCCCGGGTCGTCGAGATCGACGCAGGCCGGGTCGTCGGCCGTCGCTGGGGGGCGGCCGAGCCATCCGCGTCACCACCGCCCTGACGCTCAGTCGATCGGCGGGACCGGGACCGCGTTGAACGTGTGGAGCACCGGGCCGCCCGGGCCCCAGCCGATCCGGGTCAGCGACCCGGTGGCCAGATAGAGGCGGAGGGCCACGGCGTCACCGGCGCCGACGGTCCAACCCACCGCCGCCTTGATCGGGGACACGTGGCTCACCACCACCACGTCGCCACCGGGGTCGCGGGCGCCGGCCCCGTCGGTCGAGAAGAGCTCCCCGCAGGCCGTCGCGACCCGCGTGCCGACCTCGGCCAACGACTCACCGCCGGCCGGGCGGAAGGTCGGCTCGGTCCGCCAGCGCTGCCAGACCTCGGCTGGCACCTCGCCGAGCCGACGGCCCTCGTGCTCGCCGTAGTCGACCTCGACCCACCGGTCGTCGATCTCGACGGGCAGGCCGAGCCCGAGTGCGGCGGCGGTGTCGCGGGCCCGGGTGAGCGGGCTCGAGACGACGCGGACGACCGAGCCGAGGAGGGGCCCAAGGGCGGCGGCCTGTCGCGATCCCTTGTCGGTCAGGGGGGCGTCGGTCCGGCCGAGCAGGACGCCGGCGGCGTTGGCGGTCGACTCGCCGTGGCGGAGCAGGACCAGCACCGGGTGGGCTCAGCGCCCTCCGGCGAGCGACGGCCGGACCAGGATGCGCCCGCACTGGTCGCAGGTGACGACGGCGTCGGGGGCCAGATGCTTGATGCGGTCGAGCTCGACCGACGGGAGGCTCAGGTGACAGCCGCCACACCGGCCGTCGACGATGCGAGCGGCGCCGATCCCGGCGAGGCGCGACCGGAGGGTCTCATAACGCGAGGCGAGGGCTTCGGGGAGCCGGGCCGCCTCGGTCGCCCGCGACCCGGCGAGGACCGAGAGCTCGGCATCGATGGCCACGTCGGCCTCCGCCACCCGCTCGGCCAGCTGCTTGGACTGCTCGGCCAGCTCGGCCAGCTCGGCGGCGCATCGTTCGGCCTCCTGGTCGACCGGCTCCTGCTCCTCCATCACCACCAGCTCCTCGTCTTCGAGCTGGTGGAGCCGGCCGACCAACTGGGCCACCTCGGACTCGATGGCCCGCAGATCACGGCCGGCGGCACCGCGGGCGCCGTAGAGGCGGTCTTCCAGCGCCTTGCGCCGGGCCACGACCGCGGCGGTCTGCTCCTCCAGGTGGCTCAGCCGGGTCCCGAATTCGCTTCGCTGCCCGTCGAGCTCGGCGACCCGGCGTCGGATGGCGGCCGCCCGCGCCTGCAACGCCTCGAGCTCGCGGCGCTCCGCGAGCGCGGCCTTGCGATGCTCGTGTTGCGCGATCGATGTGTCGAGGTCCTGGACCGCCAGCAACACCGCGAACGGGTTGTCGGCGGCCGCGGCCGGCTCGGGCGGAGCGGCGTCGGTCACCGGGCCCCGCCCCGGCCCGTTCCCGACACCGAGAGCTCGGTCCAGCGCGAGCGGGCGGCGTCGAGCGCCGCACGCAACGACCCGTCGGCGACGTCCCGGGCGTCGTCCCAGCCCCACCAACTCGCGTCGGGGCTCTCCCCGGCCTCGGGGGTCGGGTCGTCGTCGGGCCCGGTCAACAGGTAGCAGAGGTCGAGGTGGGTGTGGCCGAGCGCCTCGCCGGCACGATGGACGTCGAGGCGCAGGAGCAGCGGTGTGCTCCCGGGGTGCTGCGCGGCGAGGCCGGTCTCCTCGGCCACCTCGCGCCGGGCCGCCTCGGGCGGCGACTCGCCCGCTTCGATGTGTCCACCCGGCTGCAGCCACCGACCGAGAAGGCGGTGGCGGTGCAGGACCGTGCCCCGGACGCCGACGACCACGGCCGATGCGGTCACGTGCACCGGGTCGGCTCGCTGGTCGCACGGCCGCTCCAGCCGTTCGAGCTCGACCAGGAACCGCTCCTTCGCGTCGACCTCGCGCGCGTCGGCGGGCTCGTGTGAAGAGACGATCAGCACCAACTCGGCCCTTGCAACCATCACCGCATCCCTACCACACGTAGGCTCGGCGTCCGCTGCCCCGAGCGCGGTGCGGGCCGCCCGGGGTTCTGGGTTCGGGTTGTGGGTCATTTTCAACCCTCCGCGTCCATTGCGCTCTACGTCCGAAGCTCCGGAGAGCGGTTCCACTCCCCCTCCCACGAGGGGCCCCGGTTGATGTTGAGACAGGGCCTGGATTGCGGTGTGACAAATCACGTTGACCCATGACCTAGGTTCGCTCCGATGCCTGCGGCCGGAAACGAATTCGTGGCGGCCAGCTACAACGTGCACGCGGGCATCGATGGTTGGGGACGGCCGCACGACGTCGTCGGCCTCTGCCGTCAGATCGACGCCGACGTGCTGGTCCTCCAGGAGTCCTGGAAGCCCGAGGGGCGCGACAGCCTGGCCCAGGAGGTCGGCGGCGCCCTCGGCTACCGGGTGACCGAGGTCCCCCTCGCGCACGGGCGCCGGGCCCAGCCCCACGCGCACCCAACCGGGCGCTGGATGCGCCGGCTCGACTGGCGCACCACCAGCCACGCGATCTTCCTCGATTCCGAGCGGTCGTTCCCGGAGCGGGTGGTGGACTCGCCCCGGTTCCAGGGGGCCGACCCGGGCAGCTGGGGCATCGCCGTGCTCAGCCGCCTGCCGATCGCGCAGACCGAGGTCATCGCGCTCCAGCGGCTCCGGCGGGACCGGGCCAACCGGGCCGTCGTCGCCATGAGCGTCGAGGTGGACGGCCAACCGGTGGGTTTCGCCGGAACCCACATGTCGCACCTCTCGCACGGCTCGGCCCTCCACTTCCGCGCCGTCGCCCGGATGCTCGACGGCGTGTTCGGGAACGAGCCGGTGGTGCTGGCCGGCGACATGAACCTCTGGGGCCCGCCCATCCACGCGTTGCTCGGTCAGTGGCACCGCGCCGTCAAGGGCAAGACGTGGCCGGCCTGGCGCCCCCACAGCCAGCTCGACCACCTGTTGGTGCGCGGGTTGGCCGTGCGGGACTCGGGGGTGTGGCCCGAATCGGGCTCCGACCACCGCCCGGTGTGGGCCCGATTGGCGCTGGAAGGACACTGAGACCGCCATGACCGACCGGGCGCGCCACCGGGCGACGGCCGTCGTCGGTCTCGGCGCAGCGATCGGCCTCTCGGCGTGGGCCGCGGCGACCGACCCGTTCACCTCGGGCGCCGACGCGGTCAGCGCGATCGGGATCGGCCTCGTCGCGATCGAGGTGGCCGTCCGGTGGCGACGGCCGGCGCTCGTCACCGGCACGGATCAGGACCGCGCCTCACGGGCGCGATGGTGGCCGTGGCTGGCGCTCGCCGCGGCGCTGCTGGCCCTCGAACTCGTGTCCTTCTACTCCGGCCCGCGGGTCGACCACCCGACGATCAGTTCCCTCTACGACTCGGCGACCCGGTGGCGGGCCGTCAAGGCGGCGTTCTTCCTCGGGTGGCTGTGCCTGGGGGCGGCCCTGGTGCGCTCGTGAGCGCGCAGGCCCTCTCCGACGCGCTGTGGGCCCTGTTGGCGGCGTGCAGTGTCGCGGCGATCGCGATCTCGCACCTCACCAGCGCGCACCTCGAGCGCATCTCGGCGCTGGTGCGCCGCGTCGAGGCCAACCGGGCCGCCTACGTCTGCATCATTCTCTCGTGGATGTGGGTGGGCTGGCACTTCTTCGCCCGCTGACGGCGTTGGCTCAGCCCCCGTCAGCTGGCCAGCTGCTCGGGCTCGATGCCCTTGGACTCGGGCAGGGCGAACAGGAGCGCCGCCACCGGCAGGGCCGGCAGGAATGTCACCATCGCGGCCACGCTCAGCCGGCTGACGTCGGAAACGGCGCCGAAGATGACGAGGCCCACGACCGCCCCGAGGACCCCGGCCACGACGAACCACCCGGCCACCGACGCCCGCACCGACGTCGGGAACACCTCGATCACGAGGGCACCGAGCGCCGGGGCGATCATCCCGCCGGCCAGGGCGCCCAAGATGTAGCCGGCGAAGAGCGCCACGGTCGACCCCGAGTACAAGAGGATGCCGAACCCGGCCATGCCAAACATGGCGAGGGTGGTGGTCGGCCGGCGGCCGAGCATGTCGGCCATCCACCGGCCGACCAGCAATCCGACGAGGCCGGCCGGCGCCGCGATCACCACCATCGCCGCGGTGAGCGCGCCCGAGACGTGCCGCACGTTCTGGGCGTAGACGAAGACGAAGCTGTTAGCGGGCCCGGTGATCACCGACACCGCGAAGCCGACCGCGCACACGAGCAACAGGCGGCGGCGGAACCGGGGCCCGACCGGCCCGAGCACCGGCTGGCCCTGTTCGCTCGGCGCCTCCCGGCGGAACCGATCGGGCTCGGCAACCGAGCGACCGATGAACGGCAGCAGCACCAACAACACCAGGGCCAGCGCGAAGACGCCCCGGAAGCCGAGCGTGTGGCGGCCGAGGTTGTAGATGATGGCGGTCAACCCGGCGCCGACGGCGTAGCCGGCCGCGACGAGCGAGACGGCCTTGGCCCGGTTGGAAGAGGCCGTGAGCTCCCCCGCGCTGACCTGCGAGAGGGCGTTGGTCGCGCTCAGCATCGGCCGGCCCACCGCGAAGATTCCGACGAACCACCAGTAGTTCGGGCTGATCGACGCCGCCGCGGTAAGCACCAACCCGCCGGCGCAGCACGCCAGCATCGTCCGGCGTCGCCCGAGCCGGTCGGCCAGACCGGCCAGGGGCAGCCCGGCCACCGAGGCCAGCCGGATGACGGCCAGGCCGACCCCGATGGTGCTCCCGGAGAGCCCGACGCGCGCGGCCAGGCTCCCGCCGTGGGTGACGTGGCCGAAGGTCTTCGCGACGTCGCCCAGCGCGGCCACGGCCCCGAACTGTCCGAAGCCTGAAGCCAGCGCGACCAGCGCCACCGCGACCACTGCCGGGGAGCGCCACCCGACCAGCGCGAAGCCGTTGCCAGCGCCCGCCGGACCGCTCGTCTGGTTGGTCGGCGGGGCGCCGGCCGGGCGCCCCTCCCGATCACTCATGGTCGGCGGCCGTTTATCCAGCGACGATGACGGTGGGGGAAAAGCCGATGAACAGTCCCGACTCGACGACGCCCGGAATCGCCTTCAACTCCGACTCGGTCTGCTCACCGATGTCGGCGATGCGCGCATCGAGCAGGTAGTTGCCCCGCTCGGTGATGAGCGGCCCGTCCTTGCCGCCGCCGTGGCGGAGCACGACGTCGGTGCAGCCCCGGCGGGCCAGAGCGTCCGAGACCATCCGCAGCGACTCGGGAATCAGCTCTACCGGCACCGCGAACCGCGTCCCCAGCCGGTCGACGAGCTTCGTGGGGTCGACGACGACGTAACGCTCGGGAGAGCTCGCCATGACCAGCTTCTCGCGCAGCAGCGCGCCGCCACGGCCCTTGATCAGGTTGCCCGCCGGATCGACCTCGTCGGCCCCGTCGAACGACCAGTCGGGCCGGAGGGCCGACAACGAGCCGGTCGGGATGCCGAGCCCGGCGCAGGTGAGCTCCACCTCGAGCGAGGTCGGGACGGCGGTCCAGCCGATGCCCTCGGCCCCCGCCCGCTCGGCGAGCGCCTGGATGGTCAACCGGCTGGTGCTGCCGGAGCCGACGCCGACAACGTCACCCTCGTTGAGGCGCTTGGCCATCTGGGCGGCCGACGCCCGCTTGGCCGCGTCGTTGGCGACCGGAGTCGGCCAGAGCTGGCCGGAGTCGAACGCCACCTCCCAGGAGCCCACGCCTGTCTCGCCTCCCCGGCACCGAGAGCGCCGTCGTGCTCGATGCTACCGGCGCCCGTTCCGGTCCCCCGGCCCGCGCCGGTGGCATTCTGGCCGGGTGCCGAAGCGCAGCGCGGGCCTCCTCCTCTTTCGCCGGGGCGGGGACGGCATCGAGGTACTGCTCGTCCACCCGGGCGGGCCGTTCTGGGCCCGGCGCGACGACGGCGCGTGGTCGATCCCGAAGGGTGAGGTCGACGACGGCGACGAGCGGGCAACCGCGGCGCGCGAGTTCGCCGAGGAGCTGGGCCAACCGGCACCCGAGCGCGACTGGGTCGACCTCGGCGAGGTGGTCCAATCGGGCGGCAAGCGGGTCAGGGCGTGGGCGGCCGAGGGGGACTTCGACGTCGAGCTGCTCGCGAGCAACACCTTCGAGATGGAGTGGCCGCCGCGCTCGGGTCGGACCTCGGTGTTCGCCGAGGTCGACCGGGCGGCGTGGTGCTCACCCGAGGTCGCCGCCCACAAGCTGATCCCGGCGCAGGTGGCGCTGGTCGAGCGACTGGCCGTGCACCTGAAGCACTGACGCCGGACTCAGGCGGCCCGTCTCACTCGGCGCACGGCTCGGGGTCGCCGTCCTCCCCACCTCCCGCGAACGACCCGACCGCGGCGGCGAGCGCGTCGAGGTCCAGCCCGGCGAGGTGCCGCACCACGTGCTCGCGCACGCCCCGCAGGTGGGTCGGGTAGGTCTCGCTCAGGCAGGCCAGTCCCTCGTCGGTCAGCACGGCCAGCAGGCCCCGGCGGTCCGACGGGCACCGCATCCGCTCGACCAGGCCCCGCCGCACGAGCCCGTCGACCACCCGGCTGATGGCGCTGAGGGACATGGCGCCGCGGCCGGCCAGCTCGCTCATCCGCAGTTGGCGCTCGGGTGCCTCCGAGAGGTTCACGAGCACGAAGTACTCGGTCATGGTCACCCCGTGGGCGGCCTGGATCTCGGCCTCGAGCACCCGGGGCACCACTACGAACGCCCGGGCGAACGAGCGCCAGGCCCGTTCCTCCGCCGCGTTGAGCGGTGGGGTGTCGGCATCGACCTCCACCTTCCCCTGCGACCCCCTCGGGCTCGGCATCTTTCCCCCTCGCGTTGCGCATGTCACCCCAGGAGTATATACTTGCATCTGCAAGCATCTATCTCTGGAGGATCCAATGACCATCACCGCAACCGACCTCACCACTCTGACAGGCGACTACACCCTCGACACGGCGCACAGCCGGGTCGGCTTCCTGGCCCGCCACGCCATGGTGACCAAGGTCCGCGGGCTGTTCACCGAGTTGGACGGCCACATCCACATCGACGGGTCCGACCCGGCCCGCTCGAGCGCCGAGGTGACCATCCAGGTCGCCTCGATCGACTCCCAGCAGCCCGATCGTGACAAGCACCTGCGCAGCGCCGACTTCTTCGATGTGGAGAACCACCCGACGATCACGTTCAAGAGCACCGAGGCCGAACTCCTCGACGAGGACACCTACCGGCTGACCGGGGACCTCACCATCCGAGGTGTCACCCGCCCGGTCGCGATCGACCTCGAGTTCACCGGGGCCACCAACGACCCGTGGGGTCAGTTCCGCATCGGCTTCGAGGGCACGGTGGTCGTGAACAGGCGCGACTGGGGGCTCGGCTGGAACATGCCGCTCGACACCGGTGGCCTGCTCGTGTCCGAGAAGATCACCATCGAGCTCGACATCGCCGCCGTCCGGCCGGTCGCGGCGGGCTGAGCGGGCTCAGAGCTCGAGGCACGCCTCGAGGGCGAGGTCGAACAGCGCCCGGCGCGCTGATGTGGTCTGCCAGGACCTGTGGTCCCAGGCCTCGCCCGAGAGGTCGTCGCCCGCGTAGAGGTACTGGGCGAACCGCACGCCGCGGTGCGCGGCGACGGCCATGAACGCGGCGGCCTCCATCTCAACCGTGATGCAGCCCTCGGCGCGGCGGCGCTCGATCCGGCCGACCGTCTCGCGGTAGGGGGCGTCGGTCGACCAGGTCTTCCCGACGGTGTGCGGCACGCCGCGGCGCTCGAGCACCGAGACCGCGACGGCCACCGCACCCGGGTCGGCCGCCACCTCGCGCCCGGCCGCCATGTAGTGGAACGAGGTCCCCTCGTCCCGGACCGCCGCGTCCGGGACCACCACGTGGCCGAGCGCGAGCCCCGGCACCAGCGCCCCGGCCCCGCCGCAGGCGACGAAGTTGCGACACCCGTGCGCGATGGCGTCCTCGAAATACATGGTCGCGAGCGGTGCGCCGGTTCCGGGACAGAAGACAGCTACCCGTCGCCCCTCCCCCGCGTCCAGCACGTAGAGGGGGTGGTGCGGGAGCTCCCAGCCCATCTCCGCCGCCACATCGGCCCGGCCGGCGCCGCACACCTCGTCGATGACGTCGGCGAAGAAGCAGATCACCGCGGCCCTCGGGAGCCCCTCGAGGGGCGCGGCCACGTGGCCGGGCTCGATCAGGGCCGCTGTGTCCGGGTCGAACTCGAGGATCGGGACGGTCGGGTTCTCTCCCGGTTGCGGTCCGGTCACGTCCTACAGCGGAACCGTTGGGACCGACGCGGGCGGCGGCTTGACCGCCTGCACCGGCACCGGCTCGGGCGCGGTGGCCTGCCACACCTCGCGGACGATCACCTGGATCGACCCGGCCAACGGGATGGCGAGGAGCGTGCCCACGAAGCCGCCGAAAATGCCACCGACCAGGTCGCCGACGCTGGCCCCGACCAGGATCGCCACGAGCACCAGCAGCGGGTTGATCCGCACCGTCCGGCTCATGACGATCGGGTTCAACACGTGGTTCTCGATCTGCGTGTAGGCCAGGAAGACGACCAGCACCACGATGCCGGCAGAGACCGAGTGACCGAAGGCGAACAGGATCGTCGGGATGCCGGCGATGGCACCGCCGATCATGGGCAGGAAGTCGAGGAGCGCGACCCACAGACCCCACAGCAGCGCGAACGGGACGCCCGTGGCGGTCAGGGCGACGAACGTGACGATGCCGGCGATCAGCGACGTGATGAAGTTGCCGAGCATGTAGCCGGTCACCGACCGGCTGACCTCGCTCGCGATCCGGCTGGTCCGCTCCGCCCGGGCCGGCGCCATCATCCGCAGGACGCCATTGCGCAGCTTGCTGCCCTCCAACAAGAGGAGGAGCACCAACACGAAGATGGTCACGAGGGCGATGATCAGAGTGAGGGCGCCCTTGCCCAGCGAGAGCGCCGGCTTGGACAGGCTCTTCGCGAATGTGGCCAGCTTGGGCGCGAGGTTGACCTGCACCCAGTGCTTCACGTGGTACTTGCGGACGAGGTGCCCGAACGGGCCTTTGCCGTGCTCGGCCTGGTCGACGTAGCGGGGCAGGTTCTCGGCGAGGTGGGTCAGCCCGTTCACGAGCGGGTACCCGAATGCGAAGGCGAGGCCGCCGAAGGCCACCACCGCCAGCACGGTGACGATGGCGACGGCCGAGCCGCGCCGCTTGATGCCCAGCCGACGCAGCCCGACGACCGCCGGGTTCAAGAGCAGCGCGATGAACCCGGCCACCACCATGAGGAGCAGGACCTCGCGCAGCTTGTAGATCAGCTTGGCGGCCAGGTACACGGTAACGACCACGGCCACGGTGGTGAGAATCGTCCCGAGCGGGATCCCGCGCTCGGCCGCGACCTCGAAGAGGCGGGTGCGTCGCGACTCGCCCTGGTGCTCGTCGCTCACCCCCACAGCATGGCAGCCAACGGTCCGAGGAGGTGTCCGAGATCGGGGCCCGAATCCACCCGGGTACGGTGAGCCCGTGATCGATCACGTGTCCCTGCAGGTGGCCGATGTCGCGGCGAGTCGCGCGTTCTACGAGGTCGTGCTGGGTCCGCTCGGGATGCGGCCGGTCGACGTCGGCGATGCGGTCGGCTTCGCCGACGGCACGCGGTTCCCGTTCTGGATCTCGCCGGCGCAGCGGCCCGACGACCGGGAGCTGCACATCGCGTTCGAGGCCGCCGACCGAGGCGTCGTCGACGCGTTCCATCGCGCCGCGGTGTCCATCGGGGCCGAGATCCTCCACGAACCCCGTGTCTTCCCCGAGTACCACCCCAACTACTACGGCTGCTTCGTCCGCGACCTCGATGGCCACAACGTCGAGGCGGTCTGCTACCTGCCGGCCGCCTAGACCCGGCCCCCCGTCGGTCGGTGGCGGTTCAGATCTCCCCGACCACCCATCACCGCCGCGCCCCCAATCTGGCGCCGTTGTGACACAATCGAAACCCAATAGTTGACTAAATCTATCGGCTTTAGTACCTTCACCGAATGCCTAAATTCCTGCATCGATTGCACGCTCCTGGCCCCCGATTCCTCCGGGCCGCCGCCATGACCGGCGCCGCGGTCGCCATCACGGCGTCGTTCGCGCCGAGCGCCGGCGCCGCCGCGACCGGGACGGTGAACCTGGTCGCCTACTCGACCCCCTCGGCCGCCTACACCGCCATCGCGAAGGCGTTCTCGGAAAGCCCGGCGGGCAAGAACATCACCGTCGCCGGGTCCTACGGGGCGTCGGGGACCCAGGAGAAGAACGTGGCGGCCGGCCAGGCCGCGGACGTCGTGAACTTCTCGCTCGCCCCCGACATGGACAAGCTGGTCACGGCCGGGCTCGTGTCGCCCAACTGGGACAAGGTCGGGCCCGATCACGGCAACGTCACCGACTCGGTCGTCGTCTTCATCGTCCGGCCCGGCAACCCCAAGCACATCCACGGGTGGAGCGATCTCGTGAAGCCGGGCGTCCAGGTCGTCACCCCCAACCCGTTCAGCTCCGGCTCGGCCCGCTGGAACCTGGCCGCCGCCTACGGCGCCGAACTCAAGCTGGGCAAGACGCCGGCCCAGGCCGACAGGTATCTGGGCCAGCTGCTCAAGAACACGGTGTCGCAGCCGACGAGCGCCAGCACCGCGCTGGCCGCCTTCACATCGGGAACCGGCGACGTCCTCCTCGACTACGAGGACGACGCGATCGCCGCCACGAACAAGGGCGAGGCGATCCAGTACGTGATCCCGAAGCAGGACATCTTGATCGAGAACCCGATCGCCGTGACCACCAACGCGCAGAACCCGGCCGGCGCCAAGACGTTCGTCAACTACCTGTTGTCGAAGCGGGGCCAGGAGCTGTGGGCGATCGAGGGCTATCGGCCGGTCCTGCCCGCCGCGGCTGCCGCCGTCGGCGTGACCTTCCCCAACCCGGCCCAGCTCTTCACGATCAAGTACCTGGGCGGCTGGACCAAGGTGGTCAAAACCCTCTTCGATCCGACGTCCGGGGTCATCACCACGATCGAGGGGCAACTGGGGCAGAGCACGGCAAGCGGCTGAGGACGCCGTGACCCTCGGCACCGCCGTGGCGGCACAGGAGAACGCGCCCTCCCCCGGGCACGGCGGCCGGCTGCCGAGGGTGGGTCGGGCCGCGGCGAAGTTCCTCGCCCCCGGGACGGCGGTGCTGTACCTGAGCCTGCTCGTACTGATCCCGATCGCAGCCGTAGCTGCGAACGCGTTCGGCGACGGCTGGTCGGGCTTTTGGGGCTCGGTGCACAACCCCGAGTCGTGGGCGGCTTTGAAGCTCACGCTTGTGAGTGCGCTGGTCGTGGTCGTGATCAACACGGTCGCCGGCACCGCCATCGCCTGGGTGCTCGTCCGCGACGAGTTCCCGGGAAAGCGGATCGTCGCCTCGGTGGTCGACCTGCCGTTCGCGCTCCCGACGATCGTCGCCGGCCTGACGCTCCTCAGCCTCTACGGGCCCGACAGCCCCTTCCACCTGAACGCGGCCGGCACCCGGTTCGGCGTCTGGCTGGCGCTGGCGTTCGTCACGCTGCCGTTCTCGGTCAGAGCGGTCCAACCGGTGCTCGCCGAACTCGACCGGGATGCCGAGGAGGCGGCCTCGTCCCTCGGGGCCAACTCGGCCACGGTGCTCCGACGGATCGTGCTGCCGAGCCTCGCCCCGGCGATGCTCTCCGGCGCCATGCTCGCCTTCGCGCGGGCCATGGGTGAGTACGGGTCGCTCGTGTTCATCTCGGGCGACAAGCCCTTCTCCACCGAGGTGGCCTCGCTGCGGATCTTCAACCTCTACGAGAGCAGCCAGAGCACGAGTCCCGCCGCGGCGCTGTCGCTGGCGCTGCTCCTCATCTCGCTCGTCGTGCTCCTCGTCTTCGGCGCGCTCCGGCGTCGCCTGGCCCGCCCCGAGGTGACCCTGTGAAACGTCGGCTCGGCCGGTACGGACTGCGCACCGCGGTGCTCGGCTACCTCGCCCTGCTCGTCGTCGTGCCGGTCGGGGCCATCGCCTACCGTGCCTTCGCGTCGGGATTCGTCACGGCGTGGCGGAACCTGGCCAACCCCGACGGCGCGAGCACGTCCGGATTCGTCCACGCGCTGGTGCTCACCCTCATCGTGGCCCTGATCGCGGTCCCGCTCAATGCCGTGTTCGGGGTGATCGCGGCGCTGATGTTGGCTCGTCGCCGCTTTCCCGGGGCCGCGCTCCTCGATGCCGCGATCGACCTCCCGGTCGCGGTTTCACCCGTCGTCGTCGGGATCGCTCTCGTGCTCGTGTACGGCCACGCCGGGTGGTTCGGGGGCTGGCTGGCCCGGCAGGGCATCCAGGTCATCTTCTCGATCCCGGGGATAGTGATGGCCTCGGCGTTCGTCTCGATCCCCTACGTCACCCGCGCCGTTCTCCCGGTCCTCCAAGAGATCGGCACCGAACAGGAGCAGGCCGCCGCCACCCTCGGAGCCGGTCCCTGGCAGATCTTCTGGCGGGTCACGCTCCCGTCCATCCGCTGGGGTCTCGCCTACGGGGTCACCCTCACCACCGCCCGGGTCCTCGGTGAGTACGGTGCGCTGAGCATCGTCGCCGGCAGCGTGGTCGGTCACACCCAGACGCTCACCTTGTACGTTGGGTACCTGTTCGACGAGTCGGACACGGCCGGCGCCGACTTCGGGGCCTTCATCCTCGCCGCCATCACCCTCGCGGTCCTGGCCCTGCTCAGCATTTCGAAGGCCGAGAAAGGAAGCCCGTCGTGGCGATCGAGGTTCGGGATGTCTCGAAGCGATTTGGAGACGTCGTCGCTCTCGACGACGTCTCCCTAGAGATCGCCTCGGGCTCCCTGACGGCCCTCCTCGGGCCGAGCGGCTGCGGGAAGTCGACGCTGCTGCGCGTCATCGCGGGCCTCGAAACCCCCGACACCGGCCGCGTCTTCATCGACGGCGACGACGTGACGGGGCTCGCACCGAAGGACCGCGGCATCGGGTTCTGCTTCCAGCACTACGCGCTGTTCCGGCACATGACGGTCTGGGAGAACGTCGCGTTCGGTTTGAAGGTGCGTCACCGGCCGAAGGACGAGATCGCGAAGAAGGTCGCCGAGGTGCTCGACCTCGTCCGGTTGGATGGGCAGGCGGCGCGATACCCGAGCCAGCTCTCGGGGGGGCAGCGCCAGAGAATGGCGCTCGCCCGCGCGCTCGTCGTCGAGCCACGGGTGCTCCTTTTGGACGAGCCGTTCGGCGCGCTCGACGCGCTGGTGAGCAAGGAGCTTCGGGCGTGGCTCCGGCGGCTCCACGACGAGGTCCACGTGACGACGGTGCTCGTCACCCACGACCAGGAGGAGGCCATGGAGGTGGCCGACACCCTGGCCGTCATCAACCACGGCCGACTGGAGCAGGTCGGCACGCCCCAGCAGCTCTACGACGAGCCGGTCAACGACTTCGTCCTCACCTTCGTCGGCCCGGCGACCTCGATCCGCGGCGAGTACTTCCGGCCCCACAACGTCTCGGTCAGCAGGGTTCCCACTTCCGGGTCCCATCAGGCCAGCGTGATCCGGGTGGCCCACCTCGGGTTCGAGGTCCGGGTCGAGCTGCGCCTCGATCCCGACGGTACGGGCGAGGACGAGAAGGGCCTGTTCGCGTGGGCCCAGCTCGATCGGGACACCGCCGCGCTGCTGGCCCTCGCTCCCGGTGACCGGGTCCACGTGGTGACCGACGAGGCGTCGCCCAACGGGGTCGAGGCCCGCGCCCCGCTGGACGGTGCCAGCTCCGAGGCGTAGGCCCGGGGACCGAACGGGGGTTCCATCGCGCCGGGGGGAATTGGGCTTGAATTCCTGCCGTGCACATCTCGGCCAAGGTCGACTACGCCCTGCGGGCGCTCTGCACGCTGGCGTCGAACGACGCCCCCCAGACGGCCGACCAGCTCGCCGAGGCCCAGGGGCTGCCGGTCCGGTTCCTGCGCTCCATCTTGAACGAGCTGCGTCGGGGGGCCATCGTCACCAGCCACCGGGGCAACGAGGGCGGCTACCAGCTCGCCCGGCCGGCCGGCCAGATCACGGTCGGCGAGGTGTTCCGCCGGCTCGAGGGCCCACTCGCCGAGGTGCGAGGCCTGCGCCCCGAGGCGACCAGCTACAACGCCGCGGCGAGCAATCTCCAGACGGTCTGGGTGGCCCTCCGAGCGTGCCTGCGTGAGGTGCTCGACGAGATCTCGATCGCAGACGTCGTGTCGGGCGAGCTGCCCGAACACGTGTCGGCGCTCGTGTCCAAGCCCGACGCGTGGCAACCCCGGTGAACCCGGGACTCACCGGCCCCCGATAGGGCGCGACGCCATGACGGCCTGGATCTGCCCGTCCTGCGGTCGTCACTTCGGCCGGACCCGGCAGTCACACGAGTGTGCGCCTGCGATGACGCTCGAGGAGTACTTCTCGAGCGGTCCCGAGCGCGAACGCCCGATCTTCGAGGCCGTGATGCGGCATCTGGACACGGTCGGCCCGGTGCACGTCGAACCGGTCTCGGTCGGGATCTTCTTGAAGCGCGACCGCGGCTTCGCGGAGCTTCGGCCGATGCAACGTTGGGAGGCGCTCTCGTTCTCGCTCCCCCGCCGGGTCCAACACAAAACGATCACCCGGAAGGTCCTCGAGTACCACGGCCGCTATCACCACGTGGCCCAGATCCGGGGGCCCGAGGACCTCGACGCCGAGATCTGCGGGTGGCTCACCGAGGCCTATCTCGACTCACCCACCTGAGGGCGGCCACCGCCTCGACGGCCGCGTAGTGTCGCACGGGTGGACGACGAGTTGTTGCTGTTCGCCGGCTCGGCCAGCCAGATTCTCGGCCGGTCGATCGCCCACTACCTCGGCTGCCCGTTGGGCGCGTCCGAGGCCATCAAGTTCTCCGAGGGAAACCTCTTCGTCCGAGTGCTCGAGAACGTGCGGGGCAGGGACGTCTTCATGATCCAGGGCACGGCCTTCCCGGCCAACGACAACTTCATGGAGCTGCTGTTCTGGATCGACGCGCTGAAGCGGGCCAGCGCCGCGTCGGTGACCGCCGTGATCCCGTACTTCAGCTACGCCAAGGGGGACAAGAAGGACGAGCCCAGGGTCTCGATCCGGGCCCGGGTGTGCGCAGACGCCATCGAGGCGGCCGGCGTCGACCGGGTCGTCACCCTCGATCTGCACGCGCCCCAGGTCCAGGGGTTCTTCCGCGTCCCCGTCGACGATCTGTACTCCCAGCCGGTGCTCTGCGACGCGATCGCGGCGAAGAATCTCGCCGACCTGATCGTGGTGGCGCCGGACGCCGGCTTCGCGAAGAAGGCCCGGGCGTGGGCCAACCGCCTCGGCGTGCCGACGGCGATCGCCGACAAGCGCCGGGTGGACCACAGCGAGTCGGCCGAGGTCGTCGAGCTCATCGGGTCTGTCGAGGGTCGCACGGCGCTGATCGTGGACGACTTCACGATCTCCGCGGGGACGCTCGTCGACGCAGCCCGGGTCCTGGTCGAGCGGGGGGCGACATCGGTCTACGCGGCGGTGACCCACGGGGTGATGACGAGCGAGGCCAACGACCGTCTCGACGCCAGCCCGATCGTGCGCTTGTTCATGACCGACAGCGTCGAGACCCAGCCCCACGGCCTATCCGAGAAGGTGGAGCTGGTCTCGGTGGCGGGGCTCTTC
The DNA here is from genome assembly GCA_003151235.1 of Acidimicrobiaceae bacterium. GTDB lineage: Bacteria > Actinomycetota > Acidimicrobiia > Acidimicrobiales > RAAP-2 > Palsa-461. Next base: position 23,574 of record PLWZ01000013.1, read on the forward strand.
GGGGAGGCGATCCGTCGCATCGCCCGACGCGAGAGCATCTCGGTGCTCTTCGAGTAGCTCGGCGGCCGTCACGGCGCCTTGGAGTCCTGGCGCCACAGGCCGGGGAGCACGACCGCAAGCAGCGCCGTCGCGCCGACGCAGGCGATGCCACCCGAGACGATGGCGAACCGGAGTCCCGCGAACGCCTCCACCAGCCCGCCCTCGAAATTGCCCAGTGCCGGGCCCGACGTGTAGCTCACCAGCTCGATGCCGGCCAGCCGGCCCCGCAACGAGTCGGGTATGGACTGGTTCCAGATGGTCGATCGCATGAGCCCGCTGACCATGTCCAGTCCCCCGGCGACCACCAGCGCCGCGAACGCGGGCCAGAGGCTCCGGCCGAACCCGAGAGCGACGATCGCGATCCCCCAACCGGCCGCCGCGAAAACGAGCGCCCGGCCCTGGCGCCGGACGCGATGGACCCACCCGGCGGTGGCGCTCACGACGAGCGAACCGACGGCCGGGGCGCTGAACAGCAGCCCGAGGATGGCCGGGCCGCCGATGCGCGAGGCGAGTTGGGGGAACAACGCCTCGGGCATGCCGAAGAACATGGCGGCCATGTCGACCGCGTAGGTGCCGAGGAGGTCCTGCCTGGACCGCGCGTATCGGAACCCCTCGACGATTCGGGCGAGGCTCGGCCGCTCGGCGTCGGGCGGCGGAGGCACCGCAGCCATGCGGCCGAGGGCGACGAAGGAGACGGCGAACGTGGCGACGTCGATGCCGTAGACGGCGCTCAGCCCGATGACGCCGATCAACACCCCGGCCAGGGCGGGTCCGGCCACCTGGCCGAGATTGGAGCGCAGCGAGCTGAGGGCCGTTGCCGCCGGGATGTCGGCCTTCTCCACCACGCGGGGCAGGAGCGAATCGAGCGAGGGCCGCTGGAGCGCGCCAAAGGGGCTCTTCGGAAATGAGCGGGGT
>PLWZ01000038.1 GCA_003151235.1 Acidimicrobiaceae bacterium
ATCGCCCTGCTCATCACAGTCAAACTGATCGACTGGCGGAACCGCTGGTCGACCGTCTCGGCGCCTATCCGCTGGGTCTCTAAGGAGAGAAACGGCATGCCGAATGACGGATCGCAGAAGAGCAAGTCCCCTTCGCAGCTGATCGACGGAAGAATCAAGGAGCTAGGGGACTGGCGGGGCAAGATGCTCGCCCGGCTCCGTACCTTGGTCAAAGAAGCCGATCCCGAGGTTGTTGAGGAGTGGAAGTGGAGAGGGGTTCCGGTGTGGGAGCACGACGGAATCATCTGCACGGGCGAGACCTACAAAAGCGTCGTGAAACTCACCTTCGCCAAAGGGGCAACGCTGGAGGACCCTTCGGTGCTCTTCAACTCCAGCCTTGAGGGGAACACCAGGCGTGCCATCGACTTCCACGAGGGAGAGAAGATCAACGAGAAGGCGTTAAAGACGCTCTTTCGCGCCGCCGTGACCCTGAACGAGTCCAAGGCCAAGACCAAGACCAAGGCCTAAACCGGCGCTTCGGATTTGAGCGGGGTGCGGCACTCTGGGGAGCTTTCCGAGCCACACGACGGTCGTTGACAGGCGAGCAAGTTCAATCTTCGGAAGGTGCCGGCCTGGCATGCGTTCGCATCAACACCTTGACGCCTGAATGGATCTGGTACCACGCCTGACATTCCATCAGAAGCCTCAGATTTACGGGGAACGGGGGCCTCAGCTCCAGCTCAAGCTCCAGGTTGTACATGTCGGTGTCGTCTGCACCCGTACCTCGTGACCCTCTCGCTTCAATGACCCTGGCCGGCCCGAGGGTCTTGCCCAAGAGCTGCTCTGCGAGGTCCCGATTGGCGTCCAAATCGATGGGTGGCCGGGGCAGCGCAGGGCGCCAGTCATTCTCTCCATGACAACGAACTAGCTTCGAGAGGCTCGGACGGTTACCAGGGAAGTTCACCGTGACGGCCGCCAAGCCATTTTGGAAATAGGACACGCCATCGGCGTGTGCACCAGCATCGGGTGGGAAGCCCCAGAGGGCCACCTCCTCTGGCGTCGCACCCCCTGGGGACGGCTGATACAAGGCAGAAGGTGCCATCAGCCCCAGGTTATTCGCCGCTCCCCGAGCGTGTCTGGGGCCGCCGTGGAAGCGTTTGTTGTGGTCCCCTCTGCGCCGGCAAGCCCAACTGGGGACTGCTGGCGACGATCACACCCCGCTGAATTCCGAAGAGGCCCTAAACCCCGCTCACGGAATCACGCTTTTCCGTCAGGAAGTCGGCAGGGCCCAGCTGTGGCTCCACTCAGGCTGGCAACGGAACACGCCTAGGACGAGGTCCTGTCCCCTCGCAAGCCGTCTCGGAAGCGCCGAACGACCGGCAAGCGGGCCGACCTAGCCCTCCGAGAGCGGGCGCCCCGGGTCACGAGCTCCCTTTGACGCTCTCTCGCAAGCGCTGAAGATATCTCTGGGTGTATCGGGAGCATGGCTGTGCCTCTCTCTGTTGTCGCTTCTCCTGGTCCGGGGTTGAACTCAACGTCCAACTCGTCAGAACGCTCGGACCCTCGTGTCTGCGGAGCCGTGTGTAACTACAACGACACAACGCTCTGATCTGTTCCGGTGCCGACTTCGTCAGCGAAGTCACGCTCACAACGGGGATAGGAGGTGTCTCACCTTTCGTGGACAGAGAGGGGCTTTGAGACGTGATAATCGTCAACTTGACATAATGTGCAGGGTTGGCGGTTGATAATGCCTGGTCCTTGTCTCTTTCTGAGACGGTAGGCCCGCTGCCGACAGGCGGGGGAGCAGTACACCGCTCGAAGATCCAGGCGAGCGGGCTCCCCGCACACTGGACACCAACGCAGCGCCCGCCGATAGCGACCCACGGTGAGTGACCGTAGCCCGTGACGGATCGTAACGGGTGAGTGTGACAGGTCAGTTATGGGTCAGAGGTCCAACGCAGGGGTTTTCGTACCTTGCGGGTGCCGTGTTACACGAGACGCACCCGCTCAGCTGAACTGGAGCCTAGAAATGGCGAAGCCACGCACGCCGATCCCGCAGACGATCGCGTAAAGCCATGTTTCGATCTGATCGAACCTGCTGGTATGCCGGAATCGAACCACGCCCTGAGACCGGATGACCTTAGCGAGCTGTCGAAGCTTCAGAGGGACCAACCACCCAGGGGGTTCGCAACTGCTTTCTCGAAGTCTCGGATCCTTCCCTCACCGGAAGATGGGCTTTCCGAGCTGCGCAGCCCCCTTCGAATGAACTGAAATCCACCAGGCGAAGAGGCCCGTGGCCACCATGAAACCAGCGACGAGGACGCCGAGGGGGAGTGGCGGACGCCACAGGCCATCTAGGAAATTGACGGGCCCAGTGATTCCGACCTCGTAGCGCCGCAGAGCCCCCAGGAACATCACAATCTGCGCTGTGGCGAGGCCTGCGAGCGCGAGAAGGTGCAGCTGACGCACCCGACTCGCTGCAGGCGAGACGCGCCGCTCCCTGATTGCCCAGGCCGCGACGATGGGAACTCCTACCACCAATGGCATGGTGTCCTTCCCCTGTCCGACCAGTCCAAGGCTGTGCGCCTCAGGCAGCCGTAGCGCGACCGGTACGAGCACCGACGCCGCCATCAGCACGACTAAGACGACGAGGTCCCTCCTACGTCCCATCGCGACGGCGAGGCCGACCACCAGGCAAAGGACGGCTGCCCACAGTGCAATGGTGATCAGGGGTGCCGGAGTATCCAACCACCCGACGACACCGACCATCTGGCGGAGCTGCTGACCGGTGTTCGCGAGCAAGAGCACCGCTATGTGCCCGAGCGACGTATCAGTCGGTGGCTTGAGCGTCGATGGGGCAATGGCGAAGCTGTCGTGGTCGATGACCCACCACAGCGACCACGCGGCTGATGCCAATACCAAGGTGATCCATGCCTTCACGTGCCGATTCCGGAAGAGCATGATGACCCGTTTCCGACCAACGATCGCGAACGCCGTTGCAACGATCAAGAATAACCAGACGTCCGACAGCGGACGCGTTGCGGCCAGTACCGTGGCCGATAAGCCGGCCAACGCGATCAAGGAGCGGCTTGGCGCTCGCGTAGCCTCGTGCCCACTCAACACGAGAAGCGAGGTCCAGAGGCAGATTGCGGAAGAGATCTCGAGCCCGCTCGGGTTGATCACACCACCGAGGAAGAGCATTTGAGGAGTCGCAGCGAGCATCACGCCGACCACCAACAAGCGCGACCTACGGTTTCGAAACGCTGCCTCAAGCGCACCAGCAAGGAAGAAGGACGACAGCAGAGCGGAAACCAGCCGCGCCAGATGAATTCCCGTAGCAGACGGGAAGAGCGCCATGGGCCATCCAACCAACAGGTAGTAGAGCGGCGGATAGCGACCCACGTAGGTGTTGACCTTGACGAGCTGTGCCGACCCGCCTACCGGGGAAGCGCACGTCGCTGGCGTGGATGGTCGGGCCCGAAAGCAGCTCGCGACGAAGTACGTGTGCGCGAACACCGCGGGGACCTCGACGGCGACGTATGGGGAGACACCGTAGGGCGCATTGGATTCCGGCGAACCATAGAACTGGCCACTCGCGACGGCTGCTGCCCTTATCACATGGGCTGGCTCGTCAGGGGCGGCCATCATCGGCGTGGCGAAGCTCCACCCTCCGAGCAGGGCAAAGAACAGCCCGAATGAGATGACCCAGCCCCGCCGGGAACGGCGACCATGAGCTTCCTGGTCGGCGACCTTTACCGAGAGGGCCGCTTCCGACACGCCTACCAAGTAGTGACCGACCAAGTGGTCCGGCTCGAGGAGCGCCGTGTTTCGATTGAGATCGTTCCTGCGCTGGCCATGCGTCATCGCCTCCCCAGCGAGGACCGGCGTTGCCCTCGCCCGGTTGCCCCGTGCGGTGCGATGGTCGCATCGCAAGCTGGGACGAGGCTGAGGAGGTCTTTCGCCCGTACCCCGTCGTGCCCCGCCAGGCTCGCTGTCGATGGCTCCTCCAGGTCTCGGTCCTCCCCAGGTGGGCGCCGATTGCAGTGGCCTGCGGGAAGCCTGGGAGCTGCGTCGGAAAAGCCAACCGATCGGGGATCCGCGTTCTCAGGGTGCTCCAAGGCTGCGGTACCACGATTCTGGCCGAGGCGGACGTGTCAGGCGGGGAGGGGTCACCGATGAGTGGCGAAGCGAGCATGTCGACATCGACTCCCATCTCCCGGCGGACTCTCCTCAAGCGTCTCGCGTTCGGTGCCGGAGGAGCAGTGGTTCTCGCCGGTACCGGCGTCGGCGTCTACGAGTGGGTCACGTCGTCGCCGAGTCCTCGGGGCCCGGAGCCGCTGCATTTCCGGTCGCGTCCCGATCTTGCGCCCCCGGTGGTGACGATCGACGTGCCGGCCGGTGGGACCGCACCGGGATTGGTGTTCCTCAGCCCTTCAGGTCCGGGCCAACCGGGCCCGATGATCGTCGACAACGACGGCCAGTTGGTGTGGTTCCATCCGATCAAGCCCATCCCGGGTGCAGCCATCACGGCGGCCACCAACTTCAAGGTCCAGCAGCTCAATGGCGAACCCGTGCTGACCTGGTGGGAGGGGCAGGTCGTCATACCCCAAGGCTTCGGCAGAGGTGAGTACGTGATCGCCGACACGTCGTACCGGGAAATCACCCGGGTCCGCGCCGTCGGCAACGGTCTCGCCGGTGACCTCCACGAGTTCTTACTGTCGCCACAGGGCGTGGCGTTCTTCACGATCTACCATCCGGTCAGAGCCAACCTCACCTCAGTCGGCGGTCCGCGCAACGGGATGCTCTTGTTGTCGAAGGCCCAGGGAGTAGACGTTCGCACCGGTGAGGTCGTGTTCAACTGGGATCCCCGCGAGCACATTGAGCTGGACGAATCGTACGTACCAGCATCGAATATCGAGATCGACGGCGGTCTCTACGACTACCTGCACATGAACTCGATCGATGTCGACACCGATGGGAATCTGCTCATCTCGGCGCGTCACACCTGCGCCGTCTACAAGATCGATCGTTCGACTGGGAAGATCATTTGGCGCCTGAATGGCAAAAAGAGCGATTTCGAGATGGGCGACGGCGCACAGTTTTTCTTCCAGCATGACGCTCGTGCCCACGCGGATGGCACGATCACGCTGTTCGACGACGGGGCAGGGCCACCCGATGCATCGCTTAGATCGCGCGGGATGAGGCTTTCACTCGACTTTGCGAGCATGAAGGCCACGTTGGCCGAGCAGTTCCTCCCACTGCCTTCGTTCCTGTCGACGAGCCAGGGGAGCGTGCAGACGCTGGACAACTCGAACGTCTTCGTCGGTTGGGGTTCGGAGCCCTACGTGTCGGAGTACACATCTGACGGTCGCCTGCTCTTTGTCGCGCAGCTCCCATCTGGTTTCGCGTCCTACCGAGGGTTCCGCTTTCCGTGGGTGGCCCGTCCTACCGGTAGGCCGTCCGCCGTAGTGCAGCAGGACTCGAGCGGTCGAGCGATCGTCTACACGAGCTGGAACGGTGCCACTGAGGTCAAGAGCTGGCGGGTTCTGGTCGGCGACAGTGCCGGCTCGCTGACACTGAGCACCTCGGCGCCCAAGCGGGGATTCGAGACGGCGATCCCCGTCGGTGCCGGAGCGATCTTCGTGGCAACCGAGGCACTGGACGAGCAAGGTCAATCCCTCGGGCAGTCGAAACCGATTGGGATCTGAACGACTGAGCGCCGTCGCGTTATGGCGGAACCCGCGGTTCACAAAGCTCAATCTCTATAGGCAGGAGCTCGATGGGTAGGAGCTACCCGACCTAGTGGCTGACCATCCCCGTCGACGCCGGCTCGTTCAACCGGAGATAGTGGGGAGACGCAGTCAGGAGCCGCCCTAGGCGGCTCTTTAGCCGTTGTCCCTCCGACAACTGACCGGGCCCGTCAAGGCTTCCCCTGCGGGCGGCCTACGGCCGGCCTTGACCGGCCCTCGTCGGCGGACCCCAGGGTTGGATTCGCCAGTTGTAGTTTGTGCAGGTCGGCCCCCTAAGTCGGCCAATCAGCTACTCGCCAGTCGGATAACGGTTGCTTCAGCCCACCGATGCGCTCGATCAATCACCACGAAGCCGGTCAGGGTGGGGTCAGCCTCGACGTTGTCCAACCACTCATCCAACCGGCCCGACCTACCTAGGATTGCTCGCTGATGGCGGGTCAGGTCTTCTTCAGCTACGTCCACACGGACAATGAGAATGACCTCGAGGGAATCGCCCGTTTGGTGGATCTCTTGAAGAAAGAGCTTTCCCTTCTGGCGGGTGAGCCCAGAGACGTTTGGATCGACAAAGCGGCGCTCGGATGGGGTGCTGATTGGAAGCAGCGAATCGAAGAAGCGCTCCTCGATACATCGTTCTTCGTGCCGGTCGTCACGCCTGCCTATTTCAAAAGCGCGGCTTGCCGGGACGAGCTGCTGTCGTTTGCCAGCTCAGCATCTCGCTTGGGGTTGGAGGAGTTGATCCTGCCGCTCTACTACGTGACCGTTCCCGGTTTTGGCGAGGGCCCCCAAGAGGACGAAGCGGTAGCCCTCGTAGCTCAGTTCCAGTACGTCGACTGGCGCGAACTTCGTGTGACGAACTACCGGCAAACCGCATTTCGTCGGCAGCTCAAGGCACTCGCGGAGCAGCTCTTGGCTGCGGAAACCTTGGCAGACGCCAAGGCAATCCCGCTTCCAGCGGTCCCAGATGAAAAGGCGTCAGATGAGCCCGACGAGGCGGATACTGGCCCCGGTCTGCTCGACAAGTTGGCAGACGGCGAGGCGGCCATGCACCGGCTCACTCCGCAAATGGAGGAGGTCTCCCGCATCCTTCAGACAATTGGGCAACTGATGGGGGAGGCCAGTCTCAGCATCAGCCGGAGCGACGCCCAGGGACGTGGTTTTGCCGGACGCCTCACCGTGAGTCGGCAGCTAGCGAAGAAACTTGAGGTCCCGGCGTCCGAATTCGAAGCAGTCAGCAGTTCCTTTGCCGCCGATCTACTTCGGGTGGGCCCGGCGATGGACGTGATTTTCGATCAACTGAATGAGAACGAGGATCAAGTCACCAGCTCCGTTCCCTTCCTTCAGACGATCGTGAGGACGGGCCAGCAGGCTCGGGTGGGGTTCAGTTCCACAACAGCGTTTGCGGACGTGATGCATCAATCCAGGAACTGGAGCAAGGAGTTGCGACCGCCACTCCGCCGAATCGAAACCGCTACGAGACAGATCGGCGACGCACAACGCATGTTCGACGAATGGCAACGGCGGGCCGCCGCATTGCTCGACCGAGCCGGTCAACCGCCCGAACTGGCCTAGCGACCGGAACCGTCATCCTTGCTGTACCTGTCCCAAGCCGCCTGACGAGTGACCCCCAAAGCCCCACCAATCGCCTTCCAGGTCTCCCGCCGTCGTCGAGCATTCCGAACCGCCGCTTGGATCTTGGCGTCGAGCTGCCGCCGATCCTTGGCCAGCTGTTGCAGGTCAAACAACGGCATCGAGCTTTGCGCAATCGAGGCCACTGACTGGGGCCGTGGGTCCCGCACCGGTCGTTCCGCTACCCGCTGGCGCGCTACGGGTTGCACGAGGTCGTCCTCGTACCACGGCACATCAACCGGGGCATGTTTGCGATGGTCCGGCACCACCCCTGCCGCTCGCCGATCCGCCTTTGCTCTGCTAGCCCTTCCCAAATCGACAGCCTTCCTTGACAAAAAGCAAGCCATCTTGACAGCCCGCCAACCCGCCCAAATGGTCATGCACCAGGGCCTTCACCTCCACCCAGCCACTCAACAACCAAGAAAACTCGCCGAGATATGGCCCACAAGATAAACCAGTGGGCCAAGCGCTACCGGGGGAGCCGTCACGACGGCATCGTGCCGTACCGCCGGACCGGGGGATGCCTTCGGCAGGCAGCCAGGCCCCGCCGGGGGGCGGGGCCAGTGCCATGGTGGGGTGGCGACCACTCACGGCCGGAGCCGTCAATGGCGCCTTCGCTCTGCTTCGGCGTCACACGTGCCCGCCTGCGGCGGCCCTTGACCGCTCCTGGTTCTGCGGCGGCGGTAGAGCTCCGCTCGAGAAATGCCGAGCACGGCCGCCAACGCACTACGGCGAACCCCGCCGGCCCAGCACTCAGCTTCCAACACGCGAATCTGCTCATCGATTGCTGCCCGGACGAACACCATCGCCTTAAGCCGCTCGAACCCCGACCAGCCTTCACACTCCTGAGTCGGCACCCGATCACCCCGGGCAACGCCGAGCAATATGGCCGCCCAGCCCACATCGGAAGCAATGCACGTCCGGGCACGCGGTCCACCGATGGCCTGGAAGCCCACAGGACCAGCACACGCCCTTAGAGACTCAGCGGATAGGC
>PLWZ01000061.1 GCA_003151235.1 Acidimicrobiaceae bacterium
AACCGGGTAGGACCGTCACCGTCTCTCGCAAGAAGAGGCTGCCTGACCGTGGTGATGATTAGTGACGGTCCAGGTAACGGTTGAGTTAGCCGCGGGCCTCGGGCGGCCGGAGGTCGAGGGTGAGCGTCAGGATCCCGTCGACGAGGGTGGCCGTCGAGTCTCCGAGCATGGCGTAGTCCATGAAGTCGAGCTGCGCCTGCTCCTTGAACCGCTGGCGTTCGGGGCCCTCGACGGGCGGCAGGCCCCGCTTGCGGACCGCCTCGGCGCGCTGGCGAAACCGCTCGATCATGGCGTCTGTGTCGAATGACTGGTCCACGACCCCCATTGTGGACCCGGCCCAGAACTCCCGCAGCCCGACTACAATGACCTGGTCGGTGCGGACGTCCTGGGCGCCTCGCGAGCGAGGCCAGGGGCCCATCCGCCGAGATCGCGCCGGATCGTCGCAGGAGCGAGGATGGTCGCGCTCACCGAGGTGGGCGGGGCGTTCAGGCGGCAGTGAGGAGTCGTCGTGAAAAAGGGACGCCATCGGCGCTTCGAAGAGGCGCGAAGCCTGAAGCGATCGATCGCCACGGGCGCGGAGACCTGCCCCGAGTGCGGGGCCGAACCAGAAGACGTGCACGCGACCTGGTGCCGGGCCGAAGAGGACCGCTACGACAAGATCCTGGGCTCTGGCGTTCCGGCGTGGGACGAGTCCGCGGCGAGGGAGCCCGACCCCCTCGAAGACTGACGGCTAGCGGCGCCGCAAGACCGGATGCGGCAACGGGACCCGCTCGGCGACCCGGCGGTCACGATCCGACAGGTAGGCCTTCAGCCGGCGGTAGGTCTTCTTGCCCACCATCGCGCTGAGCTCGGGGCCCATCTCTTCGAACACCGGCCGGGTGCCCACGAACGCCTCGGGCGCTTCGGTACACCACCAATGGAACTGTTCCCCGCCCTCGCCCCAATGTTTTCGGTCCCACTGCGTGATCGTGGTTGTCACGTGCCCCTCGTCCCCGGTGCTGTCGTCCCGTCGCAGCGGGAGCTGCCAGCACACGTCGGGCTTCAGCTCGAGCGGGTTCTGACCGCGCTGGAGGGCTGCGACATGGAGCGCACAGCCGGGGCCGGTCGGGAAGCCGGGCCGGTTCAAGAAGATGCACGCGCCGTCGACGATCCGGGTCACCGACTCGCCGGCACTGTTCTTCTTGGCGATGCCGCCCTTCTTGGCCTTCGACCGGTACTGCCATTGCTCCGCGCTCAGCGTGGTCGCGATCTTCTCGACCCGCCGACGGTCCGCGGCGTCGATGAAGTGGGCGCCATAGGAGCAGCACCCCTGTTCGAGATCCTCGGCCGGACCGGTGAGCACGCCCTGGCAACCCCGGCCGAAGATGCACGTCCAGTTGGAGGTGAGGAACGTGACGTCGAAGACCCACGTCCGCTCCTCGTCGGGGTCCTCGAAGCTGACCCATTCGTGCGCGTCGAGGGGAACCGCTTGGTCCGCCATAGAGCGATGACCATATCTCGCGCGAGCACGCGACCCGTGCCTCTACTCCGCGGGGATCGGTCCGTGACGCGGCGCGGTCCGGCGAGGGCACCGGACCGTGATCGAATAACACCATGCTGATCGGGCGCGACATCACCATCGAGATCGGTGGGCGGACGTTGCTGCGCGAAGCCACGGTCATGGTCGGCCCGAAGGACAAGGTGGGCCTGGTCGGCGCGAACGGCGCCGGCAAGTCCTCGTTGTTGGCCTTCCTGCTCGGCCAGGGCGGGGGACACCTGCACGCCCGCGGGGACGTGCAAGCCACCGGCACCGTCGGCTTCCTGCCCCAGGTGCCGGTCCCAGACGGGCTCGGCGTCGACTCGACCGTCTTCTCCCACGTGCTCTCGGCGCGGGGGCTCGATGTGCTCGACGACCAGCTGCAGGACGCTCGCCGGGATCTCTCGGCGTCGCCCACCGAGGACCGGATCGCCCGCTTCAGCTCGCTCGAGGAGCGATACCGGTTGGCCGGTGGCTACGAGGTCGAGGGCGAGCTCGGGCGGTTGGCCGACGGTCTCGGCCTCCCACAAGAGGCCCTCATGGCCGAGGACATCGCATCGTTGTCGGGGGGCCAGCGCCGGCGGGTCGACCTCATCCGGGTCCTCTTCCAGTCCCCCGAGGTGATGATCCTCGACGAGCCGACCAACCATCTCGACCGTTCGGCCAAGTTGTGGCTCATGAACGAGCTGGCCACCTCGCGCAGCTCCCTGCTCCTCGTGAGCCACGATCTGAAGCTGCTCGATCAAGCGATCTCGAAGGTGCTGCAGCTCTCCGACAAGCGGCTGCGGGAGTTCAAGGGGAACTACACCGCCTTCCGCTCGCAGTTGAGTGCCGATATCACCAAACGGGAGAAGGCGTCGGGGATGGAGGGCGCGCAGATCACCAAGATGCGGGCCCAGGCGGACAAGTGGCGCCACAGCACCGAGTCCCAGGCCCGCAAGGCCAAGATCCTCGACCGCCAGGTGAAGAAGCTCCAGGCGAACCGCACCGAGGTCATCAAGCGGGAGCGCAAGGTGAAGTTCAACCTGCCCGAGCCGGCGCGCGCGGGCGCCGTCGTGATGACGGTCCGCGACCTGGCCGTCGCCTACGGGGACCACAAGGTGCTGCTGGACGTGGACTTCATCGTCGACCGGGGCGACCGGGTCGTCGTCCTCGGGCGCAACGGCGCCGGCAAGTCGTCGCTGTTGCGGTGCCTGTCGGACTTCCAGACACCCACGCAGGGGACGGTCGAGCTCGGGTACCAGGTCGAGGTCGGATACTTCGCCCAGGAGCACGAGCAGATCGACCTCGATCTCTGCGCGCTCGACAACCTGGACGACACCGTGCTCGTGAAGGAGTCCGAGCGCCGGTCGTTGCTGGGGTCGTTCGGGCTTACCGGCGGCACGGCCTCCCAACCCGCCGGGTCCCTCTCGGGCGGGGAGCGGGCCCGGCTGAGCCTGGCCATGCTGGCCGCCGGCCAGGCAAACCTCTTGGTCCTCGACGAGCCGACGAACAACCTCGACCCCGGTTCGGTGGCCGCCGTCGGGGCCATGCTCGGCGCCTGGAAGGGCACCATCGTCGCCGTGAGCCACGACGGCCCGTTCGTCGAGGCGCTCGCCCCGACCCACGCCCTGCACCTCCCCGAGGAGCGCTACGGGTTCTGGCGAGAGGAGTACCTCGACCTGGTCGAGGTGCGCTGAGCGGACGCGCCGCTGCGCATTTGCTCGAGCTCGGGGCCATTGAGATGGGCGGTCCGAACCCTCTGAGGTCCGACGTCGGTCGGGGTGCTGGCACGGGGGACCGACACGAGTTGGCCACCTTGGCCCGGGCCGGGCTTTAGGGGAGGCTCAACATGACCGGCCGCGGGGGTCACGGGAGGCGTCGAATGGGTGGGGACGGGCGTCCCGGAGCACCACCGTGAAGAGCGAGGTGCTTCGCGCGGTCGGGTACCGGTTCCGCGCCACCTTCGCGCAGCGACGCGGCGGCTACGTGGCCATCGTCGTCCTGCTGGCACTGGTCGGGGGCGTGGCCCTCGGGGCGCTGGCCGGGGCCCGCCGGACCCAGACGTCCTATCCGACGTATCTGGCCAGCACCAACCCCTCTGATCTCCAGGTCTTCGACGCGTTCGTGAACCCGGCATTGGGTTTTACGAACGGCTACAACCCCTCCCTCGATCAGCGGCTGGCCGGTTTGCGCTACGTGCGCGATGTGGCCACGGTCGTCGGCTTCGACGCCAACATCGACACGATCTCCGGCGCTCATCTCGTGGTGGGCCCGGGCGACAAGCCGCCGTCCCTCGAGGGCACCCTCGGCGCCGAGGACACGACCGAGGATCGAGTGACCCTCGTCGCGGGGCGGCTGGCCAACCCGACCGATGTGGGTGAGGCGGTCATGAACGCGCAGGCCGAGGAGGAGCTCGGGATCCACGTCGGCTCGGTGTTGAAGGTCTCCCTCAACTCGGACGCGCAGCTGCTCTCGAACGCCAACAACTCTCCGCCGGTGAAGGTGGTGAGCTTCCGGCTTGTCGGCCTGGTGGTCTTTCCTACCGACGTGCTCGACGACGACTACAAAGCCTTGGGGTCGGCGGACGTGCTCATGACCCCGGCCCTCACCCGCGAGATCGACTCGTGTTGTGCGACCTACTCCTACAGCGCCCTCCGGCTCGTCGGCGGCGACAGTCACGTGAGCGCGGTGGAGTCCGAGGTCACCCCGATCGTGGGCCGACAGCTGATCGCGGCGGTCGGGTTCATGACGAACGGACCCGAGGTCGGCATTGCCGACCAGGCGAACGGGCCCGAAGCCATCGCACTCGCAGTGTTCGGCGGGCTCGCTGCGCTGGCGGTGCTCGTCATCGTGGGCCAGGTCATCGGTCGCCAACTCCGACGCTACGGAGACGAGTCCGAGGCGTTGCGAGCCCTCGGGGCCGGCCCGATGGTGACGATGGCCGACGGGATCGGTGGCGCCGTGGCGGCGGTGGTCGTCGGTTCCCTGCTGGCCATCGTCGTGGCCGTGGCCTTGTCGCCGCTCTTCCCGTTGGGGCCGGTGCGGCCCGTCTACCCGAGCGCGGTCGGGTTCGACTGGACCGTGCTCGGCTTCGGTTTCCTCGTCCTCGTGGTGGTGCTCGGTGCCGTGTCGGTCCTGCTCGCCCGCCGGCAGGGACCGCATCGGATCCGTCAGCGTGAACGCATCGCGCGGACATCGAACGTGGCCCAGGTGGCATCTGCCTCCGGACTGCCCGTTCCGGCCGTCACCGGCATCCGCTTCGCACTCGAGCCGGGTGGCGCCGGTGACGCCGTTCCGGTTCGATCAGCCATCGTCGGCGCCGTGCTCGCGGTGCTCGTTCTCGTGGCCACGGTCACCTTCGGGGCCAGCCTCAACGCTCTCATCTCACAGCCGCGGCTCTACGGGTGGAACTGGAACTACGCTCTCCTCTCGGGGTTCTCGGGCGACGAGGATCTTCCGGCGCACCTGACCGCGACCCTCCTCGCACGCGACTACTACGTCGTCGCCTCATCCGGGGTCTACTTCTCGTCAGCCGTGATCGACGGTCAGCGCGACATCCCGATCATCGGGGCCACCCCGAACGCGGTGGTGCAGCCCCCCGTGCTCAGCGGGAGCGATCTCGAGGCGTCGAACCAGATCGTGCTGGGCGTGTCGACCATGGCCGCCCTCCATGCCCACGTGGGTGGCACCGTGACGGTCGAGACGGGCAAGGGGCACAGCGAGCGACTGGTGGTCGCCGGAACGGCGACGATGCCGGCCCTGATGGGGCCCGGGATGGGGATCGGCGCGGTCGTCGACTACCGGTTGATCCCGGCCTCGGTGCGCAACGCCCAGGGAAACACGATTCCCGGACCGCAGGCCTACTTCATACGAACGCGCGGCGGGACCTCCGCCGATGCGCTGGGCTCCCTGCAGTCACTCACCCGCACGATCAACGCCGAAGACTCCGACGGCCCCGCGGGGGGAGCGATCCCGGCGCTGCGCCCGGTCGAGATCGTGACCTCGGGGGGCATCGAGACGATCCCGACGGTGCTCGGTGCGGGCCTCGCCGCCGGGGCGGTGGCGGCACTCGGGATCACCCTCGTCGCGTCGGTCCGGCGCCGACGTCGTGACCTGGCCGTGATGAAGACCCTCGGCCTCTCGGGACGCCAGTTGGCGACGGTCATCGCGTGGCAGGCCAGCGTCGCGGTCACGATCGGGGTCCTGGTGGGTGTGCCCCTCGGGATCGTCGTCGGCCGCTCGCTCTGGGACCTGTTCGCGACGAGCATCCACGCGGTGCCGGTCCCGAGCGTCCCCGTGCTGACGCTCGCCGCGATCAGCGTCGGTGCGATCCTGGTGGCCAACATCGTCGCCGCCCTTCCCGGGCGCATCGCCGCCCGGACGCCGACGGCGCTCCTTCTGCGGGTCGAGTGAGGGCCGAATCGCTCCGGCGCCGGTCGGCGGGTGCCCTGCTCCTATGATGGTCCCATGGCCCGATCCGTAGAAGAGCTTGAGCACGACGAGGTAGCCGGCTCCGTCGTCACCGTGACCGAGGAAGCCCGCAAGGTCGTGGTCGAGGCGATGGCGGGTGAGCCCGACACCGAGAACCTCGCCCTGTGGCTCGAGGTCCGGGGCGTCCAGGGCGCCAACTTCGCCTACGACCTCTACTTCCAGGCGCGCCGTGACGCAGCCGACGAGGACGCCGTCTTCGTCGACGGCGACGACCTCACCATCGTCGTGCCGTCGGCGAGCGTGGACCGGCTCCGAGGCGCCCGCCTCGAATGGTCAGACGACGGATCGGGCGGACTGGTCCTCGTGAACCCGAACAACCCGACCCCCGAAGAGGCCTCACCGGGCGTTCCAGCCGGCGTGCTGGCGGCGGGGATCGCGGGGGAGGCCGCGCAGCACGTGGTCACCGTGCTCGACCAGGTCATCAACCCGTCGATCGCATCCCACGGCGGCCGGGCCGACCTGGTCGCGTTCGACGCCGCCGAGGGCGTCGCGTACCTGCGCCTCTCGGGGGGCTGCCAGGGCTGTGCGATGTCGCGCATGACGCTCACCCAGGGCATCGAGGTCGCGCTGCGCGACGAGGTTCCCCAGATCACCCGGGTCGTCGACGTCACCGACCACACGGGGGGAGAAAACCCCTACTACTGAGCCGACCGGGCCAGACTGAAGCGTGAACGTCGCCCTGGTCGCCGGTTGTGGTGCCGCCGGACTCGTCGCCGGGGCCTTTCTTGATTCGTTGACCGGCCGCATCGTGCGGCCCCCCGAGCCGCCGCCGACCGATCGCCCGACCGGTCCGGGACACCCGCGTTCGCCGCACGCCTACGAGGCCGGCGCCGCGACGCCCGTCCATGTCATCGTCGCACCCCGTGGCGCCGGCACGATCGAGCTGATCGGGTCGGGGATCGTCACCGGTGCCGCGTTCGCGCTGCTTGCGATCCGACTGGGCGCGGTCCCGCCGCTCGCGGCCTACTGCGCCCTGGTGCTCGGCCTCGTCGCGATCTCGGTCGTCGACGTCCGGCTCGGTGTCGTGCCGCGCGCCGTCCTCTATCCGACGTTCGGCGCCATGGCGGTCGGCCTGGTCTCGGCGTCGGCGGCCGACGGCCGCTGGCGCGCGCTGGGTGAGGCCGGCATCGGCGGGGCCGGCGCCTTTGCCGTCTTCTTCGCCCTGTGGTGGTTCTTCCCCCGCGGCCTCGGCTACGGGGACATCCGGCTGGCCGGCGTCGTCGGCGCCGCGCTCGGGTGGATCGGCTTCTGGGAGATCTACGTCGGCTTCCTGGTCGCGTTCGCCCTCGGCGCCGCCCTCGGCATGATGCTGATGGTCGGCCGCGGGACCGGGCGAAAGACCAGGCTGCCCTTCGGGCCCCCCCTGGCCGCCGGCGCCGCGTTCGGCGTGTTGTGGGGCCCGTGGGCGGTGCACGTGTGGCTCCACCACGGCTGAGCGCAACAGCGCTCAGGAGGGCCGATCGCTCCGGACGGTAGGTTTGCGGGCGTGCTGCGCTTCCTGACCGCCGGCGAATCGCACGGTCGCGCGATCGTCGTCGTGATCGAAGGGGTGCCGGCCGGCCTGGCCTTCGGCGCCCCCGACATCCAAAACGAGCTGGCCCGGCGCCGCCTCGGCTACGGCCGCGGCCCCCGGATGCGCTTCGAGCAGGACGAGGTCACCCTGATCGGGGGGTTGCGGCACGGGCGCACGCTCGGCTCCCCGGTCGCGATCGAGATCGCCAACACCGAGTGGCCCAAGTGGACCGAGGAGATGTCGCCGGACCCCGGCGCGCCCGAGAAGATCCTGACCCAGCCCCGGCCCGGTCATGCCGACCTGGCCGGCATGCAGAAGTACGGGTTCGCGGACGCCCGCGACATCCTCGAGCGCGCGTCGGCCCGGGAGACGGCCGCCCGGGTCGCGGCCGGCAGCCTGGCCAAGAAGCTGCTCGGCCATCTGGGTGTGAGCGTCATCAGCCACGTCATCCAGTTGGGGCCGGCCCGCGCCGAGAAGGGGTTGCGGCCGACGCCCGCCGACCTCGACGCGGTCGACGGGTCCGACGTGCGCTGCTTCGACAAGGACGCCGAGGCGCGCATGGTCGAGGAGATCAAGGCGGCCGCGAAGGACGGCGACTCGCTCGGCGGCGTCGTGGAGGTCCTCGCCTACGGGGTCCCGGTCGGCCTCGGCAGCCACGTCCACTGGGACCGCAAGCTCGACGGCCAGCTGGCCCAGGCCCTCATGAGCATCCAGGCGATCAAGGGGGTCGAGTTTGGCGACGGGTTCGAGCTGGCCGGCCTGCGCGGCTCGGAGGCCCACGACGCCATCTACTGGGACCCCAACGGCGACGAGGCGCAGCTCTCGGGGGGATTCGGGCGCAAGACCCATCGGGCCGGCGGCGTCGAGGGCGGCACGTCGATGGGCGGCCTGATCGTGGCCCGGGTCGCCATGAAGCCGTTGGCCACGCTCAACCGGCCGGTCCTCGAAACGGTGGACGTGGTGACGAAGGAGCCCGGCGTGAGCTTCCGGGAGCGGACCGACGTCACCGCCGTCCCTGCGATGGGGGTGGTGGCCGAGACGATGGTGGCGCTGGTGCTGGCCTCAGAGGCGGTGCGGAAATTCGGTGGCGACTCTCTGGCCGAGATACTCCGCAACCGGGATGGTTTCATGCAGGCGCTCGGTGAGACCCCGTCGGTGCCGCCGCCGGGGCCGTGATGGCGGGGGGCCAGAGAACGAAGCGGCCGGCCCGACTGCTGCTGGTCGGGATGATGGGGTCGGGCAAGACGACCGTCGGGCACCTGGCCGCGGCGCGGCTCGGGTGGCCGCACCTCGACTCGGACGCCGAGGTCGAGGAGGCGACCGGGCAGACGGTGCCCGAGATCTTCGTCAACCAGGGTGAGCGGGCGTTCCGGGCCGCCGAGACCGAGGCCCTCGTGCGGGCGCTCGCGGTCGAGCCGGTCGTGGTGTCGGTGGCCGGCGGCGCGGTGCTCGATCCGCAGAACCGCCGGTTGATCCGAAAGAGCGGGACCGTGGTCTGGCTCCGGGCCGACGTCGAGACGCTGGCCGAGCGCGTCGGGGATGGGGCCGGCCGACCCCTGCTCGACGGCGACACCGAACGGGCGCTGGCCGAGCTCGACGCGGTGCGCCGTCTCCTCTATGCCCAGCTCGCCGACGAGGTGGTCGACGTCGACGACAAGACGCCCGAGCAGGTCGCAACGGCGGCGATCGGCGCGCTCGACCGGGGGGCGGCGTGATCGTCGTCCCGGTTGCACTGCCCGGCCGTCCCTATGACGTCGTGATCGGCCGCGGTGCCCGCCACGAGCTGGCCTCGGTGATAGGTGGCCTTCCCGGCGTTCGCCAAGCCGCTGTGGTCACCCAGTCCGCGGTGCTCGCCGGCGGCTGGTTGGAGGATCTCGACACGAAGGTGCCCTTCGAGATCCACCAGTTGGGCGAGGGCGAGGGGGCCAAGTCGCTCGATTCGGTCGAGACGTTGTGCGCGCAGTTCGCGAGGAGCGGACTCAGCCGGTCCGACGTGGTCGTGGCCGTGGGCGGTGGGGTGGTCACCGACGTGGCCGGATTTGCGGCGGCCACCTATCACCGAGGCATGCGGTACGTGAACGTCGCCACCACCCTGCTCGGCCAGGTCGACGCGGCGATCGGCGGCAAGACCGGCGTGAACATCGCCGAGGGGAAGAACCTCGTCGGGGCGTTCTGGCAGCCCTCGGCCGTGCTCTGTGACACCGAGACGCTCGGCAGCCTGCCGCCCCGGGAATGGCGATGCGGGCGCGGCGAGATGGCGAAGTACGCGTTCTTGGGCCCGGGGAAACCGGACGCGTCGCTGCTCGAGCTCGACATCGACGAGCAGGTGGCCCGGTGCGCCGCCATCAAGGCGGCGATCGTGGCGGCCGACGAGACCGAAGAGGGCGGACGGATGGTCCTCAACTATGGCCACACCCTCGGCCACGCCCTCGAGGCGGAGGGGTTCGACGCGTCCTCGGGCCGCGACCTCGCCCACGGCGAGGCGGTTGCGATCGGCCTCGTCTTCGCCGCCCTGTTGGCCCGGCGTCTCGGCCGGATCGACGACGAGCGGGTGGAGCTGCACCGCCGGGTCGTGGCCGGGTTCGACCTCACCTCGGACCTCCCGGCCGGGACGGAGCCCGACCGAGTGGTCGCCTCGATGGGCCGGGACAAGAAGGCCCGCCACGACCTGACGTTCGTCCTCGACGGCCCGAACGGGGTCGAGCCCGTCTCGGGTGTGGGGGAGAGCGATGTCGTCGCTACCCTTGCCGAGATGGGATCGCCGCAATGACCGACGCCGCCGACCGACCGCTGGTTCTCCTTCTGTCGGGCCCCAACCTCAACCTGCTCGGCCAGCGGGAGCCCGAGATCTACGGTACCGAGACCCTGGCCGACCACGTCGACCGGGCCGCCGCCGCCGCGGCGCGCCTCGGCATGGCCGTCGAGCACTTCCAGTCCAACCACGAGGGCGACCTGATCGAGGCCGTACAGGGTGCCCGCGGCCGGGCCGCCGCGATCATCGTCAACGCCGGTGCGCTCAGCCACACCTCGTGGTCGCTGCACGACGCGCTGGCGGCGTTCGAGGGCGTGGTCGTGGAATTGCACCTCTCCAACCCGGCCGGGCGCGAGCCGTTCCGCCACACCTCGGTCGTGGCCCCGGTGGCCGACGGCCTGGTGGCCGGGTTCGGTGGGCTCGGCTACGAGCTCGCCATCGAAGCGGTTCGCCGACTGCTCGACGGAGGGGACGCGGCCCCCCTGCTACCGGCCGCCCAGCCACCACAAGAGGGTTGATCCCTCGATGATCGGAGAGTGCACGAGATGAATGCCAAGGCAACCAAGCTGGCCCCGCTCGAGGTCGCGTCGCGGCTCGACAAGCTGCGCACCCGGTTCGACGACGCGCAGGTCGACGCGCTGATCGTGACCAACCTGGCCAACGTCCGCTACCTGAGCGGGTTCAGCGGGTCGGCGGGCGTGGTGGTGGTCACCGCCAAGGGGGCCCTGCTCACGACCGACGGCCGGTACCGGACCCAGTCGGCCGAGCAGGTCCAGGCCGCCGGCGTGGCCGGGAGTCTAGACATCGCGATCGGCAACGGTGAGGGCCAGCGCGCCGCGGTGAAGGCGGCGCTGGTGGCGGCGTCGGCCGCGCGCGTCGGCCTCGAGTCCGAGGACGTGTCGTGGGCCGCGTCGCGGCGCTGGCGCGAGCTGTTCGAGGGCGAGGCCGAGGGGATCCCCGCCACCGGGATCGTCGAGGGCCTCCGAGAGGTAAAGGACGCCGGCGAGCTGGACCGGATGGCGAGAGCCGCCGCCATCGCCGACGCGGCGCTCGTCGAGGTGCTGCCGATGCTGGCCGAGGTCGGGAAGACCACCATCACCGAGGAGGAGTTCGCCCTGGTGCTCGACACGGCGATGCGGCGCGGCGGCGCCGAGGACCGGGCGTTCGACACGATCGTCGCCGCGGGCCCGCACTCGGCCAAGCCCCACCACCAGCCGACCGCGACCGCGTTGGCGCCGGGGGACCCGGTCGTCGTCGACTTCGGCGCGACCTTCGAGGGGTACCGCTCCGACATGACCCGGACCTTCTGGCTGGGCGGCGAGCCGACCGGCGAGATGGCCCGCGTCTTCGCGGTGGTGAAGGACTCCCAGGCGCGCGGCGTTGCCGCGGTGCGCGCCGGCGTGTCGGCGAAGGATGTCGACACGGTCTGCCGGGACGTCATCACCGAGGCCGGGTGGGCGGACCGCTTCGAGCACGGGACCGGGCACGGCGTCGGCCTCGACATCCACGAGGCCCCGACGGTCAGCCAACAGGGCGCTGCTATCCTCGCCCCCGGCGTTGTCGTCACCGTGGAACCGGGTGTCTACCTCCCCGGCGTGGGCGGAGTCCGCATCGAGGACACCTTGGTCGTGACCGAGGACGGCAGCCGAACACTCACCGGATTTACAAAGGACGTCGCTGCCTGATGGCCGTCTCCACCAACGACTTGAAGAACGGCATGACCCTCGACCTGCCCGAGGGCCTGTTCACGGTCGTGGAGTTCCAGCACGTGAAGCCGGGCAAGGGCGGCGCGTTCGTCCGCACCAAGCTGAAGAACGTGCGCTCCGGCGCGGTCATCGACCGGACGTATCGAGCCGACGAGAAGCTCGAGCAGGCCATCATCGACAAGCGCGACATGCAGTTCCTCTACCGCGACGGCGAGGACTACGTGTTCATGGACACCTCCTCGTACGAGCAGCTGAATGTGACGTCGGAATCGCTGGCCAGAGCCGCCCAGTACCTGAAGGAGGGCGACAACGCGAACCTGCAGACCTATCTCGGCGAGATCGTCGGGGTCGACCTGCCCGCGTCGGTCGAGCTGTCGGTGACCGAGACCGAGCCGGGCATGCAGGGCGACCGGGTGTCGGGCGCCCGCAAGGCGGCCACGGTCCAGACCGGTCTCGTCATCCAGGTGCCGCTGTTCGTCAACACCGGTGACCTCGTCAAGGTCGACACCCGCACGGGTGAGTACCTGACCAGAGCCTGAGGCCGAGGCGTGGTGCCGGACGGTGGCGCGACCCGTCACCAGTCGCGCGAGCGCGCGCTCTCGTTGCTCTATGAGGCCCAGATGAAGGGCGAGACACCCGATGCGGTCGTGGCCGCGCTCGCCGTCGCGCCCGACCCGTACTGTGCCCACCTCGTCGGCGCGGTCAGCGAACATGGCGCCGAGGCCGACCGGCTGGTTGCCGACGCGTCGATCGGCTGGTCGCCCGAGCGCATGGCGGTGGTGGACCGGTTGGTGCTCCGGCTGGCCACGGCCGAGCTGCTCGATCCCGACGGCCCGCCGCCGGCCGTGGTCATGAACGAAGCCGTCGAGCTGGCCAAGGTGTACTCGACCGACGAGTCGGGCGGGTTCGTGAACGGCATCTTGGCGACGATCGTCGAAGGCCTGGCCGCCCGCTAGCGCGCACGGTCCACCAGGCGGCGACCCATGTCGCCGACGACCCGTGGCCATCCGAGGGAGGCCGGGCCCCCACTAACGTCGGCAGCCGTGCCCCCGGCCGCCC
Source organism: Acidimicrobiaceae bacterium (assembly GCA_003151235.1). Taxonomy (GTDB): domain Bacteria; phylum Actinomycetota; class Acidimicrobiia; order Acidimicrobiales; family RAAP-2; genus Palsa-461. Next base: position 13,020 of record PLWZ01000061.1, read on the forward strand.
CCGAAACGACGTTCACCCTGCCGGCGCGGGGCGCCGGCGTGCTGCCCCGGCGGTTCCTCCTCGACGCCATCTCGGCCGGCGTGATCGCCTCGGACGACCCGATCCCCGAGTCCAACGTGCAGCCGGCCAGCCTCGACCTGCGCCTCGGCGAGGTCGCCTACAGGATGCGGTGCAGCTTCTTGCCTGGGCCCGACACCGTCGAGCGCAAGCTGCGTGACCACGTCATCGACGAGCTGGACCTGCGATCGGGAGCGGTCCTCGAGACCAACCGGCCCTACCTGGTCCCGTTGAAGGAACGCCTGGCGCTGCCCAAGGCGGTGCGGGCGAAGGCCAACCCGAAGAGCTCGACCGGCCGGGTCGACGTGTTCACCCGTGTGATCACGGACCACGGCTACCGCTTCGACGAGATCGCGGCCGGCTACGCGGGACCGCTCTACCTCGAGATCGTGCCGCTGTCGTTCGCCATCGGCGTGCGCGAGGGGCTGTCGCTCAACCAGCTCCGGCTGTCGGTCGGCAAGACCCAGCTGAGCGACGAGCAGATCGCGCGGTTCCACGAGGAGACCCACCACCTGTTGTTGAAGGGGGGCAAGCCGGTCCCGGTGAAGGACCTCGCCCTCGCCGACGGGCTGTTCCTCAGCCTCGACCTGCGCGGCGACCACGACGGGCGGGTCGGCTACCAGGCCAAGGAGAACGCGCCGAGGCTCAACCTGACCGGCTCCGCGCCGATCGACCCGGCGCCGTACTTCGACCCGGTGCGCCGGGAGGGCGGCAACAGGATCGTGCTGGCGCCGCAGCGCTTCTACCTGCTCATGTCGGACGAGGCGGTGTCGATCCCGCCCGAGCTCGCCTCCGAGATGACCGCGTACGACCCGACCAGCGGGGAGCTCCGCACCCATTACGCCGGGTTCTTCGACCCCGGCTTCGGGTTCGACGCCGGTCCGAACGACGGGTCCCGGGCCGCGCTCGAGGTGCGGGCCCACGACGTGCCGTTCATGATCGAGCACGGCCAACGGGTCTGCAAGCTCACCTTCGACAAGATGCTGGAGCCGCCCGACGTGCTCTATGGCTCCGCAGTCGGCTCCAGCTACCAGCACCAAGAAGAGACGCTGGGCAAGCACTTCCGGCGCACCGTGCGGCGCTCCGGCGCTCCGTCGGGCGGCCCGGGACCGGGTCAGCAGTCGTTCCCGATGGGGGCGGCCGACCCGCCGCGCTAAGGCGGCCGAACTCAGATCGGGTTCGAGCCGAGGTGGGTGAGCACCTCGCCTGCGACGGCCTCGGGCGCCTCTTGGACCAGCCAGTGGCCGGCCTCGACCTCGACCGGTCGATAGGGCCCGGTCATGTGCGCGGGCGCGACGTCGAAAGCCATGCGCCGGACATAGGGGTCGTCCTTCCCCCAGAGGAGCAGCGTCGGCGTGCCGACGGGCCCGAAGACGAACGAGTCGTCGTCGAGCGCGCGGGCATGCCCGCTGCAGGCCCGGTACCAGTTGATGGCCGCGTGCAGTGCGCCGGGTTGGCTGAACACCGAGAGGTAGTCCTCGATCTCGTCGGGGGTGCTCTCGGTCCACGCGAGGCGCAAGAAGGCGTAGTCGTTCGCCGAGAACGCCGCGTCCCCACCGTCGTCGGGTGCGAGCAGGACGTCGAGGATGCCGCGGTAGGGGGCCTCCTCGGGGTCGTCGCGCACCGCCAGCGCGCACCCCGCGTAATGGGGGATCGACAGCGACGTGAAGCTGGCGACCGGCCCGGGGTCGACCGCCAGGGCGGCCCAACCGGCGATGGCCCCCCAGTCATGCGCGATCAGATGGAACCGCTCGAAGCCGAGAGCGCGGGGGATCGCCAGCGTGTCGGCGGCGAGGTCCTCGTAGCGGTACGCGTCGACGGCCTCCGGACGGGCATAGGGGCTGTAGCCGCGCTGGTCGGGTGCGACGCAGTGGTACCCGTGCTCGGCGAGCGTCGTCATCAGCCCCGACCACATGTGGGAGGTCTCGGGGAAGCCGTGGAGCAGGATGACCGGCTCGCCCGACGTCCCCGCCTCGCGGCAGAGGAACCGCCACCCGTTCGCCTCGACCTCGCGGATCGTGATGTCCATGCGGCGCAGTCTGCTCGGATTTCGGGCCCCCGTCATCGCCGCTTGGGGTGCTTGTGTCAGCCCCAGCCGGTGAAGACCTCCGCGGCGACACAGAACTGGTTGCCCTCGGGGTCTTGCATGATGGTCCAGCGATGGCCCCCGGCATCTCGTGTGCTCCGACCACCGTCGCACCGATCGCCACCATGTCGTCGACGGCCGAGGGGTCCGGGGTGGTGACGTCGAGGTGGACGCGGTTCTTCGCCTGCTTTCGCTCGGGCACCTTGGTGAAGTACCAGGCCGGCTCCGCCCGTTCACCGTCGGTGCCGCCGATCGAGGCGAAGCGTTCGCTGCTTCCCACATCGAGCGGTCGTCCGAGCAGAGCTGACCAGAAGTTCGCCAACCCGAGAACATCGTCGCAGTCGAAGGTGATGTTGGCGACCTTCACAACCATGGCCCCTCCTTCCTTTTCGCCCCTTCGCGATGATCGTCGCACCTGGCTCGCGGCCCCGGCCAGGGATCGGTGGCCGCCGTCAGGCCGGTTCCGGTCCGTCCGCCGGCGGGCGCGACCACGGGTGCATCAGATGCAAAATGAGCCACCACCCCGGATCCGGCCGAGCGCCGCGGTGATATCGTCGACACCTGACCGTCAAGCGGGTCCCGTGAGGCCCATACGGACAGGAGGAGCATGGCCGAACGCGAGCGCAGTCACACCCGTCCGCTCGGTGGCCGTTTCGTTCCCACCGCTCAGGTCCTGAGCGCCGCCGACGTCCAGCGCGCCCTCGTGCGCATGGCCCACGAGGTGGCGGAACGCAACGGGGGGCTCGACGACATCGTCATCATCGGCCTCCAGACCGGCGGCGTCACCCTGGCCCAACGGATCGCCGAGATCCTGTCCGAGAACGAGGACGCAGGGGTGCCCGTCGGCACCCTCGACGTCGCCTTCTACCGCGACGACATCGGGCTGCGGCCGGTGCTCCCCGAAGCGGCCACCGAGATCCCGCTCGACCTGACCGGGATGATCGTGGTCCTGGTCGACGACGTTCTCTTCACCGGGCGAACCATCCGCGCCGCGCTCAACGCCCTCGGCGACTTCGGCCGGGCCAAGTCGGTGCAGTTGGCCGTGATGGTCGACCGGGGCCACCGGGAGCTGCCGATCCGGCCGGACTACGTCGGCAAGAACCTCCCGACCCGGCGCGATGAGATGGTCGATGTCAGCGAGGACGGCGTCGCCATCGGGATGCTGGTGGCGAAGTGAGCGTCAGTCAGGTCGAGGCCGAGCTGGCCACGCCACCACGGGTCGGGATCGGCCCCCACCTCCTGTCGGTCGCCGACCTCGGGGCCGACGGGATCGCCGAGGTGCTCCGGGTCGCCGAGGCCTTCGCGGAGGTCGAGCGGCGCTCGATCCCTAAGGTGCCGGCGCTCCGGGGCAAGGTCGTGGCCACCCTGTTCTTCGAGGAGTCGACCCGGACCCGGCTGTCCTTCGAGACGGCGGCCAAGCGGCTGTCGGCGGACGTGCTGTCGCTCGCGGTGGCGAGCTCGGCCGTGAAGAAGGGCGAGTCGCTGCGCGACACGGTCCAGACGATCGAGGCCCTCGGCATCGACGCGGTGGTGCTGCGGCACGCCTCCTCCGGCGCGCCCGAGCAGGTGGCCCGTTGGGTCGAGCGGGCCCACGTCATCAACGCCGGCGACGGGTGGCACGAGCACCCCACCCAGGCACTCGTCGACTGCTTCACCGTCCGCCAGGTGCTGGCCGAGGGGGCGAAGGTCGACCCGGCAACGCTCGGTGTCTCGTGCTTCGAGGGGCTGCGGGTGGTCATCGTTGGCGACGTCCGCCACAGCCGGGTGGCCCGCTCCGAGGTGCTCGCGTACTCGGCGCTCGGCGCGGAGGTGGTGCTGGCCGGGCCGACCAGCCTCATGCCGGCCAACCTCGACGGCTGGCCGGTGAGCGTCGCGGAAGACCTCGACGACGTGCTCGGCTCGGCCGACGTTGTCTCGCTGCTGCGGCTGCAGGCCGAGCGGGGGAGCGGTTCGTTCGTCCCGTCGTTGCGTGAGTACACGGCCGGGTGGGGGCTGACCCGGGAACGGGTGGCAAGGCTCGCCGCCCACGCAATCGTGACCCACCCCGGCCCGATGGTCCGCGGGGTCGAGATCGCGTCCGACGTCGCCGACCTGCCGTCGGTGGTCGTGACCCGGCAGGTCACCAATGGCGTCGCGGTGCGCATGGCGGTGCTGTTCCTCCTCCTCGGTGCCGACAGCGCGCTCGAGGGCCTCGGAAGCACGCGTGGCTGAGGCCGCCCCGACGTTGGTGGTCCGCGGCGGGAGCGTCGTCGAGGGGGGCACCAGCACCCGGGCCGACGTGGTGATCGAAGACGGCGTGGTGGTGGCCGTCGGCGAAGGGCTGGACGTTCCCGCCGGCGCGACGGTGCTCGACGCGGGCGGGTGCCTCGTCTCGAGCGGCCTGGTCGACCTGCACACCCACCTCCGCCAGCCCGGCCACGAGGAGGCCGAGACCATCGAGAGCGGCACCCGGGCCGCCGCCCTGGGCGGCTTCAGCGCGGTCATGGCCATGCCCAACACCGACCCGCCGATCGACTCGGCGGCGGTGGCCGAGGAGGTGCTCGCACTCGGCCGGGGCTGCCCGTGCGAGGTGCTGGTGGCCGGTGCGATCACCCTCGGCCGGAGGGGCGAGGAGCTGGCGCCGCTCCGCGAGCTGGCCGCGCTCGGGGTGCGCCTGTTCACCGACGACGGGTCGGGGGTCCAGAATGGCGCGCTGCTGCGCCGGGCCCTCGAATACGCCCGGGGACTCGGCGTCACCCTGGCCGAGCACTGCGAGGACGCAGAGCTGGCCGCCGGGGGGGCGATGCACGACGGCGAGTGGTCGAGCCGGCTCGGGCTGCCCGGCATCCCCGCCGCCGCCGAGGAGGCGATGCTCGCCCGCGATCTCGCCCTCGTCCGCCAGACCGGGTCGCCGATGCACTTCTTGCACGTCTCGACACGCGGGTCGGTGGCGTTGCTCAAGGCCGCCCGGGCCGAGGGGCTGCCGGTGACGGCCGAGGTGACCCCACACCACCTGGCCCTCACCCACGCCGCCGTGTGCGGTTATGACCCCGCCTTCAAGGTCAACCCGCCGCTGCGCACCATGGAGGACACCGAGGCCCTGGCCAGAGCGCTGGCCGACGGCACCATCGACGCGATCGCGACCGACCATGCGCCGCACCCGCCCGAGGCGAAGGACCTGCCCTTCGACGAGGCGCCGCCCGGGATGCTGGGCCTGGAGACGGCGCTCAGCGTGTCGGTCCAGGCGCTCCGGGGCGTCCTCGGGGCCGAAGAGGTCATCACCCGGTTGACCACGGCCCCCGCCGCGATCGCACGGGTGTCGATCGCCGAGCGGCCGGCCGCGACCGCCCAGGGGGGACCGCTCGTCGTCGGTGCGGCCGGCCACCTCTGCGTGTTCGACCCGGAGGCCGCCTGGACCGTCGACTCGATTGCTCAGGCGAGCCGGAGCCGCAACACCCCGTTCGCAGGGACGACGCTGCAGGGCCGGGTCCGCCACACCGTGCACGCGGGGATCCCGGTGGTTCTCGACGCGGTGGCGCAGCGATGACGGCTCGTGCGGAGGCGCTGCTCGTCCTCTCCGACGGCGAGGTGTTCGAGGGCGAGGCGGCCGGTGCTTTGGGCGATGTCGGCATCGCGACCGGGGAGCTCGTGTTCAACACCGCGTTGGGCGGCTACCAGGAGGTGATCACCGACCCGTCGTACGCGGGGCAGGTGATCGCGTTCACCTACCCGCACATCGGCAACTACGGCACGACCAGCGAGGACGACGAGGCCAGCGAGCCCTTCTGCAAGGGGATCGTGACGCGCGACCTCGTGCCGGTCGGCAGCAACTGGCGGTCCGAGGAGGGTTTCGAGGACTTCTTGGTCCGCAGGGGCGTCCCGGCCATCACCGGCATCGACACGCGGCGGCTGACCCGACACGTGCGCGAGGCGGGGTCGCTCCCGTGCGCGATGGGCACCGCGGGGGAGCACGCGGTGCGGGCGGCCGCGGCCGCGGCGCGCTCGACCAGCGGGTGCGACCTCGTGAGCGAGGTCACCATCAAGTCGCCGGTGACCCGGGGGAACGGGCCCTCGCGCGTCGTCGTGTTCGACTTCGGGGTGAAAGAGGCGATGGTGCGCCAGCTCTCCGCCCTCGCCACCTTGACCGTGGTCCCGGCCTCGACGTCGGCCGCCGACGTGCTGGCCATGGAGCCCCACGGCGTGTTCCTCTCCAACGGCCCCGGCGACCCGGCCCCGCTCGAGGGCCCTGTCTCGACCATCGCCGACCTGCTCGGGCGGGTGCCCATCTTCGGCATCTGCCTCGGCCACCAGCTGCTCGGGCTGGCGCTCGGCGGCACCACCTACAAGTTGCACTTCGGCCATCACGGCATCAACCACCCGGTCCGCCGGCTGGCCACGGGCGCCGTCGAGATCACCAGCCAGAACCACAACTACGCATTGGAGGCGACCGGCATCCCCGGCGCCGAGATCACCCACGTCAACCTGAACGACGGGGTTCTCGAGGGGATCGCGGTCCCCGCCGCCGGTGCCTTCTCGGTCCAGTACCACCCGGAGGCGGGGCCGGGACCCCACGACGCCCGCTACCTGTTCGGCGAGTTCGAGTCGCTGATGCGCTCGGGGGTCCCCGGCGGGGGGACCTGAGCGTGCCGCGCCGAGAGGACATCGAGTCGATCCTCGTCATCGGGTCCGGGCCGATCGTGATCGGCCAGGCGTGCGAGTTCGACTACTCGGGCACCCAGGCCTGCCGGGTGCTGGCCGAGGAGGGCTACCGGGTCGTCCTCGTCAACTCCAACCCGGCGACGATCATGACCGACCCCGCGACGGCCGACCGCACTTACGTCGAGCCGCTCGACCCGGCGGTCGTCGAGGCGATCATCGAGCGCGAGCGCCCGGACGCGTTGTTGCCGACGCTCGGCGGCCAGACGGCCCTCAACCTGACCATGGCGCTCGCCGGCACGGGCGTGTTCGAGCGGTTCGGCGTGGAGGTGATCGGGGCCCGGCCCGAGGCGATCGCGACCGCTGAGGACCGCGAGCTGTTCAAGCGGGCGATGGGGGACATCGGCCTCGAGGTCCCAGAGTCGGGCTTCGCCCACTCGGTCGCCGAAGCGCAGGAGATCGCGCGCGGGATCGGGTTCCCGGTGATCATCCGGCCGAGCTTCATCCTCGGCGGCTCGGGTTCGGGGATCGCCGCCGACGCCGACGCCCTGGCCTCGTTGGCCGAGGCGGGCATCGACGCCAGCCCGGTGCGCGAGGTGCTGGTCGAACGCTCGATCGTCGGGTGGAAGGAGTACGAGCTCGAAGTCATGCGCGACCGCGCCGACAACTGCGTCGTCGTGTGCTCGATCGAGAACCTCGACCCGATGGGGGTGCACACCGGGGACTCGATCACCGTGGCGCCGGCCCAGACCCTGAGCGACGTCGAGTACCAGGCGATGCGCGACGACTCGTTCGCCTGCCTCCGCCGCGTCGGGGTCGAGACGGGTGGGTCCAACGTCCAGTTCGCGGTCGATCCGAGAGACGGGCGCCGGGTCATCATCGAGATGAACCCCCGCGTGTCGCGCTCGTCGGCCCTCGCCTCCAAGGCGACCGGGTTCCCGATCGCCAAGATCGCGGCGCGGCTCGCCGTCGGCTACGAGCTCCCCGAGATCGCGAATGACATCACCGGCGCCACGCCGGCCAGCTTCGAGCCGACCATCGACTACGTCGTGACCAAGATCCCCCGCTTCGCCTTCGAGAAGCTCACCGGTGCCGAGGCGAAGCTCGGCACGAAGATGCAGTCGGTCGGCGAGGTGATGGCGATCGGGCGGACCTTCTGCGAGTCCCTGCAAAAGGCGGTGCGCTCGATGGAGCAGGGCCGCCACGGCCTCAACGCCGATCCGGCCGAGGCACCGCTCGGCGCCCTCGACGACGAGTCGCTCCTCGACCGCGTCGCCGTGGCCAGCCCCGATCGGATCTTCGAAGTCGAAGAGGCGCTCCGCCGTGGACTGGGCGTCGGCGAGGTGGCCGGGCGCAGCGGCATCGACCCGTGGTTCTTGACCCAGATCGAGCAGATCTGCTCCGCCCGGGTCTCGGTGGACGAGCGGCGGGGGGCCGCCGGTGACGCCGCCCTCGGGTCGCTCACCCGGGCCGAGTGGCGGCGGTTGAAGCGGCTCGGCTTCTCCGATCCCCAGCTGGCCTACCTGCTCGGGACCGACGAGGCGGCGGTCCGCTCGACCCGCCTCGCCCTCGGCGTCGCCCCGACCTTCAAGACCGTCGACACCTGCGGAGCCGAGTTCGCCGCCGACACGCCGTACCACTACTCGACCTACGAGGACGAGGAGGAGGTCCGGCCGTCGGCGCGGCCCCGGGTGATCATCCTCGGTTCGGGGCCCAACCGGATCGGCCAGGGCATCGAGTTCGACTACTGCTGCGTGCACGCCAGCATGGCCCTGCGGACGGCCGGCTACGAGACCGTGATGATCAACTGCAACCCCGAGACGGTCTCGACGGACTACGACACCTCGGACCGCCTGTACTTCGAACCGTTGAGCGCGGAGGACGTCTTGAACGTCATCGACGCCGAGCAGCGGGCCAGCGTGGGCGAGGGCCGGGTGGTCGGCGTGGTGGTCTCGCTCGGCGGGCAGACCCCGCTGAAGCTGGCCGGGGTGCTCCCCGAGGCGCTCGTGCTGGGCACCGCAGCGTCGTCGATCGACCTGGCCGAGGACCGCGAGCGCTGGAATGCCCTCTGCCACGAGCTCGACATCGCGCAGCCGGCCGGCGGCACCGCGACCAACGTCGACGAGGCGCTCGTCATCGCGACCGACATCGGCTTCCCGGTGCTCATCCGGCCGAGCTACGTGCTGGGCGGGCGGGCGATGGAGATCGTCTACGACGAGGACGGGGTGTCGCGCGTCATGAAGTCGGTCGCAGCGGGGCTGATCCGCGAGGGCGGCGTGAGCGCCGAGCGCCCGGTGCTGGTCGACCGGTTCTTGGAGGACGCGGTCGAGGTCGACGTGGACTCGGTGCGCGACGTCGACGGTGAGGTGCTCATCGCAGGCATCATGGAGCACGTCGAGGAGGCGGGGGTGCACTCGGGCGACTCGGCCTGCGCGCTGCCGCCCCAGACCCTGTCGAAAGACGTGCTCGCGACCATCGAGGGCCACACCCACGCCATCGCCCATGCGCTCGGCGTCGTCGGGCTGTTGAACGTGCAGTACGCGGTGAAGGACGGCAACGTGTTCGTCCTCGAGGCCAACCCGCGGGCCAGCCGCACGGTCCCGTTCGTCGCGAAGGCCACCGGCCTCCCGCTGGCCAACATCGCGGCCCGCCTGATCGTGGGGGAGACCCTGGCGTCGCTGCGGGAGTCCGGGGTGTTGCGGCCGCTCGGGGAGATGCACCACGTGTCGGTCAAAGAGGCGGTCCTGCCCTTCGACCGCTTCCCCGGTGTCGACACGCTGCTCGGGCCCGAGATGCGCTCGACCGGCGAGGTCATGGGGGTCGACATGACCTTCGGCCTGGCCTTTGCCAAGAGCCAGATGGCCGCCGGGACCCGCCTGCCCCGCCAGGGCACCGTGTTCCTGTCGCTGGCCGATCGCGACAAGCCGGCCGGGTTGACGGTGGCCCGCCAGCTGGTCGACCTGGGTTTCAAGATCGCGGCGACGGAGGGGACGGCGGCGCTCCTCACGAGCTCGGGCGTGCCCGTCGACACCGTGGTCGCGAAGGTCGGCGAGGACCGGCCCGTGCCCCACGCGTTGGAGCTCATCGCGAGCGGCCAGGTCCAGCTGGTGGTCAACACCCCGCGGGGCCGCGGGCCGCGGGCCGACGGTCAGTACATCCGGATGGCGGCGCTGACCCACCATGTGCCGTGCCTGACCACGCTCGCCGCGGCCAAGGCGGCGGTGGCCGGGATCGCCGACTGGGCGACCCACTCCCTCGAGGTGCGTTCCCTCCAGGAGCTGCACATGGACGGCGCGGTCCGGTGAGGGTCGACCTGGCGTCCTTCGTCGGGAGCGTGGCGCTGGCCAACCCCGTGATGACGGCCTCGGGCACCGCCGGGTACGGCACCGAACTGTCCGCCTACGGGCCGCTCGGCTCGCTCGGGGCCCACGTGGTGAAGTCGCTGTCGGCCGAGCCGTGGCCGGGCAACCCCGCGCCCCGGGTCACCGAGTCCGACGCCAACATGGTCAACAGCGTCGGACTGAGCGGCCCCGGCATCGAGTCGTGGCTCGAGAACGAGCTGCCGGGCCTGGCCGACGCCGGCGCGACGGTGGTGGTCAGCATCTGGGGCCGCAGCGTCGAGGCGTTCGGGAAGGCGGCGTCGATGCTCCGGGGCGTGGGGCGGCCGGTCGTGGCCGTCGAGGTCAACGTGAGCTGCCCCAACGTGGAGGACCGGTCGCGCATGTTCGCCCACCACCCGACGGCCACGGCGGAGGCGGTGCAGGCGTCGGAGTGCGGACTGCCCCGCTGGGTGAAGCTGAGCCCCAACGTCGCCGACATCTGCGAGATCGCGGGCGCCGCGCTCGGCGCCGGCGCCGAGGCGCTGACGCTCGTCAACACGGTGCTCGCGATGGTGGTCGACCCCGAACGGCGCTCGGCCGTGCTCGGGGCCGGGGGCGGGGGCATGTCGGGTCCGGCGCTGCGCCCGGTCGCCCTAAGGGCGATCGCGGAGTGCCGCACGGCCTTCCCCGACGCCGGCATCGTCGGGGTGGGTGGGGTGGGGTCGGGCCGCCACGCCGCCGAGCTCATGGTGGCCGGCGCCGACGCGGTGCAGGTCGGCACCGCGACGTTCCGTGACCCGCGGGCGCCGTGGCAGGTGTTGTCGGGTCTCGAACATTGGTGCGGCACCCAGCGCGTCGGCGCGGTGCGTGAGCTTGTGGGGTCGATGCATGGTTGAGTCGGTACGGTCGCGGCTTCTCGCCGCGACGAAGGCGAACGGGTCACTGTGCGCGGGCATCGACCCGAGCGCGTCGATGCTCGAGCGCTGGGGGCTCCCCGACACCGCGAGCGGCGCCACCGAGTTCTCGATCCGTTGCGTCGAGGCGTTCGCAGGGCACGCGGTCGCGGTCAAGCCCAACGCGGCGTTCTTCGAGCAGTACGGGTCGGCGGGCATGGCCGGCCTCGAGTCGGTGCTCGCGGCGGCCACCGAGTTGGGGCTGTTGACGGTCGGCGACGCGAAGCGCGGTGACATCCCGTCAACGAACGCCGCGTACGCGCGCGCGTGGCTCGACTCCGCGAGCACCTTCGCCGTCGACGTGTTGACGATCTCTCCATATCTCGGCGCGCGCGCACTGACGCCGTTCTTCGACGTCGCGGAGGAACACGGACGCGGCGTGTTCGTCGTCGTTCGCAGCTCGAACCCCGAAGGTCGCGCGGTGCAACTGACTCGCGCCGATGACGGGCGAACACTCGAAGAAGAACTCATGGACGAGGTGTCGGCACGGCCCGAGGTAGTGGGTGCGGTGATCGGACTCATGGCCGGGGTGGCCCCCCTGGCCCTCGAAAAAGACTCGTTTTACCTGGCCCCGGGGCTGTGGACACAGGATGCGTCCCTGGACGATTTGAGCGCCCAGTTCGGGGGCATGGCACCGACACCGGTGCTGGTCAACCTGTCCCGTGCGCTCGCCGTGGCCGGGCCGGACCCCGATGCGCTGCGCGACGCTGCGATTCGCGCCCGGATGGAGATCGACGCCCGGTTGTGTGCTGCTCCTGGTTGAGGGGCTATCGTCGTTGCATGCCCCAACCGCCCGCACTAACAGCTGAGCAGCGTGCAGCTGCCCTGCAAAAGGCCGCAAAGGTTCGCCGTGAGCGTGCCGATGTGAAGGAGAAGCTGAAGCTCGGCTCCCTCACACTTTCCGAATTGCTCCAGAAAGCAGAAGGCGACGAGACGGTCGGAAAGATGAAGGTCCTCTCGGTGCTGGAATCCCTTCCGGGTCTCGGGAAGGTCAAGGCCCGCCGCCTGATGGACACCGTCGGTATCAGCGAGAGCCGCCGCCTACAGGGGTTGGGCGCGAAGCAACGCGCCGACCTGCTGAAGGCAACCGCTCGCTAGAGACTCGCGCGCCCCGCTGGAGGCTGCGCCACTCACCTTCGTGCTCATCGGCCCCGGAGGGGCCGGGAAGGGCACGGTCGCACAGGCATTGGTCGCTCGTGTCCCCGGACTCTGGCTCAGCCGGTCCTGGACGACGCGACCGCCGCGCACCGGTGAGCGACCCGACGCATACGTCTACGTCGATACGGACGCGTTCATGGCGCGCGTGCGCGAGGACGGCTTCCTCGAGTGGGCCGAGTTCCTCGGCCACCTCTACGGCACCCCCACGCCGAGCCCGCCCCTCGGCTTCGACGTCCTGCTCGAGATCGACGTCCAGGGGGCCCGCCAGGTGGTCGCGAAGCGCCCCGGGTCGATCGTGATCCTGTTGGTCCCGCCCTCGGCGGCGGTCCAAGAACGGCGCATGGAGGCACGGGGCGACCCGGCCGAGGAGGTGGCCCGGCGGGTCGTCGCCGGGCACGAGGAGGTCCGCCAGGCGAGGGAGCTGGCCCGCTCAGAAGTGGTCAACGACGACGTAGAACGGGCTACCACCGAGGTGGCCGGTATAGTTGAAGCCGCTCGTTCTGCTCGACGTGAGCATTCCTGAACGAACCCCCCAATCCCCGGAGGATCAATGGCCCAAGGCCGACTCACCCTGATGGACCCACCGATCGAGGATCTGCTCGACAAGGTCGATTCCAAGTTCACCTTGGTCGCCTTGGGCGCGCTCCGGGCCCGGCAGGTGAACGCCTACTACAACAGCCTCGGGGAGGGCCTGGGCCGGGTCGTGCCGCCCCAGGTCGCGTCCGTTTCCGGCAAGCCGCTCTCGATCGCGTTCGAGGAGATCGCGGCGTCCAAGGCCACCTACGTCCGGGTCGACCCCGAGGCGCTGGCCGCAGAGGCCGAGGCTGAGGTCGAGGTGGCCGAGGCTGAGGTCGAGGTGGCCGAGGCCGAGCTGGTCGCCGTCGAGGGCGAACTGGTCGAGGCCGTGGCCGAAGCGGTAATCGCAGAGGAAGCGTCCGAAGACGAAGACCCGGCCGCCGGCTAGGCCAGCGATGCCGGCGGAAGGGACCCCCGCCCAAAGGGTCGTCCTCGGGGTCACCGGGGGCATCAGCGCGTATAAGGCCGTCGAGGTGTGCCGCCGGCTCGTCGAGGCGGGCGTGCACGTCTCCCCGGTGCTGACCGCGGACGCGCTGCGCTTCGTCGGCAAGACGACTTTCTCGGCGCTGGCGTCTGTGCCCGCCCAGAGCAGCCTCTTCGACGAGGCCTCGCCGATCCCGCACACGAGGCTCGGCCAGTCGGCGGACCTGGTGCTGGTCGCCCCGGCGACGGCCGACTTCCTGGCCCGCTACGCCGCCGGCATGGCCAACGACCTCTTGACCGCCACGCTGCTCGCCACCCGGGCGCCGGTGCTGGTCTGCCCGGCCATGCACACCGAGATGTGGGAGCACCCGAGCGTCCAGGAGAACCTGGACACGCTGCGCCGGCGCGGCGTGTCGGTCGTCCCGCCCGAGTCGGGGGCGCTGGCCGCCGGCGACGTCGGGGTCGGGCGCCTGGCCGATCCCGCGTCCATCGTGTCGGTGGCCCTGGCCATGCTCGGCGGGCGCGGCGATCTTTCGGGTCGCCGGGTCGCCGTGAGCGCCGGCGGGACCCGGGAGCCGATCGACCCGGTGCGCCACCTGTCCAACCGCTCATCGGGCAAGCAGGGCCACGCGTTGGCCATCGCAGCGCTCCGGCGGGGCGCCGAGGTCACGCTCGTGACCACCGTCGAGCGGCCGGTCCCGGCCCATCCCCGGCTGAGCGTGGTGCGGGTGGACACGGCCGCCGAGATGGAGTCGGTCCTGTCCATCGAGTCCGACAAGGCCGACGTGATCGTCATGGCGGCGGCGGTGGCCGACTTCCGGCCGAAGCAGGTCGCAACCAAGAAGCTGACCAAGGACGACGGGGTGCCGAACATCGTCTTCGAGCCGACGCCCGACATCTTGTGCGGGCTCGTGGGCCGGCGCCGGGCGGGCCAGGTCATCGTCGGCTTCGCCGCCGAGACCGACGACCCGGTCGCGCGGGGCCGGCGCAAGTTCGAACGCAAGGGGGTCGACATCATGGTGGTGAACGACGTGAGCGCGCCCGGGGTCGGGTTCGACCACGACACCAACGCGGTCACGATCATGACCGCCGATGAGACCGAAGAGGTGCCGCTCACAACGAAGGACGCCGTCGCAGACGCCGTCTTGGACAAGGTGGTGGCGTTGCTCGCCGGACAAGAGGGTCGCACGGGCGCCCCAGGAGCGGAGGAACACTGACGATGCGGACCACCTTTACGTCGGAGTCGGTGACCGAGGGTCACCCCGACAAGATGGCCGACCAGATCTCCGACTCGGTGCTCGACGCACTGTTGGAGCAGGACCCGATGAGCCGGGTCGCGTGCGAGTCGCTGCTCACCACGGGCCTCGTCGTGGTGGCGGGCGAGGTGACGACCGAGGCGTGGGTCGACGTGCCGTCGCTCGTCCGGGCAACCGTCTGCGACATCGGCTACGACGACGACGCGATGGGGTTCAACGGGAACACCTGTGCTGTCCTCGTGTCCCTGGACAACCAGTCGCCCGACATCGCGCAGGGTGTCGACGCCGCCTACGAGTACCGGACCGGGACCGGCGGCGAGGACAGGAAGAACGCCCAGGGGGCGGGCGACCAGGGGATGATGTTCGGCTTCGCGTGCGACGAGACTCCCGACCTCATGCCGCTGCCGATCTGGCTCGCCCACCGGCTGTCCCAGCGCCTCACCCAGGTCCGCCGGCTGGGCACGCTCCCGTACCTGCGGCCCGACGGCAAGACCCAGGTGAGCGTCGTCTACGACGGCCGGGCCCCGGTGCGGATCGACACCGTGTTGATCTCGACGCAGCACGCGTCGGGCATCGACCTCGAGGGGTTGCTGGCGCCCGATCTCACCGAGCACGTGATCATGCCGCTGCTCCCGAACGACCTCGACACCGACGGCGTCGCGATCCTCATCAACCCGACCGGCCGGTTCGAGCTCGGCGGGCCCCACGCCGACACGGGCCTCACCGGCCGCAAGATCATCGTCGACACCTACGGGGGCATGGCCCGTCACGGCGGCGGCGCGTTCAGTGGCAAGGACCCGTCCAAGGTCGACCGCTCGGCCGCCTACGCGGCCCGGTGGGTGGCCAAGCACGTGGTCGCCTCCGGCGCCGCCCGGCGCTGCGAGCTCCAGGTCGCCTACGCCATCGGCGTGGCCCGGCCGGTGTCGGTGCTGGTCGACACGTTCGGCACCGAGGTCGTCGACCCGGCCAAGATCACCGGCTGTGTCGAGGAGTTGTTCGACCTCCGGCCGGCCGCCATCATCGAGGACCTCGACCTGCGTCGGCCCATCTACCGCGGAACCGCCGCCTACGGTCACTTCGGCCGGGGCGAGAAGGAGTTCACGTGGGAGGCGACCCCGAAGGTCGACGACATGAAGCGAGCGCTCGGGCTCTAGGCCGCCCAATGCGGGGGGCGTGAGCGGCGTGCGGGTGGTCCGGGTCCTGCCGGATCTCGCCGCCCTCGGCCGCCCGTTCGACTACGAGGTCCCGGCCGGATGGGAGGCCGACGTCGGTGTCGGCACCCGCGTGCGGATCTCGCTCAACGGCCGCCGCGTCGGCGGCTGGGTGGTCGAGGACGACGTCGACCCCACCGAGCGCGAGACGAAGCCGCTCGCAAAGGTCACCGGCATGGGGCCACCGGCGCCGGTCATCGCCCTGGCCGAGTGGGCGGCGTGGCGATGGGCCGGCCCGCTTACCGCCCTCCTCACGGTCGCATCGCCCGAGCGCGCCATCAAGGGACTGCCCCGGCCACCGCAACGCACCGGCCTGGCCCGGCCCGCCGCCGGCGACGAGATCGGGCTGCACGCGTCGGCGGCGCTGGCCGACGTCGGGCGACCGACGCTGCTCCGGATCCCACCGGCCACCGACCTGATCGCGGTCGTCGAGCAGGCGATCGGCGGGACGGCCGGGCCGGTGCTCGTGCTGGTCCCGAACGTCGGGTGGGCCGACCGACTGCGGGCGCGCCTTCAGCGTCGTGGGATCCCCGCCGCGACGTCGTGGGCCGAGGCCGCGGCGGGCTGGCCGGTGGTCGTCGGGTCGCGCGGCGCTGCGTTCTCGCCGATGGGGCGCCTCGGCGCCGCCGTCGTCCTCGACGCGCACGACGAGTCCTACCGAGAGGAGCGCTCGCCGCACTTCGACGCCTCGCTGGTCGTGGCCGAGCGGGCGGCCCGGGACGGCGCCCCGTGCCTGTTCACGTCGGCGACCCCGACCGTGGTGCAGGTGACCAACTGCCGGGTCGTCGAATCGAGCCGGGACCTCGGGCGATCCGGGTGGCCGATGCTGCACGTCATCGACCGTCGGGGGGCCGACCCGCGCACCGGCCTGTACTCGGAGGATCTGGTGCGCGTCGCCCGCGGGGTCGGCCGGGGGCGGTTCATCGCGGTGCTGAACCGGCGGGGCCGGGGCCGGCTCCTCGCCTGCGCGAGCTGTGGCGAGCTGGTCCGGTGTGAGCGGTGCGGGCGCTCCATGAGCGAGCACGAGGGGCGGCTCCGCTGCGGCGCGTGCGCGGCCGAACGCCCGGTCGTCTGCGCCGCCTGCGGGCACACCCGCCTGAAGGTGCTGAGGGTGGGGGTGGCGAGGGTCCGGGAGGAACTCGCCGCATTGCTGGGTGTCGAGGTGGCCGAGGTCTCCGGTCCCGACGACGCCCCGGTCCCCGACACCCAGGTGCTGGTCGGCACCGAGGCGGTGCTGCACCGGGTCCGGCGGGCCGAGGTCGTGGCCTTCCTCGACTTCGACATGCACCTGCTCGCCCCGCGCCTGTCCGCGGGGGAGGAGGCCCTCGCGCTCCTGGCCCGGGCCGGCCGGTTGGTCGGGGGGCGGGCGGCCGCCGGCGCGGGGTTGGTGGTGGTGCAGACGCGGCTGCCGGACCACGAGGTGCTGACCGCGGCCACGGCCGGGAACCCCGGGACGTTCCTCGACCACGAGCTGGCGTTGCGCCGCGAGCTCTCGTTGCCCCCGAACACCGCGCTCGCCGAGCTCTCGGGACCCGGGTCGGCCGAGTTCTTCGTGGCCCTCGGGATCCCCGGCGCGCCCATCGACGACGACCGTTGGATGGTCCGTGCCGCTGACCACCAGGAGTTGTGCGATCGCCTTGCCGCGACGCCCCGGCCCCGGGAGCGGGTCCGGGTGAAGGTCGATCCGACCGGGCTGTAAAACGTGCCCGCTACCATGATCGGGCGATGACGACGTTCGCGATCCGCCAGTACGGGGACCCGGTGCTACGCCAAGTCACGAAAGTGATCGAGGAGATCGACGGCCGGGTGGCCAAACTGGCCGAGGACATGATCGAGACGATGTACGAGGCACCCGGCGTTGGGCTGGCGGCCAACCAGGTCGGCGTGCAGCGGCGGATGTTCGTCTACGACGTGGGCGACGGCCCGATGGTGATCGTCAACCCGACGATCGTGGAATCGACCGGCGAGTGGACCTACCAGGAGGGGTGCCTCTCCGTGCCCGGCCTCAGTTGGCCCATCGTGCGGCCCGGCTCGGTGCATCTGACCGGCTACGACCTCGACGGCAACGAGCTCTCGATCGAGGCCGACGAATTCGTGGGCCGGGTGTTCCAGCACGAGTTGGACCACCTCGACGGCATCCTGCTCGTCGAACGGTTGGACGAGGACCAGCGCCGCGAGGCGAAGGCCATCCTGCGGGCCCGGGCACTCGAGCCGCTGACCGGCGATCCCGACGGGCTGCATACGCTCGGCGAAGACCTGTAGCTCGGCCCGCCGCACGCACGTTGGGCAGAGGTGACGACGTTCGCGATCCGCCAGTACGGGGACCCGGTGCTGCGCCAGGTGGCCAAGGAGATCGAAGAGATCGACGGGCGCGTGGCCAAGCTGGCCGCTGACATGCTCGAGACGATGTACGGCACCCCCAACGGCGTGGGCCTCGCGGCACCCCAGGTGGGCGTGCAGCGCCGCATGTTCGTCTATGACGTGGGCGGCGGCCCGGTGGTGGTGATCAACCCAACCATCGTGGGGGTGAGCGGGGAGTGGGACTACGACGAAGGATGCCTCTCTGTGCCCGGGCTCAGCTGGCCGATCGTGCGCCCCGGTTCGGTGCACCTGAGCGGGCTCGGCCTCGACGGCAACGAGTTCTCGATCGAGGGCGAAGAGTTGGAGGGCCGGGTGTTGCAGCACGAGGTGGATCACCTCGACGGCCTCTTGTTGGTCGATCGATTGGACGACGAGCGGCGCCGAGAAGCGAAGGCCACCCTCCGTCGCCGGTGACGCCCGGAAGCAGAGGTGTGGTCCGACCGGCTCCGGGTTCCTACCCATAGTGGATCAGTAACTCGCGGTAGTTGCCGCGCCCAGGAATCCTGTTGGGTGCGAAGCTACCGAACGTGATCGTTCCCTGCCTCACCTACCTCGACATGAAACTGGCAATGCCGGAGCTCGGTGACTTGTTCGGGCTTGAGATCGTGTGGCTCGGTGATGATGCAGCTGAGATCCGATGGGACGACGGAGTCGCCGTGACTCAGAAGGACCAACCCGAGTTGCTCCACGGCAGCCGGGTCGGCCACGGCTGGACGTACGTGCGGGTCGCCGATCCGGACGCTCACCACGCCCAAGCTCGTCGTCGAGGAGCTCGTATTCTCAACGAACCACACTCGACACCCGACGGTCGCCAGCGCAGATACAGCACCCAAGATCGAGAAGGAAACATCTGGACCTTCGCAATCCAACGGTTCGGACGGTAGTCGCCGGCAGGGTGCATTAGACCGGGATGACTCCGTCAACATCCGATGTCGGCTCGATGCCGGCACCGCCGATGTGCCGCGAGTCGAACTGGCCCAATACCGCCCGGTTGTCGTTCCCCATACGGTTGAGGGCGTGGCCCGCCTCGCCTATCTCGGCACCCCCGAGCTCTCGGTGCCGCCGCTGCGGGCGCTGATCGACGCCGGGCACGAGATCGAGCTGGTCGTGAGCGGCCCGGACCGCCGGCGCGGACGCGGGTCGGCGACCTCGCCGAGCCCACTCAAGGCGGCCGCGACGGAGCTCGGGCTGCCGGTCACCTCGGATTTGTCCGACCTCATGTCGCCGGACCGGGGGCCACTGCCCGAGTTGGGGGTGGTGGTGGCCTTCGGGCGGTTGATCCGACCGCCTGTCCTCCAGGCCGTGCCGATGATCAACCTGCACTTCTCGCTGCTCCCGCGCTGGCGGGGCGCCGCCCCGGTCGAGCGGGCCGTCCTGGCCGGCGATGCAACGACGGGCGTGTGCGTCATGGCGGTGGAGGAGGGGCTCGACACCGGGGCCGTCTATGCGCGCGCCGAGCTCGCCATCGGGCCGAGCGAGCACCTTTCGTCGCTCCGGGACCGGCTGGTCGAGCGCGGCAGCGAGCTGTTGGTCGAGGTGCTGGCCGGCGGCGTGGCCGGGCTCCCCGAGCCGGTGCCCCAGGAGGGAGAGGCCCTCTACGCGAAGAAGCTCGAGCCGGCCGAGCTGGCCATCGACTGGTCGGGCCCGACGACCGAGGTGCTCGCGCTGGTTCGCCTCGACCGCGCCCACACCACCGCGGCGGGGCGGCGGCTCCGGGTGCTCGAAGCCTCCGACGCCGCCGGCTCGGATCCCCCCGTTCGCCCGGCGGCCCCCGGTACCCTCTCCGCGGACACGGTGAGCACGGGTGACGGGCTGGTCCGCCTCGAGATCGTCCAACCCGAAGGAGGCCGACCGATGGCGGCTCGCGACTGGCTGAGGGGTGGCCGGGTGCGTGACGGGGATCGCCTGGGTGATCCGGCGTGAGCGCCGATGCCTGGGACCCCGAGCAGTACCACCGCTTCGCCGCCGAGCGCCGCCAGCCCTTCGATGACCTGAAGGCGCTCTGCATGCCGGTGCCCGAGGGGACCATCGTGGACCTCGGCTGCGGCTCCGGGGAGCTGACCGCGGAGCTGCACCGGGACCTGCGGGCCGCCCACACCCTCGGCGTCGACCGGTCCGCGGCGATGCTGGCCGAGGCGGCACGGTGGGCCGAGGAGGTGCCGGGGCTCACGTTCGAAGAGGCCGACCTGTCGACGTGGGTGGGCGCCGGGGTCGACCTCGTGTTCGCCAACGCCTCGTTGCACTGGGTGCCCGATCACGAGGGCCTGCTGGCCCGGCTGCGCCGGTCGTTGGCCCGGGGCGGACAGCTGGCCTTCCAGGTCCCGGCGACGTTTGGCCACCCGTCCCACGTGCTGGCGGCCGAGGTGGCCAAGGAGCCGGCGTTCGCCGTCCCTGGCGGCCACGACGTGGCGCGCCCGGGCGATGCGGTGCTTGCGCCGGCCCGCTACGCCGAGATCCTGAACGCGCTCGGCGCGGTGCAGCAGCAGAGCCGCCTCCAGGTCTACGGCCACCAGTTGGCGTCGGTCGAGGCGGTGGTCGAGTGGGTGCGCGGGTCGCTGCTCACCCCGATCAGGTCCAAGCTGGACGACGCCACCTTCGACGCGTACGTCGACCGGTATCGCGAGCGCCTCCTCGAGGAGCTGGGCCAGCAGCGGCCGTACTTCTACGCGTTCAGCCGGATCCTCTGCTGGGCCCGCTTCCCGTGAGCCCGGCCTGCCAGGACTCCTAGGCTCGGCGCGGTGACACGGGCCAACCGCGCCGGACGCGACCCGGGTGAGCCCGGCGCAATCAAGATCGCCCCGTCGGTGCTGTCGGCCGACTTCGGCAACCTGGCCGAGGCGGTCGGGGAGATCGCGAGCGCGGCCGACTGGCTGCACGTCGACGTGATGGACGGTCACTTCGTCCCGAACCTCACCATCGGCCCGCCCGTCGTGAGCTCGCTGCGCAAGCACTCCGGGCTGTACTTCGACTGCCACCTGATGATGACGGAGCCGGGTCGCTACCTCGAGGCGTTCGGCGACGCCGGGGCCGACTCGCTCACCGTGCACGTCGAGGTCGGCGACACCGAAGCGCTCCTCGGCCGGATCCGGCGGCTCGGGATGCGGGCCGGGCTGGCGGCCAACCCCGACACCCCCTTCGAGGCGCTCGACCCGTATCTCGACCAGGTCGACCTGATTCTCTGCATGACCGTCTTCCCGGGGTTCGGGGGTCAGGAGTTCATGGGCGAGGTCATGGACAAGGTCCGAGACGTGCGGGCGGCGATCGACGTCCGGGAGCTGGCCGTCGACCTCGAGGTGGACGGCGGGATCGACGAGCTCACGGCGGTGCGGGCGTCCGCGGCCGGGGCCAACGTGTTCGTGGCCGGCAGCGCCGTCTTCGGTCGGGACGCGCCCTGGGAGGCGGTCGATGAGATCCGGCGGGGAGCCTCCGACGGCGCCCTGCGGTGACTCCAGGTGTCGGGGCCTCGGAGGCCGCCCGGTAGGATCGAGGCGCAATGAACCCCTCTGAGCAGCCACTCTTGGGCGACGAAGGGGATGCCCGCGACCTCCGGCACATGGCCCGGGCCATCGAGTTGGCCGGCCTGGCCCGCCCGATCACCGCGCCCAACCCCTGGGTCGGGGCCGTCGTCGTGCCGGCGGGGGGGTCCGGGACCACCTTCGAGGGTTCGACGGCCCCGCCGGGTGGGGACCACGCCGAGGTCAGCGCGCTGGCCCGGGCCATCGCGGCCGGGGCGGCCGATGGGGCCACGCTCTATACGACGCTCGAGCCGTGCTCGCACCACGGGCGCACACCGCCGTGCACCGACGCGATCGTGGCCGCCGGGATCGCCCGGGTGGTCGTCGGCATCGTCGACCCGGACGACCACGTCCGCGGCAGCGGCATCGCGGCGCTCGAGGCCGCCGGCATCGAGGTGCGCACCGGGGTCTGCGAGGGCGCGGTGGCCGAGCAACTGGCCCCGTATGTGAAGCACCGCAACACCGGGCGACCGTGGGTGGTGCTCAAGATGGCGCTGACCCTGGATGGCCGCATAGCGGCGCCGAACGGTTCCAGCCGGTGGATCACCGGCGAGGCGGCCCGGGCCGACGCGCACCGGCTGCGGGCGTGCTCGGACGCGGTGCTGGTCGGCGCGGCGACCGTTCGCCTCGACGATCCGGCCCTCACGGTGCGGCTCGAGGAGGACGACGGCACCGAACCGAGGCGCCAGCCCCTCCGGGCAGTGCTGGGCAGAGCCGCGCCTGGCGCCCGGATCCAGCCGGCTATCGAGCTCACCGGCGACCTCGGGGCGGTGCTCGACGAGCTCGGCTCCCGGGGCGTCGTGCAGGTCTTGGTCGAGGGCGGGGCCCGCGTGGCCCACGACTTCCACGCGGCCGGCCTCATCGACCGCTACGTCTTCTACCTGGCGCCCGCGTTCTTGGGCGGCGACGATGGCCGACCGGTGTTCTCCGGGCCGGGCGCCGCCACCATGTCCGAGGTTTGGCGGGGCCGACTCGTCTCGGTGGAACGCCTCGGGGACGACATCCGAGTGGAGGTGGCTGCCTGATGGGCCTGGCGACGATCCAAGAAGCGATCGATGCAATCGGACGTGGGGAGATGGTCGTCGTGGTCGACGACGCCGACCGGGAGAACGAGGGCGACCTCATCATGGCCGCCGAGGCGGCCACCCCCGAGAGCATCGCGTTCTTCCTTGCGCACACCTCGGGCGTCATCTGCGCGCCGATCACGGCCGAGCGGGCCGACGAGCTCGAGCTCCCGCTCATGGTGGCCAACAACACCGAGTCCCAGCGCACCGCGTTCACCGTCTCGGTCGATGCGAGCCGGGGAACGAGCACCGGGATCTCGGCGGCCGACCGGGCGGCCACCATCGCCGCGCTCATCGATCCGAAGACCCAGCCGCTCGACCTGCGTCGGCCGGGCCACATCTTTCCCCTCCGTTACCGCGAGGGTGGGGTCTTGAAGCGCCACGGCCACACCGAGGCGGCCGTCGACCTCGCGCGGGCGGCCGGCCTCACGCCAGCCGGCGTCCTCTGCGAGATTGTGACGTCGGACAAGGCGTCGATGGCCCGAATGGAGGAGCTGGAGCGCTTCGCGGACGAGCACCAGCTCCCGCTCATCTCGATCGCCGATCTCATCCGCTATCGCCGGCGCAACGAGATGCTCGTGAAGCGGGTGGCCCAGGCGCGCATCCCGACCGCATCCGGCGAGTACGCGGCCTACGTGTACGAGTCGCTGCTGGACGGCGAGCAGCACCTGGCCTTCGTGCGCGGGGAGGTGGCGGGGGAAGACAACGTGCTCGTGCGGGTCCACTCCGAATGCCTGACCGGCGACGTGTTCGGGTCGCTCCGCTGCGATTGCGGTCCCCAGCTGCAGACGGCGCTCGACCTGATCGAGCGCGAGGGTCGCGGCGTGCTCGTCTACCTGCGCGGGCACGAGGGCCGCGGCATCGGGCTGGGTCACAAGATCCGCGCCTACCGGCTGCAAGAGCAGGGCCACGACACCGTCGACGCCAATCTCGAGCTCGGGCTGCCCGTCGACAGCCGGGAGTACGGGATCGGCGCGCAGATGCTGGTAGATCTCGGGGTGACCACGATGCGGATCATGACGAACAACCCGGTCAAGTACGGGGGCCTCGAGGGTTTCGGTCTCGACAT
Organism: Acidimicrobiaceae bacterium; assembly: GCA_003151235.1. GTDB lineage: Bacteria > Actinomycetota > Acidimicrobiia > Acidimicrobiales > RAAP-2 > Palsa-461. Next base: position 36,704 of record PLWZ01000061.1, read on the forward strand.
CGTCGACCGGGTGCCGCTCGAGCCGCTGGCTAACCCCGAGAACATCGACTACCTGCGGACCAAGCGCGAGCGCATGGGCCACCTGTTTGCGAACCTCGGCGATGCCGAGGGTCAGGCACCGCCCACGTCGTGACCGGCTCGGAGGAGACCCAGCTGTCTCCGGATGTCTTCGACGCAGTCTCGGGCCGGGTCGGCCGGCAGATCGGCGAGGGCCTGCTCGCCGACGCGGACGGCCGCGGCCTTCGGGTGGGCATCGCCTGTGCGCTGTTCAACGGCGGTATCACGCAGCGCCTTCTTGATGGTGCGCTGGCGGGTCTGGCCACGGCGTCGGTCGACCGGGCCGACATCGTGGTCGCCTGGGTCCCCGGCGCGTTCGAGCTGCCACTCGCGGCCGAGCGGCTGGCCGGGGCCGGGGGGGCCGATGCGGTGGTCTGCCTCGGGGCGGTCATCCGCGGCGACACCTCCCACTACGACTTCGTGGCCGGCCAGTGCGCGTCCGGGCTGGCCAGGGTCGCCCTCGACACCGGGATCCCGGTCATCTTCGGCGTGCTCACGACCGAGAACGTCGCCCAGGCGCTCGAGCGGGCCCGGCCCGACGAGACCAACAAGGGCCGCGAGGCCGCCCAGTCGGCGGTGCAGATGGCGGGCATGCTGCGCGACCTCGGCCGGAGCACCCCGGCGCGGGCTGCCCGGTCGGTGGGGGCGTAGCGTGCTCCGGCTCGTCCTGCCCAAGGGGTCGCTCGAGCAGTCGACGCTCGACCTGTTCGCCGACGCCGACCTGCGCGTCTACCGGTCGTCGGACGTCGACTACCGGGCCAGCATCCACGACGACCGGATCACCGACGTCACGATTCTCCGGCCCCAAGAGATCCCGGTCTACGTCGCCCAGGGCCTGTTCGACCTCGGCATCACCGGGCGCGACTGGGTCGAGGAGCAGGGGGCTGAGATCGTCTCGCTGGGCGAGCTGCCCTATTCCAAGGTCGCGAGCGGGTACACGATCCGCATCGTGCTCGCGGTGGCCGAGGACTCGCCGTGCACGTCGATCGGGGATCTGACCGGCGGGGACCGGCCGCTGCGTGTCGCGACCGAGTACCCCGAGCTGGCCCGTCGTGCCCTGAGCGAGGCCGGCGTGGACGCCGAGATCTCCCTCTCCTATGGCGCCACCGAGGCCAAGGTGCCCGACATCGCCGACTGTGTGGTCGAGCTGACCGAGACCGGTCGGGCGCTGCGGGCGGCCGGGTTGCGAATCATCCACACGCTCCTCGTCTCGCACACCGAGCTGATCGCCAACCCCGCGTCGGCGGCCGACCCCGAGAAGCGCCGGGCGATGGACCAGATCTACACGCTCCTCATGGGCACGCTCGAGGCGCGCGAGAAGGTGCTGGTCAAGCTCAACGTGGGCGCCGATCGTTTCGACGCCGTGCTCGAACGGCTGCCCGCGCTGCGCTCGCCGACGGTCTCGGAGCTGGCCGGCAACGGCGGGTTCGCGATCGAGACGGTGGTGCTGAAGGACGAGATCAACACCTTGATCCCCGAGTTGAAGGAGCTGGGCGCGACCGACATCTTGGAGCTCGCCCTGGCCAAGATCGTCCATTGATGGCCGACGGCTGGCCCAACCGGCGCGACCCGCGCACCGGGACCGTGACCTCCTTTGCCGAGGAGCGCGGGCTCGGCACGGTCACCGACAACGAAGGGACGACGTTCGACTTCCACTGCACCGCGCTCAGCGACGGCAGCCGGGCCGTTGACGTCGGCCGGCCGGTCGTGTTCGTCGTGCGGCCGGGTCACCGGGGCCGGCTCGAGGCCCGCGAGCTGGTGAAGCGCTGATCCCGGGGCTACTCGCCCGGGTCGGCGTCGGCGGCCTGGTGGGCCCCCTCCATCTGGACATACCCGAGCCGGATCTGGGCCAGGGCGTCACGGAGCGGGCCGGTGGCCTCACCCAGGCGGTCGCCCAGCCCCTCGACGAGCAGGCCGAACGCGTCGATGGCCATGCGGGCCTGGGGGAGCATCGCCGGGGCGGCGGAGAGGTAGACCGCCCCGAGCTCGAAGAGCCCATAGCAGTGGTTGGCCAGCACCGTCTCGACCGGTGCCTCGGCGAGCCGCTGGCGGAGGGCCTCGACCTGGGCCTCGGCCTCCATCGCCTCTTCGTCGGTGAGCTCGCTCGGACCCGCGCCCATAACCGGCGCGACCTGGGGTTGCGCCCGCTCGTCCTCGACCGGATGCTCGCCCGAGGGTGTCCACAGGCTGCTCATGCTGGTACCCTACACAGCCGAGCAATATGGAAAGCGGGGCGGCCCGAACCGCCTCCACCTGGTCACCGCCTCTATGAGGTTCCAAGGTGCGCCGGGTCGAAACGGCAAGACGTCCGGCCAGCCCGGATGCGCTCCGCTCTCCATCACCAAGGCCCGCGGACGACCGCGTGCCCGACCGAGAGGAGTGGTGCCGCATAGTCACTGAAGCCACCAACGAGCACCGGATCAACGACCGCATTCGCGCCCGTGAGGTCCGTCTCGTCGACCCAGACGGTCAACAACTCGGCATTAAGCCGCTTCCCGAAGCGCTCGCGATCGCCCGCGATCTCGACCTCGACCTCGTCGAGGTGGCGCCGATGGCAAACCCGCCCGTCTGCCGGATCATGGATTTCGGCAAGTTCAAGTTCGACGAGGCACAACGGGCGAAGGAATCACGCCGCAAGGCGGTCCACGTCGGGATCAAGGAGATGAAGTACCGGCCGAAGATCGGACCGGGGGACTTCGACACCAAGACCCGCCAGGTCGCGAAATTCCTGGAAGACGGCCACAAGGTGAAGCTCACGATCATGTTCCGAGGCCGCGAGGTGTTCCACCCCGAGCTCGGGAAGCGGATCCTCGACCGGGTGGCCGAGAAGCTGGGCGACGCGGCGAAGGTCGAGTTCGAGCCCCGTCTGGACGGGCGCAACATGGTGATGGTGCTCGCGCCGGACAAGCGGGCCCGCCAATCGGCGGCCGCACGGGCGACCCGCCAGCACGGCGACGAGCCGGCGGGCGAGGCGGACCAACCGGCCGTGCAGCAGGCGGCGGAGCAACCGGTGACGGACCAGGCGGCGGCCGCAGAGCAGCCGGCCGAGGGTGGCAACACGACAGAGGCACCAGGGGACTGACATGCCGAAGATGAAGACAGATCGCGGCGCAGCCAAGCGCATCAAGGTCACCGGGACGGGGCGGCTCCGCCGCCGCAAGGCGTTCCGGTCGCACCTCTTGGAGAAGAAGTCGAGCACGCGGACGCGGCGGTTGGGGCGCGAGACGAACGTCTCCAAGGCCGACGAGCGCCAGGTCCGAAGGATGCTCGGCCTCTAGGGGCACCGCCGACCGCTGGGTTTCGCTCCGAGCGAGCGAGGGCGGTTCGAAGGCGTGCACGGTGTCGGGGCTCTTCGGTTGAGCCCGGCGCCACGCCGAACACTCGATACGACAGGACGAAAGGGAGGACTTCGATGGCCAGAGTGAAGCGATCGGTCCACGGACGCAAGCACCACCGCGCCGTCCTCGAACAGGCCAAGGGCTACTACGGGAACAAGAGTCGGAGCTACCGGGCCGCCAATGAGCAGCTGCTGCACTCGATGCAGTACGCGTATCGCGACCGGCGGGCCCGCAAGGGAGACTTCCGCAAGCTCTGGATCCAGCGGATCAACGCCGGGGCCAGGGCCAACGGGCTGAGCTACAGCCGCTTCATCAACGGGCTGCACCGGGCCGGCGTGGAGGTCGACCGCAAGATCCTGGCCGACCTGGCCGTCTCGGACTCCGAGGCCTTCGGGGCCCTGGTCGCGGTGGCGGCCGCCAACGCGCAAGCGGCGCCGGCCGAGGAAGCCGCCTCCTGACCCAGGCGCTGGCCTACTCGCACCAGCGGGTCCGCCGCCTGCGCAGGTTGTTGCAAAAACGCGCCACCAGGTGGTCCGAGCGCGCCTTTGTGGCCGAGGGGGTCGACGTGGTCCGGTGCGGGCTCGACGCCGGCTTCGTGCCCGAGTCGGTCTACGTCGCCGACGGGGCGGGGGCCGACCGGGACGTCGCGGCGCTGTCGGCCGACACCCTGGCACGGGGCAGCCGGGTCTTCCCGCTGGCGGCGGGTGTGGCCGACCGGGTCGCCGACACCGTGACCCCGCACCCGGTGTTCGGGATCTTCGCCATGACCGACATCGTCCTGGCCGGGGTCGCGTCGCCGTCGCTCGTCGTCGCCTGCGTGGACGTCCGGGACCCCGGCAACGCCGGCTCGGTGCTGCGGACCTGCGACGCCGCGGGCGTCGACCTGGTGCTCTGGTGCGGGGCCACCGTCGACCCGTTCAACCCGAAGACCGTGCGGTCGTCGGCCGGGTCGATCTTCCACGTGCCCCTGGTCGTGACCGCCGAGGTCGGCCCGGCGATGGACTGGCTCCGCGCCTGCGGGCTCGCCGTCTACGGGGCCGACGCCCGGGGCGCCGACTACGCCTCGCTCGACCTGTCCACTCCGTGCGCGTTCGTCCTCGGCAACGAGGCCGCGGGGCTCGACGCCGGGCTGCTCTCGTCGCTCGACGGCGCCGTCGGGATCCCCATGGCCGGGCGGGCCGAGTCGTTGAACGTCGGGGTGGCGTGCGCGGTGCTGTGCTTCGAGGCCCGGCGGCAGCGCCGGGGTGACGGGTGAGCGCGCCGCCGGGCCACCCGGGGGGCCGAGACGGTGCCGCCTAGAATCCCCGGATGACTCGACCCGGCCCGACGCGGTCCCGGCAATGAGCGCCGCCGACGGACCGGTCGACGTCGCCGCCCTCGAGGCCGACGCAAACCGGTCGATCGACGCCTCGTCCACCACCGCCGAGCTCGACGCGGCCGAATCGGCCATCGTGGGCAAGCGCTCCGCCATGGCGGCGGCGCATCGCAGCCTCGGCGGGTTGGACCCCGATGCCAGGCGCCGGGTCGGCCAGGAGCTGAACGAGCTCCGGGGCCGGTTGGAGCAGCGCATCGCCGGGCGGCGGAGCGAGCTCGTGGCCGTCGAGCGGGCGGCGGCGCTCGAGGAGGACCGGATGGACCTGACCGAGGTGGTGACGGGCGACGTCCGCTCGCCGGTCGTCCGGGGCCACCGACACCTGGTCACGACGACCCGGGACCAGCTCGAAGACGTGTTCGTCGCCATGGGGTTCAACGTGGCCGAGGGCCGCGAGGCCGAGACCGACTGGTACAACTTCGAGGCCCTCAACATCCCGCCGGCCCACCCGGCCCGGGGCATGTACGACAGCTTCTACGTGGACCTCGGCGAACCCGAGACCGTCGTGCTGCGCACCCACACCTCGCCGGTGCAGATCCATCTCATGGAGCACGCCATGGCGGAGGGCTCGTTGCCGATCCACTCGGTGATGCCGGGCCGCTGCTTTCGACGGGACACGGCCGACGCACGCCACCTGCCGGTGTTCCACCAGATCGAGGGCCTGGTCGTCGACCACGGCATCACGTTCGGGGACCTCGCCGGCACCATCGAGACCTTCACGACCGCCTACTTCGGCCCCGACGTCCACTCGCGGCTGCGCCCGGCCTACTTCCCCTTCACCGAGCCGTCGGCCGAGTACGAGATCACCTGCACCATCTGCCTCGGCGCGGGCTGCCGGACCTGCTCGGACACCGGGTGGGTGGAGTTGGGCGGCTGCGGCATGGTGGACCCGGCCGTGTTCGACGCGGTGGGCATCGACACCGCGCTCTGGTCGGGCTTCGCGTTCGGGTTCGGGATCGACCGGTGCGCGCAGATGCGCCACGAGATCGCCGACATGCGGGCGCTCGTCGAGAACGACCTGCGCTTCCTCAGGCAGTTCTGACGTGCTCGCCCCCCTTTCGTGGTTGAAGGAATTCGCGCCGTTCGACGGTGACGTCGACGAGCTCGTCGAGACCCTGAACGATCTCGGGCTCTTGGTCGAGGGGGTCGAGCGGGTCGGCGAGGGCCTCGACGCGGTCGTGGTGTCCCGCGTGCTCGAGCTGGAGGCGATCAAGGGGGCCGACCGCATCCGAAGGGTCGTCGTTGATGCGGGCGGTGAGCCGATCCAGGTCGTCTGCGGGGCCTTCAACTTCGACGTCGGCGACCTGGTCCCCTTCGCCGGCGTGGGCACGGTGCTGCCGGGGGGCTTCGAGATCGGCCGCCGCAGGATGAAGGGCGTCGAATCCAACGGGATGCTCTGTTCGGGCAGGGAGCTGGCCCTCTCCGACGACGGTGAGGGCCTGATGGTCCTGACCGGCACCGACGGCGCCGAGGTCGGGGTGCCGATCGCAGAAGCCCTCGGCATCGAGGCCGACGTGGTGTTCGACATCACGGTCGAGGGGAACCGGCCCGACGCCTGGTGCATGGCCGGCGTCGCCCGCGACCTGGCGGCCCGGCTCGGATTGCCGTTCGCCCTCCCGGCGCCGGTCGTCACGCCGTCGGGGCCGCCGGTTGGTGGGCTCGCCACCGCGGTCGTCGAAGCGCTCGACATGTGCCCGCGCCTCACCGTGCGGGTGATGGAGTCGATCACGGTCGGGCCGTCGCCGCGCTGGATCGCCGGTCGGCTGGTGCTGGCCGGGATGCGGCCGATCAACAACGTCGTCGACGCCTCCAACTACGTGATGCTCGAGCTCGGCCAGCCCACCCACCCCTACGACCTCGACCAACTGGGCGCGCCGGGGCTGCTCGTCCGGAGGGCCACCCCCGGCGAGGTCGTGACCACCCTCGACGGGGTCGACCGGGCGCTCGGGGTGCCCGGGCGCGGCCTCGGCGAGACCGGGGACGACTGCCTCATCTGCGACGCCGGCGGCACCCCGATCGGGATCGCCGGCATCTTCGGCGGCAGCTCGTCGGAGATCTCGGACTCGACGACGCGGGTCCTGCTCGAGGCCGCCTACTTCGAGCCGATGGTGATCGCCCGGACCTCCAAGCGGCTCGCGCTCCGCACCGAGGCGTCGGCCCGCTTCGAGCGCGGTTGTGACCCGCTCGGCATCGACCGGGCCACCGACCGGTTCTTCGAGCTGCTCGCGATGAGCTCGCCAGCTGCGGAGGTCGCGCAGGGGACGCTGGACGTCCGGGGCGACATCGGCGCCACCAACGAGATCTCGCTGCCGACCCATGCCGTGAACGCGTTGCTCGGCACCGAGCTCTCGACCGAGGACGTGGCCAGGCTGCTCGCCCCGCTCGGGTTCGACTGCGTTCCCGAGGCCGAGGGCCTGCGGGTCACCGTCCCGAGCAACCGGCCCGACGTGCGCCGCGAGCCGCACGGCGTCGCCGACCTGGCCGAGGAGGTGGCCCGGGCCCACGGGTACTCGCGCATCGTGCGCCGCCAACCGACCTGGCCCGAGCCGGGCGGGCTCACCGGCTTCCAACGCGACCGGCGCCGGGTCCGCGAGACCCTGGTCGGGCTCGGGGCGTCCGAGGCCTGGACGCCGTCGCTGGTCGACCACGACGAGGGCCGCCGGGTCGGCCTGGCCGGCGAACCGGTGGCGATCACCAACCCGATGGCGGCCAACGAGGGGTTCCTCCGCCGCACCCAGCTGGCCGGGCTGCTCGGCGCGCTGGCCTGGAACCTCGACCGACGCCAGGGCTCGGTCCGGCTCTTCGAGGTCGGGGTGGTGTTCTCCCCGCCCGCCGCCGATCGCGCGGTGACCGAGCGGGCCGGGGCCGGCGGGGCCGGCCAGGCCGCCCTGCCCGACGAACGAGAGCTGGTGTCGGTGATCTTCGCCGCCGACGGCGACGACGCCCGCACCGCGGTGTCCGCCCTCGGGGCCCTGGTCGAGGAGCTCGGGCTCATCGGGATCCGGGTGCGCAGCCCGGGGGCCGGCGAGGCGCTGGCGGGGCTCCATCCGACCCGCTCGGCCCGCGTCGTGGCGGGCGGCGGGGCCGCGGTCGGGACCATCGGGGAGGTCGACCCTGCGGTGGTGGGCGAATTGGGGGCGGGGGGGCAGCGGGTCGGGTGGCTCGAGGTGGATCTCGGGCTCCTGCTCGACCCGACCGTGGTCGAGCGACGGAGCCAGCTGTCGAAGCCGGTCAGCCGGTACCCGTCGTCGGACGTCGATCTGGCCCTCGTCGTCGACGACGCCATACCGGTTGACGAAGTGGCCGAGGCGATTCAGGGTGGCGGGGGACAGCTCTTGGAGTCGGTTACCCTTTTCGACGTTTACCGCGGTCCGGGCGTTGAGGCTGGGCGGCGGAGTCTGGCGTTCCGGCTTCGGTTCTGCGCGCTCGACCGGACGCTCACCGATCGAGAGGTCGGGGAGCTCCGGACGCGCTGTGTGGCGGAGGCCGAGCGCCGTGTGGGGGCAGTGCTTCGCTGAGCCAGTGCAACTTGGGGGGATCGGGCTCCGAGATGAGTTCCACGATGTGTCGACAGACGGCGGGTCGGGTCCGCGCCGGCGCGTTCGGTCGCGCCGCCGCCGGCCTGTGCGCGCTCGCCGCCTCGCTGGCCGTCCTCGGATCGAGTGGTGCCGGGGCGGCGACGTTCGTGCTGCCGATCCCGGTTGCCCCCGTCACCCTTCCCGACCCGGGCGTCGTGGTCACACCCGGCCACGGGGTGCCCGACCCCTTCGTCTTCGAGGTGGCGGGCGTCTACTTCATGTTCGCCTCCCAGGAGAACTTCTTCGGGGCCAACATCCCGGTCATGGTGTCGACGTCGCTCACGAGCTGGGCCCCGTCGGACATCGACGCGCTGCCGACGCTGCCGTCATGGGCGGCGCCCGGCTTCACCTGGTCGCCCGACGTGCGGGAGATCGACGGCCACTACGTCATGTGGTTCAACGCGGCATTGGCCTCGGCCCCCTTCGACGGGACCAAGTGCATCGGGGTGGCCACGGCAACCTCGGTGATCGGGCCCTATGTGTCGTCCTCGCCGTCGCCGCTCGTGTGCCAGGTCGCGCATCTGGGGTCGATCGACCCGCGCACCTTCCTCGACCCGCAGGGGCACCTCTGGCTCGTCTGGAAGTCCGACGACAACGCGGACACCACGGGCACCACGCACACGACGATCTTCAGCCAAGAGCTGGCCCCGAACGGCCTCAGCCTGATCGGGAGCCCGATCGCACTGATGACGGCCAACCTGCCCTGGGAGGGCCGGATCGTCGAGGCCCCCGACATGGTCTTCGCAGCCGGAAAGTACTGGCTGTTCTATTCGGGGAACTGGTTCAACCAGCCGATGTACGCGATCGGGGTCGCGCAGTGTGCCGGCCCCGCCGGACCCTGCGAGCCGTCCACGCTCGGGCCATGGTTCGGCTCCAACGCCGAAGGTTCGGGACCGGGGGAGGCGTCGCTCTTCTTCGACGGGTCCCGGTGGTGGATGTTCTACGCGCCGTTCGCCGTGAACCACGAGCAGTCGACGCCGCGCCCCGCCGCCATGGCCCGGGTCACGTTCGGCCCGGCCGGCCCGGCAGTGGTCGCCCCGAACACGGCGGCGTGGGCCGCGGTCGCCCCGGACACGGCGGGATGGGCCGCGGTCCCCGACCCGCCGCCGGCCCCCGCCTCGCCCCGGCATGCACCAGCCGGCAGTTCCAGGCCACCTGCGTAGCCAGGAACAAGCGCCTGAAGGGGCACTGATCTCGGACTTATCGCTGATCTCATCGTTGGGGATTGCTAGGTTCGGCCCAGATGCCATGGGGCGAGGGACCGACACCGTGACCCGACCGGTAGTCCGGCTTGGCGACAGGCACCTCACCGTTGAAGACGTGCTCCTCGTGGCCGAGGGCGCGGGCGCGGTCGAGTTGAACCCCGACCCGAAGTACCGAGCGTTTCTTGCCCGGGGGCACGAGGTGATTCGAGACCACATCGCCAACGGCGGGCGAATCTACGGGGTCAATACCGGCTTCGGAGACTCGTGCGTCACCGACATCCCCGATGAGTTCTTAGACGAGCTCCCCACCAACCTGGTGCGCTATCACGGCTGCGGGGTGGGTGGCTTCCTCGAGCCGACCGAATCGGCCGCCGTCGTGCTGGTGAGAGCGGCCACCCTGGCCCTTGGCTATTCGGCGGTCCGGCCCGAGCTCATAGAACAGCTCGTCGCGCTGGTGAACCACCGCATCCTCCCTCGGGTGCCGCGCCTCGGGTCGGTTGGCGCAAGCGGTGACTTGACGCCGCTTTCCTATGTCGCCGCCACGCTGATCGGGGAGCGCGAGGTCCTGTTCCAAGACGAGGTGATGCCGGCGGCCCAGGCGCTCGGCAAGTGCGGACTCGTTCCCCTGCGATTGGCCCCAAAAGAGGGTCTCGCCCTGATGAACGGGACCACCGTGATGGCCGCCATCGGATGCCTCGCATTTCGCCGGGCGGAGTACCTGGGGCGATTGGCCTGCGCGCTGACGGCGATGATGAGCGACGTCACCGTGGGCAACCCGGCCCACTTTCATGACCGCCTGTTTGAGCTCAAACCCCACCCGGGGATGCGGGCTGCGGCGCGGCTCATCCGAGAGCAGATTTACGAGGATGCAGCGCCCGAGCCGAGCCGGCTACAGGATCGGTACTCGGTTCGTTGCGCCCCCCACGTTGTCGGCGTTCTCCTCGACGCTCTTCCATGGATGCGCAGCACGCTTGAGGTCGAGATCAACGGGGCCAGCGACAACCCCTTGGTCGATCCCGACACTGGCGAAATCTTCCATGGCGGCAACTTCTACGGGGGGCACATCTGTTTTGCCATGGACGCCCTCAAGATCGCCGTGGCGAACATCGGCGACCTTCTCGATCGCCAACTTGTGTCGCTCTGTCAGCCGGCCGTGACCAACGGACTCCCAACCGACCTCGTGGCCGTCCCGGAGCCGGAATCCGCAGCCCACCACGGGTTCAAGGCAATGCAGATCACGGCATCGGCGTTGGCTGCAGAGGCGCTCAAGTTGACGATGCCGGCGAGCGTCTTTAGCCGGAGCACGGAGAACCACAATCAGGACAAGGTCTCCATGGGCACGATCGCGGCGAACGATTGCTTGAGGATCCTGGACCTGGTCGAAACCATCGCCGCTGTTCACCTTCTCGCCCTGGCTCAGGCGGTCGACCTGCGGGATCGGCTCCACTGCGGCTCGCGGACGCTGCTCCTTCACGACGCTGTGAGAAGCGTGGCCACCATGAACACCCGAGACAGGCGCCAAGACCACGACATCGATGCGGTGCTCACGTTGATCGAGCGGCGGGCGCTCCCGACAGGCCAACTGGATCTGTTGGAGGAGCGGGCCCTCCCGAGCCCGGTTTTCTCGGCCGCGATGCGGGCGGCGGTCTTCCCGAGTTGAACGTCCAGTGGGCCGCCGACCCAACGGACCCATAGCGCCGGCCCACGACACCGGGCCAGGCACACGATCTGGAGATAGTGTCTGCGAGCAGCTTATAAGTATGGGACTGACTTACTTGTCACACCCACCTGCCAAACTGCCTACATGGCTAAAAGTGCTGTTCAGGACCCCAAGACCCTGATTGAGGCGGTCAGGTACTTCTCCGACCCCGACCAGGCGTTCGACTTCTTCCGCCGCTTCCGCTGGCCGAACGGCGAGCCTGCCTGTCCTCACTGTGGGTGCTTGGAAAGCTCGTTCCTGACCACTCGGCGTATCTGGAAGTGCAAGGGCTGCCGCAAGCAGTTCTCGATCAAGGTCGGGACGATCTTCGAGGACAGTCCGCTCGGTCTCGACAAGTGGCTTCCAGCGATGTGGCTGCTCGCTAACGCTAAGAACAGCGTGAGCAGTCACGAACTTGCCCGATCCCTCGGGGTCACTCAGAAAACGGCGTGGTTCATGTTCCACAGGCTTCGGGCCGGGATGGAAGCCAAGTCGTTCGACAAGATGAGTGGAATCGTCGAAGTCGACGAAACGTATGTGGGCGGATTCGCCAAGAACATGCACCGGCACATCAGGGCGCAGAAGGTCCACGGTCGCGGCTCGGCCCACAAGACGCCCGTCCAGGGTGCCCGCGAGCGTGAGAGTGGCACCGTAAAAGCCAAGGTGTTGGCCGGGAGCTTTCGGGCCAATGTGGACGCCTGGGTTGAGCCGGGGTCGGACGTTTTCACCGACGAACACTGGGCCTATCGGAACCTCACCGACACGTTCTCCCACAAGTACGTCACCCACGGTCGGGAGTACGTCTCGGGGATCGTCCACACGAACGGGATCGAGAACTTTTGGGCCTTGCTCAAGCGGTCGCTCAAAGGAACCCAAGTGCAGGTGTCGCGCGCCCACTTGGACCGCTACGTCACTGAGCGAATGTTCGCCTACAACCACCGAGACACAAACGACCTCGGCCGGATGCGTTTGGCTGCCAGGGGTGCCGATGGTCGCCGTCTGACCTGGAAGGAACTGACGGCGAAGTGACCTACGCCTTGGGGTCCTCGGTCTCGTCCACTTCGTGCTTTGGCACCTGGACGATGCGTCGCACGAAGTCTCCGAGCTTGGCCAGGGTCGATTCTTCCTGGTCGCTTGGCTCGGGGTCTGGTTCAGCCATTGCGCCTCACGATACAACCGGCCTCCGTTCATGCCTGCAACCCCAAAAACGAGGATGTCGACGCGTCGTAATACTCGGCCCGAATCCGGTTCTCCGTGCTGTAGGTCATCTTCGCGTTTTTCAGTTGCAACCATTGGGCGCGAGGCAACTGGTTCTTCTTGTAAAGAGCCGTGACTGCTCGGCGCGCCTCATAGGCCAAAAGGTCGGCCGCTTGCAGCGCGGGCTGGTTCTTGGAATCGTCGAAGGTGACGCTCCCGATGACATTGCGATACTCAGGCTGGGCCTTAGCCCGATCGACCATTTCCAATGCGCGAGCACGAAACTCGTCCTTCTCGTCGAAGACGAGGGCGAGCCGTTCAAAGTCAGCCGTGCGCCAGTTGAACGCCCTTTGCAGTTCCACCATTCGGGCCAGGATGTGGTCGAAGGCCAGAAGCCACGGCTTGGCGGAGCCGGTGGTCGAGTGAGCGTCAAGGTCGATTGCAACCACCGAGCCGTAGGGCGAAGGCGGGGGACGCTTAGTCAGCACGTCTAAGAACCGAAACTGGACGGCCCACCGATCCGCCGGGTTGGTCCAGCTCTCCCAAAAGCCCTTCCTCGCTTGACAGTCGTACATGTGGAACTCGGGCATCCCGTACTCATCGACTAGGGATTGCCACGCCTTCTCGAAGGGGTCCCAGTGATGGGTCGGCGCGAGCCAGCCCGCGAGGCAAAACGTCGATGCGTCCTCGCTCTCGTCGAAGTACCCAGCCACCTTCACCACGGCGACCACCTCAGCCTTGAGGATCGGAGCAAGCTCCGCGATCCCCGTCATCGGGGACCCGATTCCCAAGTCGTACCCCATCCCCAACCGCATTCGGAGTCACATTTGAGACCCCACCAGTGGTCGCGCTTGCAGTCACGTCCTACCCTCTGCCCATGTCCATTAGTGAGATCAAAGGTTCGATAGACGCCGCTGACGGGATCGCCAGCGGCGTCCACGCTCGTTCCCACGGACGAGGCGATGCCGCCGAGCTGGCTGGGGCTATCCACGCCCTGTGTGCCGCCATGCGTGACCTCACAACGGAAGTGGAGCGGCTGCAAGTCAAGTAGGAGCCTCACTGGGGGCTTCCGCCCCGGCTACGACCCTGGGTGTGCCAAGTAAGTCGGTCCCATAAGTATGCGGATGTGTGTATAGTTTTGCCATGAAGGTTGGGATCGTCGGCGGTTCAGGGTTCCTCGGCCTGGAGCTTCTGCGCCTGTGTGCCGGACATCCCGAGCTCGACGTGGTCGCCGCAATGGCGGCCACCCAGGCGGGCGAGGCGGCGGCCAACCGGTATCCGTCCCTCGGGGCCGCCTACCCGGAACTCCGGTTCGAACCGACGGCCGCCGAGCCGCTGGTCGGCCTCGATCTGGTCTTCTTCGCCCTTCCCCACGGCGAGTCCCAGTCGCTGGTGCCAGAGCTGGTCGGCAAGGTCGGGGCCATTGTCGACCTGGCCGCCGACTTCCGCCTCACCGACCCGAACGTGTATATGTCCTGGTACGGGCATAAGCACTCGGCGCCCGAGTTGATCTCCTCGTTCACGTTCGGGATCCCCGAGCTCTACCGGGACGAGATCAAGGGCTCGCATCTGGTCGCCGCCGCGGGCTGTTATCCGACCGCCGCCGCGCTGGTCCTGGCGCCGCTGATCTCCGCCGGTCTGGTCTCGACGGACGGCGTGGTGGTGGACGCGGCGAGCGGGGTCTCGGGCGCCGGCAGCGGGGTGACCCGGGCCAACTCGTTCGCGACCGTCGACGAGGACTTCCGGGCCTACGGCCTGCTCTACCACCGCCACACCCCCGAGATGGAGCAGATACTCGGGGCCTCGGTGCTCTTCACCCCCCACCTCGCCCCGATGTCCCGGGGCATCCTGGCCACCTGTTACGCCCGGCTGGACCGGCCCGGCGCCACGACGGCCGACGTGCTGGGCGCGCTCGAGGGCGCCTACCGGACCGAGCCGTTCGTCGTGGTCACCGAGGCCCCGCCGTCGACCAAGGCGACCGCGGGCTCGAACTGCGCCCACGTGAGCGCTGTCGTCGACGAGCGGACGGGCTGGGTCGTCGCCATGTGCGCGCTCGACAACCTGATGAAGGGCGGTTCGGGGCAGGCGATGCAGTGCGCCAACCTCGTCCTCGGGCTCCCCGAGCAGACCGGGCTGCCGATCGCGGGCGTCTACCCGTGAGCATCACCGGACCGGCCGGTTTCGTCGCCGCGAGCGGGGCCGCCGGCATCAAGGCCAGCGGCGACCCCGACGTCGCCGTGGTTGCGACCGCCGATGGGCGCCCGGTGCCAGCGGCAGCGGTCTTCACCGACAATCTGGCCCCGGCCGCGCCGGTCGTGGTCAGCCGCGAGCACCTGGCCGGCTCGGGCGGGATGGCGGCGGCGGTCGTGCTCACCGCGGGGAACGCCAACGCGGCGACCGGGGCCCCGGGAAAGGCCGCCGCGGCACGCTTGTGCGAGCTCGTGGGTGAGGGGATCGGCGCGAGCCCCGAGCATGTGCTCGTCTGCCAGACCGGGTTGATCGGCATCCCGTTCCCGATCGGCCTGGCCAGCGGTGCGATCGGATCGGTCGTGGCCAAACGGGGATCGGATCGGGACGACTCGTCGGGGGCCGCCCGCGCGATCCTCACCACCGACACGGTGGCCAAGGAGGTCCTGATCGGCCGCGACGGCTTCTCGGTCGGCGCGATGGCCAAGGGGGCGGCGATGCTCGCACCCAACATGGCCACGATGCTGGCCGTCCTCACGACCGACGCACGGGTTGATCCACCGACGTTGCAGGCGGCGCTCGCAGCGGCCGTCGGGCCCTCGTTCAACTCGCTCACGGTCGACGGGTGCACGTCGACCAACGACACCGTCATCGTGTTGGCGAGCGGCTTGGCCGGGCCCCCGGGGCCGGGTGCCCTCGAGTCGGCCCTGGCGGAGGCGTGCGGTTCCCT
The DNA here is from genome assembly GCA_003151235.1 of Acidimicrobiaceae bacterium. Taxonomy (GTDB): domain Bacteria; phylum Actinomycetota; class Acidimicrobiia; order Acidimicrobiales; family RAAP-2; genus Palsa-461. The sequence continues at coordinate 52,067 of PLWZ01000061.1, forward strand.
GGCCGAGCAGATGGCGGCCGACGCGGAGGGTGCGACCAAGGTCGTCAGGATCACGGTGTCGGGGGCCGGCAGCGACGACGAGGCACACCGGGCCGCCCGCAAGGTGGCCGACTCACTCCTCGTCAAGTGCTCCATGAACGGGGAGGACCCCTACTGGGGTCGCGTGGTGAGCGAGCTCGCGACCGCAGGCGTCGGGTTCGATCCCGATCTCGTGTCGATCTTCTACGGCGGTGTGGCCGTCTGTCGGTCCGGTGTCGCGGCCGACCACGATCGGGCGACGGTCCAGGCCCACATGTCCGGCCACCACATCGACCTGCACTGCGAGCTCGGGTTGGGCAGCGGGTCGGGCGCCGTGCTCACCACCGACCTCGGGCACGGGTACATAGACGAGAATCGGACGACGTCGTGAGCGTGTCGAGCCGCAAGGACCCGGCGGCGGTCGCATCGCTCCTGGTCGAGGCGCTGCCCTACATCAGGGAGTTCTCGGGCCACATCGTGGTCATCAAGTACGGGGGCAACGCGCTGGCCGCCTCGACGGACGTCGTCGGCGACGCCGACGACCAGGCGGCCGAGTCGATAGGCAACCTCGCATCCTTCGCCGAGGACGTCGTCCTGCTGCGCTCCGTCGGGATGCTGCCGGTGGTGGTCCACGGCGGTGGCCCCCAGATCGGCGCGCTGATGCGGCGCTTGGGCAAGGAGGTCGAGTTCCGGGACGGCCTGCGGGTCACCGACGCCGAGACCCTCGACATCGCCCGGATGGTGCTGGTCGGCAAGGTCAACCGCGAGATCGTCTCGGCGATCAACGTCCATGCGCCGTTGGCCGTCGGGCTCTCGGGTGAGGATGCCCACCTCATCACGGCCGAGCAGCGGTCGGTGCAGCTCGGCTACGTGGGCGACATCATCCGGGTCGACCCGACGATGGTCACCAACCTGCTGACCCAGGGCCTCATCCCGGTGGTGGCCACCGTCGGCATCGGAGCGGGGGCCCAGGCGTACAACATCAACGCGGACACCGCCGCCGGTGCGATCGCGGCCGCCCTGTCGGCCGACAAGCTCGTCTACCTGACCGACGTGTCAGGCGTGCAGTCCGACCGCCACGACCCGGCCTCGCTCATCGGCCAGATCGACGCGGACGGCATCGATGGGCTGGTCGAACGCGGTGTCGTCGACGGCGGCATGATCCCGAAGGTCGAGGCGGCGGCGCATGCGGTACGCAGCGGCGTGCGGCGGGCCCACATCCTCGACGGCCGGGTCGCCCATGCGCTGTTGGTCGAGTTGTTCACCGACACCGGTGTCGGGACGATGGTGTCGCCATGAGCGCGACCGATCAGAGCCGCTCGGTACTCATGGCCACCTATGCGCCGCCCGAGCCGGTGTTCGTGCGGGGCTCGGGCACAGAGCTCTTCGACGACCAGGGCAAGCGCTACCTCGACTTCATCGGGGGACTGGCGGTGACCTCCCTCGGCCACGCGCACCCGGCGGTCACGGCGGCGGTGGCCGAGCAGGCCGCGACGCTCAGCCACATCTCCAACCTCTACCGCAACGCATTGGCGCCCGACGTGGCGGCCACCCTCGACCGCTTGATCGGGGGCGGGGTCACGCCGGCGGGCGGCCAGGTGTTCTTCGCCAACTCGGGTGCCGAGGCCAACGAGTGCGCCATCAAGCTGGCCCGCCGATGGGCCGGGCCCGGCCGGCACCGGGTGGTTGCCGCGCTCGGGTCCTTCCACGGTCGGACCCTGGCCACGCTGGCCGCGACCGGCCAGCCGGAGAAGCACACGCCGTTCGCGCCGGTGCCCGAGGGCTTCACCCACGTGCCGTTCGACGACCTGGACGCCATGGGCCAGGCGCTCGATTCCGGGCCGAACGCGGCGGTGCTCCTCGAGCCCATCCAGGGCGAGGGCGGCGTCGTCGTGCCGTCGTCGGACTACCTGGTCGGGGTGCGCAAGCTGTGTGACGACCACGGGGTGCTGCTCATCGCCGACGAGATCCAGACCGGACTCGGCCGGACCGGCGAGTGGTTCGCGTTCCAGGCCCAGAACCTGCGGCCCGACATCGTCACGATGGCCAAGGCCCTCGGCAACGGGATGCCCGTCGGGGCCTGCTGGGCCCGGGCGGAGGTGGCCGCGGCATTCGGGCCGGGTGACCACGGCTCGACCTTTGGCGGCCAACCACTGGCGCTCTCGGCGGTGAAGGCGACGCTGGCGGTCATGGAGGCCGAGGACGTCTGCGGGCGGGCCCGTCGGGCCGGGGCCAAGCTCGCCGCGGGGCTGGCCGGGTTGCCGGGCGTGGTCGACGTGCGCGGGGCCGGGTTGCTCCTGGCGGCCCGGCTCTCGGGCGACACCGCGAAGGACGTGGCGGCCCGGGCGCTCGCCGCCGGACTGCTGGTCAACGCGGTGCGTCCGGACTCGGTGCGGGTGGCACCGCCGCTCCTCGTCACGGACGCAGAGATCGACGAGGCGCTCTCGATCCTCGGCAAGGCACTCGTCGAGGACGCGACGACGGGAGACGGCTCGTGATGAGGGTGACCAAGCATCAGCGCCAGCACCGGATCGCGAAGATCCTCGAGGCGGGACCGGTGACCAACCAGGCCCAACTGGTCGACCTGCTGGCCGCCGACGGGGTGGAGGCCACCCAGACCACGGTCTCGCGGGACCTCGAGGAGTTGGGCGCGGTCAAGGTCCGCCTGCCTGGAGGGGAGAGCGCGTACGCCCTGGCCGAGCTGCCGACCCAACAGATCGTCCCGAGCGAGCACCTCCGCCGGGTGCTCGGGGAGTGGGTGGTCGAACTGGCGCCGTCGGGGAACCTGGTCGTCGTGCGGACCCCGCCGGGGTGCGCCCACGTGGTCGCATCGGCCCTCGACCGTGGCGGTCTACCGGGGCTGTTGGGGACGGTGGCCGGTGACGATACGGTGCTATTGGTGGTCGCCGAGGAGCACGGTGCCGCGGCGATGGTCGAGCGGATCCAGTCCCTCATCGAGCCGAGCCGGGGGACATCCCGCGACGCCGACTTGCCGACCTGAGATGACATCGATGAAGCGCCTGGGCGGCGCGTCGGAACAACGGAGGCGATAAACGTGGTGAAGCGCGTCGTACTTGCCTACAGCGGTGGCCTGGACACCTCGGTCGCGGTGCGGTGGTTGATCGAGCAGTACGGGGTCGAGGTGATTGCCGTGGCCGTCGACGTGGGCCAGGAGGCGGAGGCCGAGTCCGACCTCTGGGAGCGGATCCGTGAGCGGGCGCTGGCTGCCGGCGCGGTCGAGGCGATCGTCATCGACGCCCGCAAGGAGATGGCCGAGGAGTTCTGCGTGCCCGCGATCCGGGCGAACGCCAAATACGAGAACAAGTACCCGCTGGTCTCGGCGCTGTCACGCCCGGTCATCGTGCGCCACCTGGTGGCCCAGGCCCGAAAACACGGGGCCGACACGGTGGCCCACGGCTGCACCGGCAAGGNNACGACCAGGTCCGCTTCGAGGTCGGGACGCGCGCTCTCGCGCCCGATCTCGAGGTCATCGCGCCGGCGAGGGTGTGGGGCATGACCCGCCAGGACAGCGTTGAGTATGCGGCGAAGTGGGACATCCCGATCGAGGCGACGGCCGAGAAGATCTACTCCATCGATGAGAACCTGTGGGGACGGGCGATCGAGTGTGGCGTGATCGAGGATCCGTGGGCCACTCCGCCCGATGACCCCTACACGCTCACGAAGGTGCGGACCCGGGACCCGATCTCCCTGGTCATCGGTTTCGAGGCCGGGGCACCGGTTTCGATCGACGGGGTGTCCCTCGAAGCGCAGTCCATCATCGAGCGGCTGAACGACCTGGCCGGGTCCCGGGGCTTCGGCCGGATCGACGCAATCGAGAACCGGCGCGTCGGGATCAAGAGCAGGGAGGTCTACGAGTGCCCGGGCGCGCTGGCGCTGCTGGCCGCCCATGCCGACCTCGAGGACCTGACGCTCGAACGGGACATCGCGCACGAGAAGATCCGGCTCGAGCACCGGTGGGCCGAGCTCGTCTACGACGGGATGTGGTTCTCGCCGCTGAAGGAGGCGTTGGACGCGTTCATCGAGCGGTCCCAGCGCCACGTGACCGGCGAGGTGCGGCTGCGCTTCGAGGCGCCGGGCGTCTGCACCGTCGAGGGGCGACGCAGCCCGGTCGCCCTCTACGACCACGGCCTGGCCACCTACGACGCCGCCGACACCTTCCGCCACCAGGACGCGGAGGGCTTTGTGCGGATCTTCGGCCTGGGGGTCTCCACGTGGGCGGCCCGCCAGGAGCGGGGGCAGCGCGGGTGACGTTGTGGCAGGGTCGTTTCGGCGACGAGATGGCCGACGTGGTCTCCGAGTTCACCGTCAGCGTCGGCTTCGACTGGGCCCTGGCCGCCGACGACCTCACCGGCTCCCGGGCCCATGTCCAGGGCCTTGGCCGCAACGGCATCCTGAGCCAGGGCGAGGTCGAGGTGTTGTTGGCCGCGCTCGACCGCGTGGGCGAGGAGGTGGAGCAGGGCCGCTTCGAGCTGGCCCCCGGTGACGAGGACGTCCACACTGCCATCGAACGGCGCGTCACGGAGCTGGCCGGCGACGTCGGGGCAAAGCTCCACACCGGCAGGAGCCGGAACGACCAGGTCGCGACCGATCTGCGGCTGTGGTGTCGGAGGCGCCTGACCGGCGTGGCCGCCGAGGTGATGGCCCTCCAGCAGGTCCTTGTCGGCCGGGCCACCGAGGCCGGTGATGCCTACCTGCCCGGCTACACGCATCTGCAGCGGGCCCAGCCGGTGCTGTTGGCCCACCACCTGCTCGCGCACGGTTGGGCGTTGGCCCGCGACGTCGACCGGCTTGTCGCGACCGTCGAACGGATGGACGTGTCGCCGCTCGGTGCCGGCGCTTTGGCCGGTTCATCGCTGCCCCTCGACCCCGACTTCGTCGCCGAGGCCCTCGGGTTTCACGCACGTTTCGAGAACTCACTCGACGCCGTCTCGGATCGCGACTTCGTTGCCGAGGCCCTCTTCGACATCGCCCTGCTCGGGGTGCACCTCTCCCGGATGGGCGAGGAGATCGTGCTCTGGTCGACCGAGGAGTTCAGCTTCTGCACCCTCGCCGACGCGTATGCGACCGGGAGCTCGATGCTGCCCCAGAAGAAGAACCCCGACGTGGCCGAGCTCGCCCGGGGCAAGGCCGGGCGGTTCATCGGGCACCTCACCGGTCTGCTCGTGACGCTGAAGGGCCTGCCGCTGTCCTACAACCGGGATCTCCAGGAGGACAAGGAGCCTCTCATCGACTCGGTGAACCAGATCACCCTGGCGCTGCGGGCCCTCTCGAGCCTGTTTGGAACCGTGGCGTTCCACCACGAGCACATGCAAGCAGCCGCCGACGGGTCGTCGGCCGCGGCGGTCGATCTTGCCGAGTTCCTGGTGGAGAAGGGTGTGCCGTTCCGACAGGCTCACTCGTTGGTCGGCGGGCTTGTGCGCGACTCGGTCGAGCGACATGTGCCGCTGAGCGAGCTCGTCCAGGCGCATCCCGACCTCGGGGACGCCGGGGCGAAGCTGCTCGAGCCCGGCGTGGCGGTGAGCCGTCGATCGACCCCGGGCGGCGCCGGTTCGGTTGCGGTCGCCGAGCAACTGGAGCGGTTCACCCGCCGGCTGGGCGTCGACCGGACCCGGCTCGGCATCCTGGCCGGCGAGGACCAGCCGCACACCTCATCGTGAGCACCGGGGCCGCCCTTCCGGTCCCGGGTCCGATCGACCTGCTGGCCGGCGATCCCCTCGAGGTCGCGCCGCAGCTCCTCAACACGCTGCTCGTCCACGGCGATCGGGTCGCCCGAATCGTGGAGGTGGAGGCCTATCGGGGCATCGAAGACCCGGCGTCCCACGCCTACCGGGGCCCGACCAAGCGCAACGCGGTCATGTTCGGCCCGCCAGGCCGGTTGTACGTGTACTTCACCTACGGGATGCACTGGTGCGCCAATGTGGTCTGCGGGCCCGAGGGAGTGGCGGGCGCCGTCCTGTTGCGGGCGGCGGCACCGGTGGCCGGGCTGGACGCGATGTGGTCGGCCCGGCGTGCAGCTCGCACGGAGCGTGATCTCTGCAGCGGGCCGGCCAAGTTGTGCCAGGCCATGGGCCTGAATCGGGACCACGACGGAGCCGATCTGTTCGTCGCCGACCGTGGCGTGTCCCTCGTTACCGACGGCATGTCCCCGCCGCTCCGCCCCGGGGTCGGGGTGCGCATAGGGATCCGCCAGGCGGCCGAGCACCCGTGGCGCTGGTGGGTGCCCGACGACCCGAATGTCTCCCGCTAGCCGAGCCCGGGAGGTGCCCTGGTCGGTCAGGCGTTCGGGATGCTGATGTTCTGCAGTTCGACGAACTCCTCGAGGCCGTAGACCCCCGATTCGCGCCCGAGCCCCGACTGCTTGAACCCACCGAAGGGTCCGCGCCCGCGCCCGCCCTGGTTGACCCGCACCGTACCTGTGCGCAGACGCCTGGCCACCCGCTCGGCCCGCTTGGCGTCCCCCGACCACACCGCTCCCGACAGCCCGTAGATGGTGTCGTTGGCGATCCGGACGGCGTCGTCCTCGTCCTCGTAGGGGATGATCGTCAGCACCGGCCCGAAGATCTCCTCCTGAGCGATCGTCATCGAGTTGTCGACATCGGCGAAGACCGTCGGACGTACGTAGTACCCGGTCGGCAGGCCATCGGGGGCCTCTGAGCCGCCGGTCACCAGCCGGGCGCCCTCGGCCACGCCCTTGTCGATGTAGGAACGAACGCGGTCTCGCTGGACCTCCGAGACGAGCGGGCCGAGCTGGACGTCGCTCTTGGGGTCACCGACGGTCACCAACTCGGCGATGTCCTTCACCCGATCGACGATCTCGTCGTAGCGGCTGCGGGGGACCAGCATCCGTGAGAGGGCCACGCAGACCTGCCCCGAGTTCATGTAGCAGGCCCGGACCCCGGCAACGAGAGCCTCGTCGAGGTTGGCGTCCTCCAGGATGATGTTGGCGGACTTGCCGCCCATCTCGAGCGCCACCCGCTTGACCGACTCCGCCGCGAGGGCGGCGATCTGCTTGCCAGCCCTGGTCGAACCGGTGAACGAGACCATGTCGACGTCGGGATGCCTGACCAGGGCTTCTCCGACCACCGGGCCGAAGCCGCTGACGAGGTTGAAGACGCCAGGCGGGAGGCCCACTTCCTCGGCCGCCTCGGCGATCGCCCATGCGGTGAGGGGGGCCACCTCGCTCGGCTTCAGAATGACGGTGCAGCCGGCCAGGATGGCCGGAGCGATCTTGTTCACGACCTGGTTCAACGGGAAGTTCCAGGGCGTGATCGCAGCCACGACGCCCACTGGAGCCCGTACGACGAGAGCACCGCCCGATTGCTCCTCCCAGGTGAACTCCTCGGCCAGGTCACCGTGTGAGGCCAGATGGGCGAGCGGCCCCGCGACCTGGGCCATCTTGGCGATCTTGATCGGCATCCCGACCTCGGCCGAGATGGTCTCCGCTAGCTCATCGGCCCGGGCGCTCAGTATGTCGGCGATCCGCCCGAGGTATTTGCCGCGCTCGGCCGGGGGAGTGGCGCCCCAGGTCTCGAATGCCGCTCGGGCTGCGGCGACGGCCCGGTCGGCATCGCCGGGCGTGCCTGCGGGGACCTCGGCGATGACTTCTTCGGTGGCCGGATTGACGACCGAGATGGTCTCGGAACCCTCCGAATCGACCCACGCCCCGCCTATGTAGATCTTCGAATAACGGTCGCCCATGGCTGCCTCCCGCTCGATGCGTCAGCGTTGGCTTTGATGTTAGGCCCGCTACGATGGCCCGGTCCTGCGTGGGGGGCCCTTTGACGCTGGTCTCAGGCACTGATACCATGCACCTCCCGCCGTCTACCTGTCTGGCCCCGTCGGAGGCCGACGGGCGGCGGGGTACCGAGATCCTCGGTCGGAGCGATTCGTCGCCCGTTCGACCTCGGGACGGAGGCACCAACGCCTTTGGTGGGTGCCCCGGTCGTTCCTTGAAAACGGAAGAGCGAGAGCCAAAAGCCAGTGCGGGCAGCACTGGGCGTGCTTCGGCGCGGCCAGAGCTGACTGTCAAAGCAATAAATCAATGGTGGGTGGGTCTTCTTCGGAGGATTCACCTGCTGGTCAGTCGAGACGAGTCATCTCGGCTGGCTCTTCGATTTTCGGGAGGTCCTTCGGGGCCGAGCGAAGGTCTCGATGGAGAGTTTGATCCTGGCTCAGGACGAACGCTGGCGGCGTACCTCATACATGCAAGTGGAGCGACGAACCAGGGTTTACCCTGGGGCAAAGCCGCGAACG